>NZ_JBYVJZ010000002.1:0-531412 GCF_058148525.1 Ulvibacter sp. 2210JD10-4
CGCTTTCTTTTCCATATCATATGACATAGATCATGTTTTAAAATTGTATTTCATCATGCCAAAAAACAGGCCTGATGTTAATTAAAAGGGGAAAGTTCAAAGCTATTTTTTTTATTTTAAACGAAATGTGGTAGGGTATCACATCCTACGTTATGTTTTCGATAAAAAGAATGATACTTTGGCTGATTTACAGCTAGCTACTGTGATTTTTTTTAACGTTAAACTTTAAACTCAATTAATATTAGTTATACCTTTGTAGAAACCATTTTGCTTTACTCTTAGATAGCTAATGAGCAGTAAAGGAATTAAAAATGAAAAAAATAAGACTACATAAAATCAAAGCGTTTACACTCAATGAAATGCTTATGGTGCTTGCAATAATAGGAATATTACTATTACTGGCCCTGCCACAATTTATGCCGTTGATCTCCAAAACAAAAGCACAGGAAGCAAAGATCCAACTTAAACATATTGCGAACCTGCAAACCCAATACCGCTATATAAATTCTAAATATTCGATGGATTTCAATGAGATCGATTTTGAAGCACCAAAAACAGTTAATGAAGGCGGAACGGCTAATTACAGTTATGAGATTATACAATCTACAACTACTACTTTTAAAGCTAGGGCTGAAGCGATCGTAGACTTTGACGGCGATGGTGTTTTTAATGTGTGGGAAATAGACGAAAACGGAAATCCTAAAGAAATTACAAAAGACTAATGTCCCTCATTGTCAAATGCTTTTTGTTACTATCACTAACACTCATTTTTTACCAGGATTTTAAAGACCGGAAGGTTTGGGCCTTTCTCTTTCCAATATTTGCCCTTTGTGGGGGTTATTTATTTTATAAAAGTACGTTTGCCGAATTCTTTATCACTTCTGCCCTCATAAATATTGCCGTAATTGGTATCGTCCTTTTGCTCAATTACCTTTTTGCAAGGTTTATTTTAAAAAAGAAGTTCTTAGAAGAAGCTTTAGGGTTAGGCGACATTCTTTTTTTTATCGGTTTCGCGGTTTCTTTTCCAACAGTTACGTTTATTAATTTCTTTGTTTTCTCCATTTTGTTTACATTCGTTTTCCATATAATTATTAAAAAAATATCGCCTTCCTGGCAAAAAGAAGCTCCCCTTGCCGGATGTATGTCCCTGTTCCTAATGGCTGTATATATTATTCATTGGACAGGTTTTTACCATCCCGTTTATATTTTGTAGATGAAAGAATTTGAAATTCCCGTAGCGCTTAAACAACTAATTACTCCTAATCAGGCATTTCACTATAGAATTATTCCGGTTGAAAAAAAGGGGGCTGTTGTTATGCTGAAAACCGACCATTCAGATTTGAGATCCCTTGCTTCAGAACTTGCCATTCTGTTAAGCTTTGAAACGGAGTTGGTTTCAGAAACTACAGAAAATATCCAGTCGTATCTAACCTATAATTATCGCCAAATCACCGAAGAAGTTCAGGAACTGAACAGCACCAATTTCCTGGAACAATTATTACAGACAGCAAAAGATTTTAATAGTAGTGATATCCATTTAGAAGCCTATGAAAATCATTGCAGGGTACGTTTTCGCTTAGATGGAAAACTAAAAGAACAATACAACATCCCTTTAAATGAATACCCCCAACTTATCAATCAAATAAAAATTCAGGCCGGGTTGGATATTTCTCAAAAACGATTGTCTCAGGATGGAAGGATCACGGTAAAATCTGCTTCAGATGATTTTGACATCCGGGTTTCTACCATGCCAACATTATACGGCGAAAAAGTGGTGCTTAGGATTTTAAAAAGAGATGCTCAGGCGGTAGAGCTGAAAGAATTGGGGTTTAATCCCAGAGAATTAAAGTTGTATCTGGAAGGCGTAAAAATGCCTAATGGGATCGTGCTCATTTCCGGGCCTACAGGATCCGGGAAAACAACCACCTTATACGGTACATTAAAATTGCTTAATAAAGAAGCGACAAATATTCTCACCATTGAAGATCCTATAGAATATACGCTGGACGGAATTAACCAGGTACAGTTAAAAGAAGATATTGGTTTTGATTTTCCTACCGCGCTACGGACTTTCTTAAGACAGGACCCGGACATTATCATGGTAGGAGAAATACGAGATGATAAAACGGCCAATATGGCCATTAAAGCAGCTTTAACAGGTCACTTAGTGCTATCTACCATACACACCAATTCGGCCTGGGCGACTATCTCAAGACTCATTGATATGGGAGTTGCACCTTACCTTTTGGCTTCTACCTTAAATATGAGTGTTGCACAAAGGTTGGTTAGAAAGCTTTGTGACCATTGTAAAAAAGAAGTTACAGCCTCTGCTGAAGTTTTTCCGGAAAGCTTTAAAGAAAGGGACAGTATAAAAAAACACTTTGTTCCCGTAGGGTGTAATCATTGCTATTTTACCGGATATGACGGGAGAAAAGCTATTTATGAGATCATCCCCATTACCAAAGATCTGGAAACAGCAATAAAGCATAATGAATTGCAAATAGATGATTATCTTGCTGCAAATAACTTGAATACCTTAAAAAGCAATGCCGTGGCAATGATAATTTCGGGAGAGACCTCCATTGAAGAATTATATTCCATCCTTGCAAACTAGTTTTATGAAAAGAATACTCATTTCGGTTTTAATTTTGTTTTTGTTTTTTGGAAAAGGATTTTCTCAAGACACTTCCAGAATTAATACTTTAAAAAATCAATTAGAACTCTTAAAAGTTGATACTCCCGGTCTCGATGAAGCACTTAATATAAATATTTCTCAAACAACACTTTCCAATTTTTTACTGGCAATTTCAAAAGTTCACAGTTTAAACATCAATGTTTCTCCCGACCTAAATAATATTACCATTGTAAATAATTTTTCCAATGTCTCTGTTCAGGATATACTTGTTTTTTTAGTAAAAGAATACAATCTGGATATTGATTTTACCGGAAATATATTATCAATACATCCCTATGTAGAAATCCCGGAGGTGCAAAAAGAGAAAGAAATAAATGCTATATTCTCTGTTGCTAATGGAAACCTCAGCCTTGACCTTAAAAATGATCGGCTCGACAAGGTCTTCAGGAAAGTTATGGATCTCTCCGGAAAAAATCTTTTGTATACTCCTGAGATCGAATCAACACCACTGTCCATTTATATAAATAGTGTTCCTTTTGATCTTGCCTTAGCTAAATTAGCTGAAGCGAATAATTTAGTTTTAAACAAATCGAGAGATGGTTTCTATGTCTTTAACGCAGCATACGCAGAAGAAGCTGCCAATACAGGAAACGGAACGAATGCCCTGCGACCGGCCAGAAGGAAAAGTGCAAATTTTTATTATAAGATCCTGGATACGCTACAACGAAAAGTTGAAGTTGATTTACAGAATACACCCATAGCAGATGTGATCTATACCATAGGGGAAGATCTGAAGCTGGATATTTTTACTGCTTCTTCTTTGGATAATGTCGGAATCGCAACGGTAAAAGCAAGCAATATCGGTTTTGATATGCTTTTGGATAAAATATTTGAAAGTGCCGTAAGTCCTTCAAATGGAGGCTCTGCCAATCCTTCAAATGGTGGTAGCTCAGGTTTTACTTATAAAAAGGAAGGCAATATCTATTATTTTGGAACTGAAGATCAATTGTCGCTAAAGCAGGTGGAACTGGTTACCATGATGCATCGCTCAATTCAATTACTTGAAAACCCATCCGGCAGTGGAGAAAGAAAAGCGGGAAGAAACAATTTTAATACAAATAATACCAGCCCTTATACAAACCCGAATAATCTAAACCAGAATAACAGGCTGAATAACAATACACGGCCAAATACAGAATCTAATTTAACTTCGATCGAAGAAATTATCCCCGATGACATTAAAGAAGGACTGGACATTAAAGTTGATGTGGAGCTGAACAGTTTTGTTATTAGTGGCCCGGGAGCAAAGGTAGAACGATTTAAGAATTTCATTCAATTTATAGACAAACCGGTTCCGGTTATTTTAATTGAAGTAATGATCATTGAAGTAAATCGAAGTGCAATTACCGAAACCGGAATTTCATTTGGTATTGGTGATAAACCCGTACAAACTCAGGGACAATTTTTCCCTAATGGCGATGTTACCATTGGAGCACAGGACGTAAATAAAATCATTGGAAATTTTGATGGTTTTGGAGCTTTGAATATAGGAAAGGTAGTTCCTAATTTCTATCTGGATATTAAAGCTATGGAATCTGCCGGCACCTTAAAAATAAGGTCTACGCCTAAATTAACTACCATCAATGGCCATAAGGCCTTTTTGTCCAGCGGAGAGACCACTTATTATGCAGTAACAAGTCAAAGCTTTTACGGATCACAGATTCCTCAAACTTCCGAAATAAGAAATTACTATCCTATCGATGCAGAACTTTCACTGGAGATCCTGCCATTTGTCTCAGGCGATGGCCAGATTACTTTAGATATCCAGGTACTACAGTCTGCTTTTAATGGAGAACGAATTGCAGAGGACGCTCCTCCGGGGATTACCAGCAGAGAGTTTTCCTCTATAGTCAGAATGCAGGATCAGGACGTAGTGGTTCTTGGCGGAATAGAGTCCGTTAAAAAAGATGATTCAGGTTCAGGAGTCCCTTTTTTAGCAAGGATTCCTATTATAAAATGGTTCTTTAGCCAAAGAAGAAAGGAAGCTACAAAACGAAATTTAAATGTAATGATCAAACCAACCATTATTAATTAATGCGTTCCGGGATACAATCATATTGGAACTACGGAACTACTTTTTGTAGTATCGAAATTGCTTCTGTTTCAGATGAAGAAAAATTATTTGCGGTAGCTGCAAAAAAGAAAAAAGATGAATTTAAAGAGTTAGATTTTATTGAATCCTCCTCTTTTTCAGAACTTTCAGCTAAACTGCCAAAAAACCAACATGCCTATCTTATTGTAAATACCAATAACGTCTTACTAAAAGAAACACCTTTTGATAGTAATAATAAAAAGGTGCTTGCCCAAGCTTTTCCGGGTCTGGCCCTATCAGATTTTTATTACGAGATCTTAAGAACGCCTTCTAAATGTTTTATCGCTGTTTGCAGAAAAGACTATATAGATATGCTTCTAAAAGAAGCAGAAGATCAAAAAATAACAATTATAGGATTTAGTTTAGGGTTTAGCACTATTTCAAATTTGATTCCTTTTATAAATGAAAGTGAAATAAGCACTTCCAGACATCGGTTTTCCATAGAAAATACATCCATTGCTTCTTTTGGCGAAAAAACAGGCTCCGGCCATACATATGCCATTGAAGATATAAATGTACCGTCTAACTACGTGCTTCCTCTTTCGGGGTTATTCAATTATATCAAAAATGAAGAAGGTTTAACCAATTTCAATAAGGAAAACAGGCACCTTAAGGAATTACAAAGTCAAAAAGCGTTCTTTAAAAAAGGCTTAGTGGCAGGTATTGGTATTTTGCTTGTTTTGCTTTTCATAAATTTTCTTTTTTTCAGCTCTTATTATAACCGGCAGCAGTCTCTTTCACAGGAAGTGCAATTATTACAAGCTCAGAAAGAAACTTTTGCAGCGAGAATCAATGAAATTGAAGCAAAAGAGCAAGTGGTTACTAATATTTTAACCAGTGGTAATTCCAAGAGCTCGTTTTATCTCAATAGAATTGTTGCTGAAAGACCCGCTTCAATTCTTTTCCGTGCTATTGAATTTCAACCTTTAGGGCGCGCTATTCGGCCGGATAAAAAGATCGAATATAAAGCCGATAAAATAACAGTTGCCGGAGAGAGCAACGATAAAGGAGCATTCTCAAAGTGGATCGAAGCAATGGAACAAAAGAATTGGATTAAAACAATAACTGTTATTAATTATGGTGCAACGAACAGCAGGGTCGCAGAGTTTGAGATAAGCATACAAATAAAGAATGACGCAGAAGAATAAAAATATACTCCTTTTAGCTGGTTTTGTAATAGGTCTTATTATCACCTATCAGTTAGCTTTTTCACAAACCTTTGCTCTTAAAAGGGAGTTGAATACTCTAAAGGAACAGTCTATTGGTTTTGAAAATTTAGCAAGCCTTTCCAGTTCATTACATCAACGGGAAAAGTTTGCAGATTCGGTTTTAAACAAAAACAATTTTAAAAATATCTCTGTACAGAATAACCTGTTAGAATTTCTGAATGAGGAAGCAACCGGAAAATCGTTTACCATAACCAATTTTAAAGAACCACATATAGCTTCAGAAAATAATATTCCCCTGGCCTCCTATCAATTTACCCTTCAGGGTAGTTTTAATGAATTGCTCGAAGTAATCTACAAACTGGAGCAGACGTACAATTTTGGTAAGATCTCTCATGTTTCATTCCAAAAAAAGAGAAACCACCGGCAACGAAAGGATTATCTGGAATGCTTTGTGATCGTTGAAAGTTTTGTGTCGGAATAATGATTTCCCTAACCGAGTATAAATAAAAAACCCACACTTTCGTATGGATTTTTTCTAAATGTGGAGAAGATGGGAGTCGAACCCACGACCTCTTGACTGCCAGTCAAGCGCTCTAGCCAGCTGAGCTACATCCCCAGATTATTTTTGCGCCACCTTCTTCCGGCAGCAGATTTTAAATATTTTTCCCGTTTCCTTGCTTCAATTCTTGAGGGATATTCTTCAGTATGAATCAATTCCCATGGTACAAACGAACTCGTTGACCGTACATATCCTCTATTATCCGCATGTAATCTTTTCTCAATGTCAGCAGTCATTCCAACATAATTCCGGACAAAATTACTGCTATATAAAATGTAAACAAAATACATTCTTAATCAATTCGCGCTCCCCGCCCGAACGTGCCGTTCGGTAAGGGCGGGTAGCCAGCTGACCAGCCCGACAGAATCGTTCTGGCGGGGCTACATCCCCATTTAAGAAGGGCTAAAATACTAAATTTTTTATTCCCGCCCTTTTAAAATCAATAAAGGAATACTCGTATGAAACTCTTTCTTCAAAACTGTATTCTTTTCCCATAATTTCTGGAAAAAACCTCGTTTCCTTCTTAGCACACAAAGCATGTCCGGTTTATGAGACTGAAAATGCTCTAAGACCCCTTGAAAAATAGTTGCATTTTCAGTGACCTTAAGAGAAGATTGTAATTGCATTAGACCTTCATCAATACTTCTATCTTCTTGAGCATCCGGAGTTATTACTTGTAGTAAATTAAGTTTCGAGCTAAACAAATGCATCATTTCTTTTAAAGGGTCTAGAACTCCTGCTTTTTCAAAATGACCTTTTTTAAAAGCCAGCAAAATCGTTTCAAATTTTCTAAACAGATAGTCTCTGGGTACAATTAGTAACGGGATATCTGTTTGCTTTACGATCTTTCCGGTGGTACTTCCTAAATACACTTCATTCTTTATGTCAATACTCTGCGGAGATAAAATGATCAAATCAATATTCAATTGTTTTGATATCCGTGCGATCCCTTCAAAAGGATCCCCTTTAACAGGTTTTGCAATTACCTTCACTCCTTTGGTATCTACCTGGTTTAGTACTTCATTCAACTGAGATTCGTTATCATCAATGATCAATTGATTTACTTTGGTCAATCCTCCTACCTTCGAAAACTCTTTATACAAATTAATAAGGTAAACCGTTGCGGTACTGCCGGTCATGGCTGCAAAATTTACAGCATATTGTAAATTATTAACCCCATTATGTGTAGACCCTACAGGAACTAATATATTTTTCATCTGTACTTTATTATTTTAAAATTGTTAAATGGTATTTGCCTGAATGTTAGAGGAGTGAATAAAATATCCTTCCTCCATGATTCATTCATAAAACAATTACCTTTAATTTCGTTGCAAAATTAATTCTTTAAATATGATTCGGCACGCGAAACCTTTAGAAATTGATGAAATTATGCAAATTACACGTGCCTGTGCCGTGAAAATGGCTTCTGAAAACATTTTTCAATGGAACGAACACTACCCTACACGTGAAGCATTTCAAAAAGACATTACACGAAATGAGCTATATGTTCTGTTAGACTTTGATGAAATTGTAGGTTGCATCGTTATTTCTTCTGAAAAAGATGTAGAATACAACGAAATTGATTGGTTAACAGCAGATTCCCGTCATTATTACATCCACCGCCTTGCAATACATCCAAATTCTCAGGGGAAAGGTTATGCCAGAAAATTAATGGATTTTGCTGAAGGCCGAGCCGTCGAAAATGATATCACCTCTGTTAGATTAGATACCTTCAGTCAAAACAAACGCAATCAGAAATTTTACAAAGCACGTGGGTATCAACGTCTGGGAAACATTTATTTTCCGAAGCAAAGTAAATATCCTTTTTATTGTTACGAACTGATTTTGAATAGCTAATTTTGTATCCTTAAGATGCGAAAAACCGATATTTCCTTTAAACGTATCCAGCAACTTGCTATTCCTGCAATTCTATCGGGGATTGCAGAGCCTGTACTCTCCAGCACAGATGCAGCAATTGTAGGGAATATTCCGCAATTTGGTACAGAATCCCTTGCAGCAGTTGGAATCGTGGGTTCCTTTCTTTCTATGCTTATCTGGATTCTGGCACAAAGCAGAAGTGCTATTTCGGCTATTGTTTCACAAAATCTGGGTGCAGGTAAAATTACAGAACTGCATAATTTTCCTGCCCAGGCCATTTATTTCAACATTATCCTCAGTATCGTCGTATTATTCTCTACCTATTTTTTTGTAGAAGAGATCTTTACCCTCTTAAATGCAGAAGGTATTATTCTGGAATATAGCATTGATTATTATAACATCCGCGTCTGGGGTTTCCCATTGACCTTATTCACTTTTGCTGTTTTTGGATTATTTCGCGGGTTACAGAATACTTTTTGGCCTATGATTATTGCTTCCTCGGGAGCCTTGATAAATATTGGATTGGATTTTGCTCTTGTCTATGGGGTTGAGGACTATATCCCTGCAATGGGAATTAAAGGAGCCGCATGGGCAAGTCTTATTTCACAGGCGGTAATGGCACTATTGGCATTTGTCTTTTTACTTTGGAAAACAGAAGTATCCTTAAGGCTACGTTTTCCAATTCATCCGGAAATTTATCGACTGGTTACTATGAGTTTTAATCTTTTTATAAGATCTCTGGCTTTAAACGCTGCATTAATGCTAGCAGTAAGAGAGGCTACCGGGCTGGGAAAAGAATTTATAGCAGCACATGCTATTGCTATAAATATTTGGTTATTTACCGCCTTCTTTATTGATGGATATGGCGCTGCAGGTAATATTTTAGGCGGAAAATTATTAGGGGCCAAGGATTATGGGTCCTTATGGAAACTTACAAAACGTGTAAATCTCTATAATTTGGGTATAGCAGCTTTACTTATTGTTCTCGGAATTATCTTCTACGAACCCTTAGGCCTTTTATTCAACAAAGATCCCCAAGTACTTGCTATTTTTTATGGTATGTTCTTTATGGTACTAATCAGTCAGCCGTTAAATGCTCTTGCTTTTACCTTAGATGCTATCTTTAAAGGTTTAGGAGAAATGAGTTATCTCCGGAATGTTTTATTGGGAGCAACTCTAATTGGGTTTATTCCTGTGTTATATCTTTCAAAATATATGGGCTGGGGCTTGATTGGTATCTGGTTAGCCATTCTGGTTTGGATAGGTTACAGAGCTTTGGCACTGGTGATCAAATTTAGACGAAAATACATTCCTTTAGTTGAAAATTAAATACATTTACAAAAATTTTCTGGGATGGATGTTTTACAATTTTTAAGCGGAAACGGCCTTTTTTTAGTCCTTGGTTTACTGCTGATTATTGTAGTACTTTACAATAAATTCAAAAAAAGGCGATGAGCAATATTCGAATTACAAAATTATTTTCTTTTGAAACCGGACATGCTTTATATGGATACGACGGTAAATGCCGAAATGTACACGGCCATAGTTATAAGCTTTCCGTAACAGTTATTGGAAAACCCATTAGCGATACCACAAATGTAAAATATGGTATGGTCATAGATTTTGGCGACCTGAAAAAAATTGTGAAGGAGGAAGTTGTAGATGTTTTTGACCATGCTACCGTATTCAATAAAAATACACCCCATGTAGAATTGGCTAAAGAACTTCAAAATAGAGGACACAATGTGTTGTTGGTAAATTACCAACCCACCAGTGAAATGATGGTAATTGATTTTTCAGAAAAAATTAAGGCCCGGCTTCCACAAAGCATTCGGTTGCATTCACTAAGGCTTCAGGAAACCGAAACCAGTTATGCAGAATGGTTTGCTTCGGAAAACTAATTCCATACAACCTTTTCATTATCTTTGAACTATGCAAATCCCGCAAGGAAAAAAAATCTACTTCTCTAGCGACAACCATCTTGGTGCTCCTTCATACACTGAAAGCCGTCCACGTGAAAAGAAATTCGTGCGGTGGTTAGATACTGTAAAAGACGATGCTGCAGCTATTTTTTTGTTAGGTGATCTGTTTGATTTTTGGTTTGAATATAAAACGGTGGTGCCCAAGGGCTTCGTTCGTGTATTGGGAAAACTAGCCGAAATAAGTGATAGTGGTGTTCCTATTTATTTTTTTGTAGGGAATCATGATCTGTGGATGCGAGACTATTTTGAAAAAGAGCTTAACATTCCAACCTATCGGGATTCTAAAGAATTTATATTTAATGATAAAACTTTTTTCATTGGTCATGGAGACGGCAAAGGCCCTGGTGATAAAGGATATAAGCGAATGAAAAAAGTATTTACCAACCCCGTTTTTAATTGGTTATTTCGCTGGTTTCATCCCGAGCTGGGAATGCGTTTGGCGCAATATCTTTCCGTAAAAAATAAATTAATTTCCGGGGAAGATGATAAGGAATTTTTGGGCGAAGAAAACGAATGGTTAGCACAATACGCTAAAAGAAAGCTGGAAAATAAACATTATGACTATTTTATTTTTGGGCACCGGCACTTACCTATGGAAATAAAAGTAGGCGAGAATTCAACCTATTTCAATTTAGGCGATTGGATAAGCCATTATACCTATGGTGTTTTTGACGGTTCTGTTTTCGAGCTGAAAAAGTTTGAATAACATTTTATAAGGTCTTGTTTTAACTCACTTCAATAAATATTCCAGTGTCAAGGCATCCAGCTTCCCATCTGGATACAAATGATTCTTTTCTTCGAAAGATCTTAAAGAATTAAATGTTTCCTCTCTAAAAATACCATCATGTCGTATAGAATCTCCTTTTTGATTCAAGAGCCTTTGTATTTCATATATTAGAGCACTTTTTTCACCTAAACTTAACGTATTCCCGGAAGGGTCACTATAGAATATTTTTTTAATGAAATGGTTTTTCTCTTCCTCTTCTGAAAGATTTATTTTCGGATTTTCTGTTGTTGAAAAATCCAAAAGCTGAGCTTCGTAGAACTTAACATTTGCCAATTTTTTCCGGTATTCTGAAGCTGCTGCTACAATTTCACCATCGTCATCACCCGGATTTCTAACATCAATCTCCTGAGAGCTCCACTGGGTAATTACATAACCGTTTAATGCTTCAACAGCTTCATAATAATCCAACAATAAAGCCTTATCTGTTTTTTTTGCATTTATGGTTTCCGGAATTTTGTATTCGTATTCAGAAAAGGAAAATCGCTTGTATTTTTTGTATTGATTGTAGCCTAAAATTGCAATGATCACAATAAGTAAGAAAATAATAATTTGTTTCATAATATGCGATAGTTCATTTCTAATATAAAAATAAGAAAACATCTGTAACCAAGAAGGTCAAATGAGATTTCATTAGCTAGGCTTTTATATCTTTTAATTTTAATTGAAGGTTTACGGTTCCCTGCCATTCGTTTTCATCAATAGCATATACCGCTTTAAAGGGGGTTCCACTACAGGCAAGATCTTTTTTGTCCCCCATTCCAAAACCAATCCCGGTAAATTGAGGCGAGTCTCCCTGACGTACAGTAATTCTCAAATGGTTTTTGTCTTCCCCTACACATTTTCCCCAGCCTGTATCCTTTAAATATTGTGTCATAAATACTGGTGTCATATTTCCGGGGCCAAAAGGCGCAAACTGCTTCAGGATCCGATAAAATTTCGGACTAATATCATTTAAGTCAATTTCAACATCAATTTTAATTTCAGGCGTAAGTAATTTAGGGTCTATTGTTTCAGAAACTACTTTTTCGAATTTAGTTTTAAATTTTTCAAAATCTTTTTCCAGTAATGTGAGTCCCGCAGCATATTTATGCCCGCCAAATTGCTCAATGTATTTAGAGCAAGCTTCTAAAGCATTATAGACATCAAAATCCCGAACAGAGCGCGCAGAGGCAGCCAGTTTTTCGCCACTTTTAGTGAATACTAATGTTGGGCGATAATACGTTTCTGTTAATCGTGAAGCCACAATACCAATGACTCCTTTGTGCCAATTTTCATCATAGACTACAGTTGTCACCCTGTTCTCTTCTTTGTTTTCTATGATCTTCTGCAACGCCTCTTCTGTCATTTTTTTATCGGTATCCTTTCTATCCGTATTAAACTGTTCTATTTCCAATGCCCATGTAATTGCAGTATCCATATTGGTTTCGGTCAATAAGGTAACTGCATGATTTCCATGTTTCATCCGGCCTGCAGCATTAATACGCGGAGCAATAATAAAAACGACATCGGTAATAGTCAGCGTTTCTTTTTTTACTTGTTTTAGGATCGCTTTAAATCCGGTGCGAGGATTAGAGTTGATCACTTTTAAACCGTAATATGCAAGTATTCTATTTTCTCCTGTAATTGGAACAATGTCGGCTCCAATCGCAGTAGCCACTAAATCGAGATACAAAAGAAGATCATCAATCGTTTGACCTCTTTTTTCTGAAAGGCCCTGAATGAGTTTAAACCCAACTCCACAGCCACATAGCTCTTTGTAAGGATAGTCACAGTCTTCTCTTTTAGGGTCTAAAACCGCCACTGCTTTTGGAAGTTTGGCTCCCGGACGATGGTGGTCACATATAATGAAATCAATTCCTTTTTTAGTAGCATACTCTACTTTTTCAATGGCTTTTATTCCACAATCTAAGGCAACTATCAGCGAAAAATCATTATCTGCAGCAAAATCAATTCCTTTATAAGAAATACCATATCCTTCATCATATCTGTCCGGAATATACGTTGCCACATTTGGATAATAGGTTTTTAAATAGGAAGAAAGCAAAGCAACACTTGTAGTACCGTCTACATCATAATCGCCATAGATAAGTACATTTTCCTGCTTAGAAATAGCCTGTTCGATCCTATTCACAGCCTTATCCATATCCTTCATCAAAAAAGGGTCGTGTAGCTTTTCTAAACTTGGGCGAAAGAAGTCTTTAGCCTCCTCGTAACTTTCAACCCCTCTTTGCAGTAATAATAAAGCTATTATTTCTTCAACTCCTAAAGCATTGGCAAGTTCCTTAATTTTTTGAGGGGAAGGTTTCGGTTTTAATGTCCAGCGCATGTATCCTAGAAGGGGTTATTGGGGAGGTCTGTAAAAATACAAATTCATTTTAGTTCAAAAAAGGATTTTTCCTATTTCAGGTAGGATTTTTCCTCCAAAAAAATGAAGTGTTCAACTCTTTAAATATGAGGCATTTCATCTATAAAATTTGTTTGAAGAGAAAGTAATTTAGCTCTCTAAAACATTTAAAAATAACTATTAAAACCCCTACATCATGAATTACACACTTAAAGGCAGATTGTATACAGCAATCTGCGACGACCACAAAAAAGCTATTCCCAACACAAAAATACGTTTATATAGCCTACAGGAAGAAATAAATGCGGCTACTGCATATACAGCAGCACAAAGCAAAGAGCTTATTCAGGTTTTTGAAGAGAAAGAAATAAAGTCTCGTAAAAAGCAGCTCCTTGCCGAAACCGAAACTGATGCCAATGGAAATTATGAATTTAATCTCGATGGAGACAAAACAGGTTATACCGGCGGTGCTGTTGCAATTACTTTATACTATGACGAAGTACCGGAATACGGGCAAAAAGGAACATCCCTCCCTAAAGGCTTTAAGCCTTTTGAAGTTTTAATTGATATCATTCAACCCAAATGGAGAGAAACCGACAATGGCCTTGTAGCAGGGTGGAATTACTGCTTATTACATAGAATCTGGTGTTACATCTTAAGACGGTTGGACATTTGGGTGATCTGCGGGACACTTACCAATTGCGAATCTAAAGAACCGCTTATAGGAATAGAAGTAATTGCAATGGACGATGATATTATAACCGATGATTTTCTGGGAAGTAGTGTTACGGACAGTAAAGGACGGTTCTGTATATTTTATCGTTCTATCGATTTTAAAAAGACTTTTTTGTCACCCTTTATCAACATTGAAACTACTCCTATTTTTAGCTTTGATAATGGTCCGGATATCTATTTTAAATTTGCCGTTGGTGGTTCTGTTTTCTTTGCTGAAGACACATCTGAAGCGCACAAACCAAGCAGAAAGAATATTTCAAATTGTTTATGTGTAAACTTATGTCTGGATGATTCTCCCGGAGGAAGTATTGACCCTCCTGCCGCTTTTTATCAAATAGGATATGCACGAAAATACCACCCTGTCCTAAATATAGACCCTGCAACCGGAAGAACAACCGGGAAGGCAAATACAGTATTAAATGATCAGGCATTCTATAGCAATTTGGACCTAAGAGGCTCTTTATCCAAAACATTTAACGGTCAGCCTGTAGAATATAAATTTCAATATGCTGAGGTGAATAACCCATCTGTAGATGTAGGAACTATTCCATCCGGAAATTGGGTAGATGTTGCCCCAAATGACATTGCCAGAAATGAAATAGCAACCAGAATTACTCAATTGTTTCCTATTATAAAGTATGATGCCTATGTAATAAAGGGAACAGATGCCCCAACTTCTTACGGAAATGAGGTAGAGGTACATTTTGATGGCAACTGGATACAGGCTCCTCAATATTCAGGTGGTGGTTTTGATATCTTTTTCAATGGATCATTGATAAAATTAATTTCTAAAAACCTTGCAGGAGGAGCTGTAAACAAAGCCGGTCTGGTACAAGGTAATAGTTCTGCACCTCTTGAGAAAAACAGGTATTTTGCATTGCGCATGTGGAAACGTGAGCAGGGCAATGATGCATCCAAAGTAACCGCAGGGTTCTCACGTCCGTTGGCTATTTTCAATACTGAATATGATGGAGTCCCTCAGGGAGGTTCCTGGTTGCCAACTGTAAGCAATAACGAACTTGGGATTGCCTGTTTGGACCTTCAGGAATTAATTGGAGGTGGTTGTAATAAGATCACTAATTCTATTACTGTTAACTATACAGCAGCAAATCCTAATCTGGGTACTGTGGCATTACAAATGTACGGACAAGGAGGGCCTCATGCATTTCAACCGGTTGTTTTCCCAACTCCCGGCGAAGAAGCACACGGAACTTCACTTTATGTAGGTGATGTAGCCTCACTTCCCAGCTGTGCTTATGAGGTTAGAATTACGGCAGAGTTAAAACTTACCAATGGAGAAACTCAGCACGATGGAATATGGGACAGAGTACTGTTCTGTAAATAATAACTATTTATTTTAGTCTGAAACGGCTGTGGAATATTTGAAAGCAACATATTCTGCAGTCGTTTTTTTTTGAAGGTAAGAGTTTGTAATTTGGAACCCAATAATTTTCAGAAATAGCAATTATGCCATTAGTAACCCCTTTATCTTCGGAACACGATCAGGAAACCAAGCAATTAGCTGAATTCTTTAACGAAACACTTGGATTTTGCCCTAATAGTGTGCTTACCATGCAGCGTCGCCCTGCCATTAGCAAAGCATTTATTAATTTGAATAAAGCAGTAATGGCCAATGAAGGACGTGTGACCTCAGCTTTAAAACGAATGATCGCCTGGGTAAGTAGTAACTCCACCGGATGCCGGTATTGCCAGGCACATGCCATTCGGGCAGCAGAGCGTTATGGAGCAGAGCAGGAACAACTGGATAATATTTGGGAATATAGAACACATCCCGCATTCAATGATGCCGAAAGAGCTGCATTGGATTTTTCATTAGCAGCTTCACAAGTTCCTAATGCTGTAGATGAAAACATTAAGTCTCGCCTTTATGAACATTGGAATGAAGGTGAAATTGTAGAAATGTTGGGGGTTATTTCGTTATTTGGCTACCTTAATCGCTGGAATGATTCTATGGGAACTTCTATAGAAGGCGGAGCTGTGGAAAGTGGAACTCAGTATTTGGGAAAACATGGCTGGAACAAGGGAAAACATGTTTAATAAAAATAACTTCAAGGTAGGTCTGTCTCTTTTTTAATTAATCGAGCAGTTGTTTAAGTCGCTTTTGAAGCTCACAAACAATTTCTTTTTCGAACCATGGATTTTTAGTGAGCCAAAATCTATTTCTGGGAGATGGATGGGGTAACGGCAAAAACTTAGGAAGGTACTCATTGTAATTCTTCACAGTTTCTGTAAGTGTTTTTTTAGCATTTTCTTTTAAATATTCTTTTTGAGCATACATTCCAATTAAAATAACCAGTTTTAAATTTGGCATTTTGCCCAATAATACTTCATGCCACTGAGGAGCGCATTCCGGGCGTGGGGGCAGATCTCCGCTTTTTCCCTTTCCGGGATAACAGAAACCCATAGGAACAAGTGCTATTTTACTTTCGTCATAAAAGACTTCATTTGAAACATTCAACCATTTTCGCAACTGTTTTCCACTGGGATCATCCCACGGAATTCCTGTTTTATGAACTTTTGTTCCGGGGGCTTGTCCTATAATTACAATTTTAGCACCCGGGTGTGCTGTAACAATAGGGCGTGGCCCTAAAGGCAGGTGCTCTTTACAAATTTCGCAAGCGCGAATATCTTTTAGTAATGTTTGCATTTATTTTTTTCCGTCAACCACAATGACAATCTCTCCTTTGGGAGGTTTTGCTTCAAAATGCTTTAAAACTTCCGCAGCTGTTCCACGAATGGTTTCTTCATGCAATTTGCTCAATTCCCTAGCAACAGAGATATTTCGGTCTGCGCCAAAGAACTCAACAAATTGCCCCAGTGTTTTCAACAGCTTATGGGGAGATTCATAAAAAACAATTGTTCGGGTTTCTTCAGCCAATAATTGTAGTCGGGTTTGTCTTCCCTTTTTTACAGGTAGAAAGCCTTCAAACACAAATTTATCGTTGGGTAAGCCACTATTAACTAATGCAGGTACAAAAGCAGTAGCTCCCGGAAGACAATCTACTTCAATACCAGCCTCTATGCAAGCACGTGTGAGCAAAAATCCAGGGTCACTAATAGCTGGAGTTCCCGCATCACTAATAAGTGCAATGTTCTCCCCTGCCTGAATTCTCTTCACGATCCCCTGCGTAGTTTTATGCTCATTGTGCATATGGTGGGAATGCATCTGCGTTGTAATTTCAAAATGTTTTAGAAGTTTACCACTTGTACGTGTATCTTCAGCAAGGATAAGATCAACTTCATTTAATACTTCTATTGCCCGAAAGGTCATGTCTTTTAGGTTACCTATGGGAGTTGGAACAAGGTATAGTTTCCCCATAAACTAATTAAAGCTTTTCTCAACAATCACCATAAATCGTTCGGAATATTCCTCCTTTTTAATCCAGTAATTATAATCGGGTTTTACTTTGCCTTTAATAAAATTCGCTGCATCATCATACGATTTCATAGTACTAATTTGAGAAAGTACCCGTGTATAATCCTCAGCATTACCATCAAACAAGTTCTTTATAAATGCAAGACGGTCATTAAGACCTATATTCAACCCTTGATGATTTTTATCATTAATAGACTTGGGTTTGTTCGCAGATGCTCCAATATCTTCGACTAATCCGTCGGTCTTTTTTGGAATTTTTCCTCCTTTAGTAGGTTCTTTTCTCTCAAAGGTTGGAGTTTGCTGATAGGTAGAAGCAAATTCTTCCAGGTCATTTTTAACATACTTTTTTTTGGGTATCACTTCTTCCAGAAGTTCATCAACTTGTTGAGATTCTTCCGGCATTTGTGCCACGATATCTTTAATTTTCTCCATCAACGGCTCTACCAACTCCTCCTTGTTTTCAGGTTGAGGGACCGGTTCCGGTTCTTTAAACCAGTTTTCTTCACGGAAACTTTTCGAGTCCAACGATTGCGTTTTTGAAACAACAGCCTCGTCTTCTATTTGAGATTCTAAATACTCTAATAGTGTAAATCGTTCGTATAATTCTCTTACCGCTTGTTTTAGCGATTTAGTATCCAATGCATTTTCTTCAGCAATAATTTGCTCGGCAAGTGCTTTAATCTGTAAGCGAAGTTTCTTTTTCATATCTTTTGAAATAATTCTCTTTTTCTCTATTTTGTTTTTATAAATTTACGCAACCTTTATGTAAACGTCAACTATTTCTGTTTTCGTCTAAATTTAACATATGTTTCTCGAAAATACTGTAAATCAAAAAGAACAATTTGGCTGGATTGAGGTCATATGTGGCTCTATGTTTTCGGGAAAGACCGAAGAGCTCATCCGCCGACTTAAACGTGCTAAGTTTGCACGCCAGCGTGTCGAAATTTTTAAACCAAATATCGATCTTAGGTATGATGAAAATAAGGTGGTTTCGCACGATAGTAATGAAATACGCTCTACTCCTGTTCCTGCTGCGGCCAATATTCCAATTTTGGCAGACAATTGTGATGTTGTGGGTATTGATGAAGCACAGTTTTTTGATGATGAAATAGTAAAAGTCTGTAATGACCTTGCCAATAGCGGTGTGCGTGTGATTGTTGCCGGTTTGGATATGGATTTTAAAGGGAACCCTTTTGGCCCTATGCCTGCACTTATGGCAACAGCAGAGTATGTGACAAAAGTACACGCAGTTTGTACGCGTACCGGCAATCTTGCCCATTACAGCTATCGAAAAGCAAAAAGTGATGATCTGGTGCTTTTAGGTGAAACCGAAGATTATGAACCATTAAGCCGGTCATCATATTACAAAGCCATGCTTCGGGAAAAAGTAAGTAAAATGGATGTGAAAGATCCGGAAGAAGTTCCTTCGAAAAAGCAAGCCTGAGCATGCCAAAAGCTACCGAAACCATTCTGGAAATTGACCTCAACGCTTTAGGGCACAATTACCGCTACCTCGTATCAAAACTAAAAAAAAACACCAAAGTGCTGGCGGTTGTAAAAGCCTTTGGTTATGGTAGTGAGGCTTCTGCAGTTGCCAAAGAATTAGTCGATTTAGGCGTAACCTATTTAGCTGTAGCCTATGCAAATGAAGGTGTTAATTTACGTAATGCTAAAATTGAAGCTCCTGTTTTGGTGCTGCATCCTTTGCCCGTAAACTTTGATGTTATTTTAAATCGCTGTTTAGAGCCTAGTATTTATTCGCGTACTATGCTCAAAAAATTTATTGCCTTTGCTGAAAAGAATAAACAAAAGCTATATCCTATTCATTTAAAGTTCAATACTGGTTTGAATCGGTTAGGTTTCAGAAAAGATGACATTCCTTTTATAGTAGAAACTCTTTCAAAAACTGAAAGTGTAAAAGTTCAATCAATTTTATCGCATCTGGCGGCCAGCGAAGATGAAAATGAGCGGGATTTTACATTACAACAAATAAATAGTTTCCAAAGTATTTCAAAAATATTAATTGAAAAATTAGGCTACAAACCTATTTTACATACTGTAAACACCTCCGGAATTATTAATTATCCCGAAGCGCACTTCGATATGGTTCGAACCGGAATAGGCCTATATGGTTTTGGAAACGACCCCGAAGAAAATAAAAACCTAAAACCTGTTTCTACATTAAAAACCGTGATTTCACAGCTACATGAAATTGAAGCCGGAGAAACAGTGGGTTATAATATGGGGTTTAAAGCCGAAAGATCTGTTCGAACTGCAACACTGGCTATTGGGCATGCAGATGGTATAAATCGTGCTTTTGGTAACGGAAAAGGGTGGGTAACCATAAACGGTCAAAAAGCGCCTATTATAGGTAATGTTTGTATGGATATGATCATGGCGGATGTTACAAATATTGAATGTATTGAAGGAGATGAAGTTGTTGTATTTGGTGAATACCCTACTATAGATGCTCTTTCAGAAGCTGTTAATACGATTCCTTATGAGTTATTAACTGCTATTTCTCAGCGCATTAAGCGAATTATTTGCAGGAAATAATGTGTTGTGTGAATTATATTTTATAAAAAGCGATTCTTTTTATTTAAATTAGTGGTTATTAACTATTAAACCCATCAAAAATGTTAAAAGAATTCAAGAATTTCATTATGACCGGCAACGTTATTGACTTTGCCGTTGCAGTATTACTCGCAGGCGCAATAGGCTTGGTGGTTAATGGATTTGTAAATGATATTGTAATGCCATTTGTTGGACATTTTGCCGGCGGATTAGATTTTGCCGACATGAAAGTTGTTCTTGACGAAGCGGTAGTAGCTGCTGACGGAACAGTTGAAAAAGCAGAAAATGCAATAATGTATGGTAAATGGGTTAACTCTATTATCAATTTGATCATCGTAGGGTTTGTTTTGTTTATGATCGTTAAAGCGTACAATAAAACCAAGAAGCCTGTTGAAGAAGCTCCTGCAGAGCCGGCAGGACCTACTCAGGAAGAACTGCTCACTGAAATTCGTGACGAATTGAAAAAAAGATAAATGAACTTGTAGCGACCGCTACACTACATACATTAATTAAACCCTTCCGAAAATTCGGAAGGGTCTTTTTTTTGCTTTTTATTCTGAAAAAATTAAAAGCTATCTCTTATTTTTGAACTCAAATTAAAGGTATAAATGAAAATAGCTCTGGTAGGTGCAACCGGAATGGTAGGCACAGTGATGTTAAAACAGTTGGAAGAACGTAATTTCCCTGTTACCGAATTGCTTCCGGTAGCCTCTGCAACTTCTATAGGAAAGGAATTGAGTTTTAAAGGACAATCCTATAAGATCATAGGAATGGAAGAAGCTATTGCTGCGAAGCCCGATATTGCTATTTTTTCTGCAGGAGGAAATACCTCATTACAGTGGGCGCCTAAATTTGCTGAATCCGGAACCACTGTTATCGACAATTCTTCAGCATGGCGAATGGATCCAACCAAAAAATTGGTCGTGCCGGAAATCAATGCTCATGTATTAACTTCAGAAGATAAGATTATTGCCAACCCAAACTGTTCTACCATTCAAATGGTAATGGCTCTGGCTCCACTCCATAAAAAATATAATATGAAACGTGTTGTGGTATCCACTTACCAATCTGTTTCAGGAACAGGTGTAAAGGCTGTCGCTCAGTTAGAAAATGAAATTCAAGGAGTCTCCGGTGAAATGGCATACCCATATCCTATTCATAAAAATGCACTGCCTCATTGTGATGTTTTTGAAGCTAATGGATATACAAAAGAAGAAATGAAACTTGCCCGCGAGCCACAAAAAATATTAGGAGACCGTACTTTTTCGGTAACGGCAACAGCGGTAAGAATCCCTACAGCCGGAGGGCATAGTGAAGCGGTAAATGTTGAATTTACAAACGACTTTGATCTAAGTGAAGTGCGTAGGTTGCTCCATGAGGTCCCAGGTATTACCGTGCAGGATAATCCGGATACTAATACATATCCAATGCCTATATATGCCCACAATAAAGATGAGGTCTTCGTGGGGCGAATCCGTAGAGATGAAACACAGCCTAATACATTAAATATGTGGGTTGTAAGTGATAATTTACGTAAAGGGGCTGCTACCAATGCTATTCAAATTGCCGAATATCTGGTTGCCAGGGAGTTAGTATAATTCAGGTGAATTTTATTAAGGTGTGCTACAATAATTATTCACATAGATAACTATAAGTGAATTTTTTATTTTTCAGTATATTTAGTTCTTCAACACTAAAAACCATCCCTATGAATTCAACTTTTACTAAAATTCTTCGTATTATTCTAGGCCTTGGCCTGTTGGTTTTTGGGCTAAATAAGTTTATTGGCTTTATTCCGACTCCGGATATGCCGACAGATGCTGCCAGTTTTATATCCTCTCTTCAAGCAACCGGATATGTTCTTTATGTAGTAGCCGTTTTTGAAATTTTTGTAGGGCTTCTTTTATTAATTAACAAATGGGTTCCTTTTGCATTATTATTACTTGTTCCTATCTCGGTTAATATTCTTTTATTTCATTTATTTTTAGATATGCCGGACATTATTCAAGCATTGATAATAGCAATTATCAATGGAATTTTAATTTACAAATATTGGAAAGCCTATCGGCCATTATTTCAGTATTAGTTGCTTATTAATGCTAATTTTATTGTTCTAACAGTTCTATAACCTTTTAGAAGGCTAGTTTTTACTACATTTACGGCTATTAAATCATCCATAAAATGAAAAAACTAATTATTCCTGTTTTTATTACACTTGTTGTAATAGCCTGTAAAGAAGAACAAAAAAAAGAACCTATTGCTGTGACTTACCCAAATACTCAAAAAGTTGATACTGTAAACACATTTTTTGGAGTAGAAGTAGAAGATCCGTATCGATGGCTGGAAGATGACCGAAGTGAAGCAACCGAAGCCTGGGTAAAATCTCAAAATGAAGTAACTTTTGGGTATTTGGACAATATTCCTTTTCGGTCAGAACTAAAAGAACGTCTTTCGGCATTATGGAATTATGAAAAAGTGGGTGCCCCCTTTAAAGAAGGAGACTATACATATTACTATAAAAATGACGGACTTCAAAACCAATACGCCATTTATAGGTATAAAACCGACGAAGACCCAAGTACGGCTCAATTATTTTTAGACCCAAATACATTTAAAGAAGATGGAACTATTTCATTAGGGAATCTAAGTTTTTCTGAAGATGGCAAAACAGCAGCCTACACTATTTCTGAAGGAGGAAGTGACTGGCGCAAAATATTGGTGATGAATACCGAAACAAAAGAAGTTATAGAAGACACTATTGTAGATGTTAAATTTAGTGGGCTTTCCTGGAAAGCAAACGATGGCTTTTACTACTCTAGTTACGATAAGCCTAAAGGCAGTGAACTTTCTGCCAAAACAGACCAACATAAATTATACTATCATAAATTAGGAACTAAACAAAGTGAGGATGCACTTGTTTATGGGGGGATCCCTTCAGAAAAGCATCGATATGTTAATGGTTTTGTGAGCGAAGATAATCGCTATCTACGGGTAAGTGCGAGTGTTTCTACTTCGGGGAATAAGCTTTTTTTAAAAGACCTGTCTCAACCTGACAGTAAATTTATAACCATTTTAGATCATACAGATAGTGATTCATATATCATTGATAATGTTGGCACAAAGCTATTTATTGTAACCAACCTTAATGCTCCTAACAGAAAGATCATTACTGTAGATGCTTCCAATCCTTCCCCGGAAAATTGGGTAGACTTCATTCCTGAAACAGAAAATGTATTGATTCCATCATCCGGCGGAGGATACTTTTTTGCAGAATATATGGTAGATGCTGTTTCTAAGGTATTACAATATGATTTTGATGGAAATTTAGTTCGTGAAGTTGAGCTTCCAGGCGTAGGAAGCGCCGGTAGTTTTAACACTAAAAAAGAGGAAAAAGAATTGTATTATTCATTTACAAATTATGTAACTCCGGGAAGTATTTATAAGTATAATATAGCTGAGGGTGCTTCGGAATTATATAAAAAGCCCGAAATTGACTTTAATCCTGATAATTATAAAAGTGAGCAAATATTTTATACTTCCAAAGACAGTACAAAAGTACCGATGATTATTACTTACAAAAAAGGGCTGAAACTTGACGGAAAAAACCCAACGATACTTTATGGGTATGGCGGTTTCAATATAAGCATAACCCCAAGCTTTAGCATTACCAATGCGGTGTGGATGGAACAAGGAGGGGTCTACGCCGTGCCTAACATACGCGGGGGTGGTGAATATGGCAAAAAATGGCACAATGCCGGAATTAAGATGAAAAAACAAAATGTATTTGATGATTTTATCGCCGCCGCCGAATACTTAATTGAAAATAACTATACCTCGAGTGATTATCTGGCTATTCGCGGAGGCTCTAATGGAGGTTTATTGGTAGGTGCCACGATGACACAACGCCCGGACCTAGTGAAGGTTGCGTTACCCGCAGTAGGCGTAATGGATATGCTTAGATACCACACCTTTACTGCCGGTGCAGGTTGGGCATACGATTACGGTACCGCAGAAGACAGTAAAGAAATGTTCGATTATTTAAAAGGGTACTCACCTGTTCACAATGTAAAACCCGGAGTGGCATATCCTGCTACTTTAATTACAACAGGAGATCATGATGACCGCGTAGTTCCCGCACATAGTTTTAAGTATGCTGCAGAATTGCAAGAAAAACAAGCAGGAAAGAATCCTGTGTTGATCCGGATTGAAACCGATGCCGGTCACGGAGCAGGGACACCTGTGAGTAAAACAATCGAACAATATGCAGATATTTTCGGGTTTACTTTATATAACATGGGTTACGAAGTACTCCCGGAAAAAGTGAATAAAGGTGTTAAAGAATAGAAGAAGTTAAAACTTAATAAAAACCTCACGATTGTTCGTGAGGTTTCTTTTTATATATGCTACAGGTAAATATTCAATCCTTTTCATATTCTGAAAAAGAGATCCTGAAAAATATTTCTTTCCATCTGGATAAGGGCCTGCATTTAGCTGTTTTAGGAGAGAGTGGCTGTGGTAAATCCACATTATTGCATATTATTTATGGACTACTCCATTTAGAAAAAGGAAGTGTGTTCTGGAACGATATGCAGTTAATGGGACCAAAGCATAACCTCATCCCCGGAGAAGGTTTTATGAAATTGGTGGCTCAGGAATTTAATGTAATGCCGTATACAACTGTTGCAGAAAATATTGCTACCTACCTTTCCAGATTAGATAAAGAAAAAGACATGTCCCGGGTAACAGAGTTATTAAGAGTAGTGGATCTGGAGGTATTTTCAGAAACAAAAGTAAAAGACCTTAGTGGTGGACAAAAACAACGTGTTGCACTTGCAAAAGCACTAGCCAAAAAACCTGAATTGCTATTACTTGATGAGCCCTTTAGTAATATCGATACGTTCAGAAAAAACAAACTGCGCAGAAGTTTGTTCTCTTATCTTAAAAAAAACAATATTAGTTGTATTACAGCTACTCACGATAGTGAAGAGGCGCTTTCTTATAGTGATGAAATTATCATCCTAAAAAATGGAGGCGTTGAAGCCTTTGGGACACCTGAAAAAGTGTATGAAAATGTTTCTACTTCTTATCAGGCCGGGTTTTTTGATGAATTTACCCTTTTGCCATCAGCGTTATTTGAGGTAAGTGATTCTTTAGAAAAGGTCATTCTTTTCCCACATCAGTTAAAGGTTAGTTCAGTTAAGACAAGACTTCAGGTTATTGTAAAAAATTCGTACTTTAAAGGCAGTCATTATCTCATTCTTTCAGACTGGAAAGGAAAAAAAGTGTTTTTCAACCATTCTGAAAGCATACAAAACGGAACCAAAATCCAATTACAGAAAACATGAAACACTTAATCTTAATTTGTTGTTGTATTGTTTCAGCAATGCAAGCACAAGACAGTAGCAAAAAGTATCTTGATAACGTACAAACACTGGACAGTACTATTGAAACATTATATCGTGTAATTTCAGGTGAAAAAGGAGAAGAAAGAGATTGGGAGCTTTTCAGGTATTTATTTAAACCCGATGCAAAACTAATTCCTTCAGGGAAAAATAAAGAAGGAATTTATGATGTTCGTTATATGTCTCCTGAAGATTATATTGCTGCTTCAGGAAAATGGTTGGTTGAAAATGGGTTTTTTGAAACCGAAATATCCCGTAGTTCGAATACGTTTGGTAATATAACTCAGGTATTTAGTACTTACGAGACTTTCCACAGCAAAAAGGATACTGTTCCGTTTATGCGCGGTATTAATAGTATCCAGCTTCTAAATGATGGCAATCGTTGGTGGGTTGTAAATATTTATTGGGCTCAGGAGTCTAAAGAAAACCCTATTCCTGGTGTCTACTTACCTAAACAAAAGTAAATTAGATGAGTTTTTTAAAAGCTGAGTGGAGAAAACTTGCAATTGCTAATTATGAAGTAGCCCCTTCGGTATTGAAAAAGCATATTCCTGCTGGTACAGAACTGGATCTCTGGAATAGTAAGTGTTATGTGAGTGTGGTTGGTTTTATGTTTATCAATACCAAGGTTTTAGGGATTAAAGTCCCATATCATACTTCCTTTGAGGAAGTAAATCTTCGGTTCTATGTAAAAAGGAAAGTGGGGAACGAATGGCGCCGTGGAGTAGTTTTTATCAAAGAAATAGTTCCCAAACCGGCAATTACTTTTATTGCCAATACTATTTACAAAGAGCACTATCAAACACTTCCTATGCGACATTACTGGAAAAATGAGAAAAATTCTATCGTCATTGAATACCACTGGAGATTAAGTAGTGGTTGGCAGTTTTTAAAAGTTTCAGCAAAAAATAATCCTGTTGAAATTGAAGAAGGTAGTGAAGCAGAATTTATTACCGAACATTACTGGGGCTACGCAAGAGTAACTGAAAATAAAACAAATGAATATGAAGTAACTCACCCTAGATGGTTACAATATCCTGTTATAGATTTTAAATCGCACATAGATTTTAAAGCTAATTATGGTAATGATTTTGAGTTTTTAAATCATCTAAGGCCTGTTTCTGTAATACTCACCGAAGGGTCTCCTATAACTGTAGAAAACAAAAAAACTTACAAAATTTAAAAAAAGATTGTCCTATTTATTATGATATAGGAGATTTCATTTTGTCATCTAAATACATTTGAGAAACGAAAAACTCAACATTATGTATTTAAAAAGAAGGCTTTTTTATTTCTGTCCCTTTCCCTTGCGCTCCTATCCTGCAATAAAAGCAATGATGATGGAGGGGCGATACTGCTCAGCAAGATAGAGGAGATATCGTTTTTTTCATTGATAATACCGCCCCTGTATTACTGTTCTTATTACAATTACCGATTCAGGTAGAAATGATTCCTCTCTGAGGCTAAACGGAAATGACGTCTATTCTTCAAGGAACACCTACTTGTACAGGCCTGCCTGTTGCTCTCTTTGCAAATCGCCATCATGCTATTTATCAGTGGTCAGCTACATGTGGCCAGGTCACTTTAAGTGGGCAACTTGGCCCCAATATTGAACTTACAGTGGTGATATTTATTGAACCTCTACTATAATACTTTTACTGTTTCTAAACACAAACTCGTCTCCCTTTTGCCGACCGAGTAGCAATTTCCCTATTGGACTTTCCGGGGATATCACAAAATATGTGGTTTCATTTAGTTTTATTGCTCCTACAGAAACACTAATAAAATAACTCGCTGTGGAGGTCACCACCAAACTTCCCATTTTTACATTTTCTGAAGAGGCCTTGATATTAATTCTATTAAGGGTCTTTTTCACTTTTTCCACTTCCCGAAGTTGTTCTCCGGCTTTTTCCCTTTCAATCTGCAACATTGCCCGTCCTGTTTCATGTTTGTCGCCGGCACTGCTCTTAGATTCTTCAAGCAGAGAAGCTCTAATGCCTTCTATGGAGTTCAGGATTGTTTGATGTCTTCTGTCTACCCAATTCTGGCAAGCTTTAAGTAAAACTGTTTTTATTTCCAGGCTCATTCTTTAACTTCTTTCAAAGCCAAAATACCATAATTTCTCATTTGTTGTACAATCCAATCCTTTCGATTTTCAATATAAATACTTCGCGGGTTCGCTTTGTAATGAAGTGGGTTTGGCAAAATAGCAGCAATAGAAGCTGCTTCTTCCCTAGTAAGGTATTGAGAAGGTTTGTTAAACCAGTAACTTGACGCTGCTTCGGCTCCATACACTCCATTACCCATTTCGATACTATTAAGATATACTTCTAAAATTCGTTCTTTGCTCCATAGAGTTTCTATCAAAAATGTAAACCATGCTTCCAAACCTTTGCGTAGCCAGCTACGTTCCGGCCATAAAAAAACATTTTTGGCTGTTTGTTGTGAAATAGTACTCCCTCCCTTCAACTTTTTGCCATTTTTATTGTCTTTATAGGCTTTTTTGATTGATTTTACATCAAAACCACTGTGTTTTGCAAAATTTTGGTCCTCTGCACAAATAACTGCCAGTTGTAGATTAATCGAGATTTTGTCAATAGATTGCCATTCATGTTTTGTCTCGTAGCTCCCTTCGGCATTAAAAGAACGAATTGCCATTAAGGGAGTGTAGGTTACATTTACAAACTTGTAGAAAAACACCCAAAGTATACTTAATACTACAAACCAAAGAAAGGATTTTAATAGAAACCGAAACAGTCGTTTCATGTTATTACTTAATTTGTTAGTTGTTGCCAAATAGAAAACCCAATAACATTATTCACCTTAACGTTTCATTGGGTTCTATTTCAAACGGTTGGCAATGCAAAATTGTTGTTAACAGACAAATTTCCTGAGGTCTGTTTTTTAATTCTATGAAAATTCTTTAAAATGGTCTTTTTTAGTAGAAAACGACTCATTTTTGATTAAAATAACTGAATTTTGATTCGTTTTTGTATAAAAACGATTGATTTTCATCTTTTCGAAACGTAATGTTTACTATTTCTTTCAGTTCCTAGTTCTTTTAAAAACAGTCTAAAATAAGTCAGTTTTTAGCGTATTTAGTGTAAAAATGATTGATTTCAATAGAAAAACTTAAAAAAAACACCGTTTTTAGAAAATAGTTAATATCCCGTGCGTGTAGCAGATTCATTTTATAAAAAACATCGAATTTCGGGAGATATAATATCTTCAAAATTCGATGCTATTAAACTATTTATTCGTTAGGAGCTTATTCTTCTTCCGGAGGGTTCATTTCAAAAGAATTCATAAATGCAGTAGTATAATTTCCTGCAACATAATCCGGATGATCCATCAGCTGTCGATGAAAAGGAATGGTTGTTTTAACTCCTTCTATTACAAATTCGTCCAGTGCCCGTTTCATTTTATTGATAGCCTCGTCACGTGTTTGTGCCGTAGTAATGAGTTTAGCGATCATAGAGTCATAATTAGGCGGAATTATATAACCTGCATAAACATGTGTGTCTAAACGAACTCCATGTCCTCCCGGTGCATGTAATACAGTTATTTTCCCTGGAGAAGGGCGAAAATTATTATAAGGGTCTTCTGCATTGATTCGACATTCAATAGAATGCAGGTTTGGTGAATAATGTTTTCCGGAAATTGGTACGCCTGCTGCTACCAGAATTTGTTCCCGAATCAAATCAAAATCTATAACCTGTTCTGTAATTGGGTGTTCTACCTGAATACGCGTATTCATCTCCATAAAGTAGAAGTTACGGTGTTTGTCTACTAAAAATTCTACTGTACCGGCACCTTCGTATTTAATGTATTCTGCTGCTTTTACAGCTGCCATTCCCATGTCATTTCTCAGCTTCTTGGTCATGAACGGGCTAGGTGTCTCCTCTGTTAATTTTTGGTGACGACGTTGGATAGAGCAATCCCTTTCACTCAAGTGGCAGGCTCTTCCGGTGTTATCTCCCACAATTTGGATTTCGATATGACGTGGTTCTTCAATTAATTTTTCCATGTACATATCATCATTGCCAAATGCGGCTTTACTTTCTTGCCTGGCAGATTCCCATGCTTCCTTCAGTTCTTCTTCTTTCCATACTGCACGCATACCTTTTCCACCACCACCAGCACTTGCTTTAAGCATGACTGGATATCCGGTCTCTTTTGCCAGTTTTTTGCAGGTTTCAAAATCAGGTATCACTCCTTCACTTCCGGGAACACAAGGTACTCCAGCTTCAAGCATGGTTGTTTTTGCAGAAGCTTTATCTCCCATTCTATCGATCATTTCAGGGGAAGCTCCAATAAATTTGATATTGTGTTCTTCACAAATTTTCGAAAATCTGGCATTTTCAGATAAAAATCCATATCCCGGATGAATAGCATCTGCATTTGTAATTTCTGCAGCGGCAATAATACTTGAAATTTTTAGGTAGCTTTCGCTACTTGGAGGAGGGCCAATGCATACTGCTTCGTCTGCAAATCGAACATGCAGACTTTCTTCATCTGCTTTAGAGTAAACTGCAACAGTTTTAATTCCCATTTCCTTACATGTACGAATAATTCGTAATGCAATCTCTCCCCTATTGGCTATTAATATCTTTTTAAACATATGTTTTTAAATATTTTCAGCATTCAATAAACTCTTCCAAGTGAATGGAATCTATTTTTTGAAATTTGGAATTAATATTAAGATGGGTCTACCAAAAATAAGGGTTGGTCAAACTCTACCGGTGAAGCATCGTCTACAAGTATTTTTACGATCTTTCCTGAAACTTCGCTTTCAATTTCATTGAAAAGTTTCATTGCTTCGATAACGCAAAGTACATCTCCTGTAGCAATAGTACTTCCTACCTCAACAAACATAGGCTTATCCGGTGCTGGTTTTCTATAGAATGTTCCTATAATTGGAGACTTAATTGTTATATACTTTGAATTTTCATCAGCCGGGGCAGCCGGAGTTTCCGGAGCTGCAGGTGCTACTGTTTCACCCTGTGGCTGTGCAATAACCTGTGGCTGTGAAGTCGCCATAGTTGGCATTTGTTGAATGTACGTAGTTTCTCCTTTACTGTCACTTCCGGTTCTAATTGTAATTTTAACATCATCTGTTTCCAGCTTAACTTCGCTAGCTCCAGATTTTGCCACAAATTTTATTAAGTTCTGAATATCTTTTAAATCCATAGTATCTGTGTTTTGTTTTTGTTTAGTTAACATTTATGAATTATACGCCCATTTTACGTATACGGCTCCCCAGGTAAATCCTCCTCCAAAAGAGGCGAATACCAGATTATCCCCTTTTTTTAGCTTTTTTTCGTAATCCTGAAGGCAAAGTGGTAATGTTGCAGAGGTAGTATTGCCATATTTGTGAATATTCATCATTACCTTTTCCTGCGGTAGGTTCATCCGGTTTGCCGTAGCGTCAATAATTCGCTTATTGGCTTGATGCGGAACTAACCATTGCACATCTTCCCCGGATAGGTTATTTCGTTGCATTATTTTTTCGCTTACATCTGCCATATTGGAAACAGCAAATTTAAAAACGGTTTTTCCATCTTGAAACACATAGTGTTGTTTGTTGGCAACCGTCTCTGCAGAAGCAGGAAGAATAGAACCTCCGGCATCTATTTTTAGATGAGGTCTTCCTATTCCGTCGGTTCGTAAAATCTCATCTTGTATTCCTAAGCCTTCGGTATTAGGCTCAAAAAGAACAGCCCCTCCGCCATCACCAAATATAATACAAGTGGCTCTGTCTTCATAATCAATAATAGAAGACATTTTATCGGCACCTATTAAAAGTATTTTTTTGTAACGCCCGGATTCAATATATCTCGCGGCGGTAGACATTCCAAAGAGAAAGCTGGAACAGGCAGCAATAAGGTCATACGAAAAAGCGTTTACGGCTCCTATCTCTGTAGCTACGTAAACACCTGTAACTGCTACTGGCATATCTGGTGTGGCAGTTGCCATGATCACCATGTCTATATCTTTTGGATCTGTATTGCTTTTTTTGAGTAGGTCTTTTGCTGCTTGTATGGCAAGATAAGAGGTTCCTTTGCCTTTGTCTTTTAAAATCCTACGTTCTTTAATCCCTGTACGAGTTGTGATCCATTCGTCATTAGTATCTACCATGGTCTCCAAAATCTGGTTGGTGAGAACGTACTCCGGTACATAGCCCCCTACAGCTGTGATTGCTGCTGTGATTGTACTCATAAATTTGAATTAGATTCGCAAAAAAAGGTAAAAATCTTTTAAAAATGAATGAAAATTACTAAAATTTAATCAGAAACGACTTAAAACCGGGCTGTTTTTGATTTTTTAGCCCTAAAAAGCAAAAAACTCTCACAACAATGTGAGAGTCCTTATTTTGTATAAAAAAGATCTTATGCTTCTACTTCTCCTGTTGCATCAATCACCACCTGGCCTCTGTAGTATAATTTACCTTCATGCCAATGTGCTCTGTGGTACAAATGTGCTTCTCCCGTAGTTGGGTCTGTTGCAATTTGAGGGACAGTAGCTTTGTAATGTGTTCTTCTTTTATCTCTTCTGGTTTTTGAGATTTTTCTTTTAGGATGTGCCATTACTCTATATTATTTATCCGTTAATAGTTTTTTTAATGAGTCCCATCGAGGGTCTGTTGTATCACCATCATTTGGTGATTTGTTATTTTCTTTTTGCCTAGGGCTTAATTCTTCAAGTTTTGTAAGTATATCACTTTTCAAGGTCCCGTCTTCAACTCCGGGATGAATTCTTTTTACTGGCATTGCCAGTACAATGGATTCATAAATATATTGTTGAATATTGACTTCATAACTTCCATGAGGCAATATTAACAATTCTTCATTTTCATCATTAAACTCTTCTCCAAACTTTACTATAAAATGATAATCCCCAGTTATGTCCTGATTATAAGGTTCATTGGTTATATCACAGTTTACATTTACAAAACCTTCAAAAGATAGTGTAAATTCGAGAAGTGTTGTTTTCTTAATCAACAATACTTTGAGTTTAATGCTTGCTCCATTAAATTCATCATACTCAAAATGCTCAAAGAACGATTTCCCAATGTTAAAATCAAACCGATGTTCTCCCAACTTCAATCCCACAAACGGGATGGTAAATTCTTTCAGTTCCTTCATAATCACACCTGTTTAGCTCTTCCACCTTAGCAATAAGGCGGGTGCAAAGATAAAAAATTATTTGAATAGCAAATTATTTTATTGTTTCTTTTTTGGGAGCACTTTTCTCTTATTGGTTTGAAGTGGATTCTTAGAAATTTCAAGAAATTCTTTTCTCTTTTTAAATATCTTGATCGCACTAAAAACCGCTTCTTTAAAAGATTCTGGATTTGCTATATTATTGCCGGCAACATCAAATGCTGTTCCGTGGTCCGGTGAAGTTCTAATCTTATCAAGTCCTGCAGTATAATTTACTCCAGATCCAAAAGCAAGTGTTTTAAACGGAATAAGTCCCTGGTCATGGTAAGATGCAACAATTGCATCAAAGTTTTTATAATTTCGCGAGCCAAAAAAACTATCTGCCGCATAGGGGCCAAAAACCATTTTTCCGTTTTTACGGAAATCATCCAGTGTTGGAATAAGTATTTTATCGTCTTCGTCTCCTATCAAGCCATTGTCTCCAATATGTGGATTAATTCCTAAAACAGCTATTTTGGGCTTTTCAATTCCAAAGTCCTGAATTAAGCTATGGTGTATAGTATTTATCTTATTTTCAATGATTTCTTTGGTAATCTGCTTAGTGATGTCTTTTACGGGTACATGGTCCGTAAGCAGCCCTACCCGAAGGTTTTCTGAGATCATTAGCATAAGGCTTTCGCCATCTAGCTCCTCTGCAAGATAGTCTGTATGTCCGGGAAAGTTAAAACTTTCAGATTGTACATTCGATTTGTTAATTGGTGCGGTTACCAATACATCGATTTTGTTATCCTTTAATGCTGAAACGGCTGCTTTTAAAGATTTTACAGCATAAGCGCCAATTTCTTTTTCTTCTTTTCCGAAATTAATTTCTACCGGTTCTTTCCAAACGTTTAATACATTTATCTTTTTATGAAGGACATTTTTAATGTTGTCAATTCCATGAAGGTTAATATCCAACTCATACGCTCTTTTAAAGAATGACAATAACTTGACAGAAGCAAAGATAACCGGGGTGCAAAATTCTAACATTCGATGATCTTGAAAAGTCTTTAAAATGACCTCACTGCCTATTCCGTTTAAATCTCCTATCGAAATTCCAACAATAATTTTATTTTGTTTATTCATTCTTCGTTTTACCCCTTTATTTTATTATTACTTTTGCACTACAAATGTAACTAAATGTACTAATGTTTACAGGAATTATTGAGGCAATTGGAGAAATTCGTTCTTTGGTGAAAGAAGGAGAAAATATTGCCATTGAAGTAAAAAGTAATTTAAGCTCAGAACTTAAGATCGACCAAAGTGTTTCCCATAATGGCGTCTGCTTAACGGTAGTAGATATAAATGATGACAGTTATTTTGTTACTGCAATTAAAGAAACTCTCCGGAAAACCAATCTAGGTTCTTTGCAAGAAGGAGATATGGTAAATTTAGAGAGAGCCATGAAATTAGGAGATCGTCTGGATGGACATTTAGTACAGGGGCATGTGGATCAGGTAGGTTTCTGCAAAAAAATTGAAGAAAGTGGGGGAAGTTGGTATTTTACTTTTCAATACGATGCTTCCAAAGGGAATTTAACTATTGAAAAAGGTTCTATTACAGTCAATGGAGTAAGCCTAACGGTAGTAGATTCGAAAGAAGGCACCTTTAGTGTTGCCATAATACCATATACATATCAGCATACAAACTTTAAAAATCTTAAAATAGATTCTGTTGTAAATTTAGAATTTGATCTTATAGGAAAATACCTGAGCAGGCTTAGCCGTGCTTATAGTTAACACGCAGTCTTTTGGCAGTTATATAACAACCGTAAATAAATCCAATAACAAGTAAAATTATAATGCCTCCGTCTAAAGGTAATTCAGGTGGGGGAGTTGTAGGAGGGGGTGGGCCTGTGTCACCGCTTTTTTGCTGTGCAAGCATAATCGTACTCGTAAATATACAAAGTACCGAGGTTAATAATTTTACGATTTGGGGTCGCATATATAGGGGCTAATGTAATAATTTTTTTTAAACAATAAATAAAAAATCAATTTATCCAAAACTTATAAACTCTTTTTTTTATAATTAATTGTGCTATATCTAATAAAAAAAGTGGTCCCACATGGGCTCGAACCATGGACCCCCTGATTATGAGTCAGGTGCTCTAACCAGCTGAGCTATGGGACCAAAAACAGTCTGCAAATGTAAAACACTTTATAATTACTGCAAAACTATTTAAAGTTAATATTGAGTTATCAATGATCTTATTTTATTTCCTGACATAATTCAACTAGTACACCATGAGAAGATTTTGGGTGTAAAAAAACCACCCATTTGTTGTCTGCGCCTCTCTTAGGCTCCTCATTTAGTACCTGAAATCCTTCTTTTTTTAGGCGTTCCGCCTCTGTTTTTATATCATCAACATGAAATGCAATATGATGAATGCCTTCTCCCCTTTTTTCAATAAATTTGGTAATAGGGCTATCCGGGTTTGTTCCTTCCAACAATTCTATCTTACTTTCTCCGCAAGTAAAAAAAGAAGTAATAACACCTTCACTTTCAACCGCTTCCGCCTTATAATGCTCATACCCTAACAAGCTTTTGTATACTTTATTGGCTTCTTCAATGTTTTTAACCGCAATACCTATATGCTCAATTTTCTTCATATATGTAAATGTATTGCAAATTAAAAAAATAACAAATCTTTAAATATGTTACTTTTGCAGTATGATGGAAAGTAACCGACAAAAGAAAATAGCCGGAGTTTTACAAAATGATCTGGCAACGGTATTGCAAAGTATGCTTAGGGATTCAGGGCAGTTGGGAATTATTATTTCAGTTTCTAAAGTGAGTGTAACCGCAGACCTTTCCATTGCAAAGGTATATGTGAGTGTTTTTCCGGCTGATAAAGCCATTGATGTTACTAATGAATTAAATGAGTTTAAATCAAGGATAAAACATCAAATCGCACAACTTACAAAGCATCAGCTTCGTAAAATGCCGGATTTACAGTTTTACAATGATGATTCATTAGAATATATAGAAAATATAGAAAAAGCTGTCAAGGGTATTGAAAACCCAATAGAGAACCCGGATATTTTGCCCAAACGAAAAAAAACCTAAGGTGAAGTTTCCTTTGTACATTGCCAAGCGTTATTTGTTTTCTAAAAGCAGTAATAATGCCATTAATATCATTACCATCATTGCGGCTATTGGTGTTGTAGTTGGAGCAATGTCCTTGTTTATAGTTCTTTCTGGATTTTCAGGACTGAAAGATTTTAGTCTTCAGTTTACCAATGTATTCGACAGCGATTTAAAGATCTATCCACAAAGTGGAAAAACCATCACTTTTTCCGAAGCTCAGGAAAAAAAATTAAGAGAAATTGAAGGGGTTGAAGCTTATTCAAAAGTTATTGAAGAACGTGTTTTCCTTCAGTATAAAGGGAAAAATCATATTCTATACATAAAGGGGATCGATGAAAACTTCGAAAACGTAAACCCTTTGGACAGTATTCTTTATTTTGGAAATTGGTTAACTCCTAACCAAAGTGAGGTCGTGGTTGGCTTAGGCACTGCTGCTAAGCTCTCTATGGGTGTGCAGGATTATGTTGACCTGCTGGAGATCTATGTACCCAAACCGGGTACGGGGCAAATAAATGTTTTGGATCCTTCACAGGCTTTTACCAAAGAAAATGCTGTGGTGGCCGGTGTCTATCAAGTTAATGAAGATTTGGACAGTAAGTACATGTTTTCAGATATTGACTTTGCGCGGTCTTTATTACAACTGGACAGCACAAAGATCTCTTCGGTGGAATTAAAGCTGCTTCCTAACTATTCTGAAGAGAATATTCGGCCCAAAATAGAATCCATTTTCTCTGAAGATATTACTATTAAAAACAGAATTCAGCAAAACGATGCTTTGTACAAAATGCTGAATACTGAAAATATTGCTGTCTACCTTATTTTTACATTAGTATTGGTCATTGCTTTATTTAATGTAATTGGTTCTATTATCATGATGATCCTTGATAAACGAAAAAATATAAAAACCCTATACAACTTAGGTGCTACGTTAAAAGATATTCGAAAAATATTCTTCTACCAGGGTACTTTGCTAACCACTTTTGGAGGTTTATTGGGCATATTATTGGGTGTTATTGCTGTAGTTGCTCAACTAAAATTTGAATTTGTGAATATTACTGCAACATTGCCTTATCCGGTAAAGCTGGAGTTTATAAATATTTTTGTGGTTTTTGTGACAATTACAATTCTTGGCTTGTTAGCTTCAAAAATTGCATCGGGAAGAGTGCGTGAAAAACTACTTGCTTAAATAAACTGATGGTCTCCAAATAGTTCCAGAACGTTATCAAAAGCCTCAAAAACTGAAGCAGAATCATCACTGGTGACCATCTTCATTCTGTGTTCTTTAAAGTTTGGAATTCCTTTAAAATAATTGGTATAATGCCGCCGGGTTTCAAAAACACCTAATTTTTCGCCTTTCCAGTCAATGGCCATTTGTAAATGCCTTTTGGCCGCTTCCACTCGTTCTTGCATAGTAGGTGGCGCACAATGCTCTCCTGTTTTAAAAAAATGTTTTACTTCCTTAAAAAACCAAGGATAACCAATACTTGCACGGCCTATCATAGCTCCATCCAAACCATATTTATCTCTCATTTCCATAGCTTTTTCAGGTGTATTAACATCTCCATTCCCAAAAACGGGTATATGCATTCGTGGATTGTTCTTTACTTCAGCAATAGGGGCCCAATTAGCATCTCCTTTATACATTTGAGCACGTGTACGCCCATGAATAGAAATTGCCTTACAACCTACGTCTTGTAGTCTTTCGGCAACTTCAACAATTTTAATAGAATCGTGGTCCCAACCCAATCTTGTTTTTACAGTAATAGGCAGCTTGGTATGTTTTACCATTGCTTCGGTTAATGATACCATTAGGTCTATGTCTTTCAGTATACCGGCACCAGCTCCTTTAGAAACAACTTTTTTTACAGGACAGCCAAAATTAATGTCTATGATATCCGGGCCACTGGCTTCCACAATTTCGATACTTCGTAACATAGAATCCAGTACCGCCCCAAAAATTTGAATGCCTACTGGACGTTCTTTTTGGTAGATATCTAACTTCATAACACTTTTAGCAGCATCTCGTATCAAGCCTTCAGAAGAAATAAACTCTGTATACACCACATCTGCTCCCTGTTCTTTGCAAAGTGCGCGAAAAGGAGGGTCACTCACATCTTCCATAGGAGCGAGTAGTAACGGGAATTCTCCCACATCTATATTACCTATCATTGCCATTTATGTTGCAAAAATAAAGAAATTAGTATGCTTTACAGTATTAAAAGCAGAAAGCAGGGATTAGTTCTTTTCTAAACGCCCTGTCTCTTCGGGTTTATTGTTACGGTTATTATCCCGCAACCTTGAATTACCAAAAGTGTATTTAAAGCTTACGCGATACAATCTTGACTCTGGTTGGGCAAAGTAGGTATTGTCCTGGTTGTAATATCTGGAAGTCACCGGGACATTATAAGTGTCGAATACATCGTTGACCCCTGCTGAAATACTTGCCGTATTATCCCAAAAAGATTTTCTAACTGAAAATGATACCGAAAGTTGGTTGCCATAATCATATGAGCCATATATAAAGTCTGAAAGGTATACGGCTGTAACATCTCCGGAAAATGTTCGGTCTTTTGTAAATGAAATTCCGTTGTAAACTTGTGCATAAAAGCCGAAGGTATCGTTTGAAAATTTTTCTTCAACACTTTCCAATGCAAAGAATTCATTTTCAAAATAGAATGCTGAGGTATACATACTCAAATACCACCAGGGGGTAAGTGAAGAAACATGGACAATATCCAGACTATATTGAAAATCTTTTATAAGATTAGCATCTACTGTTCTCATAACCAAATTTTCATTGTCCTGAAACCGCAATAGACTTAAGACATTTTCAGTGCGAAGATAATACAGGTCAAAAAACCATTTACTATTGTAATTATAGCTCAAGGTGATTTTATCATCAATTGAAGGCACTAAGTTTGGATTTCCCCCATTAAAGTTGTTTTCGTTTAAAAAGTACTTAAATGGGTTTAGGCTTTGATAGCGGGGTCTTTGAATATGCCTTGCATACGTAAGCCCCAGTGTGTTTTTATCATTTAAGGTATGTTGAACAGAGGCAGAAGGGAAAAAATCAAAATATTCCTGGGTATTCACTTCCCCTAAAGAACGAGAATCTCCGTTAACAGATGTAAACTCACTTCGGAGTCCTATTCCCATTTCCCATTTCTCCCATTCTTTTGAAAAATTTGCATAGGCGGCATATATAGACTCTTCATATATAAATTCATCTGAAAGTGTTGCGTTAAATTCTGCCATATTGTTTTCAATATCAAAGAAATCCAAGCTGCTTTTAGTGTCAATATTCGAATACTTTGTTCCAACTTCAAGGGTTGCCGATGTAAGTGGCACGCCTATATCAACGGCTGCTGTAATAATATCGCTTTCCTGCAATGCATTTGTTAAAAAGCTATTGTTTCGTACAAAGTCTCCATTGGGTAAAAAATAACTTGTTGAAACATTCTGATCTTGCTTGTCATCATATAAAATATAGTTTACTGTTGTAGTTAAGCTAGTCCCCTTAGAGTCAACTAACGTTTTATATTCTCCACTAAATGAAAGGTTATGTTGATCATTTTCTAAATCACTGACGGTTGTAAAAGTTGAATCGAGCTGTTGTTGCCCATTAAAGATTTCAGCAAGAACAGTATTATTAAACTGTTTGTTTGGAGACACAAATATATTTGATGAAATACTAAGCGAATTATTCTTATTTAAGGTAAAATCTGCAATTATATTTCCTTGATGTGCATAAGATCTGGTCGTTCTGGTGAAGTCCGTATCCCAAATAGATTTAATACTTCCATCCGGATTGAAAAACTGAATATCATCGTGTTGATCTTTAAATTCCTTACGAGGGCTAAAGCTATAGCCGGCATAAAAGTTAACCCAATTGTTCTTATAAAAATGTGATGTTCCAACATTATATTTGGGATATGTCGCTTGTTCATACCTTCCACTCAAAGAGCCTTTATATCCTACAGATATTGCCCTGGTGGTTGTTATATTTAAAATAGAACCTGCTTCTGCATCGTATTTTGCCGAAGGGTTTGTAATAACCTCAACAGATTTTATAACAGATGCATCAACGTTCTTTAAAAGGGAGGCTACTTCGGCAGCGGACAAATACACTCGTTTTCCGTTTATAAAAATTGTCGTTGGAGCTCCTTTAATAGTAATTTGATCTTGTATTACAAGTACTCCAGGTGTTTTTGTAAGTAATTCTAAAGTAGTCCCGGTGGAGAGGGATGTATTTTCAACATTAAAAATCAGCTTTCCGGGTTCTTTGATAATTGTTGGCCTCCTTATAGCTATAACTGCTTCATCAAGAACTTCCGGAACTTCTTCTAAAACAATTGTACCCAGGTTTTGATCTTCGGTAACAGAAATATCCTGTTGTTTTGTTTGGTAACCAACAAAACTAAATGTTAATGTATAGTTGGTTTCTTTTAAATTATTAAAAAAGAAGGTTCCCTTATCATCTGTCGATGTCCCTGCAGTAGCACTGGTGGCTCCTTCAACTAACAATAAAACGTTTACAAAAGAAAGTGGCTCGTTATCCCCATTTACTACCTTTCCCGAGACTGTAAAAGTCTGAGAGAATAGGGGAGTTGTAAAAAACAACACTAATATTAGCGTTCGAAAGGCTTGCATTATAATTGACGGCATTTGTTTACTTAATTTATGGTTTTTAAAAGAAGTCTTGCTGGGGATAGAATCTTTCAAACTTAAATGCTGTCTATACAAAGATGTCACAAATTTTTTTAATAGGAAATATCCTATAAATATTTTTTTAACAGCTAAAGATTTATTAATTGAAAAAACCTGCCTTTTTAAGTTATATTTGCAGCCATAAAGGTATCGAGGAAAGTTGTTATGAAGAATATTCGGAATTTTTGCATCATTGCACATATTGATCATGGAAAAAGCACCCTTGCAGACCGGTTATTGGATGCTACCGGTTCTGTTACCAATCGCGAAAAGCAAGATCAATTGCTGGATAATATGGACTTGGAGCGTGAGCGTGGTATCACTATTAAAAGCCATGCCATACAAATGGAATACGTGTACAAAGGTGAAAACTATATTCTAAATTTAATAGATACTCCCGGCCATGTTGATTTTTCATACGAGGTTTCCCGTTCTATTGCAGCTTGTGAAGGAGCCTTATTAGTTGTAGATGCTGCTCAAAGTATACAGGCTCAAACCATTTCAAACCTATATCTGGCTTTAGAAAACGATTTAGAAATTATACCTGTATTAAATAAAGTAGACCTTCCTTCTGCAAGTCCTGAAGAAGTTACAGACGATATTGTTGATTTATTAGGTTGTGAGCCTGAAGAAGTAATCCCGGCCAGTGCAAAAACAGGGATTGGAATTGAAAATATTTTAAAGGCTATTATTGAACGTGTTCCTCCCCCAAAAGGTAATCCTGATGAGTCGTTACAGGCTTTGATCTTTGATTCGGTATACAATCCTTTTCGAGGTGTGGAAACATATTTTAGAGTTCTTAACGGGGAAATTAAAAAAGGGCAGCATATTAAATTTATGGCCACAGGTAAGTCATATTATGCAGATGAAGTAGGAACGCTCAAACTAAAGCAACAACCTAAAAGCGTTATCAAAACCGGTGATGTGGGCTACCTGATTACCGGAATTAAAGAAGCTAAAGAGGTTAAGGTTGGAGATACTATAACAGATTCAAAAAACCCGACCACCAACATGATCGAAGGCTTTGAAGATGTAAAGCCTATGGTTTTTGCCGGTATATATCCTGTTGACACCGAAGATTATGAAGAGCTTCGAAATTCTATGGAAAAATTGCAGTTAAACGATGCTTCTTTGGTATTTACCCCGGAAAGTTCTGCAGCTTTGGGGTTTGGTTTTCGATGTGGTTTTTTAGGGATGCTTCATTTAGAGATCATTCAGGAGCGTTTAGAGCGTGAGTTCGATATGACTGTGATTACAACAGTTCCCAACGTTTCCTATTATGCGTATACCAATAGAGAGCCCGATACAGTAATTTTGGTGAATAATCCTTCGGACCTGCCGGAACCGTCTTCATTAAACCGTGTTGAGGAGCCATATATAAAAGCTACTATTATCACAAAATCAGATTTTGTAGGCCCGGTGATGTCTCTTTGTATCGAAAAACGGGGCGAAATAACCAATCAAACATACTTAACAACCGAACGTGTAGAATTATCTTTTGATATGCCTTTGGCTGAAATTGTCTTCGATTTCTATGACCGCTTAAAAACAGTTTCCAGAGGATATGCTTCTTTTGATTATTCTCCAATAGGTATGCGTACTTCACAACTGGTGAAAGTAGATGTTTTACTTAATGGAAATATTGTAGATGCACTTTCAGCATTATTGCATAAGGAAAACGCATATGAAATTGGTAAAAAAATGTGTGAAAAATTACGCCAATTGATACCTAGGCAGCAGTTTGACATTCCAATACAAGCAGCTATTGGCGCTAAAATTATTTCACGTGAAACCGTTAAGGCTCTTCGTAAAGACGTTACAGCAAAATGTTATGGGGGGGATATTTCCCGGAAGCGTAAATTACTGGAAAAACAGAAGAAAGGTAAAAAGCGTATGCGTCAGGTTGGAAATGTAGAAATCCCACAGGAAGCGTTTATGGCAGTTCTAAAGCTGAACGATTAACCTCCTCCACAGGTTGCTCCTGCGTCTTCAAGGCCCGTTATATATACTTGAAAAGAGGTTCCTGTATTTTCACCATTGACAGAAGCATTTCCATCACTCTCTTCACAAACGTCAAAATCTGCCGTTTGAGGAGAACTACAGGTTGTACATGAACGTGTGTCATCTTCTTTACAGGAAATAATTGACATCATTAAAAAGAGACTTAAAAAAATTATTTGTCTATGCATAGAGTTGATTTCTGAAAGTCTAACGGTTTTGTGTTCTTATTATTTCTAAATCTGTTCCTCTTTTTTATCCCGGGTCGCATCTATTATGTCTTCAAAATCCATCGGTTTCCCTAAGTAAACTAAATGACTGCCTTCGGATACATTCATTTCTTTTGGCTCATTTGCTATATCTAAAAAACCGTTGGGTCTCTTTAAAAACAGTGTAACAGCATTATCATCTGCTTCAATGATATTGATAAGTTTAAGAAATTGTTTCTGAGAATTTACAGGGATTTCCTGAATAGATGGGAAATTGTTAGCAACTTCTGTAAGCTTCATATAGTTATGTGTCGTAGAAAATAGTTCATTATTTGATGCAATTTTATTCCGGTTTTTTGATTCATCAGTAGTTATTAAACGAAAGGTTCCCGTTTCTCCAAATTCTTTTCTAAAGCGGTTAATAGCGTGTTTGTTTATTTCATCATTTCCAGTCATAGCTAATAGATAACCTACATCGTTCAGTTCTATATTGTCCGACAGGTCATTAGAATAGATATTGGCGTCAATAGCTTCTAAGCCAAGCTCTTTAGCAGTAGTAATGCTTTGCCTGTTTGAATCCACCAATACCACATGACGATTATTTTTTTGAAGGTATGTAGCTATTAACCTGGACACTTTAGAGGCCCCAACTATTAGAATTCCTTCAGAGGTCTTTAGAAATACCCCTACAACTCTGGCAAAAAACCGAGCTGTTGTGGCATTAAATAGTACTGTTATCAATACAACCGCAAAAACCAATGGCGTTATATATTCTGCCCCGGCCACTCCTTTTGCTACCAGCTTTGTTCCAAAAAGTGATGCGATACCCGCTGCTACAATCCCTCTGGGGCCTACCCAGCTTATAAAGAGTTTTTCGTTGGTTTTGAGTGAAGAGTTTATAGTGCTTAAAAAAACTGCCAAAGGCCTTAACACAAATATTACAACAGCGAGCAATATGGCTGTGTTAACATTATAGATTAGCAATAGATCATCAAGACTAATATTTGCAGCAAGCAAAATAAAAAGTATAGAAATGAGCAATACACTTAATGACTCTTTAAAATATAACAATTCTTTTAAGTTTGGCAGATCGCTATTTCCTAAAAACATTCCCATGACCACTACTGAAAGTAATCCGGATTCATGGGCAAAAATATCACTCTCTACAAAGATGAGTAATACAACGGAAAGTGAGACGACATTTAATAAATAGTGTGGAATAAGCTTTCTTTTTATTGCTGTATAAAGTGCAAAGCCTCCTGCAATACCAAAAGAAAAGCCTATGACTACAATTTTTCCAAACTCCATAAGGGCTTGCTTGGTAAACCCGCTGTCTCCTTCAATACTTATAAATTCAAAAACTAAAACAGCGACTAATGCCCCAATGGGATCGATAAGAATACCTTCCCACTTTAATACTGCGGAAATATCTTTTTTAAGAGGAATATTCCGTAATATAGGAGTAATTACCGTAGGCCCTGTAACAATTATCAACGCAGAAAACAAAAACGAAATTCGCCAATCAAGTCCATAAATATAATAAGCAGCTACACCGGCACCAAAAAAAGTAATAGCTGCACCAATACTAATGAGTTTCCCTATAACAGATCCTACTTTTTTAATTTCATTTCGCTTAAGGGTAAGTCCTCCTTCAAATAAAATAATTCCTATGGCAAGTGAAACAAAGTAGAAAAGATTATCTCCGGGAAACAATCCGTTTTTCCCTTCATAAATAGGTTGGATCCATTGCCTGCCATCTTCAGAGAATAAAGTAGAAATTGGGCCTACAAAAAGCCCAATTAAAATAAGTGGTAATATGGCAGGTATTTTAAATTTCCAAGCCACCCATTGAGCTAAAATCCCTAAAATAATAATTCCGGCAAGTTCAAGCATATATCAAATTAAGTTCTAAAATTACAAGAAAAATTAGGATGCCCATATATTAAAGTATCAATTATTATTTGAAACACTCCATGAATTACTTTTTAAAAAAGATTATCTTTCAAAATTCTCACGGAAAACAAATTTAGAAAAAACTATCTCTAACCAATAAACCATGAACAATAACAACGCTATTCCTTCAAACGGACTCAAAGGTTTAAAAGAGAATTGGCGAAGTGATCTTTCAGCGGCCATAAGTGTGTCATTGGTGGCCTTACCACTTGCCTTGGGAATCGCAGTAGCATCAGAGGTGTCACCTATGGCAGGAATTCTTTCTGCCATTATAGGTGGTGTTGTGACCACCTTCTTTAGAGGAGGTCACTTAGCAATCAATGGCCCAGCAGCTGGTTTGATTGCGGTCATTCTTGGTGGTCTTGTCGCTTTAGAAGGAAATATCAACTACGTTTTGGCGGCTATCGTTATATCTGGAGGAATTCAGGTTATACTTGGGTTTCTCAAAATGGGGCGCTTTGCTAAGATGTTACCATCCTCGGTTCTTCATGGTATATTAGCGGCAATTGGTGTTATTATCTTTGCGAAACAAGCGCACTTTGCTTTTGGAACAACATCGGACGCCGACACCACCATTGGTACTTTATTTGATATTTTCTATAAACTTCCGGAAGCCAACCCTTTTGTTTTTTTAGTGGCATTGGTTGGAATTTTAGTGCTTGTTTTCTATAAAAAAATTAAACATAAGTTCATCCGCATCATTCCAGCTCCCATGTGGGTTTTATTATTGGCTTTGCCAATTGTATTTGGATTCGATTTTTTTACTGAACATAGCATTTCTCTTTTTGGAAACACCTACGGTGTTGGTCCCGAATTACTAATTGATATTCCCGATAACCCTTTGGATAGTATTATGCATCCAGACTTTGGAATGGTAGCAACATTTCCTTTTTGGATTACCGTTTTATCTATAACAATGATTGCTTCTGTAGAGACCTTGGCCAGTGCACGTGCTGTAGATAAGCTCGATCCCTATAAGCGTACTACCAACTTAAATAAGGACTTAGTCGGTGTTGGGTTTAGTACAATGGTTTCAGGGGCTTTAGGTGGACTTCCAATTATTACGGTAATTGTGAGAAGTACCGTGAATGTAAATAGTAATGCGAAAACTAAATGGTCAAACTTATATCACGGAATTTTCCTGATTCTTTTTGTTCTTATATTGGCTCCTCTTTTAAAAAGTGTTCCTTTAGCAGCTTTGGCGGCGATATTAGTGCATACCGGGTTTAAGTTGGCGTCTCCAAAGGTTTTCAAACATGCCTATGATCAGGGTGTTGAGCAATTGTTATTCCTTTCTTCGACTCTTATAATTACATTGTTTACTGATTTGCTTTACGGAATTGTAGGCGGTATTTTGGTCACTCTTATACTTCATATGTTATTGGCTAAGGTAGGTTTCTTGCGTTTCTTTAAAATGATTTATAAGTCTGGGTCGAAAGTCTACCATCTTGAAAACGGCAGTTACGATGTTAAATTGAAAGGGATAGCCAATTTCCTATATGCCTTAAAGCTAGACAAATTACTCAAAGAGATTCCCTTCGGTTCTACCGTGAATATCGATATGTCTCAAACACGTCTGGTAGACCTATCAATAATGGAAAGCCTAATCGAATTTAAACGTATCCATGATAACGACGGTGGAGATGTAAAGTTAAATGGTTTAGATCAACATGTCGCTTCTACCAGCCATAATCGCGCCCTGAAAATTGTAACAGGACGTGTAAAAAAGCGAATTACTCAACGCCAGATACGCTTACAAAAATTAGCTATTGCCAACGGATGGTCGTTTGAACGAGAAGTAGATTGGAATACTTCGTATCTGAGAAATTTTCATTTCTTCGATTCACGCCCTATTGAAATGAAAAGCAATTCACTTAAAGGACTGGATGTAGAAAATAATGCCCAATGGGAGATTGCTGATATTGTATTCGATGAAGGCGCGATGCTCGCCCTGGAGGTGTATCAAACTACTGTGCAGGTAGTTCGGCTTCCTGCTCCGGTACCAAAGTTTATTATTGACAAGGAAGGGTTATTTGACAAAATTTTTAATAGAGTCAAGGTGCTTTCAGGATCAAATGGGGATATCAACTTTAAAAAACACACCACTTTCTCTGGTAAGTTTCTTCTAAGTGGTAACAATGAGGAAGCCATTCGAGAATTTTTCACGGATGATCTTATACATTTTCTGGAGGAAAACGAAATTCATCACATAGAAAGTAATGGTGAAGCCTTAATGATTTTTAAATATCTTCATATCGCACCTACCGATGAAGTAAAAAACATGCTTTTCTTTGCACACAATTTATTAAACCATATGAAGTTGAAAGAGATTTCCTTATAGGGCCAAGGTATCATGTTTAATAATAATTGTACTAATCTGCTTCATAAATACCTGTGGAAACATTGGAATTAGGACGTTTTTCAATTTCGTTTTTCTTCTTTCTTAATAAACTCTTAACAAGTATTTGCATTTGCAACAGTTTTAGTAATTTGCGCCCTTATGCAACTATACCCTATCGAAGCTGGAAATTTTAAATTGGATGGAGGCGCAATGTTTGGTGTTGTACCAAAGTCATTATGGTCCAGAACTAATCCTTCAGATAATAACAATATGATAGATATAGCTGCCCGCTGTTTACTTATTGAAAATGGAAGTCGGCTTACACTTATTGATACTGGAATGGGTAACAAGCAAAGTGATAAGTTTTTTGGATATTATTATCCTTGGGGCGATCACAACTTAGACGACTCTTTAAAAAAATATGGCTTTCACAGGGATGATATTACAGATGTATTTATGACACACCTCCATTTTGATCACTGTGGAGGAAGTGTACAATGGAAGAAAGACCGTGCCGGATATGAGCTTGCGTTCAAGAATGCTACCTTTTGGAGTAATCAAGATCACTGGATCTGGGCAACCCAACCCAACCGAAGAGAAAAAGCCTCATTTCTAAAAGAAAATATTCTTCCAATGGAAGAAAGTGGCCAATTGAAATTTGTGGCTAAACCGAAAACAGATTTTGCAGAGGCCAAAGAACTTGATTTTAGTATCCTCTTTGCAGATGGCCATACAGAAAAGCAAATGATCCCGCATATAGGCTATAAAGGAAAGACTATTGTTTTTATGGCAGACCTACTGCCAACTGCTGGGCATTTACCAGTTCCTTTTATTATGGGATACGACACCCGGCCTTTGTTAACTTTGCCTGAAAAGGAAAAATTTCTAACGGCTGCAGCAGATAATAACTATTACTTATTTTTAGAGCATGATGCTCATAACCAGATAATTACTGTAAAGCATACAGAAAAGGGCGTACGCCTGGATACATGCTTCACTTTTGATGAACTTTTTAATTAATATGTACAAATGAAAATTTTAAAAAATTCCTTGTTGGCTGTAACTACAGCTCTATTATTGGCAAGCTGCGGAAGTAGTGTTGCGCCCATTGTTTCAACACCTATTGAGAATATAGATGTTTTACCTATTAAAGCAGCTCCTCTTACCGATGCGCAATACAAAAGCTGGGGTGCCGCCGATCTGTTAACTGATACAATTCCCGGGATGAGTGTGAATAAAGCTTATGCCGAAATCTTAAATAACCGAAAAGGCCAAAAAGTGATTGTAGGTGTTATCGATAGTGGTATTGATGTTGAGCATGAAGACCTTAAGGATATTATTTGGGTTAACAAAGATGAAGTGCCTGGAAATGGAAAAGATGATGATAATAATGGTTATATAGATGATATTCACGGATGGAATTTTCTTGGAGATATCGTTGCTGAAAATATGGAATATGTTCGGTACCTAAAGAAGCTCGGGCCAAAATTTGAAGGTAAAACAGAAGCTTCTGTAAGTGCGGTAGATCGTGCAGACTTCGAATTGTACAAAAAAGCAAAAGCCGAATATGATAAAGACTATCAGGAGGCCAATGCTTCAAAAGCTCGTTATAAAGAAATACTTTCACAGTTAAAACCCGCTCATGCCACTTTCTCTAAAAAATTAGGTAAAGAAAACTATACAAAAGAAGAGCTGGCAGCAATTCAAAATCCGACAGCAGATGAACAACAGCAAATCGGAATACTTACTCAGATGCTTAATTTTGGAGATTCCGTTCCTGAAGTAATGACACAATTAAGTGATGGTATTGACTATTTTGATGGAAGAATTGACACACATTTCAATATTGAAAAGGACTTTAGAAGCGTCTTAGGTGACAACCCTGATGATATTAATGATCGTTCCTACGGAAATGGAGATGTAGATGGTCCCGATCCTAAAAAAGAAGATGCGCGTCACGGAACACATGTTGCGGGTATAATTGCTGCTCAACGAAATAATGGGATTGGAATGAATGGAGTTGCAGCCAATGTAGAAATAATGGTAGTTCGTGCTGTTCCTGATGGAGATGAATATGATAAAGACATTGCATTGGCAATTCGTTATGCTGTAGACAACGGAGCGAAAGTAATCAATACCAGTTTTGGTAAATATTATTCTCCACACCCTGAATGGGTTTGGGAAGCTATTGAATATGCCTCACAAAAGGATGTGTTAATAGTTAATGCTGCCGGAAACGAAGGCTTAAACCTTGACACGATCCAAGTGTATCCTAATGATCAAAAAGGAACCGGTGCAGAAATGGGCGAAACATTTATTACAATAGGGGCGCTTAATTATAAGTATGGCAGTGAAATGGTTGCAAGTTTTTCAAATTATGGGAAATCGAATGTAGATGCATTTGCTCCAGGAGTAAAAATTTGGTCTACAACACCTTTGAATACTTATGAATACCTGCAAGGGACCTCCATGGCTGCTCCGGCCGTTAGTGGTGTAGCCGCATTGATTCGTTCTTACTATCCAAGCCTTTCGGCAAAGCAGGTCAAGGCAATTTTAATAAACAGTGGATTGTCATCAAAAACACCTGTAGTATTGGGTGGAGATCCTTCAAATACAGACAATTTCACGAATATTTCTAAAGGAGGAAAGATGGTAAATTTATATAACGCTATTATTATGGCAGATAAAATGTCTCGATAATGAAAAGATTTTTTGGAAGTTTATTGACCCTTTTAATGATTGCTTCGGCGGTGGGTCAAAATACAAATGGATACTGGCAGCAAAAAGTCGATTATAAGATGGAGATCGACATGGATGTTAACACATATCAATATAAGGGTAAGCAGGAGTTAACATATACAAATAACTCTCCTGATACCCTAAATAGGGTGTTTTATCACTTGTATTTTAATGCGTTTCAGCCGGGAAGTGAAATGGATGTCCGATCTCGTACTATTACAGATCCAGACGGTCGTGTTGCAGACCGTATTTCAAAATTAACTCCTACAGAAATTGGATATATAAAACCAACAATGTTAACACAAGATGGTTCTAATCTAGAATATGAGGTCGTAGGAACTGTTTTAGAGGTAGTATTGAACAAGCCTATTCTGCCAGGGCAAAGCACTCTTTTCAAAATGAATTGGGATGCACAAGTGCCATTACAAATTCGCAGAAGCGGTCGTAATAATGCAGAAGGAGTTGCCTTGTCTATGACGCAATGGTATCCAAAATTGGCAGAATATGATTTTGAAGGATGGCACGCTGACCCATATATAGGACGCGAATTTCATAGCGTCTGGGGAGACTTTGATGTAAAGATCTCTATTGATGAAAATTACACAATTGGTGGGTCTGGATATCTGCAAAATCCATCCGAAATTGGCCACGGATACCAAATGCCAGGACAAAAAACCATGAAGCCTAAAAAAGGAAAATACACTTGGCATTTTGTTGCTCCTGACGTTCATGATTTTGCTTGGGCTGCAGATAATAATTATATCCACGATGTATATAAAGGGCCTAATGGCGTTGACCTGCACTTTTTTTACAAAAACAAGCCAGAGATTATAGAAAATTGGAAAAACTTACAGCCAAAAACAGCTGAGTTGTTAGCTTATTTTAATGAGAACATAGGTACTTACCCTTATAAGCAATATTCCGTAATTCAAGGAGGCGATGGTGGAATGGAATATGCTATGTGTACCTTAATTACCGGTGAACGCAATTTTGAAAGCCTTGTTGGTGTTACTGCTCATGAGATGGCACATTCCTGGTTTCAATTTTTGTTAGCTACAAATGAAGCAAAGCACGAATGGATGGACGAAGGATTTACATCTTACATTTCAGACATGGCTATGGATGTTGTTATGAATCAAAATAACCCTAATCCACATTCGGGTTCATATCGGGGCTATATCTTTTTAGCAAAAAGCGGTAAAGAACATCCGCAATCAACTCATGCAGACCGGTATGCTAGTAGCCTTACTTATGGCATTTCTGCTTATAGTAAAGGAGCGGTCTTCTTAGCTCAACTAGGATATATAATAGGAGAAAACAATCTGAAAAAAACACTGAAGCGATATTTTCAAGAATGGAAATATAAACATCCTACCCCCAATGATTTTATTCGTGTTGCTGAAAAAGTCTCGGGCTTTGAGCTGGATTGGTATTTAATGGATTGGACGCAAACTACCAATACTATTGACTATGGAATAAAAAGTGTTACCGAAGAAAACGGAGCTACTGAAGTGGTTTTAGAGCGTATTGGTTTAATGCCAATGCCTATTGATTTATATGTTACCTATGAAGACGGAACTCAAGAGTCTTTCTACATTCCGTTACAAATGGCCAGAGCAGAAAAATCAAACCCGTTTCCTTCAATGTCTCGAAATGTTTTAGAGGACTGGGCTTGGGCATATCCTACCTACGAATTTAAAATTACCAATGGCAAAAAAGTAAAAAATATGATGATAGATGCTACAAGCTTAATGGCAGATATCAATCCAGGGAACAATCGTTACGGAATGGAATAATATTCAGAACTAATATTTACAAAGAGAACCCGCATCGACTGAAGCGGGTTTTTTTATGAAGTAATGTTGTACTTTTACCTTATGAGCCTTCGTTTTCCAAAACAAGAGAAACTAAAAAGCCGAAAGACGATAGAAACCCTTTTTCTAGAAGGGAAATCAATTTCAAAATTTCCTGTAAAGGTCTTTTACCTTCCTGTTGAAAACAGCGATATTTCTAAAGCTGCGTTTGCTGTTCCCAAGCGAAATTTTAAACATGCTGTAACCCGTAATCGTATCAAAAGACAGCTAAGAGAATCCTATAGGCTTCATAAACAAATGTTAACAGTTAATAACGGCCTAAATTTTGCGTTGTTATTTTTATATATTAGTAAAGATGAACCGCAGTATGATTCATTAGAAAGCTCTATGAAAACACTGCTTAAAAATATACACGATGAAATTTGCTAGTGCATTATTGTTTTTATTTTTTTTGGCATGTGGACAATCGGGAGATACAGGAAATTTTGAAATGGCCAACAATGAATCCAAAGTCTTGGGAGCGCTTGAAGCTGATTACCTTGAAGAAGAAGCAATTGTTGCTCAAAAAAATGAAGCTCCGGAACAAAAAATAATTAAAACGGCCCGTTTGGTTTTCGAAACACAAAAACCGGACGAAACTCATCAAAAAATTCTTCAACTTGCACAGGAATACAAAGGGATCATTCAAAACGACAATAGTGGAAAAGGTTATAATCGTATTTTTAGAAATATGACTGTTCGTGTGCCTTCAGAAAATTTTCAAAATTTCATTGATGCCGCTTCCGAAGGGATAGATTACTTTGACCAGCGCGATATTTCCCGTCAGGATGTTACCGAAGAATTTGTAGACCTGGAAGCTCGTTTAAAGGCAAAACACGAATTAGAAAAACGATATCTTGAATTACTAAGCCAGGCTAAAAACGTAAAAGAAATGCTGGAAATTGAACGGGAATTATCTAATATTCGCGAAGAAATTGAAGCTAAGCAGGGGCGTTTACAATATCTACAGAATCGTGTCTCCATGAGCACAGTGAATATAGAGTTTTATAAGCTTACCTCAGAAACCGGTATTACACAATCTTATGGCCAAAAGATGCTTAATTCTCTAAAGGGGGGCTGGGACGGAATCTCTATTTTCTTTCTGGGACTACTTTATCTGTGGCCATTGTTCTTAATAGCTATTGTTGCTATTATTGTAATTAGGAGGTTGTTGAAAAAAAGAAGAAATAAAAAACTATGAAAAAGAAAATTATCATACCTGTTCTTGCAATTGGAATACTGCTTTCTACTGCAAGTTTTAAAAGCGATTTTTTTGAAATCGCCAAACAAATAGAAATCTTCACAACTCTTTTTAAGGAGCTAAACATGAATTATGTAGACGAGGTTACTCCTGCAACATTAATGGATAAGGCTATAAAAGGAATGCTTGAAGATCTGGACCCATATACTATGTATTGGAACGAACAGGCCGTGGAAGATGCTCGTATTAATAATTCCGGAATCTATACCGGGATAGGTGCATCTGCACGTGCAGAAAAAGACAAAATTATAATTGTTGAGCCTTACAAGGACTATCCTGCAGATAAAGCAGGATTAAAAGCAGGAGATGAAATTATTAAGATAGGTACTGTGCGAATTGCCGATTTTGAAGACGATGCCGGAGAATTACTAAAAGGGGCTCCCGGATCTCAAGTTGAAGTAACCTATGTGCGTCAGGGAAAGACAAAAACGGCTACTATAACCCGTTCTTCGGTAGATGTAAATGCTGTACCATTCTACAAATTGATCAATAACGATATTGGATATATTGTATTGTCAAAGTTTAACCGTAAAACTACTATTGAAACCAAAGGGGCTCTTGAAGATTTAAAGTCGCAAGGAGCTAAAAAGATCATTTTGGATCTACGGGGTAATCCGGGTGGTTTGTTAAACGAAGCTATTAGTATTGTCAATCTTTTTGTCCCGAAAGGAGAGGTAATTACAACTACAAAATCGATTATTGAGAAATACAACAAAACCTATAAAACAACCAAAGACCCTGTAGATACTGAAATTCCTTTAGTGGTATTGGTTAATGGAAGAAGTGCTTCGGCAAGCGAAATTGTGTCTGGAGGTTTACAGGATCTGGATCGTGCTGTAATTGTAGGAGCTCGAAGTTTTGGAAAAGGCTTGGTTCAACGCCCTAAAAAGTTAACATACGGAACTCAATTAAAGGTTACTATATCGCGGTATTATACGCCTAGTGGGCGGTGCATACAAGCATTGGACTATTGGAATCGTGATGAAAATGGAGATCCTATTCGAGTAGACTCTAAAGAATATAACAAATTCAAAACTAAAGGAGGAAGAACAGTTTACGATGGCGGTGGAATTTTACCGGATATAGAATTAGAAACTGCTGTATTTAGCCCTATTACAACTGCTTTACTAAAAGATAATGTAATTTTTGATTACGCTACACAGTATTACTATAGTCATCAAATGAGCGACTGGAAGAGTTTTAATTTTACTGATGCCGACTTTCAGGATTTTATACAATTTCTAAAGAAAAACAATTTTACCTACGAGACCGAAACCGAAAAGGAGTTTGCAGAAGCTTTGCGCCGAGCAAAAGATGATGATCTTCAAAAAGAAATTGACTCCAGTTACAATCAATTAATGGCAGCAATTAATGTTGCTAAAGACAAGGCGGTTATCGCAAAAAAAGCTGAAATAAAATCATTGCTAAGTGATGAGATCTTAAAGCGCTATTTTTACCGTGAAGGGCTTTACAACCATCAAATTCTGAACAATCCTGAAATTTTAGAGGCTGTTTCGGTATTAAATGATGAAAGTCGATATAAGCGAATCCTTAAATAATAGTGGACGCATTTTTAAACTTCTTTGAAGCCATGCCAGTCTGGATGAAAGCCGGATGGATTTTTTTCTGCATTGCTATTTTTTGGATCCTGGAAGGTAATTATCACTTAGTTGTTCTGAAATACAAAAAATGGAAGCATGCTAAGGTAAATTTAACCTTATTGGTCTTTGTGATAATTATTAATGTTGTATTTGGTATTACAACCGCAGGTGTGTTTTCTTGGTTGAATGAAAACCAGTTTGGAGTGCTGCATTTATTTGAAGCGCCTATTTGGTTAGAATTATTACTTTCTATTGTAATTCTGGACCTGATAGCACAATACAGTGTACATTATTTGTTGCATAAGGTAAAATGGATGTGGCGATTACATATAGTGCACCACAGCGATAAGAATGTCGATGTTACTACCGGCACACGTCACCACCCTTTTGATTTTATTATCAGAGAAACATTTGCTTTAATAGCTGTTATCATCACAGGAATGCCTATTTCATTCTATTTCTTATACAGAATTCTAAGTGTTCTTTTCACATATTTTACCCATGCAAACATAGGTATGCCATTGTGGTTGGATAAAAGCCTAAGTTATGTAATTGTCACGCCTAATATGCATAAGTTTCACCATCATTACCAATTGCCTTGGACAGATAGTAATTATGGAAATATGTTGTCTGTCTGGGACCGTATTTTTAGAACATTTGTCTACGAAGACACCTCTAACATACAGTATGGACTGGATATTTCAGATCAAACCAATGATGAAAATATCTGGGTGCAATTAGGAATTCCTTTTAATAAAAAAGTTCAGTCAAAAAAGACTTAACGCAGCATTAACACAGATTCTCCTTTATTTTTTGTATTATACTTGATTATGATACAAATAGACAAAGAGGAAAGTAGAGACTTAATAAAAGAATCTGTTAGTTATTTAGAAAAAAAAGGGTTTGAAAATATCCAGGCCGATATCGATGGTTATGAAACACCTAAATCATATCATAAAAAAGGAACTGATGTCGTAATAACCCCGGATATAGTAGCAGAAAGAGCGGGAATCAAGCACTATTTTGAGGTAAGTTTAAAATCTCAAACACCCACTTTACTCAAATCAAAGTGGCGGTTTTTAGATGTACTAACCCGTATGCGTAATGAGCGGTTTAGGATTATAACGCGGCGAGGACATTATAAGTTTACACAGGATATGTTGGATGATCTTAATCTTAAGAAAGACCCTATTAAGCTATAACCATAGCAATATGTGGAATACCGTCTTCTAGGTATTCCATGCCAATGGTTTTAAATCCGTGTGATTTATAAAATTTAACGAGATGGGTTTGGGCAGAAAGCTTAATGGCATTGGTATTGAATTTTTTATTTATAGCTTCTATTGAAGCGTTCATAATATCATGCCCATAACCATATTTCCGTTGTCCTTCTTCAACAACAACTCTTCCAATAGCAGCTTCTTCAAAATAAATTCCGGGTGCAAAACAACGTGTGTACGCCACAACCTTCCCTTGCTTCTTACCAATAATATGAAGTGCTTTTTTATCTTTTCCATCAATATCCTGATATACACAATCTTGTTCCACTACAAAAACTTCGATTCGTAATTGCAATAAATCGTGTAATTCATGAATAGTAAGTTCATCAAAGGTTTTTACAATAATCTCCATACTAATCCTGAATTATAATGTCTTTTGGATCATCTTTCTGAAACTCCGGTTGTAAATTCACGTGATTAATCTCAAAGTCATGGTATAGTAATTCTTCTATTCTGTCTGAAATCTCATCAAATTGCGATAGGGATATATCCTCATAAAATTCAATATGGGCCTCTAAATGTATTTCTTTTTCGTTAAGCTGCCATACATGCATATGATGTACATTTTTTATTTCTGATAGCTCTGTAATGGCATCGCTAATACTTTCCAGGTTTACATCTTTTGGTGTAAAAAGCATCAGCACGTTAAAAGAACTTTTTAAAAGTGCATATCCCATAAACAATAAATAGATTGCTATCAAAACAGTTAAAACACTATCCACCCAAAACCAACCATAATACTTCATAAGTAATCCGCCCACTAATACAGCAACCGAGGCAGACATATCTGTGAATAAATGTAGATATGCAGAACGCATATTCATGTTTTCTTTTGCGTTTTTCCGAAGTAATAAAACACTAAAACCATTAGCTAAAATTCCAAATAAAGCCAACCAAATTACCAATGTACTTTCTATTTCCTGAGGATTAAAAAATCGTAATATTGCTTCGTAAACCAGGTATACTGCAACAATTAAAAGTGTGAATGCATTTACAAATGCAGCAATAATTTCAGCACGTTTATATCCAAAAGTTTTGGCTGTTGAAGCCTTTTTTTTAGAAAATTTATCAGCAATATAACTTACTATTAAAGACAGTACATCGCTAAAATTATGCAATGCATCACTTAATAGCGATAAGCTTCCGGAAATTAATCCTCCAATTACCTGCGAAACTGTAATGAGAATATTGAGAACAATAGAAATAAGCAGATTTCTCCCCTTTACATCATCTTGTGAATGGTTGTGATGAGAGTGGCCCATGTCTAAAGGATTAAGAACAAGCTATTTTTTCAACACGTCTTTGGTGACGGCCACCTTCAAAAGAAGTATTTAAAAAGGATTTTACCATTTCAAGTGCTTGTGGCTCACTGGTAAATCGTGCAGGAATGCTTAACACATTTGCATCATTGTGCTCTCTCGCTAAAACTGTAATCTCTTTGGTCCAACACAAAGCAGATCTTACTTTTTGATATTTATTAGCAGTCATATTCGCTCCGTTTCCACTTCCACAAATAATAATTCCAAAATCTGCTTTATTGTTTTCAATATCACTTGCAACTGGATGAATAAAATCCGGATAATCAACACTATCATTTGTGTTAGTTCCATAGTTAGTGATTTCGTATCCTTCATTTTTCAGGTAATTAATGATCGTGTTTTTGTATTGCGTACCAGCGTGGTCATTTCCTATAGCTATTTTCATTGTTCGTTATTTTTTCAAAGATATTGTAAATGTGTGAGTTTACTATTTATTAATATTTATGTAATTATAAAGTTAACAACACTGTTTATATTTATGAATATAAACTAAAGAAAAAAAGTTGCTAAATCCATTATGTTTTGTAATAACGACATCTAAAAACAGTATGCAACTTTTTTAAATATTAATTATCTTAATCTTATTATCAGAATTTTTCTTGTTCTAAACATTTTTAAAAGAAAAAGTTACTAAAAACAGACTGTGAATATAGGTTGTCGACAGTTGTTAATTATAGTTATTAATTCACTGTTTTTAAAAGAATTTCACTTATTAAAACTTGTTGATAAGCTATAAAAAAATAACTATAACTTTAGTTTTATGTAGATACCTAAAAAGTTATGCTACATATTAACACACTATAATAACCACTATTTTTATTTAATTAATTTTAAAAAGAAAAAATGTATATGTAGTATGTGTTGATAATAAAATTATACAATCTTTAAATTTGAAGAATCATCTAACCCTTTTATAATCTTTTGAGTTGCTTCTATATCGTTTATATGTACCTGAAGCCGTATACCTCCAAATGCATTAGAATGAAAAGGTAATACCCCTATCATGGTCTCATGTAAAAAAACATGCTTAATTCCTTGTTGCTCCAGTAATAATCGTAGAACAGCATATTCGCTGGGAAACGTAAAAATAGCTATGGTTTTAAAGTCTTTCATATACATTTCTGAGGTCTTAACAAGATACTAAATCTTTATGAATAAGAGAACTCTATTGATTTAGAAAACGTACTTTTACAATTATTAATAATGAACTATGCCTCAGCGAAAAAAAAGAAGGAGAAAGCAAAAAATTGAAGGACTTACCGAAAGCATTTTAACCATACTCCGAAAGGACCATTCCAAACCACATAACTACAAACAAATCTCCGCGAAATTAGGATTAGATGATCCCAGTAGTCGGAATCAGATTATTAAAAAACTAAAAGCATTACAAGTAAAAGGAACTATCCAGGAAACAGAAAGAGGTAAATACATCCTCACACCTTCACAAAACTATTATACAGGGAGAGTTGATATTGCCGGTCGTGGCCAGGGATATGTAATTGTAGACGACCTTGAAGAAGATATTTTAGTAAAAAATAAAAACTTAAATAAAGCTCTTCAAGGGGATATAGTAGAAGTTTATGTTTTTAACCGTCGTAAAAGAGGAAAAACAGAAGGCGAGATCACTAAGATCTTACAACGTAAACGCACAGAATTTGTAGGAACAATACAGGTTATGGAGAACTTTGCCTTTGTGGATGTAAGCGACTATAAAATGTATACAGACATTTTTATCCCTAAAGCAAACATAGGTAAGGCAAAAAATGGTGAAAAAGTATTAGTTGCAATGGAAGATTGGCCGGAAAAGGCTGATTCTCCTTTTGGACGTGTGATAAAAATACTTGGAAAACCCGGAGAACATAATACCGAAATTCACTCTATTTTGGCACAATACGGATTACCTTATGAGTTTCCTTATGAAGTAGAAGAGTTTGCAAATAATCTGGATACCAAAATTCATTCTGAAGAAATTAAAAAGCGTCGTGATATGCGAACTGAATTAACTTTCACGATCGACCCAAAAGATGCAAAAGACTTTGATGATGCTTTATCCTTTAAAAAACTTGAAAACGGCAATTACGAAATAGGTATTCATATCGCAGATGTATCACATTATTTACAACCCGGTACAGTATTAGATGACGAAGCATATGAACGGGCAACATCTGTGTATTTAGTTGACAGAGTAGTACCTATGCTTCCTGAAATACTTTCTAATGGAGCATGTTCATTGCGGCCTAATGAAGAAAAATATACCTTTTCCGCTGTTTTTGAAATGAATACAAAAGCCGAAGTTTTAAAAAAATGGTTTGGTAGAACAGTGACCTATAGTGATGCCAGGTTTGCTTATGAAGAAGCACAACATATCATTGAAAATCCAGAAGGTGTTGATTATGAGATCCCTTCAGAAATATCTCTTACTGGAAAAAAGTATTTTGTTAAAAAAGAAATAGCGGAAGCTATTACAGAATTGGATAGACTAGCTAAAATTCTTCGGAAAAACAGAATGCAGCAAGGAGCAATTTCGTTTGATAAAATAGAGGTAAAATTTAAATTAGATCAAAACAATGAACCGGAAGGAGTTTATTTTAAAGAAAGCAAAGATGCAAATAAACTAATTGAAGAATTTATGCTTCTTGCTAATAGGAGTGTAGCCGAATTTATTGGAAAACAAAGTAATAGAAAGGTCTTTGTATACCGGGTTCACGATGAACCTGATGATGAAAAGATTGCTGCGCTGGAAAACATAATTAAACGCTTTGGTTATAAATTAAATACAAGGGACCGTAATACCACCGCCTCTTCATTAAATAAGTTACTGAAAGATGTTCAAGGTAAAAAAGAACAGAATTTAGTAGATACATTAGCGATACGTTCTATGAGTAAAGCTGTTTATACTACAAATAATATTGGACATTATGGGTTAGCTTTCGACTATTATACACACTTTACATCTCCTATTCGCCGTTATCCTGATGTGATGGTACATCGCTTACTACAAAGATATTTAGATGGAAAAAATTCGGCTAAAGAAGAAAAATACGAAAATAAGTGTAGTCACTCCAGTGACATGGAAAATCTAGCTTCTAATGCAGAACGAGACAGCATTAAGTATATGCAGGTAAAATACATGCAGGATCATCAAGATCAAGATTTCTTAGGAGTTATTTCCGGAGTGACAGAATGGGGTGTTTATGTTGAAATATTATCAAATAAATGTGAAGGGATGGTTCGATTACAAGACCTTAAGGATGACCACTATACCTTTAATAAAGATGAATATGCTGTAGTTGGTCAGTATTCAAAAAACACCTATCAATTAGGAGATGAAGTATATGTGAAAGTAAAAAATGCAGACTTAGTAAAAAAACATTTAGATTTTACAATGCTGGGGCATCGAAATGAAATAGAAGCCAAAGTGTAACATTTTAAATATAATATACTCTATATAGAAACAAAACATTAGATTTTATGAGATCAGTTATAACAATTACAGCAGTACTATATTCCTTATTCGTTTTTGGACAACGCCAGATTCAAAAAGATGTAGGAGATTTCAATGAACTAAAAGTCTTTGACTTAATAGAAGTAAATCTTATTGCTTCAGATGAGAATAAAGTAATTATAAAAGGTGAAAACACAGATGATGTAAAGGTTATAAATGACCATGGAAAATTAAAAATCAGGATGCATCTTGAAAAACGATTTGATGGAGAACAAACATTTGTTGAAGTATATTATACTTCTATAGATATTATAGACGCAAATGAAGGAGCTTATATTGTTTCTAATGAAGCAATTGAACAAAATACAATTACACTCCGTTCTCAGGAAGGTGGAAAAATAAAAGTAGGCCTAAGAACTGGTCACACAAAAATTAAAGCAGTTACAGGAGGAATCGTAGAGGCTTCAGGGTTGTCAAAAAGTCAGGAAATAACATTGAACACAGGGGGTATTTTTGAAGGAATGGCTCTGGAAACACAAGACACAAAAATAGCTATAACAGCTGCAGGAGAAGCTGAGGTTAATGCAAGTGATAAAGTAGATGTTAGGGTCGTTGCAGGTGGAGATGTTATTATCTATGGAGACCCAAAAGAAATTAAAAAGAACAAATTTGCCGGAGGTAGAATCAAAGTGTTGAATTAATACAGAAATACCCCGAACGAGAATAAACAAAAGTTGTACTTTTACAGTACTATGTTTGATGGTTTATGGTATGCTGCTTTTTATGGATTTCTACTTGCTTTTGCTGTAGGGCCGGTTTTCTTTACACTTATTGAAACAAGCATTACGAAAGGATTTAAAGCCGGGCTGTTTTTTGATTTAGGGGCTATGACAGCCGACGTGTTCTTTATACTTATTGCCTATTATAGTACCAGTAAGATCTTAGAAAAAGTAAAAGATGATCCGGGACTTCTTATTTTTGGAGGTGCCGTATTGGTTGCTTATGGAATTATTTCTTATATCCGCACCGTAAAATCTTTTATTAAAATAGTAAGGGAACATTATGCAGTAAAGGTGAAAAAAAACTTGAGCGGACTGTTTTTAAAAGGTTTTCTACTCAATTTCGTAAACTTTGGAGTGCTGGCAGGATGGATTGGTACTATCATTATGGCAAATGCATTAACATCTTCTGAGAATGGTGTTTTTCTTTTTTTGAGTACGGTCCTGATTACTTTTTTTTGTACGGATTTGTTAAAGATCACACTCGCAAAAAAATTAAAAAGTAAAATGACCCCTCGCTTTATTTTCAAAACAAAAAAATGGGTCAGCATACTTATTATAGGTTTTGGAGTTTTGTTGTTATTACAGGGAATTTTTCCAAACGAAGTAAAAGCAGGGCTTGAACGTATTCCGGGACAAGGACACCCTCCTATTGAAAATACCAGCTCTGTGATTGGTAGTGATTAATAAAAAACCCTCAGCTTTCGCTGAAGGTTTTCCAGAGGCATCGAGCGGATTCGAACCGCTGTACAAGGTTTTGCAGACCTCTGCCTAGCCACTCGGCCACGATGCCTTTAAGACAGGGGCAAATGTAAATAAATTTAACTAAAACTCCGTATAAAATTTTTAATCCCTATAGGATTGCATGGTAACACTTACCTCTGCAACATCGCCACCAATAGGCGGATTTACTTTTGAAACAGTTACTTTTATAAAATCTACTAAAGAAATCTGGCTAAAAATTGTATCTATAATACGTTGCCCAACATGTTCTAAAAGTTTGGATCGTACTCCCATCTCTTCTTTTACTATTTTTTGAAGATGGACATAATCTACCGTATCTGCTAACTTGTCGGTCACTGCCGCCTTAGAAAGATCTGCTTTAACAGATAAATTAACAAGGTAGTCTGAACCTATTTTTTCTTCTTCTACCAAACATCCATGAAAGGCATATATTTTTATATTCTTTAACCGGATCGTACTCATTTAAAAAGTTTTGGTAAAGATACTTTTTTCTGTTATTTAGTTACCTTTGCTTTTTATTTTTAGCAATGACAGAAGAAAAGGAACCCCTTAATTTTATTGAACATATTATTGAAGAAGATTTGGCAACAACTCATTCAAAAAATGAGTTATGCTTTAGATTTCCTCCGGAACCAAATGGATACCTCCATATAGGACACGCTTCGGCGATCTGTCTTAATTTTGGATTAGGCGAAAAGTATGATGCTCCGGTGAACCTTCGATTTGATGACACCAACCCGGCAAAAGAGGAGCAGGAATTTGTAGACGCTATAAAACGTGATATTTCCTGGCTAGGTTTTACCTGGGCAAAGGAATGTTATGCTTCAGATTATTTTCAGCAATTGTATGATTGGGCCGTTCGGTTCGTAAAAGAAGGGAAGGCCTATGTAGATTCTCAATCTTCCGAAGAGATCGCAAAACAAAAGGGAACCCCTAATATTCCCGGAACACCAAGCCCATATAGAGACCGTTCAGTAGCAGAAAATCTGGAACTTCTGGAAAAAATGAAAAACGGAGAAGTAGCTGAGGGAGAACATGTCCTTCGTGCTAAAATTGATATGGAGTCTTCAAATATGCTAATGCGAGACCCGGTGATGTATCGTGTATTATTTAAGCACCACCACCGCACAGGAAACGATTGGAAGATCTTCCCAATGTATGACTGGACCCACGGTGAAAGTGACTACATTGAACAGGTATCACATTCTTTTTGCACACTTGAATTTCTACCCCATAGAGAGCTGTACGATTGGTTTTTGGACCAAGTATATCAAGAAGATAAGTTACGGCCTAAGCAAAGAGAATTTGCAAGAAGAAACTTAAGCCACACAGTTGTTAGCAAAAGAAAACTTGCAAAACTTGTTGAAAAAGGACTTGTGAAAGGGTGGGACGACCCCAGAATGCCTACGATCTCAGGATTAAGAAGAAGGGGCTATACTCCTGAGGCTATACGAAACTTTGTAGAAAGCATAGGTGTTGGAAAACGTGAAAACCTAATTGATGTTTCACATCTTGAATTTAATGTTCGTGAAGACCTCAATAAAAAAGCACCAAGGGTAATGGCTGTTTTAGACCCGGTGAAGCTGGTGATAACAAACTATCCAGAAGGTGAAACCGAATGGCTGGAAGCTGAAAACAATCCGGAAGACGCCAGTGCAGGTAGTAGAAAAGTTCCTTTTTCCCGCGAATTATATATTGAAAGAAATGATTTTAAAGAGGAGGCTAATCGAAAATTTTTCAGACTTACTTTAAATAAAGAAGTCAGGTTAAAGAATGCATATATCATCAAAGGAGAAAGCGTAGTAAAAGACGCAGATGGAAATATCACTGAGATTCACTGCTCCTATGATCCTGATAGCCGAAGTGGTAGCGGAACCGAAGCTTCTATGCGAAAAGTAAAAGGAACGTTGCATTGGGTGTCTGTGGCAGACGCTTTACCAATCGAAGTACGTTTGTACGATCGTCTATTTACAGATCCCGCCCCGGATTCGCATAAAGAAAAAGATTTTATGGATTTTGTAAACCCTAACTCTTTAGAGGTAACTACTGCATTTGCAGAGCCCAGCTTAAAGGATGTAAAGCCGGAGGATAAGTTTCAATTTCAACGTTTAGGCTATTTTGTTGTAGACCGTGATAGTACTTCAGAAAAAATTGTTTTTAACAGAACAGTCCCATTAAGAGACTCCTGGGGTAAATTGGCAGAATAAAAAACCCGTCAATTAGACGGGTTTTTATTTTAGTAATTAAGATCATCTCCTTCTGCAGGCCTTGGCGGAGGTGTTCTCTTTTTCCTCGTTGTTTTTCCAATACCCTTAGCTTCATTTTCTTTTTTCATTTGTTCACCAATCTGGTTACTGGCAACAAATGAAGCGATCATGTCATTAAGCATATTGCTTCCTGCCTGCGGTGAGTTTGGCAACAATATTAAGTTGGTATTGGTTTCCTCTCCAATAGACTGTAATGTATCGTAATGTTGTGTTACTACAATTAAGGCAGATGCTTCCTGAGAGTTGATTCCTACATTGTTTAACACATCCACACTTTCTTCCAGTCCACGGGCTATCTCACGACGCTGGTCCGCAATACCCTGCCCCTGAAGTCGTTTACTTTCTGCTTCAGCACGCGCTTTTGCAACAATTTTAATGCGCTCTGCTTCTGCTTCATACTCTGCAGCTACTTTTTCCCGCTCTGCAGCATTGATTCGGTTCATAGCAGCTTTTACCTGTACGTCAGGGTCAATATCAGTTACCAGAGTCTTAATAATATCATATCCATAATTAATCATTGCCTCATTTAACTCTTGCTTTACGGCAATTGCAATATCGTCTTTTCGTTCAAAAACATCATCCAGCTTCATTTTAGGAACTTCAGCCCGAACCACATCAAACACATAAGATGTAATTTGATCGTGTGGGTTTTCTAGCTTGTAAAATGCATCGTATACCTTCTCTTTAATTACCTGAAATTGTACGGAGATCTTTAATCTTACAAAAACATCATCTTTTGTTTTGGTTTCTACCAATACATCTAACTGCTGGATCTTCAGGTTAATACGCCCTGCAATTCGATCGAACACAGGAATTTTTAAATGTAATCCCGAATTACGTATACTATGAAACTTTCCAAAGCGTTCTACAACAGCCGCAGTTTGCTGCTTTACAGTGAAGAATGCAGCTAATAAAATAAAGAATCCGAAAATAAAAAGTGGAACCAATAAAAGAAATCCTCCCATAGCGTGTTAATTTTTAGTTGATAAAGACTTTGAAGATACAAAAATAAAGCTATTTTTACGCGCTTTAAATGCACCCTTATTATGAGTCTAAAAAACCTGTGTTTTGTTACCCTTTCCTTATTACTTTTTCAACAATCCTTTTCGCAAAGAAACTATGAGGGATACAATCGATTGGGAATTAATGGCGGGTTAACGTTATTTGATATTAATACGTCAAATTTTAACACAGAACAGGGCGAAGGCTTTATGGCAGGTTTTACTACGCGAGGCTCTTTTAGAAATAACTTCGACCTCATCTACGGAATAAATTTTTATAACACCGAAATAGCAATTTTTGCCAGAAACCCGGGTGCGGATAGTGGTACTTTTGACCAGCAATATGTACCTTATAGCATACAGGCTGCACAATTGAATTTTTTGGGAAGCTTCAACATCATAAAACACCATTTAAGCCTTGAGTTTGGTCCTATTTTAAATGTAAACGGGAAGATGAAACTTAAGGAAGACAGGTATGAAAACTACATTGTTGATGGTTATACCACGTTAAAGTCTAGTGATATCCAGGACATTTCAAAAGTCAATTTTCATGTAATGGGAGGCATTACAGCTGGCTTGGAAAACTTCCGCATAAGCGGGCAATATCAATATGGGGTGACCAATATGTTCAATAACCTAAATGACAAAGACCTGGAAACAAATGGAGACAAAGAGTTTGAAGGACATAGCTCAACCATTGTTATCGCAGCGGTCATTTATTTTTGATCCATTGCTAAAATAGCGTTCTCAATACGTTTAATCGTTTCAGCTTTTCCTAAGAGAGACGCAATCTCAAAAACATCCGGACCTTTCATTTCACCTACAAGAGCTAGTCGTAAAGGCATCATTATTTTACCAAAACCCATTTCCTGTGAAGTGATCCATCCTTTTACTTTTTCTGAAATGTTAGCTGCAGAAAAATCAATCTCTTGATCTAAGATCGCTACAACGTTCCGAAGAACTTCCGGGGTGTCTGGCTTAAAAGCCTTAGCTGAAGCTTTTTCATTATAGCTTACGGGTCTCTCAAAAAAGAAACTTCCTTGCTCCCAGAGATCATTCACAAACGTAACACGTTCCTTTAAAAGAGATACAATAGCTGCTACGTTCGATATATTCTCAATACCTTTTTCTTTTAGCAAAGCCGTAAATTGATTAACAAGAACAGATTCATCTATCTCCTGTAAATAGTGATGCTGGTACCATTTTGTTTTTTCGGGGTCAAATTTAGCTCCTGCTTTATGTACACGATCCAGTTCAAAAGCACTTACAAGTTCTTCTAAATTAAAAATCTCTTCCTCGGTGCCGGGATTCCAACCTAAAAATGCCAGCATATTTATAACAGCTTCGGGCAAATAACCATCTTCTCTATAACCGTTGAATATATCCCCATCTGCTGTTTTCCATTCCAAAGGGAAAACAGGAAAACCCAATTTTTCACCATCACGCTTACTTAGTTTTCCTTTACCTTCCGGTTTCATGATCAACGGTAAGTGCGCAAATTGAGGGGCCTGCCAACCGAAAGCTCTATATAATAATACATGTAAGGCCAATGAAGGCAACCATTCTTCTCCACGAATCACATGGGAAATCTCCATTAGGTGATCGTCTACAATATTTGCCAAATGATATGTTGGCATGCCATCGCTCTTAAAGAGTACTTTGTCATCTAGCACATTTGTATCTATTTCCATACCTCCACGAATAATATCTCTTAAATGAAGTGTTTCGTTTTCGGGAGACTTAAACCGGATGACATACTCTTCTCCGGCAGCCAATTTTTCTTGTGTCTCTGTTTTTGAAAGAGATAATGAATTTTTCAGTTTTAGGCGATTGTGCCAATTATAGATAAATGTTTTTCCTTTCGCTTCATGATCTTTTCTATGAGCATTCAACTCTTCTGAAGTATCAAAAGCATAATAAGCGTTTCCATCGGCAATTAACCTTTCAGCATATTCTTTATACAAATGCTTTCGTTCACTTTGGCGATAGGGACCAAAACCTCCTTCTTTTCCGGGGCCTTCATCAAAGGGAATAGCAAGCCAGTTAAGGGCTTCAATGATATAATCTTCAGCACCTTCAACATAACGGTTTTGATCTGTGTCTTCGATTCGCAAGATAAAAACACCGCGGTGTTTTTTTGCAAATAAATAATTAAACAAAGCAGTTCTTACTCCTCCAATATGGAGTGGCCCAGTTGGACTAGGGGCAAAACGCACACGCACTTTTTGGCTCATAAATGGTCTCTTTTTTCTGAAAAGGCAAAGATACAATCCTAAGATCGCATTTCAATAGGAATTCTTTTGTTCATTATCGCAAACCATAAAGGAGGTATCATGGAAAGCACCATAGAAGTGGGGTAGCCATAAGGCATTTGAGGGCTTGTCTCATGACAATCCAGTAATTGGTATTTTTTACGAGCTCGATAATGATGGTCGCTATGCCGTGTGAGTTCATAGAGTATTACACGTCCTAATACATGATTAGAGTTCCAGGAATGGATTTCCTGCATTCTCTCGTAGCGCCCGGATGGGGTTTTATTTCGGCTAAGCCCGTAATGTTCTATATAGTTTATGGTTTCCAAAAGAATAGCCCCAATAACCCCAATCCCAATGGCAGTCCAAAGGGCTGTAATTCCAAAAAACAGAAAAACGATTACTAAATAAGCGACTTGAAAAATAACGAACCAAAACATATCGTTTTTAATAGTGAAAAACGACTTTTTTTCCCGTTTCAATAAGCTTCGTTGAATTTTCCAGGCACTTGCGTATTGCCGCACTATGGAAGTGGCCCAAAAAGAGTATAGGGATTGATTGTACTTTGCACTGGCAGGATCTTCTTTGGTAGCCGCATTCAGGTGATGCCCAAAGTTGTGCTCAATATAAAAGTGCATGTATAATGCGGGGAGCAGTAATAATTTTCCCAGTGTTTTTTCCCATTGTGTTTTGCGATGCCCAAGCTCATGGGCAACATTAATACCGTTAGAACCTAATACAATTCCTATGGAAAAAGTAAGCCCAATCAACTCGTACTTTGAGTACCCTTCCCAGACAGTACTCCATAAAAACCAGCCCAGAATACCATAAACCAAAGGAAGGTTTAGATATAGCAGGATATCGAAAAAGACATTTTTACTTTTTATTTTGGCTTCATCTTCAGAAAGGTTTTCGTTTTTTACAGGGAGTAAGATTTCAAAAATTGGAACTAAAACAAACGCAAAGACGGGTGTGAAAAACACCCAATACCCCCTCAATACCAACCCAAGAACAGCTGTCATTGGGATGGAGAATGCAGCGAGATATTTTAAATCCTTCATAATAGTGTGCTTTGGAGCAATTTTTGATACAAAATAAAGTTGTATTTTAGAAATTCTGTTTCTAAGTAAAACCTATTAATGAGTACATTTAGTATCATTCAGCAAAAGCTGGAACAATTTATAAAAAAATACTATACCAATGAGTTGATCAAGGGGGCGATCCTTTTCTTTGCTATTGGACTATTGTATTTTTTGATTACGCTTTTGGTTGAATATTTTTTGTGGTTGAACCCTGCTGGCCGGACGATTCTATTTTGGGCGTTTGTTGTTGTAGAAGCGGGGCTATTTGTTCGCTTTATCGCATTCCCTCTTTTAAAGCTGTTTAACCTCCAAAGCGGAATTTCTCACGAAGAGGCTTCAAAAATTATTGGAAGTCATTTTCCACAAGTAAATGATAAACTACTGAATGTGATTCAATTGAATCAAAACCAACGCGAAAGTGAATTACTTGCTGCAAGTATTGATCAAAAATCGGGAGAGCTACAGCCCATTCAGTTTAAAAGAGCAGTTAATTTTAGGAAAAATGCCAAATACTTAAAATATGCTGCGATACCAATTATCATTTTTGTACTGTTCAGCATATTAGGCGAAAAGGATCTTTTTTCGAATAGTTATAAACGAGTAGTAAATTATGACACTGCTTACGAACCACCGGCACCCTTTTCTTTTTTTGTGCTGAATGAGGACCTGAATGCTATTGAAAACAACAGCTTTACACTTAAAGTCCGCACGGAAGGAGAGGTTCTTCCGGAAAATGTAAGCATTCATTATAATGAGGAAACATATTACCTTCAGCAAACGGCCCCGGGTTTATTTGAATATACATTTTTGCAGCCTGATGAAGCAATTGATTTTCAGTTAAAAGCAAATAAGGTTAACTCTCAAAGATACACTTTGGATGTTGTGAAAACTCCCTCATTGCTGTCTTTTGAGATGGTGCTGGATTATCCGGGCTATACAGGAAAAAAAGATGAAGTTTTAAAAAGCACCGGAAACGCTACCATCCCGGAAGGTACCCGTGTCGCGTGGAAAGTAAATACCAAAAATACAGATGCGGTACACCTAAAAACAAAAGATACAGTGTATGCGTTTTTATCAAAAGAACAAAACTTTACTTTTGACAGGGGTGTTTACAATAAACTGGACTATGCTATTACCACATCAAATAGTGATCTGAAAGACTATGAAAACCTTTCTTTTACTCTGGGAGTTATTAAAGATGAATATCCGGAGATCGATGTACAATCCAAACGAGACAGCACAAATAGTCAACTAGTATATTTTTTGGGACGTGTAAGTGATGATTATGGGTTAACAAAACTCCGATTGGTCTATTATCCTGAAGGTGAGGAAGTCCAAAAAAAGACAGAACCCCTGCCTCTTAACAAAACTAACTTTGATCAATTTGTATTTACTTTTCCCGGAAATCTTCAGCTTATAGATGGAGTAGCTTATGAATATTATTTTGAAGTTTTTGATAATGATGCCATACATAAGTTTAAGTCCAGTAAATCGGGGATGTATTCATTTAGAAAACTAACCGAGGACGAAAGGGAAAATGAACAACTTCAAAATCAGGAGAATTCTATCAAAGGTCTGGATAAATCACTCGAAGACTTAAGAGACCAGGAAAAGAAACTGGAAGAATTATCCAAAACTCAAAAAGAAAAAAATGAACTTAACTGGAACGATAAAAAGAAACTTGAAAACTTTATAAAGCGACAGAAACAGCAGGAGGAGATGATGAAGAATTTTTCGAAAGAGTTAAAAGAAAACCTGGAAAATTTTCAACCTGAGAATGAGGAAGATCCCTATAAGGAACAATTAAAGGACCGGTTGGAGGAAAACGAAGAACGTTTAAAAGAGAATGAAAAACTCTTAGAGGAATTAGAGAAACTTCAGGAGAAGATCCAGAAAGAAGATCTGACCGAAAAACTAGAAAAACTGGCAAAACAGAATAAAAACAAGGAAAAGAATCTTGAACAGCTTTTAGAGTTGACAAAACGTTATTATGTGAACAAAAAGGCTGAAAAACTAGCTGAGGAAATCTATAAACTGGGTGAAAAGCAAGAAAAACTGGCAGATGCTCCCGAAGATGATAACACAAAAGAGAAACAAGAAGAGCTCAACGAGGAATTCGAAGAATATAAAAAACAGATGGAGGAGCTTAAAAAGGAAAATGACGGACTGAAGAAGCCAATGGATATTCCACAGGATAAATCCGGAGAGCAACAAGTAAAGGAAGAACAACAAAAAGCAACAAATAAGTTGCAGCAAGAAAATAAAAAAGGAGCTTCAGAAAATCAAAAGAAAGCAGGGAAGAAGATGAAACAAATGGGTCAGCAAATGCAAATGCAAATGCAAGCTGGACAGATGGAGACCATTCAAGAAGATGTGGAAATGCTTCGGCAGATATTAGATAATCTGGTAGTTTTTTCTTTTGAACAGGAAAACCTGATGGAAGAGTTTAAAAAGACAAAGTATGGCAATCCTGTTTTTGGAAAAAAGCTGAACATACAAAATGACTTAAAGTTAAATTTTGAGCATATTGACGACAGTTTGTTTGCACTTTCTTTGCGACAACCAATGATTAGTAATAGTATTAATGAGTCTTTGACGGAAGTGCAGTATAATATTGACAAATCTTTGGAGCGACTTGCGGAAAACCAGATGCGACAGGGAATATCCAATCAGCAATATACTATTACCGGGGCAAACGAACTGGCTATTTTATTGAGTGAGTTGCTCAACAGTATGCAAAATGCAATGAATATGTCCAGTTTTGGATCTGGTGCCGGAAAAGGAAAAGGGCAAGGACAAGGGAAAGGTTTTCAATTACCGGATATTATCGAAAAACAGGAAAGCTTAGGAGAAAAAATGAAAGAGGGAATGCAGAAAGGGAAAGAAGGACAAGGTGAAGGAGAAGGAAGCGGTAGTGGAGACGGACAAGGGGATGGGGAAAATGGAGAAAGCGGTAATGACGGTAAAGGTGAAGGGAAAGCTGGCAATAATGGAGATGGTGAGGGTGAAAACGAAGATTTAAATGGAGAGCTGTATGAAATCTATAAACAACAACAAATGCTTCGCCAGCAACTCCAGGACAGACTTAGTAAAGAAGGCATAAAGGGTAAAGGAGGCGATCTGTTGCGTCAAATGGAAGATATTGAACAACAGCTACTGGACAAAGGTTTTAACCAGCGTACACTGGAAAAAATGCTTAATTTAAAATATGAATTACTTAAGTTGGACAAAGCAGATTTTGAACAAGGACAGGAAACCAGGAGAGAATCCCGAACAAACCGGACGAATTACCAGAATAGCTTAAGATTATCACCGGACGATGTAAAAAAATATTTTAATTCTACTGAAATTTTAAATCGTGAGGCGCTACCTTTGCGTCAAGAATACAAGAAAAAGGTACAGACGTATTTTAAGGAAAAAAATGATTGAATTTTATTCTGAAACAAATTTTCAGTTGAATAATTCCGATGCGGTTTCAAAATGGATCTCTGATAGTATTATTGAAGAAGGTTATGAAGAAGGAGACATCACCTATATATTCTGCAATGATGCGTATTTGTACAAATTAAATGTAGAATTCCTGGGGCATGATACATTTACTGATATTATAAGTTTTGATTATACTTTAGGGAAGCAAATACATGGGGAGATTTATATTTCTATTGAAAGAGTAGAAGAAAATGCAACCGAATTTTCAACAGATTTTGAAGCAGAATTGCATCGAGTTATGATCCATGGTATACTCCATTTTTGCGGATTTAAAGACAAAGAAGCTGCAGACGTCTCTATAATGCGTAAAAAGGAAGACGAAGCTCTAAAAAGACGCACCTTTACCTAGAAGTCTGATTTTCAGAATATTATCTATTAACTGCTTGATTTTAAGTAATTTACACTATATTTGCAGCCCTAAAAATTTTTATATAATGTTCCACGTGGAACAAATAGAATGCTATGTTTCAAAAAGAGTATGATGTAATAGTTGTTGGTGCCGGACACGCCGGGTCTGAAGCTGCAGCCGCAGCTGCAAACCTGGGCTCCAAAACACTGTTGATCACAATGAATCTTCAGAATATTGGTCAAATGTCTTGCAACCCTGCTATGGGAGGTATAGCAAAAGGACAGATCGTACGTGAAATTGATGCCTTGGGAGGATATAGCGGTATAGTTTCAGACAAAACGGCTATACAGTTTAAGATGCTTAATAAGTCAAAGGGTCCTGCTATGTGGAGCCCGAGGGTTCAAAGTGACCGAATGCGATTTTCGGAAACCTGGAGACTTTTGCTCGAGCAAACGAAAAATCTGGATTTTTATCAGGAGATGGTTTCGGGAATTATTGTAGAAAGAGAGAAAGTTGTTGGCGTTAAAACTTCGTTAGGACTTGAAGTTAGAGGAAAAACAGTTGTTCTTACAAACGGAACTTTTTTAAATGGCTTAATTCATATTGGTGAAAAACAATTTGGTGGTGGGCGAGCAGGAGAACGTGCCGCTACAGGTATCACCAAAGAGTTAGTTGATCTTGGTTTCGATGCTGGAAGAATGAAAACCGGAACCCCGCCCAGAGTAGACGGAAGATCTTTAGATTTTTCTAAAATGATCATTCAACCCGGTGATGACATACCCGAAAAGTTTTCTTATCTAGATTCCACACAACCTCTAAAAGAACAACGGCCGTGCCACATGACATATACGAGTAATGTAGTGCACGAACTTTTAAAAGAAGGCTTTGACCGCTCCCCTATGTTTAATGGATCTATTAATAGTATAGGCCCGCGATATTGTCCTTCTATTGAAGACAAAATAAATCGCTTTGCAGATAAGGAAAAACATCAGCTATTTGTAGAACCCGAAGGTTGGGATACTGTTGAGTACTATGTTAATGGTTTTTCTACCTCGCTGCCGGAAGATGTTCAATTTAAGGCACTGCAGCAAGTAGCCGGTTTTGAAAACGTGAAGTTTTTCAGGCCCGGATATGCTATAGAATATGACTATTTCCCCCCTACTCAATTAAAGCATACATTAGAGACTAAGTTAGTCTCCGGGCTTTTTTTTGCAGGACAGATCAATGGCACCACTGGTTATGAGGAAGCAGCTTCGCAAGGACTAATGGCTGGAATTAATGCACACCTGAAAGTTAGCGAGAAGAACTCTTTTATTCTAAAGAGGGATGAGGCATATATTGGTGTTTTGATAGACGACCTTATTACAAAAGGAACGGAAGAACCCTATAGAATGTTTACCTCTAGGGCAGAATACAGAACATTGTTAAGACAGGATAATGCTGATTTCAGGCTTACCCCAAAATCTTATGAAATTGGATTGGCTACAGATGAACGAATGAAAAAAATGGAGAAGAAGAAAGAAGAGTCAAATGCATTCATTCGATTTTTTAAAGAAACCAGTGTGACACCGGAAAAGATAAATCCAATACTGGAATCAAAATCATCTACGGCTATAAAGCAAAGCGATAAAATGTTCAAGATGTTTTCAAGGCCTAATATCACCATGGAAGACATGCGTAAGATTGATTCGGTTGAAGCACACATCACAGAAAACAATTTAGATGCCGAAGTGCTTCAGCAAACCGAGATACAGGTAAAATATGCGGGATATATTGCAAAAGAGAAGAACAATGCCGATAAATTAAATCGCTTAGAAGAGATTAGAATACCTGAAAATTTTGATTATTCAAAACTGAAATCATTGTCCTTTGAAGCAAAGGAAAAACTAAGCGCAATTAAACCAACAACAGTTTCACAGGCGTCCAGAATCAGTGGTGTTTCTCCAAACGATATCTCTGTAATGCTTGTATATATGGGTCGTTAAATAAGTTGTTCCACGTGGAACAACTAATTATGTAAATTGAAAGAAAGTCAGAAAAATAGATACTTAACTACGAAAGATTTTCTCGTTTCGGGAGAATCTTTCGACTTATTATACGATCCTGAAAAGGAAATGCTGCTCACTTTCCCCGCACCCAAAAAGGAAGACCTCCCTTCTTATTATGAAAGCGAAGAATATATTTCTCACACAGATGCCAAGAAAGGAATTTTAGCAACTTTATACCAGACAGTGAAGAAATATTCATTGGCTTTAAAGTTAAGACTAATTACTTTTTTAAATAAAGCACCGGGTTCTTTATTAGATATTGGTGCCGGAACAGGAGAGTTTTTAAAGCTGGCAAAAGATAATGGTTGGGAAGTATGTGGGGTTGAACCTAATGAAAAAGCACGTTTTTTTTCTGATCAAAAGGGAATAAACAGTCAAATATCTATTGACGAACTGAAAGGAAAACAATTTGATGTTGTTACGTTGTGGCATGTTTTAGAACATTTACCTGAATTAGAAGAAACAATCTCTAAAATAGAAGCTTTTGTAAAACCCGGTGGCAACTTAGTTATTGCCGTACCTAATTTTCGATCATTCGACGCAAAACACTATAATAAATTTTGGGCTGCTTATGATACTCCAAGGCATCTATGGCATTTTTCAAGAAAATCAATGTTAAAATTATTTTCGGGAGAAATGAAACTCTTAAAAATAAAACCGATGATTTTTGATTCGTTCTATGTGAGCCTGCTTTCAGAAAAATATAAAACCAAAAATAAGTTTTCTATAAAAGCACTATTTATTGGATTTTGGTCAAATATCGTTGCCTGGCGCACAAAAGAGTTTTCTTCACTTATCTATTGCTTCAAAAAGAGCAAATAATCAATTTTAAGGCTGTTTAACACATTATTTAGCTGTTTCTGTGTAGTTTCCTCGTTGAAATCTAAAAGAAGCCTAAAAATCCATAATTTAAAGCGGCATTTAATAATTAAAATCTATTATTTAATTATTTGTGATAATAACTTCCTATACAAGCTCTGGCTTATGAATTAATCGTGTTAATTGGATAGAAAGATCTGTAAAGATAATCTTGGCATTTCCGTTTCGTTCAATATGATAAGTAGCATCTTCTAAAGCTGCTGTAATTTCAAAAATATTATTTTGATGAACGAAAGGAGCAAATTTTTCAATTGAAAAACCGGTTTCTTCAGATTCAAAATAGAGCAGTGAATCTGCTTTGTAATTTTTGAGCAAAGCCTGTCTAAAGACTTCAATACAAAACCGGAGAAACTTTTTTTGGGTTTCCCTGCCTTGTCCGGCAACAATGTCACTCCATTCTATTAAATCGTTGACAGCTTTTTTGTTTCCTTTAGCCCGAAAAGCTGTTCGTACCCAGGACACAAACCATTGTTCAAACGTCAGGTCATCTCCATCGTGATGCATTATATGCAGAGCTTTATTATAATCTCCGTGTGCCTGCCTGCTTATTTTTTTTGCAGTGTTTTTTGCAATCTGGTGTTTTTGGGTAAGAATCATTGCGATTTCCTCTTCCGGAAGCAGTGGGAAATGTAATTTTTGACAGCGAGACTTAATAGTGGTTAAAATTTGCTCTTCATTTTCGGTAAGTAACAGCAATACGGTTTTTTCCGGCGGTTCTTCAACAATTTTAAGAATTTTATTGGCACATTCTGTATTCATTTTATCTGCCATCCAAATGATCATAACTTTGTAACCTCCTTCATAAGCCTTTAAAGACAATTTTTTAGAGATTTCTTCGGCTTCTTTTACACTAATATTACCTTGCTTGTTCTCTATTCCTAAATTTTGAAACCAATCGAAAAGAGATGCATAAGGGTTGGCAATCACAAAATTGCGCCATTCTTCGGTAAAAAGTGAAGACACAGGATTCTTTTTAATGGTGTCATTTGTATTTACAGGATATACGAAATGAAGGTCAGGATGAGACAGCTTATCAACTTTTCGGGCACAAATTTCAAATTCGGGACTATTCTTTTCATAGCGGCTGCATAAAAGTTGTTTGGCATAAGCAATAGCCATTGGCAAGAGACCACTTCCATTAACACCCACAAATAATTGTGCATGTGGGACACGACTATTTTCTATCGTTTTTGTAAGGTGTACTTTAAGATGTTTTTGACCAATTATTTCAGAAAAATCCATTTACAAAACTACACTTTTTTTAGTTCGAAAAAAGAAGCTCTAAACTTGTATATTTACAGCTGAAATAGATGCATATGAAAACTGTAAATGACTTTGATTTTAACAATAAAAAAGCACTTATTCGAGTGGATTTCAATGTTCCTTTAAATGAAGCGCTTGAAGTTACCGATACTACTCGCATAGCAGCTGCAAAACCTACTATTATTAAAATCTTAGAAGACGGGGGAAGCTGTATTTTGATGACTCATTTAGGGAGGCCAAAAAACAAAGAAGCTAAGCTTTCATTACAACATATTGTGAAAACGACCTCTGAAATTTTAGGAGTCAATGTTAAATTTGCTGAAGACTGTGTGGGCAATCCGGCAACAGAAGGAGTTTCAAATTTAGTTCCGGGAGAAATCTTATTATTGGAAAATCTTCGTTATCATGAAGAAGAAACAAAGGGTGATCGTGATTTTGCACAACAACTTTCTGCATTAGGGGATATCTATGTGAATGATGCTTTTGGGACAGCACACAGAGCACATGCATCTACTGCGATAATTGCAGAATTTTTTCCGCAAAATAAATGCTTTGGGCTGCTATTGGCCTCAGAGATCGAGAATGTAAATAAAGTGCTTACAAATAGCCTGGCACCTGTGACTGCTATTATTGGAGGCGCAAAAGTATCTTCAAAAATAACCATAATTGAAAGCATATTGGATAAGATAGACCATCTGATTATAGGTGGCGGAATGGCCTTTACTTTTGTGAAAGCTAAAGGGGGCAGTATAGGAAGTTCTTTAGTAGAAGACGACAAACAGGAATTGGCACTTGAAATTCTTACAAAAGCTAAAGAGAAAGGCGTACAAGTACATCTCCCCACGGACGCTATTGTAGCTGATAGCTTTTCTGAATTTGCCAATACAGAGATAAATGACACCCATACTATAGCTGAAGGTTGGATGGGCTTAGATACCGGCCCTAAGACCAATGAACATTTTGCAACTGTAATTGCAATGTCTAAAACTATTTTGTGGAACGGACCTGTGGGAGTTTTTGAAATGATGCCATTTGCAGAAGGTACTATTGCTCTGGGAAATGCGATTGCACTTGCAACAAAAGAAGGGGCATTTTCGCTGGTAGGAGGGGGAGACTCTGTTGCTGCCGTAAAGAAATTTAATTTTACAGATAAAGTGAGTTATGTTTCTACGGGAGGAGGAGCTATGCTAGAAATGCTGGAAGGAAAAACATTGCCCGGTATAAAAGCGATTTTAGAGTAACGGTAAACCTGCAATAACAGCGTGTTTCGGTATGTTAAAAATTTGTCTATTTCCTTCAATTCATTAATTTTAGCAAAATTTACCCCAATAACCTACGTTTATTTCTATATGAAAAGATATCTCTTACTTTTTATTCTTTTTTTTAGCTGTGGAATTTTATATGCTCAGGAAGAAAATGCAACGATAGATTCTCTTCAACAAAAACAAATTCAAATTGTTGATTCTATTGCTGTTCAACAATTTTCCGGAGACCTGCCTACAACCCTTGTGGCAACAAAAATTAAAGATACGTTGGTCTTTGATTTGAAAGATATGGCTGTAGCAAGAGAAAAGGATAGTTTGTGGCTACAGGAATTGTATGGTTCCGAATTATTTGAAGAGGTCTATGGAGCTATAACTACACAGACCTATGAACCGGTTGCTTATGAAGAACTGTCAACGGAAGTTTTAAAACAACGCCTCGAAGAGCTAAATGCACGGACCCCTTTTAATGTAGAATACAATCCTTCCTTAGAAAGTGTAATTAAACAATACCTTAAGAACCGAAGAAGAACAATGGTAAAACTAATGGCGTTAAGCGATTATTATTTTCCAATGTTTGAAGAAGAATTAGACAAACACAACCTTCCCTTAGAGTTAAAATACCTTGCTATTGTTGAGTCTGCACTAAATCCACGGGCAAAATCAAGAGTAGGGGCTACCGGGCTATGGCAATTTATGTTCAATACCGGAAAATTATTTGGATTGGATGTTAGTTCTTATGTAGATGACCGGTCTGATCCTACATTGGCGACAGAAGCCGCATGTAAATACCTTAAAAGCTTATATAAAAGTTTAGGTGATTGGGATCTGGCATTGGCTGCGTACAATTCTGGCCCCGGAAATGTCTCAAAGGCATTAAGGCGTTCCGGAGGCTATACCAATTACTGGAATATAAGGCAACACCTTCCACGTGAAACAGCAGGCTATTTACCGGCATTTTTAGCTACAATGTACATTTTTGAATTTGCTGAAGAACACGGTTTTAAAAGTAACGGCCCTGCAATACCTTATGTTGCTACGGACACGATACAGGTTAAAAAAATGATAAGTTTAGACCAGGTTGCAAAAGTGACAAATACCGACCTTGCTGAGTTACAGTTTTTGAACCCGTCCTACAAACTGGATATCATCCCAAAAGTGAAAAATGAAAATTATGTATTGCGATTACCGTTGGATGCAGTTGGAAAATTTGTAGCAAATGAAGAAGCTATCTATGCATATGCAGAAAAGGAGTTTAATGATAGGGAGAAACCATTACCACAACTTTTCGAGCAGTCTAACAGAATACGATATCGTGTAAAAAGTGGCGATTATTTAGGTAAAATAGCGTCAAGATATGGTGTAACAGTTAGTCAGATAAAGCGCTGGAATGGTTTAAGAAGCAATAGGCTTAAAATAGGACAAAGACTCACTATCCACCCAAGAAACCCTGTTGGTAAAAGAGCGACAAAAGCTACAGTTTCAAATAATGGAAATGCTAAAGTGTATACAGTAAGGAGTGGAGATTCATTGTGGAGCATTTCCCAAAAATTTCCTGGTGTTACGGTTCAGAATATTAAAAAATGGAACGATATTAGTGGTAACAAATTAAAACCGGGAATGAAGCTTAAAGTTTCAAAAGGATAACTCCCACATAAACCTCTTTGTATGAAATCGTTTTACCTAGTAGCTTTTGCCGCCTTTTTATTTATTTCCTGCGATAATAATGGGAAAAAAGATACCTCTTACCTTCCTAAATCCCTGGGAAATATTAATTCCTTACAAGTTATCATTACCAACGATCTTTGGAATGCTGAAGTAGGTGAAGAAATACGTACTTATTTTGCAGCTCCAACAGATGGTCTTCCGCAAGAAGAACCTTTGTACTCTATTAATCAAATGCCACCATCAACCTTTACGGGCTTTGCACGTAAGAACAGACTTTTTCTGAATGTGGCCATTGGAAATGAAGAAAATGTGTCCATAAGGAAGAACTCATATTCAAAACCACAAACAGGAGCATTTGTAACAGCAAAAACTGCGGAGCGTCTGGTCGCTTTAATTGCAGAAAACCACAAAAATATAATTGCTGCATTCCGAGCTTCAGAAATAACCGAGAAACAACGTAGAATTAAGATCTCTTTAAAAAAACTGGACTCGTTAAAGGAGCACCTTGGGGTTAGCCTCAAGATCCCTTCGGCTTACAGAACCGCATTGGCCACAGAGGATTTTTATTGGATTAGAAAAGACCTTAAATCGGGGAGTACCAATGTAGTCATTTACGAAGTTCCCATGGGAATGATCGGTAAAGACTCTGCAATTGTAGGAGATATCATTAAAATAAGAGACTCTATAGGCGGAAATTACCTTCCGGTGGAAGATGAAGGTCGCTTTATTACCGAAGAGGCCTATGCACCTTATTTGTTTATCAGTGAAATAGACGGAAAATTTGCTTATGAGACAAAAGGAACATGGGAAGTAAAAGATAAATATATGGCTGGCCCTTTTTTAAATTATGCTGTTAAGGATGAAGCAAATAACAGGTATTTAATTTTAGAAGGGTTTACGTATGCTCCTTCTGTTGCTAAGAGAGACCTTCAGTTTGAGTTGGAAGCAATTTTGAAATCAGCTAGAATAGAATAGTAAATGGTTAATTTAAAAAAAGCCTGTTATTTCTACAATAACAGGCTTTTTTTATAAATAGATGAAAGAAAATTATTTCTTTTCATCTATTTTATTGTCGTCGTTTTCTTCTTTTGAAGCATCCTTAAATTCTTTAATCCCACTTCCCAAACCGCGCATTAATTCAGGAATTTTTCTTCCGCCAAATAACAATAAAACAATCACTACAATTAATGCAATTTGCCAAGGACCGATCGCTAAGGGTATCATTAATGCATCCATCTTTATAAAATTTAAGGTACAAAGGTAACAAGAAATACTTACATATAACGTTTTCCAATTAAGTTTAGCATTGAACCCATAGAGTTTATTTTATATTTGTATTCTTAAGCATCCGCAATGGCAGAAAAAGATAAAAGGGCTAAAAATTTTAAAAAGAAGTTATTGCATAAGTACCGTTTAGTAGTACTTAACGAAGATACTTTTGAAGAACGTTTTTCATTTAAATTGAACAGATTGAATGTCTTTGTGTTTAGTACTTTTTTCGCTTTTTTTCTAATCACAATTACTACCCTCATTATTGCTTTTACACCCTTGCGGGAATACATTCCGGGTTACTCTTCTACTTCTTTAAAGAAAAAGGCGACAGATCTCACCTTTAAAACAGACTCTTTACAGCAGGTTATCAATATTAATGAGCAATACCTTGCTTCTATACGTAAAGTCCTTACAGGAGACGTTAAAACAGTTGATTTTAATAAGGATTCTATTATTGAAGCGGCAAAGATCGATGCTTCTCAAATAAACCTGAATGCCTCAAAGCAAGATTCTCTGCTAAGAGAAAAAGTGTCCCAGGAAGATAAATACAATCCGTTGACCGGCTACACAGAAGTAAGCTTTGTTCTTTTTGCTCCGGTAAAAGGAACTATCTCCGAAGGATACAATCCTAAGGAAAAACACTTTGCAGTAGATATAGTAACCGTAAAAGATGCTCCTGTAAAAGCGACTGCAGATGGAACGGTTATTTTTGCCGAATGGACCGCAGATACAGGTTATGTGGTTATTATAGAACATTCAAATAACCTCATTTCTGTTTACAAACACAATGCGGCATTGAACAAAGAACAAGGTGAACTGGTGAAAGCAGGAGAGGTAATTGCTATTGCCGGAAACACCGGAGAACTTTCTACAGGACCACACCTCCATTTTGAATTGTGGAGTGAAGGATATCCTATAAATCCAACTAACTTTATTGATTTTGACTAACACAGTATGTCTTTAAAACCCTTTGCTGCTAAAATTTTCGCGAAAGTTGTGGTATACCGCATCTATAAATGGGCAAAAAACCCACAAGAAACACAGCATCGTGTTTTTAAAAGATTAATTGCCCAAGCTCAAGACACTACATTTGGAAAGGACCACAATTTTAGTAGCATTAAAACCCCTGAAGATTTTATAAAACAGGTTCCTATAAGAGACTATGAAGCGTTAAAACCTTATGTAGAGCAAGTTGTAAGTGGTAAAGAAAATATTCTCTGGCCCGGAAAACCAATCTATTTCGCAAAAACATCGGGAACAACAAGTGGGGCAAAATATATTCCACTGACCAAGGCTTCAATGCCGTCACATATTAAAGCGGCACGAAATGCTATTTTGTGTTATATCAACGAAACGGGAAATGCAAAATTTGTCAATGGAAAGATGATCTTTTTACAAGGAAGCCCAAAGCTATCAAAAAAGAATGGTGTTAAACTTGGGAGGCTTTCCGGGATAGTGGCCCATTATGTTCCCGGATACCTTCAGAAAAATAGATTACCCAGTATGGAAACTAATTGTATTGAAGATTGGGAAGCCAAAGTTGACGCCATTGTAGAAGAGACTAAAAGCGAAAACATGACCGTTATTAGCGGGATTCCTTCATGGGTTCAAATGTATTTTGAAAGATTAAAAGCAGTAACGGGCAAAAAAGTTGGAGAATTATTTAAAAATTTTGATCTTTTCATTTATGGCGGTGTTAATTACGAACCGTATCGTGCCAAATTTGAGGATTTAATAGGAAGAAAAGTAAACAGTATTGAACTATTTCCTGCCAGTGAAGGGTTTTTTGCTTTTCAAGATAAACAGAATGAAAAAGGGATGCTGCTTCAATTGGATTCTGGCATTTTTTATGAGTTTGTCGAATCCAATAGGTTTTTTGAAGAAGATGCTCCCCGTATTACAATTGGTGAAGTGAAAACCGGAGTCAACTATGTAATGATCATTTCCACAAATGCTGGTCTATGGGCTTATAATCTGGGAGACACAGTTCAGTTTACATCAACAAACCCGTATCGTTTAATTGTTTCGGGGCGAATCAAACACTTTATTTCGGCTTTTGGAGAACATGTAATTGGGAAAGAAGTTGAACAAGCCATGCAAGAAGCTATGGAACAGTATAATTTTTCAATTTCTGAATTCACAGTAGCTCCCAGAATACAAGTAGAAGCAGGAAAATTACCGTATCACGAATGGTTGATCGAATTTGAACAGGAACCTCAAGATCTAATGCAGATCGCCAGTGCTTTAGATGCTTCTTTACAAAAACAGAATTCGTATTATTTTGACCTGATCAAAGGCAAAGTGCTTCAGCCATTAAAAATAAGGCCTTTGGTAAGAAACAGTTTCAACGATTATATGAAGTCCCAAGGAAAATTGGGAGGCCAAAATAAGACGCCCAGGCTGGCAAATGACCGAAAGATAGCAGATGCATTGGTTAAAATGCAACCTTAAAATTAGCGTATCTTTGCAAAATATGAATAAATTAAAATCACATACAAGAACACGTGCACAAGAGAGCTCCGGGGCAATAGAGCGATTGTACATTACCATGCGGCACCTTTTTAACAGGGGCTACTATAAACCAATGGGGCTTTCCGGGGAAACACTTCGAGATGCCCTTTTCACCCTAAGGCCAGAGATTTATGGATCTATTGCTGAAGAAAAAATAGAGCTTCAGGGATTATTATATGTTATTGACAGATTACCGTTTGGAATTGAAGAATGTCGTTTTGTAAATCTAACCAGTGATGAGGGGTACAAAAATTCGCACTTTAAAGTAATTATTCCTGAGAAACGTAGGCGTAATTGTTACCGTATTGATTCTGAACAAATGAATATTGAAGTCACTCGTGGTCGCTCAGAGATTTATGATATTCTAACACACTTAACCTTCCTTTATATTGAGTCACATAAAATTATGAAACAGGTGTTGATTAATGAAAAAGGGAGTGTGATACGTGACTGGAAAAAATTAGAAGAAGCTGTACTTAAAAAGGGAAAGCTTACTCAAAATGAAAAAGAAATTGCTTTAACACATACCGCTAATTTTTTAGGAAGGACTTTTGAAGAAGTCTATGAAATATACCCGGAGTTTGCCTGTACTGAAGACGAAAATCGATTTTTAAATATTATTTATTATTTAGGAAAGTATGCTATTGAAGAGGTAATAGAGGATAATAAGCGGATCATTACTTTTAGCCCGGTACTTCGGGAACGCTTAGGACACCACATTCATGGAGAACGATGGGCACTGAAAATTAAAGAAACTCTCGAAGAAAAAGGATATTTAAAGAGACCTTTACACATCATTAGTGCAAATATGCACAGTATCATGAATAGCTTATATGCCTCTATTGCTTTGCCTTCTGAATTTAATAAAAAAGGGCCATTAGAAGTGTATGAAGCTCTAAGCAAGGCCGAAAACAGTAAACTACGGGAAAAAGTTACCAAGGTGGCTTTACAAAATGGGATGACGGCTATTGAAGACAGCAGTGGAACAAATATAAATGTACAGATTTTCGATACTTCAAAACTTGTTGAAAATACAACAATCCCTTTAGAAGAAAGTCCTGTAATTATTGTTATGGACTATGCCTTTGGTGAGCAGGCCTACGAAAGCATGGATGAACTTTTAAAACCTTTTGAAATCAATAAAACAAAACACTTTTTAAATGTTGTTTCAATTTCAATAATGGGAAAAGCCGGAATTTTAGAAGGCGGAAAAGGAGATATCATGATTCCTTCTGCGCATGTTTTTGAAGGAACAGCAGATAATTATCCTTTCAAAAATAAATTGAAAAAATCACAGTTTGTAGATGATGATGTTAATGTTTGTACGGGTGCTATGATCACTGTATTGGGAACTTCGCTTCAGAACAGAGATATTTTAAAGTTTTTTCACGATTCTACATGGAATGTGATTGGTCTGGAAATGGAAGGAGCCCATTATCAAAAAGCAATACAGGCGGCATCAAAGATTAGAAATAGCATAAATGCCAAAGTTGAGGTACGGTATGCGTATTATGCATCAGATAATCCTTTAGAGACAGGAAGTACACTAGCCTCCGGAGGACTTGGAACAACAGGAGTTAAGCCCACCTATGTAATAACTGAAAAGATATTAAAACAGATTTTAGATTAAACTAAAAAAATATTTTGAACAACAATAAAGTCTTAATTACCGGAGGAGCAGGGTTTATTGGCTCTAATTATGTAAAGTATCTTATTACTAATACGGAAGATCATATTTTTGTGTTAGATAAGCTAACTTATGCGGGTGATTTAAAGAATTTGACTGATATTTCGGAAAAACCAAATTATACTTTTGTCAAGGGAGATATTTGTGATGAAGTTTTAGTTAAAAGACTGTTTGATGAGCATAAATTTTCCAAAGTAGTACATTTTGCGGCAGAATCTCATGTTGATAATTCTATAACCGGGCCGGCAGCATTTATACAAACCAATATTGTAGGGACTTTTAACCTTTTACAAAATGCCTACAAAACATGGATGAATGGCCCCAACCAAATAAAAGAAGATTTTAAGTCTGCCAGGTTTTTACATGTATCTACAGATGAAGTATATGGAACTTTAGGCGAGACGGGGCTCTTTACCGAAAAGACACCTTATGCACCTAATAGTCCCTATAGTGCATCAAAAGCATCTTCAGATTTTTTGGTGCGAAGCTATTTTCACACCTATGGACTACCGGTAGTTACAACCAATTGTTCTAATAATTATGGACCTAATCAACATAAAGAAAAATTAATACCCACAATCATTCGAAAAGCAATCTCGGGAGAACCAATTCCTATTTACGGGGAAGGCAAGAATATAAGGGATTGGTTATATGTAAAGGACCACTGTATAGGAATTAAGTTGGTTATAGATAAAGGAGCACTAGGTGAAACGTACAATATAGGAGGAAATAACGAGCGTGAGAATTTGTATATAGCCCATACAATTTGTGAATTATTGGATAAATTAAAGCCAAAGGGTATTTCGTATAAGAAACAGATATCTTTTGTAAAAGACAGGCCTGGTCACGATTTTAGGTATGCTATTGATGCTTCGAAGATTGAGAACGAATTAGGCTGGAAAGCACAAGAAAACTTTGAAACGGGTATTTTGAAAACCGTAAACTGGTATTTAAATAACACAGATCGATTATGAAGGGAATTATATTAGCAGGAGGCTCCGGCACACGGTTACATCCTATTACTTTGGCAGTGAGCAAGCAGTTGATGCCTGTATATGATAAACCTATGATTTATTACCCTTTATCAACGTTAATGTATGCAGGGATTAGAGAAATATTGATTATTTCAACGCCACAGGATTTACCTCTTTTTCAGAAATTATTAGGAGACGGAAAAAAATTTGGTTGCGAGTTTAGCTTTGCAATCCAGGAACATCCTAATGGCCTTGCCGAAGCATTTATTATTGGAAAAGAGTTTATTGGAAATGAAAAAGTAGCATTGATTTTAGGGGATAATATATTCTACGGCTCCGGATTAAGAGAGCTGTTACAATCCAATAATGATCCGGATGGGGGAGTTATATACGCATATCATGTCCACGATCCCGAGCGTTATGGAGTAGTAGAATTTGATAAAACAGGAAAAGCACTCTCTATTGAAGAAAAGCCGAAATCACCAAAATCAAATTTTGCCGTACCCGGAATTTATTTTTATGACAATAGCGTAGTGGAAATTGCATCTAATATAAAACCCAGTACTCGGGGAGAATTGGAAATAACCGATATAAATAACGCCTATTTACAGCAGGGGAAATTAAATGTTAGCATACTTGATAAAGGTACTGCCTGGCTGGATACCGGAACATTTGCTTCTTTAATGCAGGCAGCCAAATTTGTGGAAGTGATAGAAGAACGACAAGGGTTAAAAATAGGATCTATTGAAGAAGCGGCCTATGAGATGGGATATATTTCAAAAGAAGAACTTATTATTTTGGCAAAGCCATTATTAAAAAGTGGTTACGGAAAACATTTATTACAACTGGACTAAGTTTTGGAAATAAGACACACATTACTGGAAGACTGTATTATTATAAAGCCAAACGTTTTCAAAGATGAGCGAGGGTTGTTTTGTGAAACCTTTAATAAGAAAACCTTTAAGAAAGCTACAGGAATAGAAATTGACTTTGTGCAGGATAATCAATCGGTTTCCAGTTATGGTGTACTCCGAGGGCTTCACTATCAAAAAGGGATGATGGTACAAGCTAAATTAGTTCGGGTGATTAAAGGTAAAGTGTTGGATATTGTTGTTGATCTGCGGAGAGGGTCTAAAACCTTTGGTAAACATTTTTCATATGTGTTGGATGATATTAAAAACGAACAATTATTTGTTCCTAAAGGATTTGCGCATGGTTTTATAACACTTTCAGAAAAGTCCGTTTTTGCATATAAATGTGATAATTATTACGATAAAGTTTCGGAAAGAGGAATTATCTATAATGACGCAACCTTATCTTTAGATTGGCATCTTCCGAAGGAAGATTTTATCATTTCAGAAAAAGACTTACAACTTCCTACTTTTGAGGAGGCAATTAAATGAAAAAGGTACTAGTTACAGGTGCGAAAGGACAATTAGGAAAATGTATTAGAGACGCTGTTTCAGAATACACCGGACTAGACATTTTCTTTGCTTCAAAAGATGAATTGGACATTGAAAATACAGCTTTGGTTGAAGATTTTTTTAAAACAAATTCTTTTGACTATTGTATAAATGCTGCCGGATATACGAATGTGGAGAAAGCCGAAAGTGAACAGGAAAAAGCATTTAAGGTCAATGCGCATGCAGTCAAAACATTGGCATTACAGTGTAAAAAAGCAGATATAGTTTTTATTCATATTTCTACAGATTATGTATTTGACGGGCAAAAGAGAACGCCCTATATAGAGGAAGATGCAACGAATCCTTTAAATGTATATGGAGCTTCAAAGTTAAAAGGGGAGCAATATATTCAGGAAATATGTGAGAAATATTTCATTATTCGTACCTCATGGTTGTACTCACAATACGGCCATAATTTTTTGAAAAGTATTTTAAAGTTTTCTAAAGAAGGAAAACAGCTTACTATAACCACAGAACAGACAGGGACGCCAACTAATGCTAATGACCTTGCAAGACTGATTTTGGATATTGTTGTTTCGGAAAATGAAAACTACGGGCTTTATCATTTCAGTAATGAAGGAGAAACTACCTGGTATGGGTTTGCAGAAGCAATTTTAAAATTATCAAATCAATTTGATGCTGTAAAGCTTGTTAAAACCGACCATTACTGTACTTTTGCAAAGCGACCAATTTACAGTATTCTAAGTAAATCAAAAATTTATAGAATATTAGATATAAAAGCAATAAACTGGAGAGAAAGTATTCAATTTCTAATTAATAAGATGACTTTAATCCACAAACTGAATAAGAATGGCACAGAATAATAACGATGAAATAGATCTTTTAGTTGTTTTAAATAAAATTAAAAGAGGATATTATAACCTTTTAATTAGTCTATATAGAGGGTTACGGTTTTTACTTTCTAAATGGAGGATACTGCTGATATTAATAATAATAGGAATTGGAGCAGGTTATTTTTCCTCGAAAAATTCAACCCCTCCAAAACAAACATCTCTTTTGGTTCAAATAAATTTTGATGCCACTAATTACGTTTATGATGCTATTGAAAAACTAAATGGTGAAATTAAAGAAAGAGATACTGTTTTTTTAAAAGAATATAAATTATATGAAGAAGAAGAGCTAATTCTTTTAGGTGCTGAAATTGAGCCAATTGTAAATGTTTTTGATTTAATTGAAAACAATGACAATAACAATAATACTAGGACTTTAGAGAAATTAATGGAAGAGGCTGAATATAAAGATAATATTCTAAAGTCAGAATTTTTCTTGCCAAGATATAAAATTCATAAAATTTCATTATTGTTTTCTGATCTTGCAAATCAAGATTCTATAGATCTTTTTCTTGATTATTTAAATGAAAATGAAATTTATTCTGCAATTAAGGAAGCTAGTATAGAAAGTTCAAAGTATAATGTTCTTGAAAATAAACAAAGTATTATGTCAATTGACTCTCTTGTAAGTGTCTATGGATCTAATATTTACAATAAGCCTCAAGCGAGCCAGATATATTTAAATACTTTTAATAATGGAAACATACATTTATTACTTGATGAAAAAACCATATTAATTGAAGAGATTAAAGAATTAGAAATAGAACTTTTAAAATATGACGAAATAGTTAAAGTTCTTAACAAGCCATTTTTAGTTACAGTAGATTCCTTTTCTAGTAATAAAAAATTAATATTTCCTATTTTATTGGTTTTTATATACATAGCCTTTATTTTGATTAAAGATTTTTATTTGAAGATAAAAAGGATGAGTGAAAAAAATGCTTAAGACTATTAGATTTCTTTTCAAATAAAAAAAAGTATGAAAAAAATAAATTTAATCGTTTTTGGCACAAGACCGGAAGCAATTAAAATGGCCCCTTTAGTTTTAGGTTTTTTAAAAAACACTGAATTTATTACGAAGGTTTGTGTTACAGCACAACACAGAGAGATGCTGGATCAAGTATTGGATTTTTTTAATATAACTCCAGATTTTGATCTTAATGTCATGAAACCTAATCAAAACCTTTACAGCCTTACAGCGACAATTATCGAGAATATGAAAGAGGTGTTGGAAGAAGTTAAACCTGATTATGTATATGTTCACGGAGATACAACCACTTCAATGGCCGTTGGAATAGCTTCTTTTTATAGTGGTGCTAAGGTATGTCATGTAGAAGCTGGTCTGAGAACCTATGACAGAAAATATCCATTCCCTGAAGAATTTAACAGACAACTTACGGGCAAAATAGCTGATTATCATTTTACACCTACTCAATTATCTCGCTCCAACCTGATAAAGGAAAACACGGATGATAATTCTATTTTAGTAACGGGCAATACAGTTATTGATGCTTTAATGTATGGTATTGAAAAGGTAAATTCTGAAACATTTAAAGATTCAGAAATTGAACGACTTAAATCTATATTGGACTTTAAGAAGAAAATTATTTTGGTAACTGGTCACCGAAGAGAAAATCATGGAGAGGGACTATCGAAAATTTGTTCAGCATTAAAAATCATAGCTAAAAAAAATGAAAATGTTCAAATCATCTATCCGGTCCATTTAAATCCAAATGTAGAAGGACCTGTTTATAAACTTTTATCGGGAATTGACAATGTAACTCTTATAAAACCAATGGCATATGCTGCATTTATATGGCTTATGGAAAAATCGTTTCTTATTATTACTGATAGTGGAGGTATTCAAGAAGAAGCTCCTAGTTTAGCAAAGCCGGTTTTGGTGACAAGAGATACTACTGAGCGACCTGAAGCGGTAGAAGAAGGTACAGTTTTATTAGTAGGAACTAATACTGAAAAAATAATTGAAGAAACTCAAAAGCTCATAAATGACGCCGCTTATTATAATTCTATGAGCATGCTACATAACCCGTATGGTGATGGAAAAGCATCTTTGAGAATAATAAATTTTATAAAAAGCTTATAATATGAGAAAAAAACCCACTGTAATAATGATGGGATTAGGCTATATAGGCCTCCCAACTGCTGCACTAATAGCAAGTAGAGGTTTACAAGTTATTGGGATTGATATTCGTAAAAGTGTAGTTGATATTATTAATAAGGGTAAAATACATATTGTAGAACCTGATTTGGACGGATTGGTACATCACGTAGTAAAAAAAGGTTATTTAAAAGCAGCCACAGCTCCAGTTGAAGCAGATGTTTATTTAATAGCAGTCCCTACACCTTTCAAAAAAGATTATGTTCCTGATCTATCATTTGTAAGTTCTGCAGTTAGGAGTATTATTCCTACACTTAGAAAGGGCGCTTTAGTCATTTTGGAATCCACCAGTCCTGTTGGAACTACACAGAAAATGCAAAAGCTCATATTTGAGGAACGACCAGAATTAAAAGGACAAGTCTATATTGCATATTGCCCAGAAAGAGTCCTTCCAGGAAATATTCTACATGAATTAAAACATAACGATAGAGCTATAGGAGGAATTGATGAGATATCTACTCAAAAAGCAATAGATTTTTACAAACATTTTGTTGTGGGAGAATTACACCCAACTAATGCAAAAACTGCCGAAATGGTAAAACTTGTAGAAAATGCTTCAAGGGATAATCAAATTGCATTTGCTAATGAGTTATCAATCATTTGTGATAAAGCAGAAATTAATGTTTGGGATATGATTAAGTTGGCTAATAAACACCCACGAGTAAATATTTTAAAACCAGGAACCGGAGTAGGGGGCCATTGCATTGCTGTAGATCCCTGGTTTATTGTTTCGGAATTTCCAAAAGAAAGCCCTTTGATTAGAAAATCAAGAGAAGCTAACACATATAAGACCGAATGGGTTTTGGAAAAAATTAAAAATAAGGCCCTTATATTCAAAATTGAAAACAAGAGAAATCCAATAATTGCTTGTATGGGTTTGGCATTCAAACCAGACATTGATGACTTGAGGGAATCTCCTGCATTATATGTAGCTGAAACTCTTGAAAAAAATGGTTTTACCATTCTAAATGTTGAACCTAATCTTGAGAACGGAATTGAAAAAGAATTAACACCTGTCAATGAAGCAATACAACAGGCAGATATTGTTGTATTTTTGGTGGCTCATGCAGAGTTCAAAAATTTAAAACTTAAAAGCACAAAATTAGTTTTAGATTTTGTTGGCATTAATTAGCTTATTTTTAATATAATCATTTGCTTAATAGTCTACTTAATAGAAAATACTTGGTTTATGGAAGCTCTATTGTCTTTAGTAGGGGTTTAGAGTACGCCGTTCTTTTTTTTGCTGCTCATCATCTTTCAAAATTTGATTATGGAGAACTAGAATATTATAAAAAAATTATTGAGGTTGGCTCTTCTGTTTTTGCTTTTGGTTTTCCAGCGCTAATTATTAATTACACAAGGAGTAAGGATAGTAAAAAGTATTTTACATTATTGGGGATACTTTTTGTTATTGGGGTTGCAATTATTTCAAGCATTTTTTTTAACCTTTTCAATTGGGAGTTTTTAATAATTCCATTTGTTTTTTATGCCATTTTTTTTAATGGAGGAATCACTCCAGCCTATTTATTAGTGTATAGAAGTAGTAATGCTTCATCTATTTATAAAATAATAGTTTCATTAGGGTTTTATGGAGTTATATTTTATTCTATATATTTTTACGATGTAGCTGGAATGGCATATGTCTATGTGAATTACATTTTAATTCCCATAGCATTAATGTATTTGTTTATTGTATTTTATAGGAATAAAATAGTCTTAAATAAGTTAATTAAGTATTGGAATTTATTCAAAAAACTACTGATTAACTCTTTTACATTGGTAATTAGTAATTTTGCAAATTTGATGTTTTTGTATACTGATATTTTTATCATTAAACTTTTATCTGATACTGCAAATATTGATATAGCTAATTACAGTTTTGCTTTAAATATTGCAAATATTTTAATGTTAGTACCGCTAACATTAGTTCAAGTTGACATAGAAAAATTAAAAAGAAGCTCTAATTATGTAAAGGAATTGAATAAAAGATTAATAATTTTTATATCAACCATTTCACTGCTTTTGATTCCCGCTTTTCTTTTTATTACAAATTATATTTTAAAAGATTATACCGGAATTTTTTCTTTATTTTTAATCATTTTAGGGGCAAAGATTATTCAATCCTTTTCGCCATTATATGGATCAATGCTTCTTATTAATAAAAAATTTAGAATCAATCTGATCATTAACATTTTTAGCTTGATAGTTAATATACTACTTAGTTATTTCCTATACAATTACTTTCTGTTGATGGGTATTGCCTATGCAAGTTTAATTAGTTTAGGAATCAGACAATTAATGCTATTGTTTAATTATAGTAAGATAAAAAGCAAATCCATTTAAAAAAATCAAGTAGTAATGGCAGGTATTTTCGGAGTTTTCTTAAAAAACAAAAAGTATAAACACTGTTTTGAATTTTCTTTAAATGAAACAGCCATTAGAAATCAAGTTAAAGTTGATGGAGGTATTTTGGGCAGGTCAGTTATTAATAAGCTTCAAAAAGACAGATTTTTCGATAAATATGATGACGTAGTTGTATGTTTTGAAGGTGTTAACTTAAGTAATACAATTATAAGTTCAGAATTATTTTTTAAGAATTACAAGGAGAGGGGCATTTCTTTCATAAAAGATTTAAGGGGAACATATTCCGGCTTTGTATATGATAAGCTAAAGAATAAAATTTATGTTTTTAATGATAATCTTTCAACCAAAAATATATTTTACTATTATAAGAAGGATGAGGGTTTTATTTTTTCATCTGAGTTATTCGCCTTATCAAAGTTTTTTAGACAAGAGAATATACAATATTCTTTAAATACCGATGCAGTTTATATGATGGCCTTATATGGTTTTTTATTAGAAAACAATACTTATATTAATGAAGTAAAAAAACTAGAATATAGCTCTTTAATAACGTATGATTTTTCAAGTACGGAATTTAAAATTGAAAAACTGCATTCATATTCATATTCAAAAATTAAAATATCTTATCCTGATGCCTTACATAGAATTAATGAATTAATGGAATATAGTATTCACAAGAATTGGAATAAAGACAGAGAATATGCTTCAAACCATCTTTCTCTTTTAAGTGGAGGAATGGATGCTAGGGTAAATGTTCTTATTGCTAAAGAACTTGGGTTCAATAATATTTCTACAATTACTTTTGGACAATCAAATTCTAAGGATGTTAAGTATGCAAAGCAAATTGCTGTTGGTGAAGAATTCAATCATTTTCAAAGATTACTAGATGCACCGGAATATTTGATCGACAATATTGTCGATAATTATATTATTCCAAATGATGGCTTAATGATGTTTCATACATCAGCACATACTTCTTCAACAGTTAAGAGTTTTAATTTATTGAATTATAGCACGTTACACACAGGGCAAATAGGTGATGTATTGTTCGGTTCTTTTAACAAACAGGGGTATAATCTTAATAAAAATAAGGGACGTATAGGATATACTGGTTTTATTTCGGATAACTCTTTGTTAGAAAAAATAGATTCTTTACCTAATATTTTGAATAAATACCAAGAACTAGGGTTTGAATTGTATATATATGAACAGAGACAAATAAATGCAACAATTACCGGAGACAGAAGTTTAAACAATACAATTGATAATATTTCTCCTTTCTATAATCTTGAACTAATTAATTTCTGTTTGTCTTTACCGAATGAGTATAAAAAGCATCAATTAATATATTTTGATTGGTTGAAAAAATATCATAAGCAAGTTTTAAAATACCCATGGGATAAAATTGATATGGTCCCAAACCATAAATTAAAAATTATTTACGGGAAAAAAATAAAAAAATATATTAATGGGGGTAAAAAATATTTCAACTTAAAATATGATAGTATGAACCCATATAATCAATGGTTAAAAACACATCCATCAATAATTAATAGCATGGATTATATAGTTGAGTCTGAAAGCAGTAAAAAATATATTCTTCCTGAACTTAAAAAAGACCTACTTGAGATTTACAATAATGATATATTTGAATATAGAAATAAATTTGCTGTTGTGACAGCATTATTAGCAATAAAAATTCATTTTGAAATTGAGTAAAAATATCCGATATTTTTTTTTAAATAAGCTAAACCTTGAACTTTCAATTTCAAAGAAAATAGTTCAACAGTTTTTAGTTTTACTTCCCTTTATATTGGTTTATTTAGGCTCAGTTTTTCAAACTACAAATAAGAGCATTGTTACAATTTTCAAACTCTCTGCTTTTGGATATATGTTATTATATATATTGCTGCAACAAAAAAGTAATAGAAATTTAATCATAAGCACTCTTTTATTTTTCCCTCTTTTATTCTATGGAGTCATAATTTCATATAACATTAAAGCTGGTATAAGTGACGGGATACGATATTTGTTTCCAGTAGTAATTTTGTTTTACGGATTTGCAATTCGAAAACATTTTCCATTACTACTAAAATTTATTATTGCTTTTGTTGTCATAAATTTTTTAATGCAGATAGTAAATTATATAAATTGGGCTAGAGGAATACAACAATGGTTTTATTATACAACTGAAGATGGCCTTGTATATTATAACAAAGCTTCTGGGCTAATAAGGGCTACAGGTATAGTTGTTTTCTTTGGGTTCTTTGGGTTCTTTAATATGATTGCTTTTTTTGTAATAAATAAATTCTATAAAGGGAAATTTAAAAAAATATTACTAGCGATTACATTATTTTCATTATTAGCAAGCCTTTCTTATAAGGCTTTTGGGGCATTTTTAGTTGTCCTTTTCATTTACTATTATAAAAAACTTTACAAAGTTTTTCTTTACCTTTTTTTTCTTGTAATAGGCTTCTATATAATTTTTCCTTCGAGAATAAATGGTTTTGTAAATGATATCGCTCTTAGAATGAGTCTTTATATCACTGAAGGTAATTCAGCTAGAAGTGAATCTTATAGGGTGATGTTAAACGAAATGGCTAATTTTAATTTATTTGGAAGAGGAGTAGGTGTTTTTGGAGGACCGGCATCTACTACGTACAACTCTCCTTTTTATAGAGAAGTAAGCTTTAATTGGTATGATACGGCATGGTTAAACTTAACAACTACAGATACATATTTGCCTCACCTATTTGTAGAACTGGGAATAGTAGGGGGTTTTATTTATTTATTTGCACTATTAACTCCCTTATATCAAAGAAAATTAAATGCAAAAGTTAAATTAGTATATGTGATATATTTCTGCTTGTTTTTTGATATGCTTTTTTCTTTTTCTTTGAACAACTTGGAATATCTGCTTTTTTCTTTGGTTTTTGTATATCCCATATATTATTATTCAAGTAATAAAAATAATGTATACGTTGAAAAATCCGTGTAATAAATGAAACCTGTTAAACAAAATAAAAATTTACCAAAAGTCTTTTTTTTTGCAAATATACCTGTTGCATCTAAAGAACGCTCTATTGGCGGAGCAACAGTTTTGGCAAATAATATTTTAGATTTTCTTAATGCAGACGATAGGGTTTTTATTAAGCACCAACAAATACGTTCTTTTTGGAGAAATAAACTTCAATTAGTAGATTTTTTCTTATGGATTTTTAGATTTCCCTTTAACATATTCAATTATGATGTGATAAGCTTTCATAGTACAAAGGATTTTCACTTTACCATTGCACCTATTTTGTGGTTATGGGCAAAACTTCTAAGAAAGAAGACAGTGTACCATTTTTTTGGAGGAAACTTTCAAGATCATTATAAGCAATTACCATTTGTTTTAAAATGGGTGTTAAAAAAAACAATTCTAAATTCGGACACCGTATTTTTTGAAACACAAGAATTAGTAAATTATTTTAAAAAAAAAGGATTTAAAAATATTGGATGGTTGCCTAATTCTCGAAAACCTATTACAAATTTTAGTGCAAATGAAACCTTTCAGAAAAAATTTGTATTTGTTTCTAGAGTGATTCCGCAAAAAGGAATAACCGAAATTATCAAAGCTTCTTCTCATTTACCCGTTAATTATATAATTGATGTTTATGGTCCGGTTGATGACAGGCATTACACAGTTGAATTGTTTAATAATACGAAAGTAAATTATAAAGGAGTTTTAAAACCAAATGAGGTTATTTCAACACTTTCTAAATATAATGTATTGTTATTGCCATCATATTTTGAAGGAGAAGGGTATCCGGGAATTGTTATTGAAAGCTTGGCTTTAGGAATACCAGTTATAACAACATGCTGGAAAGCTCTTCCTGAGATTATTACGAACAAGGAAAATGGAGTTTTAATAGATATTAAAAATGAAAAGCAGCTTAAAGATGCAATTTTACATTTTAATGAAGATAATTACAATATATACCATAAAAATGCTCTAAAAAGTTTTGAAAAGTTTAATAGCAATGTTGTTTTTAATAAATTTATTGATAGCTATATATACTAAAAGATGTCAAATTTTCCTTCAAATAAAATAATGATAATCACAATTTTGGCAGTGCTAATGTGGTTTGGATTAGTATTTTTGAACACTGCTCAAAATCAATTTTTTCAGTTGAATTTTGATTGGGATAATACAGAAGAGATTAGTTCTTTCGGTAATATGAGTATAGACTCTATCTCGTATAACTACCTTAAAGTTAATTTAGAGAGAAAAAAACAAACAAACGCACAATACACATATAAATTACAATTAGAAGATGAGTCCTTTTACTATCGATTTGTATATACAAATATTGTTGGTAATGAAATTGAGTTTAAAGGTGTTGAATGGATAACAGGCATCCCTTCAAATGACCAAAAACGAGGAAAACTTACTGAAGTACTTATTCCTTTAAAACAGACAGGCAATATTTCTTTGGTAACCCTTGGGGATGAATTACTTTTTGAGAATGAAGCAAAGTATTTTAGAAAGAGCATAGCAACACAAAAGAACATTGAATTTAAAGGACGATTTTTGGATGTTTTTAATTTTCCACATGAGGCAATTAAAGAGAATACTTTGCAAAATATGTTGGAACAAACAAAGATAATAGCAGATGCAAATGCTTATGTTTTGTTTTTTGATTTACAAGGAATAAATACTTCTTTAGATGACAATAGCTTTATTTTAAAAGAAATCTTTGATAGGTTGTTGACTGCTAAACAGGCGAAAAGGATTATATTAATTTCATTACCTCCTTCAACAATAGATAAAAGAAATGAATTTAATATGAAATTTAATGAAATTTTGATACAGAATGTGGTTGACCCTAGAATAACAGTATTGGATAGTTACAAAATATTTTCGGAGAAAAAACTCAGATACCTTATGCCAAATGGGATTAATTTGAATAAAGAAGGATATCAAAAATTAGCTAAAGAGCTGGTAAAAAAACTATAATGAGAGTTAGTAATACAACAAAGGATAAGTTTTTTTATTGGCTGTTAGCTTTTATTCTAATTACTTTACCCTTTCCGGATTATAGCTTAAATTCAAAAGCAATTATTGCATTCATCATATTTTGGGGATTTTATAATCCTTTTTCTGAAAAATTAGAATTGCTTAAAAAATATTGGCTTCCTATTATGCTCCTATCTAGTCCTTTTTGGTTGACTCTTTTAGGATTATTATATTCTAACGATGTAAGTGCTGGTTTTAAAGAGGTTCAACTAAAATTACCTTTTTTGGTTTTCCCCGTTACGCTTTTTAGTGTTAAATTGAAGAATAAAACGTTTGATTTTGTGATTGCTCAATTTGGTTATGCAGTTATTGTTACTTCCCTCTTAGCATCTGTTAAAGTTCTTTATTTTAAGATTAATTCTTTAGGGAACTATTTTTATTATGACAAATTTTCAGAATTTTTAGATAAGCATACTACCTATTTCTCGTTGTTCATCATTCTTAGTATTATTTCATTTTTATACATGTATTTAGAGAGTAAGTTTAAAAAACATGTATTTGTCTTTAGCGCCCTTTCACTGTTTCCTATTTTATATATGCTAAGTGTACGTATTAGTATAGTTGCATTGGGGATTGGTTTTTTTGGAATCCTCTTTTATCTGAATAAGGGAAAGTTAAAATGGGGAATTTTTATAATTTTGCCATTATTATTTGCTTCTCTTTATTTTACTCCTAACTTTAAAAAAAGATTTGAGCCTAGTGCTATTGAAAATGCTCAAATTAACGACCTGTCTTATAGAAAAATGCATTGGAAATCAGTGCTTAAGGCCATTGATCATAATTCTTTATTAATTGGAAACGGAACAAGAAGCCATAGAGATTATTTGTATAACAAGTACCGAGAATACAAACTTACCTCTGCATACGAGAACCAGTATAATGCACACAACCAATATTTGGAAACGATATTAGATTATGGGCTGTTAGGATTATTGGCTTTCGTAACAATGATAATCTATTTATTTAGGTTGTACATAAAATCTAAGGATTCTTTGGCAGTAATTTTTCTCTCTATTTTTATTGTATATATGGTTACAGAGTCCATATTGCAGCGGCATAGCGGCATAGTAATTTTTTCAATATTAATAACTATTCTGACCTATAGAAATATTTCAAAATACTCAGTAAATGATTAGTAATAAACATCCTTTTTTTGCAAAAAAAGGATATATTAATACTATATTTGCCGGAATTTTTATAATAAAGCTTGCCACAAAACCGAATACAATTACTTAATGCATTTATAGACAATCTGTCTATGAATGAAACTATTATGTTGATTCAAGAAAAAATTGAAGCACAACAACAAATTCATCATGTTGCTGTAAATGCTGGTAAGATGGTGCAAATGCAGAAGAATGTTCAGCTTTTGGAGAGCGTCAATAATTGTGATCTTATAAGTCCAGATGGACAAGCTGTGATATGGGCATCAAGGTTTTTAAACAAGCCATTAAAAGAACGTGTTACAGGAATTGATCTAATGAAAAACCTGGTTGCTCTTGCACATGAAAAGAACTATAAAATATTTCTTTTTGGTGCTAAAGAAGAAATTGTAAAAAAAGTTTCTGAGATTTATACAAGTCAATACAATAATGGGATTATTGCGGGTTATAGAAATGGATATTTCACATCCACGGACGAATCTGCTATTGCGCAGCAAATTGCCAATAGTGGAGCTCAAATGTTATTTGTCGCTATTACCTCACCAATTAAAGAGAATTTCTTATATAAATATAGAGAAACCCTTAAGGATGTAAACCTTATCATGGGAGTTGGAGGCAGTTTTGATGTAGAAGCTGGAGTTACAAAAAGAGCTCCATTATGGATGCAAAAAGTAGGCTTAGAATGGTTCTATCGTTTTCTGCAGGAACCTAAAAGAATGTGGAAGCGTTATTTGATTGGAAACACAAAGTTTATACTTTTAGTTCTCAAAGAAAAACTATCAGGGAATAGAAAATAATAATCAGATACTTTCATTATTTAATTAGAAAAGGATTGATCGCTATTAAAATTTTAATGGCTAAATATGGTTCTTGTAGTATTGTTTTTTAACTTAGGCCAATTAATTTATTTAGAATACTATAGATGAGGATACTACTCGCTTCCATATATCCCTATGCTTTTTTATTATTATATTTCATTATTCCTTTTGATGACTATGTAAGGGCATTGCCAAATATTTTATTTGGAATCTTAGTGGCTACTTTTCCATTTATAGTAACTAAGGAAGATTTTAAGAAGCTACGAAAAATCCCTACATTTCTATTTATAGCTTTTTTTGCATATTTATTTGTAAATGCAATTTTTTCTTATAGACTGGATGGGGATTTTAAGATTATAAAAAAAGTTTTTATAGCCATTGGACTAGTGATATTGTATATTCCTATTGCAGATTTTAAAAAAATAAATAAGGCAATTGTATTCTCTTCATTAGCTGCCATCCTTTTTTCTGTAACAAATATTATTATCTTATCTATTACTTCAGGCAATTTTGAATTAGGAAACTCACCTTTAGTAATTGAAGCGCTTCTTGTAGATAGAATTTATCTTGGTCTGTTAAGCATAGCTAGTATTTTAGTTTCATCTCAGGCTTTGCACAAAACATATCATCCAAATAATAATTATAATCTCACCAATATCATTATAAATGCCCTTTTTATTATTGTAATAGGGTCAAAGATTTCTATAATTCTCTTAATACTACTTGTTGTACTTAGGCAATTTTATGGAAAAATAAAAATAATTAGAATTTTGGCAGCCATAGCAATATCTGTACTAATTGCATTTTTTACTATCACTATAAGTAATAAAAATAATGATTCCGTAAATATGATTAAGGATACTGCAATTTCTCGTTTTATAAATAATACAATGACATGGGAATTAAGGGCTGTTGTGTGGAAGTGCGGTTTACATATAATGAAAACAGAAGGCCTTATGTTAAAAGGCTATGGATTTGAAGGCACCAAGGAGAAGTTAGTAAATTGTTATAATGAACAAATCGACGATCCAGCAAAAAAAAATGACTTTGTTTCTGAAAGATATAATACCCATAATCAGTTTATTGATTTATATATTAGTTATGGATTTCTTTCTTTCTTAATTTTTACAACTTTCCTTTTAGTAGTGTTTATGCAAAATAAAAATAATTATTTTGCTACAGCAATAATGTTTTCTTTGGTATTGTATTGTTTGGTAGAAAATGTGTTTCATCGTCAAATAGGGGCATATTATGTTGGGTTATTTCTAATTTTTTTAATATTTAAAAGTAATGACGTTCAAAACAACGTTATAAAAAAGAAATAAAAATGATTGCAAATTGTATTTTTGCTTCATCAAAAACAAAATAGATCATTTTAAACCTTCTTCAGAATTTTGGATGATGGAGAAAACCGAATCATAGCGTTTTTAAAAAATATGAAAATAACAGTAATAGGTACAGGATATGTTGGATTGGTAACGGGGACTTGTCTTGCCGAAACAGGGAACGAAGTAGTGTGTGTCGATATTGATATAGAAAAGATTGAACAAATGAGACGTGGTATAGTCCCCATTTATGAACCTCATTTGGATATCTTGTTTGAAAGAAACATAAAAGCAAATCGTTTGAGATTCACTACTTCACTAGATGAAGGATTAGAACATGGGGATATTATATTTTTAGCCTTACCGACACCTGAAGATGAGGACGGTTCTGCAGACCTCACATATGTTTTAAATGTATCTAAAGAGATAGGAAGTAAAATCAAAAAGTATAAAATAATTGTGGATAAAAGCACAGTTCCAGTTGGCACAGCAGATAAAGTAAGGGAAGTAATCGCTCAAAATGCTGTCTGTGATTTCGATGTGGTTTCCAATCCGGAATTTTTACGTGAAGGATTTGCTGTGGATGATTTTTTAAAACCAGAGCGGATTATTGTAGGTTCTAGTCAAGAAAGAGCTACGAACCAAATGAAGAAACTTTATGCTCCATTTGTTCGCTCAGGGAATCCTATTATTATTATGGATGAACGTTCTGCAGAACTGACAAAGTATGCTGCAAATGCTTTTTTGGCAACTAAGATCACCTTTATGAACGAAATTGCAAATTACTGTGAAAAAGTAGGTGCAGATGTAGATGAGGTGCGTGTGGGAATGGGTACAGATTCCCGAATTGGAAAACGGTTTTTGTTTCCTGGGATTGGTTATGGAGGATCTTGTTTTCCAAAAGATGTAAAAGCATTGCAAAAAGCGGGACGAGATAAAGGATATGATTTTAAAATTTTGGATTCAGTAATCGACGTAAATAATACTCAAAAAACTATTTTAATCCCTAAAATAGACGCCTATTTTAATAATAATCTTTCTGAAAAAAAGATTGCAGTTTGGGGGCTAGCCTTTAAGCCGGAAACTGATGATATAAGAGAAGCACCATCTATATATATAATGAATGCATTGTTAGAAAGAGGTGCTAACTTAACTGTTTTTGACCCAGAAGCTATGCCAAACATCAAAAAGCTGTTTGGGAAAAGGTTAACTTACGTAGACTCTATGTATGCTGCGTTAGAAAATGCAGATGCATTAATTATATGTACAGAGTGGAGTATTTTTAGGACGCCAAATTATTATAAGCTGAAGCAACTATTAAAAAGACCCGTTGTCTTTGATGGTAGAAATCTCTACAATATAGAAGACATGAAGGCAGAAGGATTTACATATTATTCTGTAGGGAGAAAAAAGACAAATACATGAGAAGGAGAGTTTTAATAACCGGAGCTGCTGGATTTTTAGGTTCTCACCTTTGTGATAAGTTTATTGATGAAGGATATGAGGTTATAGGAATGGATAATTTAATTACAGGAGATTTAAAGAATATAGAACATCTGTTTAAACTAGAAAATTTCGAATTTTACCATCATGATGTTACAAAATTTGTACATGTTCCTGGAAAAGTGGATTATATACTTCATTTTGCATCGCCGGCAAGCCCAATAGATTATTTAAAAATTCCTATACAAACACTAAAAGTAGGTTCTCTAGGGACTCATAATTTGTTAGGTCTTGCAAAAGAAAAGAACGCACGTATATTAATCGCTTCCACTTCAGAAGTATATGGAGACCCTTTGGTTCATCCTCAAAGTGAAGAATACTACGGCAATGTAAACACTATAGGGCCACGAGGGGTTTACGATGAAGCAAAGCGTTTTCAGGAATCTATTACTATGGCTTATCATCGTTTTCACGGAGTTGAAACACGCATTGCACGTATCTTTAATACTTATGGGCCAAGAATGAGATTGAATGACGGTAGAGTTATTCCCGCATTCATTGGACAGGCCCTTAGAGGAGAAAATCTAACTGTATTTGGAGATGGATCACAAACCAGATCCTTTTGTTATGTGGATGATCAAATAGAAGGATTGTTTCGTTTGTTATTAAGTAATTATACTCTCCCTGTAAACATTGGCAACCCTCACGAAATAACAATATTGGACTTCGCTCAAGAAATTATTAAACTTACAGAAGCAGATCAAAAAATCATTTATAAACCCTTACCTCAAGATGATCCCATGCAGCGACAACCGGATATCTCTAAGGCAAAAGAAATTTTGGATTGGGAGCCAAAAGTATCCAGAAAAGAAGGGATGAAAAAAACATTTGAATATTTTAAAAACCTTTCTAAAGAAGAATTGTTTAAAAGTGAACACAAAGATTTTTCAAAACATAACAGAGAGTAGTCAAAATGTTTAAGAAAGGAAGATATTCAGGATTTTTAAGACCTATTTCATATGTTATAGATTTAGTCATTATCCACACATTTGCGTTTCAATTCTTTACTAAAGATTCTCATTATTTACACTATACGATTTTTGTGTCTTTGGCCTGGATAATACTTTCCTTAAAATCTAATTTTTACGAAATATATCGTTTTACCCATGTTGCAAAAATTATATCGTTAGTGAGCAAACAAAGCATTCTCTATTTTTTAATTGTATTTGCTTTTTTTGGTTTTTATAATGATTTGGATATAAGTCCAATAGCTATAATCAAATATGTTATTTTGGTTATGCTGTTAATAAGCATCATAAAGCTTACCATTTATTTTTTACTTAAAAAATATAGACAATTCTTAGGTGGAAATAATAGAAAGGTAGTTATAATTGGACTTAACCAAAAAACAGAGCAATTACATAAGTTCTTTTTAGACAGACCAGAATTTGGTTATCATTTACAAAAAACTTTTGACCTTAGAGGAACAGGCAATATTGAAATAGAACGATGTTTTGATTATATAATAAAGAATAATATAGATGAAATATATTCCTCCGTTGCCGAGCTGGACAATGACAATTTATTAAAGTTAATTGATTTTGCAGATAATAATTTGAAGATTCTAAAATTTCTTCCGGATAATAAGGAAATATATTCTAAAAAATTAGATTTTGCATATTATGGTGTTTTGCCAATTTTATCTCTGCGCAAAATACCCATGGATGAGCCTTTCAATAAATTTATTAAAAGAAGCTTTGACGTAATTTTATCTCTTATAATTATAGTGGGGGTTTTATCTTGGCTAACACCAATTTTAGGCCTCATTATTAAACTGGAATCTAAAGGCCCTGTTTTTTTTAAACAGAAAAGAAACGGCTTGGACTATAAAGAATTCTTTTGCTATAAGTTTCGTTCCATGAGGCCTAATCCTATTGCAGATCTCTATCAAGTAACAAAAGGAGATGAAAGGATAACAAGAGTAGGTAAAATTATTAGAAAAACCAGTATTGATGAATTGCCACAATTTATCAATGTGCTTAAAGGCGAAATGTCTGTAGTAGGACCAAGACCTCATATGGTGAGCCATACACACATGTATGCAGAACGAATAGACAAATTTATGGTACGGCATTTTGTAAAACCCGGAATTACCGGATTGGCACAAATTAGTGGCTACAGAGGTGAAGTAGAAAATGATAATGACATAATAAACAGAGTAAAATACGATATATTTTATCTGGAAAATTGGTCTTTGTTTTTAGATTTAAAAATTGTTTTCCAAACAATTTATAATGCCCTTAGAGGTGAGGAAAAGGCATATTAAAGAAATTCTAATTTTTTACTGAAGCGCTCAAATTGTTTTTCAAAATTAAATGCTACCATTGCGTTTTTCTGAACATCACCCCTTGAAAATTCTTTTAATTTATCTGTATTTATAGAATCAATAAATCCTTGAAGCTCTTTGAGGTTATTTACAGGCACAACCCATCCCAAATTGTTTTTAAGAACAATCTGTTCTCCTTCCCCCCCGCCATAGTATAAAATGGGTAGACCCAGCCGACTGTATTCAAAAATTTTAGATGGGACCGAACCATAGATTCTTTTAGTAAGTGGAATGAAAGCAATGTCATATTGCAGTAATTCTTCATGTAGTTTTTCACGGGTAATTTCATCGTGAAACAGTATTTGACTGTTATTTAAAGACATGGTAGCGTCCTTTTCAGGACCGGCGCCATAAATATGTATTGTTACGTTTTCCGGAAACTGAATTTGAGAACAAATTTTAAATAACCCCTGAGCTAAACCTAAAAGACCTCCGTATACCAGGGAAATTTTTGATTGAGGCTGTTTTTCAGAAACTACAGGAGCATTAAATCGCGGAAAATTTCTATATAAAAAAGTTTCCTTTCTAATTCCTAATGTTTTTATATGAGTTAAAATTTCTTCAGATTGGCCAGTAATCAATGTGGCTTTTCTATAACAAAAACGTTCTATTTTTTTAAGTACCGAATAGTACACTCCTTTCTTTAACAAACCCATTTCCAGACCCGCCAGAGGCCAAAGGTCAGAAATGTTTAGAATAATTTTTTTTCTGAAGACCCAACTCCAAAAAACAGCCGTAAACCCTACGAATACAGGAGAATACTGGACAAAAACTTTTTTTGGAATTTTTTTAAAAAAGAAAAAAAGCATCAAACTAATGGAAAAGGAAAACATTGAGAGCAATCGTAAGAACTTATTTTGAGAATTACTGGGCCATACCCATAATCTATGTACTGTTAGTTCATTTTCAGTCGATTTAGAGTATAACTTACCTTTATAACTATCAAATATTTTACCTTTTGGATAATTGGGGAAAGGGCATACTACAGCAACCTGATATTTATTTTCGGCCAAAGCAGTTGCCAAAGAAAACATGCGGTTTGCAGCTGCTCCTTTCTCTGGCGGAAAATAATTAGTAATCAATAAGATACTTTTTTTACTCATTTAAAAAAGAGATTACAATTTTGAAATAAACTGTTTTAGTTTTCCACGATTACTTCTATCAAGGACACTTACCCTTTCAAAAATTAGGGTAAGGTTATCTTCTAAATATTGGTACAATGCTTTTTTTATAGCTTCAGCTTCAGTTTTAGTGAGTTCACGCTCAGAAACATAAATAATTTTAAAGGTATCTAAAGCGGTTTGCTCAATAATGAATTCTTTTACATTTCCATCATCTTCAATCACGCTTTTAGTGACATAATAGAAGGTAAGCCCAGGGACGGTTTTCCCTGCGGGAAGCTTTGCAATATCATTTGTTCTCCCGATCAATTGTTTTAAAACAGGTTTTTTCAGTGTGCTTTGGGGGCTTAATACTCCCAGGTCTCCAATATCATATCTAATCATAGGCTGCGCTTTGTTATATAAAGAAGTAATAACAATACGCCCCGGGTTTCCATTTATAACAGGTTGATTATTATCATCCAGGATTTCTACGAAAAGTGTTTCACTGTTTACAACAAATTCACCTTGAGGATTGGTAAATGCAATTAGGTCTAATTCACTTGCACCATATTCATTAATTACAGAGACTCCAAAAGTCGATTCCAATAGTTTTTTATCATTTTCAAAAAGCATTTCGCTGGTGACAATACAATAATTTAAAGTTGGACATACATCTTTTAAGCGAATGCCCTTTTTTAAAAGAAATTTAGCGAAAAGTACAATTGAACTGGTATAACCGTTTATGTAGACAAACTTTTTTCTTTGGAAAACGTGAAGAAATTCCTCCATTTTTTCTTCCGAAAGATTAAAGACAGGAAAACGGTATCGGTTGCTTAATCGATCTTTTAAACGTTCTTTTTGATATCCTTTCATATCGAGAGGAATTCCATAAAACCGTGCTTCCAGTGAACTATTGAAGTCAAGGCCATACCAATTGTATCTATCTATAATTTCTGCCCAGGTCAATGCGTGACAAAACGTATCTTTTGCAAAAATAAAGGGATGGCCACTAGATCCCGATGTTTTGTTTATATATACATTTCTTTTTGAAAAGTCATTGGAAAGCCTTTCTGCCAAAGGTCTTTGCAAGTCGTTTTTTTGCATAACAGGAATTTCGTTCCAATTTGAAAATGAAGTTGCACCAATAAAATCTTGATAAAAAGAATTTTCGCGTCGATGATACTCAAAAATATTCATTCGAAGCTTGTTAATATGATCTTCGTAGTCTTTTTCAGGGATCCTATGAATTTCTTCTAAATGTTTTTTTGCTTCCGCAATCGGAAAACCTTTAAAGCGCAATGTGAGTTCAAATAAATTCAAGCCAAAATATTAGTAGGTCAATTTACAAACAATTATTTTTGATCTCGAATTAAAACCTTTCCAAAAATGAACATTTTAATATTGGGATCTGGCGGTCGTGAACACACCTTTGCTTACAAAATTGCAGAAAGTAATCGTTGTGATACGCTTTTTGTAGCTCCGGGAAATGCCGGGACGGCTTCGATCGCAACAAATATACCTCTTTCGCTTAGTGATTTTGAAGCAATTAGAAATTGCGTGTTAGAAAATGATATTGAAATGGTTGTAGTGGGGCCTGAGGATCCTTTGGTAAACGGAATAGCAAATTATTTTGCCGACACAGCATCTTTAAAAGATGTAATGATTATAGGGCCTTCTAAACGAGGGGCATTATTGGAAGGAAGTAAAGAGCGAGCCAAAGAATTTATGTTAGAGCATAACATCCCTACGGCCGCATATGCCAGTTTTACAAAAGAATCTTTAGAAGCGGGAAAACATTTTTTGGAAAGCTTAAAACCCCCCTATGTTTTAAAAGCGGATGGGTTGGCTGCAGGAAAAGGAGTTTTGATCCTAAATGATCTGTCTGAAGCCAAACAAGAATTAGAAAATATGCTTGCGCATAGCAAATTTGGTGAAGCAAGTTCTACAGTAGTGATCGAAGAATTTCTCGATGGAATTGAATTAAGTGTTTTTGTTTTAACTGATGGCAAAAACTACAAGATCCTTCCAACAGCTAAGGATTATAAGCGAATAGGTGAAAAAGATACAGGCTTAAACACTGGAGGGATGGGAGCCATATCTCCTGTACCTTTTGCAGACTCCCTTTTAATGCAAAAAATTGAAGATCGTATTGTAAAACCAACAGTCGATGGTTTGAAAGAAGAACAAATTGACTATAAGGGCTTCATATTTATTGGTTTAATTAAAGTGAATGATGAACCGTATGTAATAGAATATAATGTACGTATGGGCGATCCGGAGACCGAAGTCGTGTTGCCCAGAATTAAAACAGATATGGTAACTCTGTTTGAAGCTACGTACCAACAAAAACTAGATGAGGTTTCAATTGAAATAGATAAACGCGCAGCGACTACGGTTATGGTTGTTTCGGGAGGATATCCCGAAGCTTATGAAAAAGGGAAGGAGATATCAGGAATTTCAGAAATAGAAGATTCTATTGTTTTTCATGCCGGGACTTCACAAAGAGATGGAAAAATATTCACCAACGGAGGGCGGGTAATGGCGATTACATCTTTAGACATAGATTACAAACAAGCATTAAAAAAATCCTATCTAAACATAGCAAAGCTATCTTTTGACAGGATGTATTATCGTTCCGATATTGGCTTCGACCTACTCTAAGTACGAATGAGAGGTGATACTCTTATCCTCTTCACCACTATCATTGAATTTTTTTAGCTGCCCCATCCAGTAGATAAAAGCTACAAAACCACAAAGAGTCAATAACCAGCTTACAATATTAGACATCCACCAGCTATCCACTCCTAATCGTAATGCATCATAGGGAGCAAATAATATATTTTCACTTAATGTTTGTATTCCTTCAAAAAAACCTTTCCAAGTCATATCTTTATATTTATAACACAAAAGTATAAATTAGATAGCATGCTTACAAGCTTTTTTGGCAAATCTAACCCGGTAAACTTCTTAATCCTTGGTATATTTATTTTCATAGGTTATGTTTTAAGAATTCTTGTAGCCGCTTCAATTGAGTTTTCGGCAATATGGATGTTAAAACATATTTTTTTTATTGCTGTATGTATTTTCTCTATGTTATTAGTTGATTTTATTATTAGAAAGAACGATTTAACAAAGTCCAATACCTTTGGAATACTTTTTTTTAGCTGTTTTTTGGTAATGCTTCCCGTCATTTTTTTTGAAAAAAACATTCTCCTGGCAAATATTTTTTTGTTACTCGCTTTACGCAGAGTTTTAAGTTTGAGATCTGAAAAAAATATTGAAAAGAAAATACTTGATGCCTCTCTCTGGATTACGATAGCTTCTTTCTTTTACTTTTATTGCCTTTTATTTTTTATCATTTTGTTTCTGGCTATTTTAAGGAAAAAGCACACCACATATAAACATTTACTCATTCCTTTTGTAGGCTTTTTTGGCATATTGGTTATTGCAACCGCATATCATTATTTTGTATATAACTCTTTAGGGTGGTTTTTTGAGCTGCAAATGACAATTAGCACTGATTTTTCTGCATATCATTCGGCAGAAATCTTAATTCCTGCGACTATAATCATGACACTTATTGTTTGGACAAGTATATATCGAATTTTTAAGATTTCATCTGTTTCCAAAAAAGACAGGCCCAACTACTTGTTGATGTTAATAATAACTGTAATATCTATTTTTATGGTAGTATCAAGCCCTGAGAAAACAGGAGGAGAACTTTTATTCTTATTGGCTCCTACAGCTATAATTGCTTCTAATTATATTGAGAACATCAAGGAATTTTGGTTTAAAGAATTATTGTTGTTATTGGTTGTATTGCTTCCTATATTCCTTCTGTTCATATGAACCACCATAAATTCTAAAAGAATATGATGTGTTTTAATTCAATTTTCTGAAACACAACAAAACAAAGCTAACAACCATTTGCTGATTACTATTGCAAAATATAATACCTTTGCCCAATGAAAAACAGAGTTCAGAGACTATTCTGAAAGTAATTTTTGCAAAACCAAGAAATTATGTTTAGTGATAAGGCCAATAAAATATTTGTTGAAGTAATTGATAAGTACCACGAAGTAAATACAGTAGATCAGTCTTTTACAAATCCGTACGATAAAAATGATCAGCTCTTGGAACATTTGCTATACCGAAAAAGCTGGATCGATACCGTACAATGGCATTATGAAGATATTATTCGCGACCCAAATATAGAGCCGGTTGCTGCTTTAAAACTGAAACGTCAAATAGATGCTTCCAATCAGGATCGTACAGACATGGTGGAATATATTGACAGCTATTTTTTAGAAAAATACAAAGATGTTACAGTAGGTGAAGATGCAACCATCAACACCGAAAGCCCTGCCTGGGGAGTAGACCGCCTTTCTATTTTGGCGCTAAAAATATATCATATGCATGAAGAAGCGACCCGTACAAATGCTTCTGAGGCACACCGTGCGAATTGCCAGACCAAACTCAATGTATTATTGGAGCAACGTATAGATCTAAGTACCGCTATAGATCAATTACTAAGTGATATAGCTCACGGAAGAAAATACATGAAAGTTTATAAGCAGATGAAAATGTACAACGATGATGAACTAAACCCTGTACTAAGAGGCGAAAAATAGCTATCCTTGGCACCTCCTGTCCACATACTTGTAATCCGCCTGTCTGCTTTGGGAGATGTGGCTATGACAATCCCTGTCCTTAGGGTTGTGGCTCAAACTTATCCAAATGTTAAATTAACAGTCCTTACCCGCCCTTTTTTTAAGCCACTATTTAAGGATATCCCGAACATTTGTTTTTTGGAAGCAGATGTTTACGGGCAGCACAGAGGTCTTGGGCTGGTAAAACTTGCTAAAGAAGCAAAAGGGTTGGGGATTAATGCTGTAGCCGACCTGCATAATGTGATCCGTTCCAAAGTAATAACCAATTACCTAAGACTAAAAGGTGTGAAAATTTCGACCATCGATAAGGGAAGGTCCGAAAAGAAAGCACTTACCAATGCAAAAGGAAAAACCATTCAGCCTTTAAAAAGTACACACCAGCGTTACGCCGAGGTCTTTGAAAGATTAGGCTACCCTATAAAATTAAGTGAGCATCAATTTCCTAAAAGAAAACAATTAAGTCCAAGATTGTTAAGCCTTATTGGAACGCATACAAAAAAGGCAATAGGTATTGCTCCTTTTGCTGCTTTTAAGAGTAAGATGTATCCTATGGAATTTATGAAAGAAGTGATCTCTCAATTAGATATATTGGGAAACTATCGTATTTTCCTTTTTGGAGGAGGAAAGGATGAGATCGAAGTACTTTCAAAAATAGAGTCCTTGCATTCTACAGTTACCAATGTTGCCGGTCAACTCACTTTTGAAGATGAACTTGCCCTTATTTCTAATCTTGATTTAATGCTTTCAATGGATAGTGGAAATGGCCATTTGGCTACTATGTTTGGGATTCCTGTAATTACAATTTGGGGAGTTACTCACCCTTATGCAGGTTTTGTGCCTTTTGGACAACCGGAGAAAAATCAATTAACAGCAGACCGAAATAAATACCCCTTAATCCCCACTTCCATCTATGGAAATAAATATCCCGAAGGATATGAAAAGGTTATGGATACGATCTCACCGGACACAATTATTAGGAAAATTGTAGAAACCATTTAATTAAACATCATCGTAATCTACAACCAAAGTTGGAGTAGTAGGATGTGCCTGGCAGGTTAAAATTAAACCTTCGGCTATTTCGCTATCGGTTAAGATCTGATTTTTTTTCATCTCGGCTCTTCCCTCTGTAATACGAGCAATACAGGTACTGCAAATACCTCCCTGACAAGAATAAGGAGCATCAATCTTTTGTTCCAGAACAGCCTCCAGAACCGATTTGTTTTGAGGCATTGAAAATGTTTCGGTTTCGTCATCAACAGTTACAGTAAGTTGCGTATCTCCATCATGAGGTTCTGCCAGAGAACCTTCCTCGGTAGTGGTAAAAAGTTCGAAATGAATTTGCTTTTCGCTAATTCCACTTTCTTGTAACACAGAGGAGACTTCATTGATCATAGGTTCCGGCCCACAGAGATAAAAGGCATCAAATGAACGGTCTTTAAATTTGTTCTTGATAATATAATTTACAGTAGACCTTTCTATTCTTCCAAACATAGCCTTGTCTTCCTGTTTACGACTAAAGATGAATTCAATATACAATCGGTCCGGATATTTTTCCTGCAAGGCTAATAATTCTGAATAGAACATAGTTTCGCCTACAGTTTGGTTTCCATACACTAAAACGAAGCTAGTATCAGGAGCAGCTTCCATAGCAGTTTGTATAATAGACAAAACAGGGGTAATCCCACTACCGGCAACAAAAGCCATATAGTTTTTTATAGGACCAGGTCGAGATTCTAAAACAAACTTACCTTCCGGAATCATAACGTCCAATGTGTCACCAGCTTTTAATAAGGTATTTGCATATATAGAAAATGTACCATCCTTTACTTTTTTAACCCCTACCTTCAATGATCCACTATTTGGAGAACAACAGATAGAATAGGCTCTGCGGATCTCTTTTCCGTTTAAGGAATGCTTAATAGTGATGTACTGCCCTGCCTTAAAGTGAAATTTTTCTTTTAATGCTGAAGGAACTTCAAAAACAATAGAAACTGCATTTGGAGTCTCTTTTTTTACTTCAGAAATAGTAAGCGTGTGGAATTCGCTCATAGACTAAAAATTTTCCGCAAATGTAGTGAAATGAACGCTAATTAAAGACCAAAAAGCCGGGCTAGTTGATGATCTGTAAGTTCTATCTTATTTTTTTAATAAATAACTCAAAAAACAGTTGAAACGCCTTTTTTTAAACGTTTAACAGGTGAGATATTAAAAAGAAACGTATTTTTACGGTTCCGTTGAGTTTTTACATACTAAAAGTAAAGCTTTTAAGTTACAGTATCATATAAACTGAAAGTATTTTGAAAGGCATATATAAAATTACCATTTTTTTACTGGCTGTTTTAGTTCTGGCAGCTTGTTCCAGAAAGAAAAACACATTTATGAGCCGCAATTTTCATGCGGTAACTGCAGAGTATAATACACTCTATAACGGAGGGTTGGCCTTTGAAAAAGGGAAAGAAGAATTAGCCCTTAACTATCGCGATAATTTTTGGGAAATTCTTCCTGTGGAGCGGATAGAATTTGTCGAAAAAATTTCTTTACCTGGCGAGTCTGATAATCCGGATTTTAACAGAGCCGAAGAAAAGTCTGCAAAGGCAATTCAAAAACATTCCATTTACATTGACGGTAAAGAGTACAATCCACAAATTGACGAAGCATATATGTTGCTTGGAAAATCACGATACTACGATCTACGTTTTGTGCCTGCACTCGATGCATTTAATTTTATCCTAAACAAATATCCAACAAGCAACAACATTAATCGTGCAAAAGTTTGGAAGGCAAAAACCAATATTCGATTAAAGAATGAGGACATTGCATTAGAGAATCTTCAAAAAATGTTTGAAGAAACAGAACTTGATGACGAAGAATTAGCAGATGGAGCTGCAATTATGGCTCAGGCTTATATTAATTTGGATTCTATCCAAGAAGCAGTTCCTTATATTAAAATGGCTTCGGAATACATAAAAGATAACGAATTAAAAGGGCGTTATGCGTATATAAAAGGGCAGTTGTACAATCGTTTAGATCAGAAAGACAGTGCAAATATGGCCTTTGATGAGGTAATCGAGCTCAACAGAAAATCACCTCGCATCTACATGATTAATGCATATATAGCAAAAGCCAAAAACTTTAATTATGATAAAGAAGACCGTATTGCTTTATTGGAATTACTTCAGGATTTAGAAGAAGATCGTGAGAACAGACCATTTTTAGACAGAATATATAACCAAATGGGAGAGTACTATCGAAGTACTCAAAATATTGATACTGCAGTTATCTATTATAACAAATCCATTCAAACCTTCAGAGAAGATAGAATATTACAGGCTGTGAATTACCAAACACTTGCCGAAATAAATTTTGATGATGCCAAATATAAAACTGCGGGAAGTTATTATGACAGTACGCTTACTTTCCTGGAAGCGAATACACGCCTTTGGCGTCGTGTAAAAAAGAAGCGTGAAAATTTAGATGACGTTATTAAATACGAAGATATTGCCACTACAAATGATAGCATACTTCAGCTTGCAAATATGACTGAAGCACAGCAATTGGCATATTTTACGGAATATACGACCCGGCTAAAAGAAAAAGCAATTGAAGATTCCATAGCAAGTGTGAAATTGGAAAAAAGTATTGCTAATCAGGAATTTTACAAGAAACAAGGAAAGAAAGAAGAAGAAGGAAAAGGAGGCTCATTTTATTTTTATAATACAGCTACTGTAGCTTACGGAAAACAAGAATTTAGAAAAGTTTGGGGAGATAGAAAGCTGGAGGATAACTGGAGGCTTTCAAGCAAACAGTCTACCGGAATTAATGATGACGAAGTAGCCATTGTTGAAGCAGAACCTATTTCTGAAAGCGAATTATACAAACCGGAAACCTATATTTCCAGAATTCCAACAGACCAAAAAGCAATAGATAGTATCGCCAAAGACCGAAACTTCGCGTATTATCAGCTAGGGCTTATATACAAAGAAAAATTTAAGGAATATGGATTAGCGTCAGACCGATTAGAGAAATTACTAACCTTTAATCCCGAAGAAAGGTTAATCCTGCCTTCAAAATATAATTTATATAAAATATACACTCAGGTAGAACGAACAGCACTTGCTGATAAATACAAAAATGATATCATCAACAACTATCCGGAGTCACGCTATGCTGAAATTTTGCGAAATCCAAATTCACAACTAGCAACAGATGAGTCCAGCCCGGAATTTAAATACAAAGCCCTTTATAAAGAGTTTGAGGCAGGGAACTATCAAAATGTTATAACGACAAGCGATGAATATATTTCCCTTTATAATGGAAATGATATTGTTCCTAAACTTGAAATGCTAAAAGCTACAGCATTAGGACGGAAGGATGGTTTTGAAGCCTATAAAAAAGCACTTAATTATGTGTCACTTAACTATCCAAATTCTGAAGAAGGAAAGCAGGCACAAACAATATATAATACGGTTTTACCAAAACTGGCTGTCAAAAAGTTCGTGTCGGATGATGAAGAGAACAAGTGGAAAATAGTGTATACTTTTAATAGTAATGACAGAGAATCTGCAGATGCCCTTAAAGAAAAACTAGACCTTGCCATTCAAGAATACAGATATATAAAAATGAATGCCTCGGTAGATTATTATGATCCGGATACTATTTTTGTAATTGTTCACGGATTGAATACAAAATTAGGAGGCCGTGGTTTTGGCCAAGTATTGAAAGAAAATAAAAAGTATAAAATTACAGATCCATATTTCGAAATTTCAACACCTAATTATAAGATCATTCAGATTCATAAAAATCTTGAAGACTATCTGAACCGCAGTTCAGAAGAAGAAAAAAATAGTAATCCCCAAAAATAACGACTATGTTTTCAGATAAAAAAGATAAGAATATGACAGAACCAACCACAGGACAAAATCGTATTAATGAAGGAACCAAATTAAAAGGAGATATTAATTCTCAAGGTTTTTTTAGAATTGACGGAACTATAGAAGGTAATGTAAGTACGCCATCTAAAGTAGTATTAGGTAAATCAGGTTTTATCAACGGAACTTTAACTTGCGAAAACGCAGATATTGAAGGAAAATTTGAAGGAGACCTAAATGTTTCAGGAACACTTACTTTAAAAGCCACAGCACATATAGAAGGACAAGTAGTTGTTGGGAAACTTGCTGTAGAGCCTGGTGCAACTTTTAATGCAACCTGTGCCATGAAGGGCTCTGGAAAAGAAAAAGCAGCGATAGCGTCATCACAAACCAAAGATACGGAGAGTTTAAAGACTCAAAATCATCCTTTTGACAGATCACAAAGAATCCAAAAAACCAAAACGGAACAGCAGAATTAATAATTATGCCCGATTCACGGGAATAGCTTTTCAAATGATTGCCATTATTGGGCTTGGGAGCTATGGGGGTGTAAAGCTGGATGAGGCTTACCCTAATGATTATTCAATTTATACAATTATCTGCAGTTTAGCTTCTGTAGCAATTGCTATGTATTTTGTGATAAAACAAGTGACCGACTTTTCAAATAAAAATAAATGAATAAAGACCTGTTTAATTTCTTTTTGAAACTGGTAGCTTTTACAGGATTGTTATTTGCAATTCACTATTATATTTTTTTTACTTTCTTTTCTGAAATAAAGCTATATTTCCCACTTTGGACCATTTATACATTCAATGCAATTCTGGTTTTTATTGTTTATGCAATTGTAAATTATCAATTTTTAAAAGGAAACAAAAAAACCTACAACCTGTTTCTTATTTCAACACTTGTAAAAATGATATTGGCAATTGTATTCTTATTGCCGTTATTCTTCGGTAAATCAACGAATTCTAAAGTAGAAGTCATTAATTTTTTCATTCCTTATTTTTTGTTTTTAGCATTCGAAATCTTCTCCCTAAGTAATTTTTTTAAAAACCAGGAAACAAAGTAATTTTTGGTTTGTCAATTCATTTACTATTAGTACATTTGCACCAAATTTCAGGAACGCAAAAACACTGTATTGAAAACAACAAAATTCAACGTCATCAAGAGCCTCGTATTAGGGGCGTTTTTTGTCCTAGTATCAACCTCTACTTTTGCGGCTTCACCCTCCAAAGAATCCGATGAAGAATTTAATGTAACAGATATGATCATGCATCATATTAAAGATGCGCATGATTTTCATATTATGGATTGGGATGGCCATGCTATTTCTATTCCTCTGCCCGTAATTCTTTGGACCGATAACGGACTGGTTACCTTTATGTCCAGCGAGTTTCACCACGATAATACCGGAAGTGTGATTGTTGAGAAGAACGGACAGAGATTTGTAAAGTACCACGAAGAAATTTATTATGCTGCAGAAGGAGTAAATGAAAACGGAACTTATCTTACTATTGCGGCAGATGGACATCCTGAAAATGCACATCCACTTGATTTTTCTATTACCAAGCTGGTGTTTTCGATGTTCCTTTCCATGGTACTATTGTTATTGATCTTTGGACTTTCAGCGCGAAAATATGATGCTAACGGAGTGCCTAAAGGGCTTGCTAAATTTACAGAACCATTAGTAGTTTTTATTAGAGATGAGGTAGCCAGACCTAATATAGGAGAGAAACACTATAAAAGATTTTTACCGTTTTTACTTACGTTGTTCTTCTTTATTTGGATCAATAACGTTATGGGATTGATTCCTTTCTTTCCATTTAGTGCAAACCTAAGTGGTAACATTGCATTTACTTTAGTACTTGCGATTATTACATTTGTAATTACCACTCTTGTAGCAAACAAAGATTACTGGAAACATATTTTTTGGATGCCGGGGCTACCTGTACCAATGAAGATATTTTTGGCCCCAATTGAGTTTATGGGGATATTTATAAAACCAATCTCGTTGATGATTCGTTTGTTTGCAAACATTACCGCGGGACATATTATAATACTTAGTTTGATCTCCTTAATATTTATTGCTGAAAGCGTATGGGTCTCACCGGCCTCTATTTTCTTTTCGGTATTTATTAGTGTGATCGAAGTATTGGTAGTTGCAATACAGGCATATATATTTACTTTATTGTCTGCCTTATATATAGGGTCTGCAATGGAGGAACATGAACACGAACATTAATTAATTTTTTAATATTTAAACACTATGAGTTTAGCATTATTACAGGAAGCAGCAGCAACCGTAGATTACGGAGCGTTTGCAGCAATTGGAGCAGGACTTGCAGCTATTGGTGCCGGAATAGGTATTGGTAGAATTGGTGGATCAGCAATGGACGCTATTGCACGTCAACCAGAAATGCAAGGAAAAATTCAAGCATCTGCAATCGTTATACTTGCCTTCGTTGAGGCGGTAGCACTTTTCGCGGTGGTTGTATCCCTTATCAAGTAAAAAAGAACGGCACAACGGTTGGTTGTGCCGCCTTTTTTGGTTTTAAATACTAAAGAATATAAAAATATATAGAAATGGATTTAGTTACTCCAGATGTAGGATTATTATTTTGGACGTTTATATCGTTTGCCATCTTGTTCTTTCTTTTGAGAAAATTTGCTTGGAAACCAATTGTAGGTACTGTAAGCGATAGGGAGCAATCTATTAAAGATGCATTGGCATCTGCTGAAGCTGCTAAGAAAGAAATGGAAAATCTTACAGCAGATAATGAACGTATTTTAAAAGAAGCACGTGCAGAGAGAGAAGTAATGATGAAAGAAGCGCGAGAGCTTAAAGCTAAGATGATTGCTGATGCAAAAGATGAAGCAAAATTAGCAGCTGATAAGATGATTACAAATGCACAGGCAGCTATCGAGACCGAAAAGAAATCTGCTGTTGCCGAATTGAAAAATCAAGTGGCTGCACTGTCTGTAGAAATTGCAGAAAAGGTTGTGAAGACTGAACTTTCAGACAAAGACAAGCAATTGAAGCTAGTAGAAGATATGTTGGGTGATGCCACATTAAACTAATTATAAAATGAGCGGAAGCAAAGCAGGGATACGATACGCAAAAGCGGTTTTACAACAAGCCAGTGAAGCTAATGTAACAAACATTGTATTTGATGATATGCAGTCTGTGTATACCACATTATCAAATAGTAAGGAATTACGAGCCGTACTTAAAAGTCCGGTAATAAAACCTGAAGACAAAAAAGAGGCATTACTTAAAATTTTTGCAGATCAATCTGAAAATACAAAATCACTAATTAAAGTATTGACAGACAATGGTCGTATCGCCTCTTTAAGTTCTGTAGCAGAAAGTTACATTGATTTGTACAACGAATCAAAAGGTGTTAAAGTAGCAAAAGTTATTACAGCGGTACCTCTTTCTGAAGCATTAGAACAGCAAGTACTGGCAAAAGTAAAAGAATTGACAGGTAGTAGCAGTGTAACTATAGAAAATGAAATAGATACAACAATCATAGGAGGATTTATTCTTCGTGTTGGCGATTTACAATACAATGCTAGTATTGCTAATCAATTAGGAAATTTAAAAAGAGAATTTAGTAAAAGTTTATAACGTGTGGCCCAAAGTTTTAACATAGGGCTATCAAATATAATTAAACAAAATGGCAGAAGTTAAACCAGCTGAAGTATCAGCAATATTGAAACAACAACTTTCAGGTTTTGAAGCAACTGCTTCATTAGACGAAGTAGGGACTGTATTAACTGTAGGTGATGGTATTGCCCGAATTTACGGCCTTGCTAATGCACAATATGGAGAATTAGTAGAATTCGAAAATGGACTTGAAGGAATCGTATTAAACCTTGAAGAAGACAATGTAGGTGTAGTATTGTTAGGGCCTTCAAAAGAAATTAAAGAAGGAGCTACTGTAAAACGAACACAGCGAATAGCCTCTCTTAATGTAGGTGAAGGCATTGTAGGACGTGTTGTAAATACATTGGGCCAACCTATCGATGGAAAAGGACCAATAAGTGGTGAAACTTATGAAATGCCATTAGAGCGAAAAGCACCCGGAGTAATTTACCGTGAGCCTGTAACCGAGCCATTACAAACAGGGATAAAATCAATTGATGCGATGATTCCGGTAGGTAGAGGACAGCGTGAGCTGGTAATTGGCGACCGTCAAACAGGTAAAACAACTGTTTGTATCGACACTATTTTGAATCAAAAAGAGTTTTATGATGCTGGTGAACCGGTTTATTGTATTTATGTTGCAGTAGGTCAAAAAGCATCTACAGTTGCTAATATTGCTAAAGTATTGGAAGAAAAAGGAGCATTAGCCTACACAACTATTGTAGCTGCAAATGCAAGTGACCCGGCTCCTATGCAAGTATATGCTCCATTCGCAGGGGCTGCAATTGGAGAGTATTTTAGAGATACGGGACGTCCGGCTTTGATTATCTATGATGATTTATCAAAACAAGCAGTAGCATATCGTGAGGTATCGCTATTATTACGTCGTCCACCGGGACGTGAAGCATATCCTGGAGATGTTTTCTATTTGCACTCCAGATTATTGGAACGTTCTGCAAAAGTAATTGCAGATGATGATATTGCAAAAGAGATGAATGACCTTCCTGAAGCTTTAAAAAGTAAGGTAAAAGGAGGTGGTTCTTTAACAGCACTTCCAATTATTGAAACACAGGCGGGTGACGTTTCTGCATATATTCCAACAAACGTAATCTCGATTACAGATGGACAGATTTTCTTGGAATCTGATCTATTTAACGCGGGTGTTCGTCCTGCTATTAACGTAGGTATTTCGGTATCTCGTGTGGGAGGTAATGCACAGATCAAATCGATGAAGAAAGTAGCAGGTACCTTGAAGCTGGATCAGGCACAGTTCCGTGAATTGGAAGCCTTTGCAAAATTTGGATCTGATCTGGATGCAGCAACTTTAAATGTAATTGAAAAAGGAAAACGTAACGTGGAGATTTTAAAGCAAGCACAAAACGATCCATTTACAGTTGAAGACCAGATTGCTATTATTTATGCGGGATCTAAAAATCTATTGCGTGATGTCCCTGTTGAGAAAGTAAAAGAATTTGAAAGAGATTTCCTGGAAATGATGAATGCAAAGCACAGAGATACATTAGATATATTAAAAGCAGGGAAGTTGACAGATGATGCTATTGATGTTGTAACAAATGTAGCTGCAGATCTTTCAGCGAAGTACAAAGCATAATTCTAAACCGGAAGAATGGCAAACTTAAAAGAAATACGTAATAGAATTGCTACGGTAGGATCAACGATGCAGATTACCAGTGCCATGAAAATGGTTTCTGCTGCAAAGTTGAAAAAGGCACAAGATGCTATTACAGCAATGCGTCCTTATTCTGAAAAGTTGACTGAGTTATTACAAAACCTTAGTGCATCTTTGGACAGTGATACAGGTAGTAAATATTCAGACCAGCGTGAAGTTAATAAAGTGTTGGTTGTGGCTATTACATCGAATCGAGGTTTGGCAGGTGCCTTTAATAGTAATATTATTAAAGAAGCTAAAATTTTGGCCAGCGAAGTCTATGCAGGAAAACAGCTAGACTTTTTGACCTTAGGTAAAAAAGGGAATGATATCTTAAAAAAGACCGAAACAGTAATTGAAAACAATAACGCTATTTTCGATGACTTGTCTTTTGAAAGTACTGCTGAGATTGCCGAAAAGTTGATGAACCTGTTTTCCAAAGGAGAATACGATAAAATTGTATTGGTATATAACAATTTTAAAAATGCGGCAACGCAAATTGTGATGACGGAACAATTTTTACCAATTCTTCCCCCAAAAGCCTCTGAAACAAAAGCGACAGCAGACTATATCTTTGAACCTTCAAAGGTGGAAATTATTGAAGGACTAATTCCGAAAAGCTTAAAAACACAATTATTTAAGGCACTACGAGATAGTGTTGCAAGTGAGCATGGAGCTCGTATGACAGCAATGCATAAAGCAACCGATAATGCAACCGAATTACGTGACGCATTAAAACTAAAATATAACAAAGCCCGTCAGGCTGCTATTACCAATGAGATTTTAGAGATCGTTGGTGGTGCAGAAGCATTGGCAGGATAATTTATAAGACCTACTTTGTGCTAAAAAGCCTTCTGAACAAGACAGAAGGCTTTTTTGTATATTTGCGGCAAGGATTTTGAAGTGACCTAAAAAAATAAAAAAATGAAACAATTAAAATATGTAATTGGACTTATTGGGATATCATTTGTGCTTTTCAGCTTTTCAAACTGCGGAGGTTCAAAAATGGATACTTCAAAATATAGCTTAACACAAACGCCTCCTTTTTCTTTAGGCGAAGTATATTACCAAGACTGGGCTTCAGGAATTGAAGCTGGAGGTAGAGGAACCAATGTTCACATTTCTTTTAAAAACTTTACAGAAGATATTGTAGTACAAGATATTTACTTCAGAAAGAAAATAGCACAAGCTCAAAAATCTCCACAAAAAGGAAATCAATATGTCGGCTATTATAAAAATGACCCGGACCGGGATGTTATTATGGATAGCGATCCTAAAAAAGAAGCTCAGAACATTCCACCTAAAGCTTTTCCATTTGACCTAAAAGACAATGATGCTGTAGTTAGTTATTTACATAATGGAGAAACAAAGTATTATAAGATCTCAGGTATGGAGAAAAGAGATATGATAGCCTATCCTCAAACTAAACCAGATAACGGGAATTAATATTTGAGTATTGCACATAAGAAATTTCAATACTTTTATCTAAAATTGTGAAGTATTGAGCATCTTCAAAAAACTTTTTAAGCAAACCTTTATCTATGGTCTGGCTACGGTATTACCCCGTGCTTTGGCCATTTTTTTGGTGCCATTATATGTTATTGTTCTAGGGAAAGAGCAATATGGTATTTATGCTTCATTAATGGCTTTCCTTATTTTAGGAAATGTAGTTTTATCCTACGGAATGGAAACTGCTTTTTTCCGTTTTATTAATAAAGACGAATCTAAAAGAGAGATCGTTCAATCTACAGCGCTTACTTCTTTAACGGTTTCAACCTTACTCTTTTTACTAATATCATTATTGGTTCGTGAACCACTTGCCGGTTTTCTTGAGTTTAAAACCGAATATGTTACTTATGGCCTATTGATATTAGCCTTGGATGCATTGGTTGTATTACCTTTTGTGTGGTTTCGGGCAAACGAAAAACCAATGCGTTATGCTATCATTAAAATTTTTAATGTAGTTATAAACTTGGGTTTCAATCTGTTTTTCTTTTTAATATTACCCGGCTGGGCAGAAAGTAATCCGGACTCATTTTGGGATACAATTTATACAGAAGAAGGAAATGTAGTATATGTTTTTATTGCTAATGCTATTGCCAGTGGAATTACCTTGTTAGTTTTATTACCATTATACATTAAAATTGGCTTCCGTTTTAATAATACTATCTGGAAACAAATGCTGAAATACGCATTACCGGTCTTAGTTGCAGGGATTGCTTTTTCGATCAACGAAGCTTTCGATAAAATTCTTTTAAAATACTTATTACCTGCTGATATTGCTGAAGCAGAAGTGGGTGTATACGCAGCGTGTTATAAATTGGGCGTATTTATGACCCTGTTTGGAACAGCATTTCGTCTGGGAATTGAACCTTTCTTTTTTAATCATGCAAAAAGCGAAAATGCAAAATATACTTATGCCACCATTACAAAATATTTTACTGTTTTCGGGAGTTTCATTTTGCTTTTTGTAATTGTATATATAGATGTTTTTAAACGAATTCTCATTCCCGATAGTAACTTCTGGGAAGCACTGGTCATTGTTCCTGTTATTTTACTCGCAAATCTTTGTTTGGGGATTTACCATAACCTTTCAGTATGGTATAAGGTAACAGACAGAACAAGGTTTGGCGCATATATTTCTGTAGTTGGAGCAGTTATTACCTTGGCTCTTAATTTTGCTTTAATTCCATTTATGAGTTACCGCGGTTCTGCAATTGCAACCTTAGCAGCTTACGGAACCATGATGATACTTTCCTATATTCTGGGCCAAAAATATTATGCAGTACCTTATAACCTAAAAAAAATAATCGGATACCTGTTACTTTCAATAGGCTTTTCAGCTCTTTCCTTTTACGTTTTTGATGAAAATTTAATCATAGGGACTGCATTATTATTGGTATTTTTGTTACTGGTATATTTTTCTGAAAAGAGAGACCTTCAACGAATCTTTAAAAAATGAAAATGAAAATAATTAACAAATCTGAGCACCCGTTGCCTTCTTATGAAACCATCTATTCTGCCGGAATGGATCTACGGGCTAATGTCCCGGAGCCTTCAACATTGAAACCACTCCAAAGAGCTATTGTAAAAACGGGATTGTTTATGGAACTACCTATTGGTTATGAAGCACAGGTACGCCCACGTAGTGGCTTGGCAGCAAAAAAAGGAATTACGGTATTAAATGCTCCCGGAACGATCGATGCCGATTATCGCGGGGAAATAGGCGTTATTTTAGTAAATCTTTCTAACGAAGATTTTACAATTGAAAACGGAGAACGTATTGCTCAATTGGTCATCGCTAAGCACGAACGTGCTAATTGGGAAGAAGTAAACGTATTAGAAGAAACAACTCGTGGTGCCGGTGGATTTGGCAGTACGGGAACCAAATAATAATAAAAACATGAAAATTATTGTCCCAATGGCTGGACGTGGCTCTCGCCTTCGCCCGCACACCTTAACCATTCCAAAACCATTAATCCCGGTAGCGGGAAAACCAATTGTACATCGTTTAGTGGCGGATATTGCCAATGTACTTAATGAAGACATTGAAGAGATTGCCTTTATTTTAGGTGATCCGGCATTTTTTGGCGATGCTATTGTAACCAGTTTAAAAGAATTAGCGATAAGTCTTGGCGCTAAACCAAGTATTTACAGGCAGCTGGACCCCAAAGGAACCGGTCATGCTATAATGTGTGCAGCACCGTCACTGTCGGGACCGGCAGTAATTGCATATGCAGATACACTGATCAGGGCAGATTTCAACCTTGATAAAGAAGCAGATAGTGTTATATGGACCAAAACAGTTGAAAACCCCGAAGCTTATGGAGTAGTGAACCTTAATGAAAGAGAGGAAATCACAGAGCTCGTTGAAAAACCTACCGAGTTTGTGAGTAACCAGGCGGTGATAGGAATTTACTATTTTAAAGAAGTGGAAGTGTTGAAACAAGAACTGGAATATGTTCTGGATAATAACATAATCAATGGCGGAGAATATCAGATAAATGACGGGATCAAGCGTATGATGGCTTCCGGAAAGATATTTAAAACCGGAACTGTAGATGAATGGATGGATTGTGGAAATAAAGAAGTCACCGTAGAAACCAATCGTAGAATGTTGAGGTTTTTAGCTGATAGTGGAGAAGCTTTAGTAGCTCCAACAATTACCAACCAGAATTCAAAAATTATTGAACCCTGTTTTATAGGAGAAGGGGTACAACTCAAAAATAGTACGGTAGGACCTTACGCTTCTATAGGAGAAGGCACAATAATTGAGGATAGTAATGTTAAAAATTGTATAATCCAAAAGGAAGCAGTGATTAAAAATGCTACTTTGGACAATGCAATGATAGGAAATTATGCCGCTTTTGATGGTAATTTCACCAATGTAAGTATTGGAGATTACAGTGAATTAAAATAATGAAGACGTACATCCTTTACATATTAGTTTTCTTCGGAATGAATTTTTTTCCGAAGTCTTTATATGCGCAGGATACAAGGCCAGCCCTTGAAGAAGCTACGGACGATCTGGGAAATGTGAGTGATGCTTTTCAGGAAAGCTTTTTTGAAGCTCTTAAACAAAAAGGAATAGAAAACTATGAGTTGGCTATAGAAGCATTAAGAAAAGCCCAGAAAGCTGCTAAAAATGATCCTTATCAGGAAGCAGTTGTGCATTTTGAAATGGGTAAAAACCTCACTCAACTAAAACAATATGATGAGGCCGAAGAAAATTTTAATAAAGCACTGGAAACTCAGGGAGATCGATTGGATGTTTTGGAAGCATTGTATGACCTTTATTATTTAGAGAAAGACTATGATGCTGCAATTCCGTTGGTTCAAAAACTTATAAAATTTGATGATGATTACAAAGAAGACCTTGCCAATTTGTATTCTCGCACCAAACAATACGATCAAGCACTTAATGTATTGGATGAATTAGATGAGATATGGGGAGAAAGTGATTACAGGGATGCATTGCGAGCACAGATTTATCGTCAAACCGGAAATACATCCGGACAAATTGAAAATTTAGAACACAAGATCGGCACTAACACCAAAAATGAAAAAGATTACCTTAATCTAATCTTTCTGTACAGTGAAGAAGGAGATACTCAAAAAGCATTTGATACTGCAAAAGAATTGCTTGAGAAAAACCCGAAATCACATTTGGCGCATTTGGCATTGTATAAATTTTATTTGGAAAATGAAGAATTTAAAAAAGCAATTAATTCTATGAAAATTGTTTTTAGATCTTCAGAGATTGACAGCGACGGCAAATATCGTGTCTTAAGTGATTTTATTCAGTTTGTGAATACCAATACGGAATATGAAAAAGACCTTGATGAAGTGGTGGCCCTTTTTTCAGTAGAAAATAACGGGAAAGTGTATGAGCAACTTGGAGGATATTATTCAGATAAAGGAATGAAAGAAGAGGCTTTAAAATTCTATGAAAAAGGAGTAGTAAAAGGCCCTGACGATTTCAGTTTGTTAAAGAAAACTTTGTTGCTTCAAATAGATTTTAACAAATTTCCTGAAGCGGCAAAATTAAGTGCTGACGCTTTAGAGATCTTTCCGGCACAACCATTTTTATATTTGGTCAATGGTGTTGCTAACATTAAATTGAACAAACCGGATGATGCCATAGAAAGTTTAGAGAATGGGATAGATTACTTGTTCGATGACTTAAAAATGGAAAAAGATTTTTATGAACAATTATCTATTGCCTTTCTTCAAAAAGGAGATCGTGAAAAAGGAGACCATTATGCAAAAAAGGCTTCAGAAATCAAATACCCTAATTAAGTTTATGAAGTTTACATCCTTCTATTTTTTAATTTTTGCTTTGATGATAACTTCATGTGGCGGAAGTAAAACGATTAACGGTTCGGCTATAGCAGATAAGTCACTTTCAGTTAAAAATATTATTGCCAGTCATAAAGCAGCATCTCCGGATTTTTCAACTTTGGCGGCACGTTTGCATGTAGCGTATGAAGATGAAAGTAAACTACAAAGCATTACGGTAAGCCTACGGATGGAAAAGGATAAAACCATTTGGATTAAAGCTTCTATATTGGGAATTACACTTTCTAAAGTATTGATTACTCCGGAAAGAGTAAGTTATTATGAAACTATTGGGAATACATATTTCGATGGGGACTTTTCACTATTGAGTGAATGGCTAGGTACTGAAATTGATTTTAAAAAAGCACAAGCTATTTTATTGGGACAATCTATATTTAGTGTGAGTCCTTCAGAATATACATCCCGGATTTCGCAAAATAAATATCAGCTATTTCCAAAACAACAACCTCAAAATTTTATTCACTATTTGTTTTTAAACCCGGAAAATTTTAAAGTCTCTTCCGGCTCTTTATCACAGCCTAATGATAAAAGGTTACTATCTATACGTTATAAAGATTATCAACAAATAGGAAGTGATTTTTACCCTTCTAAAATTGTAATAAATGCTTCGGAGAATGATGATAATACCAAAATCGAATTAAATTATAAGAAGATTGACCTCAATGTTTCGATAAGTTTTCCGTTTACTATACCGAGTAGTTATGAAGAAATTCAATTGTAGTTTATGAAAAGATTTAGGTTATATATTTTCTTAGCAGTCGGTTTTTTAACGATTGCAACGGTAATTGCACAACCTAATAAGCAAAGAGAGCTGGAAGAAAAACGACAATCAATTCTTCAGGAGATAAAACAGATCAACTCTTTACTTTTTAAAACACAGGGCAGAAAAAAGTCTATTTTAACGAATGTAGAAGACTTAACTCACCGTATTACTGCCAGGGAAAATTTAATAAAGGTTACCAACCAACAGGCCAATTTTCTAACTCGGGAGATTAACGACAATCTCGAAAAAATTGATGCACTGCAAAAAGAGCTGGAGGAATTGAAAGAAGACTATGCGGCAATGATCAACAAATCATACAAGAGTAAATCACAGCAAAGCAGGATAATGTTTTTACTGTCTTCGGAAAATTTTTTACAAGCGTATAAGCGGCTTCAGTATATGAAACAATACGCAAAGCACAGAAAAGAGCAAGGAGAAAGTATTAAGGAAAAGACCGCCTTATTGGAAATTCTGAATAAAGATCTTCTGGAACAAAAGGATAAAAAGCAGGTACTGATCGAGGAAAACAGGATTGTAAAAACAAAGCTGATAAACGAAAAGAAAGATCATCAGGAATTAATTAAGTCACTTAAAAAGGACGAAGGCAAATTTTCGTCTCAAATACGTAAAAAACAAAGAGAAGCAGATGCTATAGATCGTCAGATCGAAGCTTTAATTAAATCTGCCATTGCCAAATCAAATAAAACTTCGGGTTCTACAAAGACGGTAAAATCCTCTACAACTTTTGCACTTACTGCTGAAGCAAAGGCATTAGCAGCAAGCTTTACAAACAACAAAGGAAAATTACCCTGGCCAGTGGAAAAAGGAGTTGTTGTAAAGCGATATGGGAAACAACAACATCCACAGTTGCCCAATGTAACTACATTTAATAGCGGTGTGGAGATCGCTACAGAAGCCAGCTCGAAAGCGCGAGCTGTTTTTAAAGGAGAGGTTCTTGAAATACAACAATTAAGAGGTGCCAATAAGGCTGTTTATATCCAACATGGAAGCTATATCACTGTATATAATAACTTGATTAGTATCAAAGTGAAAAAAGGTGATAAAGTAACAACCAAACAAGAAATAGGAACTGTTTTTACCAATCCAACGACTGGAAAAACAACTTTAAAGTTCCTTATTTATCAAAATACTAAACGTATGAACCCTGCCGACTGGGTATTTAGAATGTAAAAAAAGGGAGCTGATCGGCTCCCTTTTTTCTTTAAAAATGATTCTCTATTTAATAATCAGTTTTTTGGTTGTAATTTGGTTTTCAGACTTAATAGATACAAAGTACAATCCACTGGCATAGTTTGAAACATCTATTGAAGCAGCATTCGTTTCATTTACACTCAGATCATCAACACTTAATATAGTTTGACCTAAATTATTAACAATACTAATATCAACTGTATTAAAAGTGCTGTCACTAATAGTAACAAATACTTTATTTGAAGCTGGATTAGGATAAAGAGAAATGGCATTATCCAATAGATTTTCAGATACATCAAGCACTACCACTCCGGCCACATTTATGTTGTCAACAAATGTGCTATTCCCGTAGCCATTGATATTTACAAAACGAAACATAATATTTTCACCTAAAAAAGTACTTAAGTCTATTTCTTCATTTCGCCAGTCGCCAGCTGATCCCGGCGTCCATTCAGAAGTAATATAACCCGGAACAGTAGACAGGTCTAAATCTGTTTTATCATAAATTACAGTATAAGTTGCTCCACAGTCAATTGATGCTTCAACTCTCATTGCGTCAAAGAGCGTATTAGAATATTGCGCTTTTGCCAGATCGAAAGATAAAATTGCAGAAGATGCATTAATAAGATCAAAGATCTCAGTTACAAAAATATCTTCTTCACCTGCTTCATTGTAAGAATAGTTATCTATAAATGAGGTAACTGTTGCATTTCCATCACTACCGGTGATACCTAATCGCTCTACCCAGGTTATATTTCCGTCTGGGTTATTAATGGTCCAACCGGGAGGAGGAAAGCCATTGGTTTCAAAAGTTTCCGAAAAATCAAGTTGAGTAGCATCAACAACGGCAAAGAAGTTTTCATCAAGTTGGTCATTGCTCACATTTAAATCTCCCACAAGTTCTACAGCAACGGTTAATGTATAGGAGCCGGATGCTGTAATAGTTAATGGTGTGGTAAAATCATACGCTATTTGTTGTCCGGACCCTAACGTTCCTGTGTAGGTTTCTTGCACTGGTGGGTCACTATCTAATTGATAAGAAACTATAAAATTACTTTGTGGGTCAATTCCGGAGTTTCTAAAAGAAGCAGAAATTATAATATCTGAAGAACCGGAACAAACTAAGGCAAAATCACTTGGGTCATTGTCTATTGATACTGTAGCCAGATCTAACGCCAATGAGCAATTTAACAATCCCCCAGGATGATTTATAGCAATGGTTCTACGACTTATCCAGCCATCAGTATCATTTCTGGCGACCACAGCCGCCCAAATGGGCTCAGTTGGATCTGTAATAGCTACATTGATTGTTGGAGTAGCAGAATTACCTATAAGATCCATATAAGTAGTTCCAAGCATATAGAAATCATAGGATTCAGCACCAGCTACAGCATCCCAGACAAAGGTTGCATCTGTAGGGCAAACTTGTGAAACCTGAACATTGGTGACTAATTCAGCAATCGAGAAAGTTTCATCACTTGTATCTGAAAATGTTCCACTTGTAATTCGAATAAGAGCTTCTCCCGTAACAGTTGCAGGAACATTCCATCCATAGTTAGTAACATCACTGTTTACAGTAGTAATGTTGTTCCATGAACTTCCATTATCGATGGAGTATTCCAAAAGGAAATTAGCTGTAGTATTGATAGCATCCCAATGAATCGATTCTGTCTCACCGGGTACAAAGCTTTCACCTGCATTTGGATATGTTACGGTAAGGTTTTCTGAAATGATCTCATACACAACAAAATATTCTTGAGGTCCTACAGGCACATTGAATCCAGTGATATCAATATCATAATCTCCTGCAGCCGGGCTGTTTATTAGCACCTGTTCTACATTATTTAAATGATCTGCTCCATTTGTAGCGGGTAGATCCAGTGTAGTTGCATTGGGAGTGTGGTCTAATATCCAGGGCAAATGCATTCCGTTTGAAGGGTCTGTTACTACTAGGTCCAGATCATTCACAAGAGCTGGACTTGCACCGGGAGAAGCTTGAGGATCGCTCCAATATACCATAAAACGAACTTGCTGAGTTCCTGCAGGTATATTTATGGTATGTGTATTAGAAACACCTTGCGTAATATCATCAGATAAATAACGGCCATCTTCAATGAGCATTCCGGCTCTAAGCCCATTTACAATTCCCCAACCAAATTTAAAGTCGGGCCCAATATTACCGGCTTCATTAGCTGTATTCATAAGTGTTGCTTTTATCAATGCTGACTGTGGCAAAGCACCACCATTTGCATCACCATAGGCTTCATATAACTGAGCTGCAATTCCTGCAATACCCGGAGCAGCACCGGATGTACCACCAAAAACCATATATTGGTTGTTTTCGTCAGTAGAATTTTGATTTTGTCCGTTTGCAGCTATATCAGGTTTGATTCTTCCGTCATGTGCTGGCCCACGGCTACTTGAACCAACCAAAGAACCATCAAAGAATACATTGGCAGTAGCAATTACATTTTTACCTTGCTTATGACCACCGGTAATATTTCCCCACTGGTTTCCAGCTCCATACCCACAATTATTATTGTTAGAGTTTCCAGCAGAGAATACATGAAGAAGTGTTGGAATAGTGCGTGTTTGTTCATCTACTGTTTGTGTTATGGTAGTATATCCTGCATTACAGCCATTACTATAAGAGGAATTGGTAATTTGAACGTCACCACTATTAATTAGGGTCACAGTTTCAGTGTCGAGAAAATTAGGCTCGTAATTTACTACATGAACATTTGAGCCGGCTGCCATCCCACGCATCGATGGGTCGAGGTTTCCGGCACCTGCCATGATTCCGCCAACACCATCACCATGTGAAGGCCCTGACCCACTTGCTGTGCTATTATCAATTCTTCCTTGAAAATCTATGTGAGGCCCTACAATTCCATCATCACGAACCATTACTCCTATTCCCAGACCGGTATAATTTCTACCTGCACCGGTTTGAGTGTCCAATCCATTAGCTCTGTGCAAACTTCTACCTCTGGTATCATCCGGAACAGATGGAGCTACAATTAGTTCTACCCATTTTACGTATGGTAAATTGGAAAGAGCTTCCAAACAATTATTTGGGATAGACAAATCTATATTGTTAGACCCTTTGTATTGCTGGCGTACAGCAATTTGCTGATTCACCAGATCATTAATAACAAATTGTGTATTTACATTTTTATGATGCTGAAGTGTCACCAATATATTATCCCCTTCTGTCGCCCAATGTTCATAGGGAGGGCTTTTTAATGCTATAGATAATTTATGAGCCCCCGCAACAGGAACAATAGCCCTAACACCATTATCTTTTAGAAAAGAAATAGCGGTATTTTCCGGAAAATAAAATAAATAGGTTTTGTTGGGGATATATTCCAATAATTGAAGGCTATTGAATTTAAAAAGATCTTGTATGGACTGGGCAGGAGTTTCGTAAAACTGAACCCAACCATAGTAGCCATTATCTAGCTTTGAAGACTCTGGCATTTGGTTCCATTGAAACGAATCAATATTTTCAGAAATTTCAATATTTTCATTTTGAAACTGAATAGTGTAGCGAGATTGAGCAAAAGACATTGAAAAAACAAATGCCATTGCCAATAAAATAAAGCCCTTAGACTTCAATTGTAAGGGGGTAGTAGTTTTTTTCATTTGAGATAGATTAGGTTTAAGAATTAGTTTTTGATGGGTTAATTTCTTAACAAGAGTTTCAAATATAGATATTTAAAATCTAAGACTATTACAATACCTATAAAAAATAAAGCTTAAAAGAACACATAAATACTATATAATCAATGAACTACAATAAGAAACTTTTTAAAAAGACAAATTCTCTTTTCAATAAAATAGCCGTCTAGTATTTTGGTTAAGACGGCTATTTTTATTAATTGAAAAATATTTAATTTACTGAATGATCAGCTTTTTTGTAATAGAAACTTCTTCAGATTTAATTGTGATGAAATACAACCCGGTCTTGTAATTAGAAACATTAAATGAAATGCGGTTAGAACCGTTTGGTGCTTCGTTTACACGCTGCAATTCTTGTCCTAAACTGTTAGCTACAGTTACCTTTAAAGTTTCAAGCAGAGGGCTGTTAAAAGCAATGGTCACTTCATTACTGGCCGGATTTGGATATATTGCAATGTTTTCCAATGCTATATCTTCAACACCTAATACGCAGTTTAATAATCCACCTCCGTAGTTTACAGCATTGCTTCTTAAGCCTTCCCAACCTTCTGTATCATTTTTAGGAGCAACAGCATACCATATTTCGGCATTAAAATCAGTGATAGGAACTGTAATACTATTAGTATTAGACGTTCCAACCACTTCCATATACTTGTCTCCTAAGACATAAAGGTCATAAGACTCTGCATCTTCAACTTCATTCCACTCAAAGGAGGCAGTTGTTTCACACACAGTTACAATTGATACTCCGGATGCCTGCCTTGCAATGGAAAAGGGTTCATCACTGGTATCCTGAAAAGTACCACTTGTAATTCGTATAAGTGCTTCTCCTGTTATTTCAATGGGTACTCCCCAAGAAAAGGTGCTTGAACTGTTGTTTACGGTAGCAATAGGAGTCCAGCTAGAACCATTGTTTGTAGAATATTCCAGGTCATAATCCGTAGTAACATTAATAGCATCCCAATGAATTACCTGTGCCGTTCCCGGAACAAACTTCTCTCCGGAATTTGGATACGTAAGTGTAAGGTTCTCTGAAATAATTTCGTAAACAATAAAGTATTCTTGCGGACCTACAGGCACATTGAATCCGGTTATTTCAATATCGTAATTACCTGCTGCAGGATCATTTATTACTACTTGTTCCATATTATTCAAGTGATCGACTCCATTAGTAGCTGGTGTGTCTAAGGCGGTTGCATTAGGTGTTGGATCAAGTATCCATGGCAAATAGTCTGTACTTCCAGGATCTGTTACTACCATATCCAGGTCATTAACCAAAGCAGGGTCTGCGCCGGCGGTAGCCGCTGGGTCGTTCCAATATACCATAAAACGAACTTGCTTTGTTCCTGAAGGAACAGCAATTGTATGATTATTATTATTACCTTGCGTTATATTATCTGAAAGATAACGACCATTCTCAAGCAATAATCCTGCACGCAGCGCATTTACAAGTCCCCAGCCCCATTTAAAATCAGGGCCTACATTCCCTTTGTCTTGTGCTGTATTTAAAAGCGTAGCTTTAACTAGTGCAGATTGTGGTAAAGTGCCACTATTAGCTTCAGCATAAACCTGATATAATTGTGCCGAAATTCCTGCAATTCCAGGAGAAGCAAATGAAGTGCCATTTGTGCTGGAAACATATGAGTTGTTGGGTAATGTGGAAGAAACTCCTGCTCCATGAGCAGCAATGTCAGGCTTAATTCGACCATCTGTAGCAGGGCCACGACTACTGGAACTTGCTAAAGTTCCTATGAAGTTGGAACTGGCAGTAGCAATAACATTTTTTCCTTGTTTGTGACCTCCGGTAATATTACCCCATCCAGATCCAGCGCCATAGCCACAATTTGAAGTTCCTGAATTACCACACGAAAAAACATGTAATAAAGTGGGTTCTGTATTAGTTTGAAGATCTACTGTTCGTGCTCTTGTATTGTAACCATCATTACAGCCATCGCCATAAGAAGAATTGGTGATTTGTACTGAGCCGTCATCAATTAAATCTGTTGTAGAAAAATCCAAGAAACTGGAGGCATACATTACTACATGTAACTCGGATCCGGCTGCCATACCTCTAATAGAGGGGTTTATATTCCCGGAACCACTTAATACTCCTGCCACACGGTCTCCATGAGTATTGGTAGATCCATTGTTTCCTATTAAACCATTTATTCTACCTTCAAAATCAATATGAGGACCTACTGCCCCGTCATCTCTAACTAAAACACCTATCCCTTCACCAGTATAATCTCTTCCGGTATTTGTTTGGGTGTCTAAACCATTGGCTCTATGAAGGCTTCTACCTCTTAGGTCTTCTTTAACAGGAGGTGCTGCAATTAATTCTACCCATTTTACATAGGGAAGGTTAGACAATTCATCCAGACAATTATTTGGGATAGAAAGCTCCAGATTGGTTGAATTTGTATATTGGCGTGTCAATGCAATTTGTTTTGTTGCAAGATCATGGATTACAAAGCTTGAACTCACATTTTCATGGTGTACTAAGGTTACCAAAATATTATTCCCGTCCATAGCCCAACTTTCATAAGGTGGATTTTTTAACGCTGTAGAAAGTTTAAAACTACTTTCTACAGGAACTATAGATCGTACACCTTTACTTTTTAAATATGCTACCGAAATGTTTCCGGGAAAATAGAATAAATAGGCTCTATTGGGAATATATTCTAACAACTGAAGATTGTTAGCTTTAAATTCATTCTGAATATCTTGAGAAGGAGTTTCATAAAACTGGATCCATCCAATATACCCATTATCAAGCTGGGAAGATTCCGGCATTTGATTCCACTCAAAAGAATCAATATTTTCAGAAATTTCAATCGAATCTCCTTGTAGTTGAATTGTATATTGATTTTGAGCAAATGACATCGAAAAACAGAATAAAAACGCAAAAAATGACACATAACTACTTTTCAAAAGAAAAGTTAGAGTAGTTTTTTTCATAGATAATGATTTAAATGTGTTAGTGATTTTTAAAGAATACCAAATATATTCAATTAGCTCAAAAAACCTATAAAAAAAGCTGTTAATTAAGATGTTGTTAAAAAAGCAAACCCCTATAAATCAGGCAGATTTATAAGGGTTTTAGCGTTTTTATAAGAATGATTTTTTAAAGCTATTCGAAGAGTGCCTTTAACTCCGTAGCTTCCTTAGGAGCTATTTTTCCGGCCAGTAATAAGCTTAGTTGTCTTCTTCGCAAAGCGGCAGCATGCCTTTCTTTCTCCAGAGGGGTTTCGGGGATCAATTTTGGAACAGGAACAGGGCTGCCCATTTCGTCTACGGCAACAAAGGTATAAATACCTTCGTTTGCTTTACTTCGCATTCCACTTTCACGATCTTCTATCCAAATATCCAGAAACACTTCCATGGAGCTTTTAAAAGCCCGGGACACATGAGCTTCTACGGTAACGACACTTCCTAAGGGTATCATTTTATTAAAAGCCACGTGATTTACAGAGGCTGTCACTACAATACGTCTGCTGTGTCTTCTGGCAGCTATACTGGCCGCACGATCCATTCTGGCTAACAATTCACCTCCAAACATATTACCAATTGGATTGGTTTCACTGGGAAGCACCAAATCTGTTATTACAGTTCGAGAGTCTTTGGGTGTCTTTGATTCCATTTAAATTTTTTTGCAAAGGTACACAGTATTGCCTCGAAAGAGAGAATGTTTTTATTGAAAAGAAAAGATTATTTTTTTAGTTCTTGTACCAGTAACCAGGCGTCTTTATTTTCGATACGTTTAATAGAACGAAGGCTATGTAATGCTTCCAGGCGATCTTCATGGCTGCTGTAAACTACCTGGTGTAGGCCATACCTGTTTTTGCCAATTAATTTTGGAGAAAATCCCTTAGCGGTAAGTTGTGCTATTTTTTTATGAGCATTATTTTCAATTCTAAAGGCTCCGGCTACAATATGATATTTACCGATTTGTTTGGGAAGCGTAACATTAATAGCAGGCAAAGGGCTTTCGATAACAAAGGTAGCTTCTTGTATTTGATTTTCTACCAACTGATTTGCCTTTTGCTTCTCTGCAAAATTGTGTTTTTGCACCTCTCCTTCATATAGCTTAAGCCCACCTAAACCTGTTATAGCAATTGCAATGAGTCCAATAGCGGCATATCTAAGGTAAGGCTTGGCAATTCGCTTTTCAGGAGTAAAAAGAATAGGTGTTTTTTCTTCAAGTGCTTTTACATTCTCTTTATAAACTTCACGATTAATCTTGTGTGAAACAAATGAACTCAACCCAAAAGAGGCAGTACTGAAATTTTCTTTTTCTGAGGGTAAAAACTGAACTGATTTTTCTGCATTTAAAAAGAATTCACCTATTTTTTTTAAAGAAACCGTTTCTCCTTCGGAAAGTTGCAAAGAAAGCTTTCCTGTAAAGTTTCTAATTTTCTGAAGCGCACTTTCATAACTGCAATTTTCTACAGAAGCAACATAATTAGCAAGCAAACCATCATTGGTTTGTAATTGCCTGTTAAAAGAAAGTGTTTTTCCGGGGGGATAAAATGTATCTGCATCGATCTTTGCAGAATGGTATTGTGTTAAGAATGCCCCAAAGCCTGGAATGATCACACATTCATAGCGGTATAATAAATCGTTGATGTAAGTTGCTAATTGCATTAAAACAAACTTAATTTTTTTTTCAGTTGCATTCAATTTTAAATGTAGTAACTTATTAACACATAAAAAAGTTTAATTTTGGAAGCTCCCCGGTTTTTTAAGAAACCGATGTATGCTTTCAAGAACTGAATTACTTTACACCCTTGCACTTCAATGCGTTCCAAACTTAGGGGATACTTCTGCAAAAAAACTGTTACACCATGTAGGCTCCGCTGAAGGAGTTTTTAAAGAAAATAAAAACACACTTTTAAAGATCGATGGTATTGGGGCTTTTAAACTGAAAGATCTTTCAGAAAAAAGATTTTTAGATGTTGCAGAAGAAGAGCTTAGATTTATGGAAGCCAATGGTATTGCAATTAGTTATTTTAAAGATAAAACGTATCCCGAAAGGCTAAGGCATTGCCAAGACGGGCCTATTCTCTTTTTTCACAGTGGGAATATTGACCTTCAAAACAAAAGGATTCTTAGTATTGTGGGAACACGAAATATTACTACTTACGGTACTGCATTTTGTGAGAAACTGATAGAAGAATTGACACCTTTAAATCCTGTTATTGTTTCCGGATTTGCCTATGGCGTGGATATTACCGCACACAAAGCTGCCATTGATAATGGGCTACAAACAATCCATTGCATTACCCATTTGTAATATTCAATTGACTGTAATAAAACCAATTGATCGAGATTTTCCATATGAAGAAGATGAGTCTCTCGGAGCTATACTGAAGCGGATTAGACTGAAGTTAGGATGGACTCAACATCAAGTAGCAGATTTCATAGGTGTTAAGAGAAATAGATATCAATACTATGAAAGAAACATTAATTGCCCAGATTTTGTAAATAGAAAAAAGATAATTGAATTCTTAGGTTATAACTTTTGGGATAATGGGACAAATTCACTTTCAAATCGATTACTATGCTATCGAATAAATGAAGGAATAAACGCCGCAGTTTGTGGACAGCTAATAGGAGTAAGTAGTAATACAATTAAAAGAATAGAAACAGGGATTCACGTTTCAGAATACACTTTTAAATTAGTTGATACCTTTATCAAACGAAGTCTAAAAATTAGGCAATAAATCGAAGCTAAATCTGTTCTTGACTCTTATTGGGCGTTTTGTATTTTAAATATATTCTTTATATTTGGTTCTCCCCATAATTAATACTCCCCGTTTTTGTTATAGAATTATTACGCTCCTATTGGGAAACGTATGGAATATATTATTAACTAACCATCTAATATGACTTCAAAACTGGAGACCTTCCTTGAATTCTATGAGGAAACTTCTATAATTGATCCATCTCGGATATTTGAGCAAAGTGGAAATGAAGCTAGCCTTTTTAAAATAAATGGCAAGGAGTATCAGTCAGAAATATACTGGCCTGTCGCTTTAGATAAAGAGCTCTTTAAAAGACTTAAATATAAAAGGACTAGATTATTTGCTTTATGCGGCCCTTCCGGTTCAGGGAAAAGCTCTGCTTCATACATCGTTAAGAAGAAAATAGCACGAAATAGAAAAGTCAAAATTATTGAAATTGACATTAGGATAGAGGAATCCAGAAAAATCCATGATAATAATGGTATTAGTATTGATGAATCATACGTTCGGGATTTACTATTGACGGATTTTGAAAGACATTTTCGTTACATACCAAATTCGAGTTCAAATAAACGAATCAAGTTATATTGTTTCATTCTTACTACTTCGGTAGAGGCTCTAAAAATTAAAAATTATCAGTCATTTAGAGTATTTGAAGGACTTATCAATAGAATAAACTTCCTTTACGACACCTATCAAACGGACTTAAACTTGAGTCTTGAAGATTGGATTATATATTCCATCAAAAGTAAGGAGGAAGAAGTAATAGAAATAATTAAAGAACTAGATTCACATCTGGATATCCCACATTACGTCTCCTATTACTTCTACACCAAAGAATTTGAAAGAGTCATTATTTGGATAGATAATATCGATGCATTTCCAAATCTACTACAAACCGAATTTGTTGCTGTTCTTCAGAATATACAACAATCATTTCTGAATTTAGCCGATATTATTGTTGCCGTTCGAGAAGAGAACATATATAGAGAAGGCAAGTTTCACGATAATTTTAATCAACCGCACATTTCTAAAATATCCTTTAAGGATGAATCTCAGCAAGGTGGTTTTCAAGGTTATAGTGCTATAAATGTTCCTATTTTAAAAAAAGCAGATTTATCAGAAATTATAGAACGAAGATTAGATTTTTCTTACAAGAAACTAAAGGAAAAAAGCTCTGATATAGAAAATAGAATAAGAGAACTAAGGGCAGAGTTACAAACGGCTATGAAAGAATTTCCCCTTAACATACCATACATAGAGGAAGAAATTGAAGATAAAAACTCAGAGTATAAAGAACGATTCGGGAAAATAATTAATAAAACAGAGTTTTTAAACATAAAGCGGTTGTCTAAAAGGCTCGTGAATCTATTTCATAAAGAAAAGGTTATTTTTTTAAGTAATAATTCTTTGAGAGATTATCTGAGAATCCACTCAAATTTTCTTACTTATCTATATCGCGTTCATTACATAGATGATTCTGCTCAGATACCAGACTTGAAATCAATAAATGATAGATTGATTATTACTGAATTTCTTTCCTGGATACACTCTGTAGATGCTTCATACGGAATAAACACCTTCAATGTTTTGGAAGAAACAGGAAGAATTTGGCTAAGTACGAAAAGAAATCAAAGGGTTAGTTGCTTTGTTCCTTATGTCATATTAACTCGGATTTGGAATGAAAGCACCTCCAAAATAAGAAGGTCAAGTCCTCGCAACAATCCTCTGGTTGAAAAGATAATTAAGTCTATTGCTGCTGATTTCAAAATATCAAAAACAAAGGTTAAGAAAGGGCTATACGACTTATTTCGTCAGGATGGGGGTTCTAGGAATTTTGTTGCATTTCGGTCAAAAAAAGTCATTTTATCATATAAGGACATTGATGTCAAAAGTACGGTAAAGGTCACTTATAGGGGTAAAGTTGCCCTTGGGCATACTATAAATTCATTTGGGTATTTGTTTGATTGCTACAGAAAAGAACAAGATATTGAGTACTTAGATATTACTCCATATTCCTATAATAAATATTCACTGAAGATGTTAAATAGTATAACTAACATTATAAAGTTACACTTATCTGCATTACAGAAAATTAGGGACACTAAGTATAATGGTGATATGGAAAATTGGTACGATAAATATTTATTTAAGTACGGACTTCCATGTGACTATAGATATGTTAGAAAATCGATAAGAGGAGTCAACATTGAAAATTGCAAATACAGCAGAACTATATACATAGTATCTCTTTTATATTCATTATCTAGTTTTTATGGGAACAGTTCGCATAAAATAAGGGTAAGATTGAAGGAATTATTAAAGAAAACTCAAGATTACATACTCCGAATCGAAGAAGGAGAAACAATTGATTTTGCAAATGAAGAAATTTGATATGGATTATTCGAAGAAATCAGATCAACAATTAGTTGATTTAATAACTGCAAACCCTAATAGTACAGAGTCGAGCAAAGCCCGGGTTGTTTTAGAAGCCCGTAAGCTTATTACTGAAAAAAAAAGAAATTCCTTTTTATTCATAAACACAATTCTGCTATCAATATTGGCCATTACAAACCTTATTTTTGTTGTATTAAGCTATAACTGCAAAATGTAGTTTTTGGCTTTTTGGTTAAGGTTATCGACAAAAAAATCCTTTGAGTTTACAGGAAGTTATTAGCTAAAAAAGTGTGTCACGTTAAGTGAAATGGCACTAAAAACTGCTTCTATATTAGGTTCTCTCCCTGGATATTTAGGCTTTTCAAAGTTTATGTTTTTTAACTCATCAATATTTCTTTTAAGCACCTCAGCAATTTCAAACTTAGTCTTGGCTTTCCATTTTTGAAAAATTGACCTGATCTGATTCCTCGAGTAGAGATAAACGGGTATATCATTCCTTTTGGCCCAAGAAGAAAATCGTTTTATTACTTGTTTTGATCTTTCTCCTTTTCTACAGAATGAACAATTTGTATTTTCCATTATAATAGTGGCTGGTCCATGTACCTTAATTATCTTTTTCATGAGCTTGAGAATTTTTGAAGAGTTGAACTTCTTGAGATCATGAAGGTTAAACTCAACTAGTTCTACAGGGTTATTCATAACTGCATATGCTAAACCTCTAGTACACGGATAGAATGAAATGGTTTTCTCAGGAACTACCAAAGTTGACTTACCCATGATGTCCATTGCTTAATGAATTGACAATTTTAGAGATACATTTTATTCTACTGATGCTCTTCGGAGATTCCTTCCCCTTAAGGTTGGCAATAAGTTTATCACTTCGCTCTAAAAGTTGTGCATATAGATGAGCATACAGATCTGAAAGCATCTCCTCTAAGGGTGCTTTGAAGAGTATATGATAAGTTAATAGAGTTACTACTGTTAATGGTCTATCACCAGCCTCCACCCTTTTAAGGTGGTCATGATCAATATTGGTTATGTATGCTAGATCCTGTAGTGTGAGTCCTGCTTTTTTTCTAAACTGAGCAAGACTATTGATATTAGTTTTCATATAAATTGTAAAAGGCGTCGGGGTTACGAATCGACGCCTTTTGCAGTATAGACAATGCACTAAACTAGATAAAACACCGCAAGAATTATCTTAACCGTGGAAATAATGTGAATATGTTTGTGTCTAAATAACCTAAGTTCATGGGTGAATGCGTTTGCATTCACCTTCAATTCCTGAATTACTAACGAATTTGAAGCAATGAGCTTAGGTATTTTTATGGTATATGAGTGAGGTCCAACCAACTCTTTATTTCATCATTTGTCTTCGAATAAGAACTGAGAGATAGCACTGTCGATCACGAAATTACGCGACGGTGTTATCTCGGTCTTCCTCGTTAGGCTACCATTGTTCTATGAGCGCTGATCATAACATATGGGGTAACATCAATGAGACAGAATTAGATCGTCTTTTCGAAATGTATCTCTCTGAAAGCAGATATTCAAAACGTTTGAGTCCTCGAACCATTAGAAGTTACCAAGAAGTGTATACAACCTTTAAAAAAATTATGCCTGAAGTAAAGGCACTGAACAACCTTAATTCTCGAACGGTGAGTGAATTTTTTAGAAGACTCAGTATTCGCAAAAGAAAGGTCGGGAATGAGGTTAAAATCGGTATCAAGGTTTCGACTACGAATACCTACTACCAAAAACTCATGGTCTTCTTTCGGTGGCTTGAATTGAATGAGTATATAAAGCATGGGGAATTGACAAATAAGATACCACGTCCTCCAACACCGGTGTACAATGATGACCGTGCACTCTCTAAAGAAGAAGTTTCGAAGTTTATCACAAGCATGGCACTTCACCGTTCAACTGACTCATTTGTATTCAAACGTGATCAAACCATTATCTCTATCTTACTATATGCAGGTTTGAGAAGAGGTGAACTACTTGGACTGAGGGTACAGGATATTAATTTCGAGACAAACATGTTATTTGTTAACCATGAGACGTCCAAATCGAAATATGATAGGTACATTCCCATGCATCGAAACCTAAGGACAATCATTGAAGAATATCTTTCAGAGCGAAAAAGAAGGAACATTACTTGCTCCTTTCTTATTGTCTCAACTAAAAGAGGAACACCTTTCACTGAGCATGGGTTAAAGCATTGGGTAAAGAAGTATAAGAAGTTATCGGGTGTTGATTTTCACCTACATCGTTGTAGGCACACCTTTACTTGTAACTTATCTAAGGCGGGTGCGGATGTGAAGACAATCATGAAACTTCTAGGGCACTCATCAATGGCAATGACCCTAAGATACCTCAGGTCTTTGAAACCAAAGGATTCATTAGTCTACATTGAGAAGTTACCATTTTGACTTCATTTGATGCTATGGTACACTTCTGATCATGCGCGTGTAGCTCAGATGGTTAGAGCGTTGCACTGATAATGCAAAGGTCCTAGGTTCAAGTCCTGGCATGCGCACTATCTAAACAACATATTGTTAATTATTTAGAATACTAACCTAAAATAAAAATGCTTATTTTAGTAGTGACTCGCTAGTTCAACGGATAGAACGTGGACCTGCTAAGTCCAAAGTGGGGGTTCGATTCCCCCGCGGGAATTTTTCTTCCCTTGTCGAAGGGAGTCTACATAATAAAAGAGACTGTCAGCAGCGACGGTCTCTTTTCTTCTTGTTTATATTGTTTTGATTAGTGTGAATTCCACAGCGATTAAGGAAATTTGAATGGGTAATACCTAAAGAATAACTACTATGAAATTAATAAGGTTAGACATTCACAATTTAAATAGTGACCACTCTATTCCAAGACCAATCCACGGTTCTTTGTTATAGTTCCGCTTTTCAGAGTCCTCACCGATGCTGTAATCTCGACCTAGGAAAACATCAATAAAAAATTAATGATAACTGTTAATTTCCTTTTTGAAAAACTCAATATAACTACTTCCCATATTGGTTTCAATAGCGCTGATAAAAGTCGAGTTTTCTATTAGGGATTTATACAAGTCAATGTAATTGCTTTGATGAAAATTCATTGCTATACAAAAGAAGCTTCTCGCAATAGCAGTGGAATCAAAAATCAAATCAAAAACAATCGTTCCATGATATCTTAGCCTAGCAATCCAGACATGTTTTGGATAAGAAGAAATCAGTGTTTTTCTTTTAAAATTATTAGCAATAGAAGAAACACTGATTTCATTTTTATAAATATTACTAAAATCTAAATAAATATCCCATTCATATTGTTCCGGATCTTGAGTAATTGTTCTCAATACAAAGTCTAGTCTTTTTACCTTAACCAACACTTCCTCAAATTGGATTCGGATTTTCCGATGCAATACTGCATGTGCACTAATAACCGTTGAAATTATATCCCTTGTCTGCCCACTTTGACTATCGGCAGGCATATCTGTAATAAGTTGATATTCTGACCCGTCAACATTTGTAGCTTGAATTCTAGTTCGTGCAAATGGACCGACTTGATCATCGTGCACATATATTTTTTCCATTTTATGTCCTCGTAAACTTATACTTGAAGTAGGCAAAAACGTAGCGTTTTTTTCAATATGATATCCTGTCATGGCAACAAGGTGAGCTCCTTGCGGTAACATAATACCTAATAAAACGGGAATACCAATCTTGTTATAAGCGTAGAGAAAAGCCCTAAAGACAAACATGTCTTTAAAGGGTTGGGGAACACCGTTAACAATTTTATTTCTGAGTTCTGCGACTAAACCTACCGATTTAAGAACATTTCCTATCTGATGGTAATCTAATCCGTGATTTGGAAAAGATCTACCAGAGGTCATAAATAAATTACCAGCTGAATTAGTTATATGATGAGGTGTAGGTGATACTGTTTGAAATAGCTTAGAGGCCTTGTTCAGTGCGACCCAAGTCGCCATTGTAGCGCATGCGCTTACAACTGTGTCTTGTTCTTGAAACACCAAGGATCTAAACTTGATTTTTGTTCCAAAAAGATTGAGTTTGTAAGTTTTTGTTGTGTATTGTCGTTCTTGAACATTCTCGAATGTTCTAAGAAGAGTTGGGCCAATAATTGCTTCTGGTAATGGTTTGGCAACAACGTGTCCAAGATAATTTAATTCGGCAAACACTCTTTTATGGGCTGAACCTCTTGGGTTCAAAATAGCTGCGGTAAAAGTTCTAGTCGTAAATTCAGATTGAAAAAAGTGAATCCTTTTTGTGTACTTGTCATAATCTTCAAAACATAGTGAATAATAATTGGAATAGTCATTCAAAAAAGATTTGCTGACATATGGAGACTCTACTACTATGGTGCCCGCAGAGAGTCCATTTAAATTTCCTAAATAGCTTAGAAGATATTTAAAATGATTCGGCTTAGTTTGAGAAATTTTTTCAGGAAGTAAATATTTGTTTGAAAGAGCTTCTGCTAAATTTTGCTCATTAAAAGGAAGAACAGTGAAATTATTGATTCTTTTTGACATTTTTAGACTTCAAACTTCCTGCTAAGACTTTCAGTATCAATTTTTGTAGATTCAATCAATTCCTTACTTCTCTTCATTACATCCTCAAATTCCTCTTTAAGTTCCTGACTTTTAAAATCCAAATCTTCAAGATTTTTGAGCTTAATTTGAATTAATTCAGTTTTCTTTTCGGACATTTTTAAAAAAGGCTTATTGTGCAAGATAATGCAAAAATTGAAAAAACGGCAATTTTATTTTCAAATGTTACCTAACATTAGCAAAAAAATCAATCTTTTTCTTTAAAATTGTTTTTCTTCATGATTTCTCGCAGTTTAGAATCAGACTTTAAACTTTGGATCAAAAAGTCGAGATCTGGTGTATTTTCTGGGGAATCATTGAAACTTCTAAAAACCATATCCATTTGCTGTCCATTCATCGATGGAATCAATTCTGTAAGTGTGTTCATAGCCTTTAAAGCTTCCTTTGAAATAGATTCATTCATTTTAATTTTTATCAAATCTATTATTCTTTTCTTTGCAGCCTGAGTTGATTTGATAGTCCGTAACTTTTCCATTCCATTTTTTACTACATCTTTAGGATCCAATCCCTCATCTCTTAATGCATCATCGATATTATCAACGTTTGAAAGTTGCTCAAATACTTTCTCTAGGTTTGATTTCGCACTCATGATTTTGTGTTTTTAATATTTTCCTCAATTCTTCTAATGTATCCGCCTAATCTTCTTGAAGCGTTATCGTAAACTTTTTTCTCCCAATTATACTTTTCACATATTTCGGATCTTTTGAATCCTAACATCAAATCTTCAAAAACAGTACAAACTTGCTCGTCTGACTGAATTTTTTGTCTCAGTAAACCTAAAATTTGATTTTTATTTATTGAATCAATGATATCATCTCCATTCTGTTCTGAAATCCAATAAATCTCAGAAGACTCTTTTTCATCCGTCGATTGGAATTCACTGCTTTTTTGAAGATTTGAGACTAGTCCACGAATCACATGATATTTTAAGTAATTCAATAATGATGATTTTTCAGGATTCCATTTCCATTCACCTACATACACCTTTTCAATTGCTTCCATCGCAATTTCTTCAGCAGAATATCCTTTTACTCCCCTACGATTCCAAAGCCCATAATATTTAAGTTGATATACTGCATGTAGGGTTGCAGATTTTATAACCATTGGCCAATCCTGCTTTTCTAATTCCTCTAGCACCATATCTAAAAATATATAATTGAGTTCCTATTTATATATGGTATCCAAAATAAAAAAATTGCAATTGCATCGTAATTTTTTCTATTTGCCTACCATCTTATTGTGAGCATAACGTGAAATTTATAATAAAGATGGACAAAAAAGAAAAAATTAGAGAAAAATCAAATAATCCTGAAAAACATAACCGAAACATTATAATAATTGTAAATGGTAGAGAAAAGAAAGTTGACTGCAAAAAATTGACGTTTGAAGATGTTATAATACTCGCTTTTGGACAGGTCTCCAACAACCCAAACATATGTTATACTGTTACCTATAAACGCGGTCCAAGTCAAAACCCAGAAGGTAGTATGGTTGAAGGAGATATAGTAGTAATTAAAAAAGGAATGATTTTTAATGTTACACAAACTGATAAGTCATAACAGCGATCTCAATAAGCTTTGGGAAGAGGGGTATGATTTGTTTATTAAAGACAATCATCTACTTATTCGAAATGTACCCTATGTCGATACCTTATCCAAAGTAAAATTTGGAACTTTAGTATCTACTTTGAATGTTTCTGGCGGAAAAACTTTAAAACCAGAAACCCACGTAGCCTATTTTCAGGGGGAAATTCCATGTAAAAAGAATGGTCAACCAATACAAGGTATTTTAAACTCGAGCAATAAGCGGAAGTTGACAAGTTCCATAGAAGTTGATCACTTATTCTCAAGTAAACCAAGAGCAGGGTATCCGGACTATTATGAGAAAATCAAGACATATGTGAACATTATATCTTCTCCTGCTGAATCTCTGGATAAGAACATTTCGGCTAGAAGTTTCAAAGTCTCCTTGGCTACTGAAGACGAGTCCATATTTCAATACTGTGACACAAACTCTGCAAGGGCAGGAATCAGAAATGTTAGTGATAAGCTTATTGGTCAAAAGGTTGGAATCATCGGTTTAGGGGGAACAGGTTCATATATCTTAGACTTAGTTTCTAAGAACCCTGTAGGGGAAATACATCTTTTTGATAATGATTTTTTTCTTCAGCATAATTCTTTTCGAGCACCTGGGGCCGCAAAGATTGAGGATATAAAACTCAGATTACAAAAAGTTGAATTTCTCAAAAATATCTATTCTAACATGCATAAAGGAATAGTAGCTCATCCATATCATATAGATTCTTCCAATGTAAATTCTTTGAAAGAGCTGGATTTTATTTTTATCTGTATTGATCGGGGCAACATAAAAAAACTAATAATTCCAATGTTATTAGAAAGTAATATTCCATTTGTTGATGTTGGGATGGGGGTGCAATTAGTTGATGATGAGTTAATTGGCACAATAAGGGCTACAACAGGAACAGGAAATAAAAATAATCATCTACAAAAAAGAATTTCCTTTGAAGATGCAGAATTGGATGATTATAACGCCAACATTCAAATTGCAGAACTTAATGCTATGAACGCTGCGATGGCAGTAATTAAATGGAAAAAAATCTTCAGGTTCTATCAAGATCATGAAATAGAGCATAATAGCTCTTATTCAATTAATGTAAATATGTTACTCAGTGAAGACCTTGAATCATAAATTTGTTGAATTTATTCCAGAGGAAATTAACGAAGGCTGTATCTATATTTCTTTAGAGTACACAACCTCAGTTCATAAATGCTTTTGTGGTTGTGGACAAGAGGTCATTGCACCCTTTTCCCCAACAGATTGGAAACTTATTTTTGATGGAGAATCAATATCACTTTCTCCATCAATAGGAAATTGGAGCTTTGAATGCAAATCACATTATTTTATTCGAAATAATAAAGTTCATTGGGCTAGAAGTTGGTCGGAAGAGGAAATAAAAGCAGGAAGGTTTGATGACAAAAAATCTAAAAATTTATTTTACAGCAAAAAGATATCCTCAAATATTCCAACACCTAAAAATCAGTTATTTCGAAAAAAGTGGAGTTTCTGGAGGTGGCTGATTGGAAGGAAATCTCAGTAAAATCTAAAATTTTTAAAAGAAGCTGAAGACAGAAACTAGTACATCGTTTCAACATTTGCTATGATGTTATTTGAGATAACCACACAATTCTTGGTAGAGCGTTGTGTAGATAAAACTAAACCATTTTTTGACTTATTAGTCCACAATCCCACATTTGTTGATTTTGTATTTCTTGCTATACTAAGTCAGTCGATACGATTTAATCAATAATTTTTTTAAATCAGTGTCTCATCTCAAGTATGGCGTCAGTAGATAGTCAAACGATTTGGACCCCTTAAGGATGCCAAACCTATAAATTCGTTATTCTATAGGTACCGTAAATACATTTACCACACTTTTTTAGAGCCTACAGAACTGATAATGGAGAGGTCCCAGGTTCAAATCCTGACATGCGCGCAATTGTTTTCATTTTTTTTGTATATTTACTTTAAATCTCCCTGGTTACATACTCCCCGATTAAATAAGAAGATGTTGGTAGCGTCTTCCTGATTCTTTGTTGCCTTTAAATTACATTTTAAACCTATCCGCTAATCTGGAGTATTTAGTACAAGTGTGGTGACCAGAGTATGTTGAGTATTAATTGTTCTATTTAATTTAGTTATTAAAACAAGTTAGACTATGTTACTTTCTGTTGAAGAGCTTAAACGATCAGGGCAAAGGTTCAGATCATTTGCCGATGAAGTAAAACTATCAAAGGTTCCTGAAATTGAGGAGGAAATGGATCAAGTTATAGAAGACGAGGCAATCGATAACAGAGTTAGGGATGGCAACATCATTGGTGACGATGAGAACAGAAGAAAGCGGCGGGAAATGATTCAAACTTTTGGTTTGGAGCCAACAGATTTCGCGTATGAAAGGGCAATTGGAAAAAATGATTCAGTATACAGTAATTTTATTGAGTTATTGATTGATGTTAAGCGCAAGGTTGGCAGGATTGTGGTCAAGAATGGATCTGATAATTTAGGTTATGCCACAGGGTTTATGATTTCTGAGGAATTGCTAATAACTAACTGGCATGTTTTCAAAGAAAAAGAGGATGTGGCAAATAGCGTGGTTGAGTTTAACTATGAACTTGATAAACATGGAAACGCTTTAGATCCAGTTACTTTCTCGTTTAACGTTGATGGGTTTTTCTACTCCTTCAAGTCACTGGACTATTGTATAGTAGCTGTTAACAAGCAAGACGTTACTCAAACGTATGAACTGAAGTCGATTGGATATATATATCTAGATCCAACAGTTGGAAAGTTGGGAGATGAGAACGAGGAATCTTTAAACATTGTTCATCATCCCAATGGGGATTATAAACAGTTATCCATTCGCGAAAACAAGTTTATAAAGATTTTAGATACTACGTTGTGGTATGAATCTGATACCGCTCAAGGCACTAGTGGGGCTCCTGTATTTAACGATCAATGGCAGGTGGTAGCATTGCATCACATGGGGGTTGCTAAAAGAAATGCGGAAGGAGATTATCTTGATAAAAATGATAAAGTCATTCCGATTATTGATGATAAAATAGAAGTTTCAAGAATTCATTGGATTGCTAATGAAGGTATTCGCATAAGCGTTATTCTTAAGCATTTAAAATCTAAGTTTGATGAGAATAATCCCTTCTTAAAGGGTATTCAAGTTGCTTTTGAAGCTTCTAGCCCACCAATCATCCATACTAATCCTTCAAGAAATAGTATTAACACCAATGACTCTCAAAATATGGAAGCAACCGATGATAAAGTAAATGTAGCCTTCCCTTCAGGACTACTTGATACTCATAAGAAAATTGACATTTCATTTTCTGTTGGTGATCAGAACAATCAAGTACAAAAGATAGCACCCAATTCTGATAACATAGATGAGTTTTTGGAAGAAAGTTTGCGCTTGGAAAGAAGCATGGATTACTCTCTGTGTAAGGGATACCAATCGAAGTTCTTAGGGCATATCATCGATTTACCGCTTCCAAAAATTGACGCCAGGAGGTTTGCTGCTAAAATTAATGGAACTGATAGTATAGTTCTAAATTACTTTAAGTTTAGTGTGGTTCAAAATGCATTTAAGAAAATGCCTTTTATTAGTGCAATTAATGTAGATGGTGATTCGGATAAAAGAAAGGATAAAACTAAGAGAGATGATAAGTGGATAAGGGATAATCGAATTGACCTAGACGTACAGCTGAATAATAAGTTCTATAAGAAAAGTGGGTTTGACCGCGGACACATGAGTAGAAGAGAAGATGCAAACTGGGGTGAAGATGCCCAGAAGGCTAAACGAAATGCTGATCTTACGTGTGTCCATACCAATGCTTGCCCCCAAGTGCCAGCACTCAATCGAAGCAACCGAGGTGGCCTATGGGGTAAATTAGAAAAGGTTATACTTGAGAAGGGAGCTGAGAAAGAAGGAAATGATACTAACAGGATAACTGTTTTCAGCGGCCCAATATTTAAACAAAGTGATCCAACATTTAAAGGTGTCCAGATTCCAACAGAATACTACAAGATTATACTTTGGCTTACCGATGATGGAGGTCTTAACGCAACTGGATTTACCCTCTCACAAGTTGATCTAATGGAAGATATCGACTTTGAGGCGATTGATTTGGACCAAAACATTGCCTTTAAAGAACATATGCGAAGTCTTGAGTTCATTCAAGAAGTTACTGATATTGATTTCTCCAACCTTTTTGAGTTTGATACCTTCGATTCTGATGGTGATCAGGAGGTCGAATTAAACTCAGAAGAAATGCTTATAAAACACCTTGACTCTAGTAGGAAGGCGAAGAAGAAATAGCTCCTGATTTAAGTGATTAGTAGAACTGATCATACTAGTATATTTCATGGAGATTGGAGTTAGCATAGCTTGATTAAGCAATTGAGCAGGTTTACGGGGATGTTACAGATGAAATATCGGCATAATGCGACCACATAAGTGTTTCATCCTAAATTCTTGAAAAGCAAGTCATTTTGAATTGTTCTTTTTCGTCTCTCAAAATAGATGCAACTCTTTCAGGGTCTTCCAGATTATTTTTTCTACTTCAGTTTTTGATAGGGATCTATGAGTTTTTTTCGACTTGCACATAACGTCCACGTCTATAATTTCGGCTGTCCCGAGCCAATGGATTTGGTTAAAGTTTAAAGATAGGAAGAAGTGGAGAGAATAATTCAGCCGCTAGCTGAATTATGACCTTTGTTGGTATTAGTACAATTCTAGTAGGAATTGGTCAACCCAGACGGGTAAAAGTTCATCCTTAAACTCTATAACTTCTCCATTAGTAACTTCTAGGACCAATCTCGGTGATTTACCTGAATTATCAAAAATGAAAGATCTGTAAGTTTGTTTGACGGCAGACTTCAACAATTTCATAGATCTTTCATACCTCTCAATAATTTTAGATTCTTTGACAGGATGTCCCCCCAATTTTACCCTTTGCTTAACCCTCGCTACATTTATTAACGGTGATTCTGTTGATATAAAGTATAAATAATTCTTATAACCCTTTGCAATGGATTCTTTCATGAACTCAATTTTTGATTCATGCGACATAACGGTTTCAAATGCAAACTTCTTACCCTCAAGAAGAAGAAGGTTTCTAGATAGATCGGCTATTAAAGCTGCTTCATAAGAATGTGTTTCTTGGTCTGGATTATGAATAGCGGTTCCGACCAATTCCAGGTCAATGCTAAAACCCTCTGAAATAGCCTTTTTATAAATTGAGTGGGAATAAAACTTTTTAGAAAAATTACTTGGTACTGAATCTATTCCGAGTGATTTTAAATCGAATGAATTTGTTTTTTTTAGATAATGCTCAATTTCATCAGCATTAATATAATGACCAAGATCAAAACTGTGATCAATTTGATTCAAAATAGTAGTTTTTCCAGAACCATTCGGTCCGGCAAAAACTCTCATTCTTCGACCTTTTTTAAATTCTAGTGGTCTCACCAACTTTTACTTTTCTGGGCTGTATTTTAAGGTCCTTTAATTCTTCGATTTCACCATCAGAATTTTCAGTCACAATTTTCGAGCCCAATAAATAAGTAATTGTGATGTTTTGATCTAGAGATCTATTTCGAGCCATCCTAATTGATCTTTTTACAGCTCTTAATATTTTAGGATGATGCTTTTTGGTATCTTCTATATACCAAAGATATTTTGCTTTTTCTGCCATATACAAATATAACGTTTCTATTACTAACTTAAGTATGTTTTACGCATTAATACCAACGTTCCGTGTATGGTGTCGTAGTACCCCAAAGAGTGCTCTGCATTATACATATTGTTTTTATTTTCATTTCTTTTACTGAGCTTTGGCTTTGATCTTTTCCACCACAGGAACGAGGATGGCAATTTGCAAAATTCTATTAGCCGGATTTTTTAATTCCCCAATTTTTCAAAATGTCATCAGTTATTTCTACAGTATTATCTTTATCAACATAAATTTTATATGGTGGTTTAAACTCATTTCCATACTTACTCCATTTTATGTTTGAATATAAGCTAGATAAATATTTTAAAGGTCTCCACGAGATGTCTAAGGAGAAAGGCTTTTTTTCTTTACTAAATTCATAAATTAAATTTGTGATTACCGATGCTAATGCGAGGGCAAATTCTTCTACTTCGGATTTATTTCCTGAATCTTTATTTTTAAATCCTACTTGTATTAAAGGATTATGTTTATTCACTGTATGTGGGAAAGGGATTGATGTGATATAATCAGAAGAAAGACCGTTGTAATCTAAAAATTTAACAGATGCACTTATTGATCGATAATACATATTTTCAGAAGGTCGTTCACCTTCATTAAATACTTTCTTCAATTCCAAAACACTTTTTCTATCAATAAAGTCAATCTTTGAAATTGATATTAATATTTGGGCAACCCACCAATCAAAATCAATTGAGTTGGGGTGGGCTTTACTTAAGCCTTTTATTTCTTCTGAAAAATTAACGGTTATTTCATCCTTAGCATTTTTAATTAATATTTTTCCATCAGCGAATTTATAATTATCTATTTCAGATAATTTTATCCAATCCTCTCCTTTATTGTAGGGAAGTTCTAGATGTTTTAATAATTGATTAGACCTAATGTTATCTAGACATCCGTTATAAATTATTAAAAGTTTCCAAAAAGTCTCAATAGTCATTCCTTCTGAGCGAAAATCAAGTATTTTTTCCCATAATAGACTGCTGCCTACATTTAATAGATGCTGTAAACGCTTCCATCCAAAAGGAGTATCTATAAAAGATGAATTTTTCAAAGGTTCCCTTGAAGGACTTAATTCTGGCTTAATTTTACCACGTACATCTGCAGTAAAAGGATGTTCAGATGTTGCTGCTGCTGTAATATGGCCCAAATACATTTTTACCTCATTGGCATATTCTTGTCTGCCAGGAGAGCCACATACCAGAATGCCGTCTAAGCAAATACTATTATCTTCTCTAGAGTAATAGTTATATGTAATATGATTACCTGATTCTTTAATGCGTAAAACGTTGTCAAAACTTGGTTTATCCTTGAATTTTTTGGTGTCAATACATTCCCATTGAGCTTCTTTGTTCTCTATTGTTGGCAATCCATTTTCATCTATAAGAAAACTTTGCCTCAAGTATCCTTTTAAGTTTAGGTTGACTTCTGATAAATCAATTTCAAAAGTTGTTTTATTCTTTATTTTTGCTTTTTCGAGAAAGGTTCTTTTCTTATCTATTGTTGCAGGAAGTTTAACTTCTCCTTTTATTCCATCTATTTCACATTTTGCGTGGATTAGGAATTCAGTTGCTAAAGCAACTCCCTTTAACCTTGTAACCAACCTGAGGTTATCCGAAAATGAATCAAAATAAAGTGACTTTCGTTTACTGTAAATTTTTATGGAAGTACCTACCTCTTGATTTTTATTTCCTTCTTTGATAACAATAAGACCATTGATGCCATTGATTTCGACAAATAATGGCTTCCCTTTTTCTTTCCCAACACCATAATCCTTTCTAGTGTGAATTTCTATTCTGTCCCCAAACATAAAACAAGACATAAAGCCAATACCAAATTGAGAACATGGTTCAAAATCTACCCCTTTTTCTTTTAATTCTGCTCTTTGACGCTCGAATTCAGGTGAACGATAATAACTCCTTCCAACTTTCCCTAAGAATTGAGTGACAATTGTTTCATCCATTCCACAACCATTATCTCGACATTCAAGTATTTCCTCATCATTTTTATTAATAAAATGCCTGAACCAAACTTCTCCATCTGTCCAAGACAAATTCTCCACTGAATATGAGGCTTTTCTAAGTCTTATTGCATCTAGTGAGTTTTGAAGAAGTTCCCTTACAAGTATGGAAGGGCTATTGTATAAGTTTTCGGTAAGGAGCAATTTGACAATTTCATCTCTGGATAATGAGAATTCCAAATCATGATAAATGTATGAATTGTTTTTTGGGCCAATTCGGCTTCTATCAACCTTTTCTGGTATCTCAAGTGTATAATGACTTATTTCTTTAGGGAATTCCCTTATTTTACTTGATACATTATTTAACTCTTCATCAATCCAGTTTAAAAAAGTTCTAGCTGTTTTTTCATAAGACGGATGCTCAAAATACATTGTGAATCTAATTCTATCTTTTGATATTTCCCAGCCTTGTACGTTTCTATGTTTTTGCCATTCAGTAGAACTTATTTTGCTAGTAAAATGTATCGATTTGAAAAGTATTTCAGGTGTTCTATCCGCATCAAAATCTAAAATGTCCGCAAGTCTTAAAACCAATGATAGAAGGATAGAATTAACTTTAAAAGAACCTATGTTTTCATCATATTGGAGACCGTTTTCAGGAGTAATCCAATCAACGGGTTTCACATGTGATAGACATACATTACTTAGGACTTCTGAAATATTTATTCCGTCTATTTCAAATCTTTTATCGTTTGAATAATTACCTACTATAAATTCTTTAGACCGTTGACCGTGACTATCTCTTAGATAATCCGTAAGCATTGCTGTTTTAAGTTGTTCTAGTAAATTCGATAATCTAACCCTTTCAGATTCCGAAATTGATGATGATTCGAATTGTTTAAGGGTGTCTTTATAATTTGGGTGATCTAGAAACCAATTATCACGATAAATTAAAAAATCATCTTTTTCTTCAAGTTGTTCAAATTCTTGCCCTGAAATCAACATTCCTTGGTCATGGAAAAAGGCTGACAATATTAATAGACCAATCTCTAAGCTGTTAAGGTTTTTTATTTGAGAACCTAAAACTTTACCCATTAATTCTGTTACTCTAAGAAAATGGGTTTTGTCATGTAAGGTATATTCTTGAAAATACTTAGGGAGCAGTTTAATTCTATCTGAGGCTTCATCACAAATGATAGGAAGTAAAGTAATAAATGCCTCTGTTTTGTTGTCTGATTTTTTCTTTAATTCTTTATAAAGTGTAGTATCCCTTACACTTTCAATATTGATGACCTTATTCATTATTTGTTATTAGGTTTTTTTACTCCTTAGAGTATTTAATGAAAAACAACGTGTTTTTGTATAGTGCTATTCATATAAATTGAATTTCAAATTCTCAATTTCATAACCTAATTTTATTTGAGTTACATAATTCAGCTTCTCTCAAAAAGGCATAAATTCCTCGTTAGTAATTCCACAATTTTTCCTAAAATAAATATTCGAAATTTTTATTTTCGGATTTTCTTTGAAGGACAATTCATTGATTTTAAGACTTCTATCTAATTCAGAATTTCTGCTTAAGACGAATGGTAAAGAATCGACATAAATTCATCGCTTACGTTGTCTAAATATTCTTCTCTATCCATATTAGTTACAGGATTGTTTTTGCATTATACACAATGTTTGTATAAAGATAGTCATTTATGTTATTCGTAAATTGCTATCTAAGTTCTACCCCCATAGGTTGATTATAACAACCTTTATTAAACCTTTAACATAACTCAGACTAAAGACGGTAAACACTCTTTCATAAAATTGGTGGATAAAAACAGTTAGCCTCCAGAGCTATGTTCTTTTAAAATTAGATGCTATACTATACCTGTCGATACTATTTTAATAATTAATTTTTTAAAACCAGTATTTCACCTTCAAATGCGTTCGGAGGTAGTCAAATGATTTAAATATACCTCCGCGGCACATAATTCCAGAATTCGTTATTGTATAAGGCTTATTTCGTCATTTTTACGAAAATAAAAGCGCCTACAGAACTGATAATGATGCGGTCGAACCCTAAGGCTTCGTTAATTTGCATAAAAGCTGAAATTTAAAGGAGATTCCACAAATTCTGAGGTTGATTCAGAAGATATTTGGCTACCATTGCTCGGAGATGTGGTCCAATGGATTTGAAGAGATGGGATACTGGTTAACCTCTATGCTCATTACTGAACTACTTGAACAATTTTGCAATTACTCACAACATTTTAAAGGACAATCAAAATATACCTTACAACGATACCGGAATACTGTAAAGCTATTGTGTAAGGTAACAGGAAAGTCAAGGCTTGAAGATATTTCCAAGCATGATATTTCCAATTTCTTTCTTGAGGGTCGAGTCAAACGATTGTGGAAACCTCAAACCTTCAGAGCATATTACATGAGCCTCACGGTATTTTTTAGGTGGTGCATTAAGGAAGGTTATTGTCAAGAAGGTCTTCTTGATGGGATAGAGCTTCCGAGAGTGGAAAAAAGCCTCAAGCGTGGGTTGAGTCAGTATGATGCCCGAAAACTCCTAGAGCACACTCTTAGCCTCCCATGCGAGTCTGAGTTTCAGAGGTTGCGAAACCATGCAATGTTCGCCACTTTTATCTTTACTGGTCTCAGAAGAAATGAACTCTTGAACTTGAAGCTTGGAGATGTAGACCTCATCCAACGGTCAATCTTTGTTCGGTTGGGAAAAGGAAACAAGGATCGCATGATTCCCATGAATGACAGTCTCGTTCCTATTTTAGAACGGTACGTGGCTTTGCGTAGTGCAAAGGGGAAAACATGTCTGAAGTTCTTTACCTCCTCCAAGAGAAATACCGGATTTACCGAACACGGTTTGAAACACCTAACAACCAAATTGAAAAAAGTATCACAAATTACCTTCAGTATACATACACTCAGGCATACCTTTGCACGCTTCATGCTCGAAGGTGGATGCGACATCTTTAGCCTATCGAAGATGATGGGACACAGTGATATTAGGATGACGACACAGTACATGTACGCAAGTCCTGAGCACCTCAGGAATCAGATGGTAAAGCATCCATGGTCTGTCGGTGTTCACTCTGGCCATAGTCCAATCCCTGAACCATTCCAATCGATGTTTTATCAAAGTTAGTGTATAGGGTAGTATCCAAGTACCCATTTTCTGCGATACTTACACCCGTGAAACCATATTCTAGGGGAATAAAATACTTTGCGAAAACGAACTTCAGGAATGCAAATCAACTCTTTGGCATACGTGACGAAGACATGCAATACCACTGTGCCTTAATTGGTGGGAGCGGGAGCGGAAAGTCTAATGTGCTAAAATCGTTCATGTTATATGACCTCCATAATGAGAAGAATTTTTGTCTCATTGATCCCCATGGTGACCTCATCTCATTTATCAAAGATCGAATTCCTGAGCATAGAAAAAGGGATATGGTTTATATAGATATTCCTAATCCTAAACTGAATATAGGATACAACCCTATCAAGAAAGTCTCAAGAGAAAAACGGAGCCTTGTCGTCAGTGGGATACTTGAAATTTTTGAGCGATTAAGTGGTCCAAATGGATGGGGACACAAGTTATCACACATCCTACGCCACTGCCTCTTGGCTATTTGTGATTATCCTGAGCAGCTAAACTTTTCCCATGTTTTAAAGATATTGCGTGATAAGGATTTTCGTAGTGAGGTTGTCAACCACATTAAAAATGACGAGGTGAAAGAGTTCTTCATCAAAGAATTCAAACAGTACAATCCTAAATATGATTTCATTCCGGTGTATTCAAAATTAAGTTTCTTAGCACATCCTGCAATTAAGCGTTTGTTGGTAGATAACCCGGATGAGGTGTCACTACGCAAAGTGTTAGACGGAAAAATCTTATTGGTCAATTTGGCTGTGGGGTCAATTGGACTTGACACTGCAACTTTGCTTGGTTCGCTGTTAATTACCTCCCTCTCGTCTGCTGGATTCAGTCGGATAGATACACCCGAAGACCAACGAAAACCATTCACCGTCTACATTGATGAAGCTGCCACCTTTGTAAATACAACGAACCTTGCAGCTATGCTCGAAACTCTACGAAAAATGAAGGTAACGATGTGTCTGGCAATTCAGCATCTATCACAACTTGATTTACGTCTCAAGGATAGCCTCTTTGCAAACGTTGGAAATGTTATATCCTTTTGCACCAACGCTTCCGATGCCGAATACCTAGTCAAGCAGATGCACATTGATGACCACCGTCTAACCCCCTTTTCGTTAGGTGATTTTGTCCGTATGAGACAATACCATTGCATTGTGAAAATGATGATTTCTGGCCAAAATGTGAAGCCATTCACTGCTGTTACCATTCAGTACGATGACTACTTCTAGCGCGGTGTTATCTTCAATTTCTCGTGAAGGCAATACTAATGCTAAATCAAAAACATTAGAATAATGAAAACAATAAAGAAAGAAAAGCCTATGAAGGTCACTGAGCTGTATGAAGTTAGCATTGTTTACCGACGTCCCATCTATGATACTATTCCAAAAATTATGAGTTCACAGCATGCCTATGAACTGATTCTTGAACTCGTTGATCAAGACATCATAGACTACAAGGAGTACTTCTGGGTACTCTTGATGAACCGAATGAATGAGGTACTTTATTTTTCAGAAATCGGGAAAGGTAGCACTGTTGGAGTTGCAGTCAACACTAAAGAAATATTTGCTTTGGCAATCACAACAAACACCAGTGCCTTAATTGTAAGTCATAATCACCCGAGCGGAAACCTAAAACCATCTGAACAAGATAGACAGATGACTAAAAGGTTACAAAAGATGGCTAAGATATTAGATATTGAACTGCTTGATCATATAATAATAGCCAGTAATGGATTTTACTCCTTTTCTGATGAAAATACCCTACCGTATTAGGTAGGGTATTTAAATATGTTCAAAAATGAGGATATATTTTTCCTTTTAATAAGTCTATTTTTTTAAATAGGGATACCGAAAATCTGTCTTACCATCTTTGTGAAAAAATAGCTCTCCATTTTTAAAAACTAATTTGCTTGGTAACATATCATAAATAATAGCACGTTCAATATTAGGTTGAACATTAACCTTGATATTACTATCAATAAGCTTGTTAATATCTAACGAAATAACATCATTGCTACTAACATTTTTAAAACCTAGTTTTTTAATGTGTTTAGGTTTTATAAAAATTTTTCCTTCTTCATTTAGGATAAAATGTTCTTCTTCATCAACAAATAGTGTTCTTCCTATCATAACTTCTCCACTATTGTCTAAAACTTGAATGAATATAGAGTCACTTTGACGGCTATTTAAGGATTCTAATTCCATTGATCCCTTAATTAATTTTGGAGGAATGTCTTTGAAATTTAAGTAGATCGTATCGACATTTACACTCCAGATACCAGTAACAGTCATGTCTCCAATCATATCTTGATGAATTGAATATTGGAAACTATCATCCTCATTAAGCGTAACACTGCTAAAATTTGGAGGTATTTGATTTTCATAAGTTCCTATAATTTTCTTTTGAGAACTTGAGCAGTTCCATAAGAAACATATAATAAACACTTTTAAAATTATTTTCATCTTTTTATTTTTTAATTACTACCATTATATGTCCTTCCATTAACTCTAAATGCCTGACGATAATATCTAGAATAACTATTAAATGTAGCATTTTTAATAGCTGGAGAAGAATTTGATTTTAAAGTTTTTTGTATTTCAACATGATTACTTATACTCAATGGGCCAGTAGGTAGGCTCAAGTATCCTTGTGGTAAGTCGGCAATTCTCATTATACTATTGTTTTCACCGAATAATCTGGCTCTTTTATATCCTTCTAGCTCATCCATTTTATCAAGTAAGAATATACCTCCCCAGGCCCCTTTAGCTCCTAGACTTGTATTACCTGTTTCAAACTGATAAGCATGTTTTAATTCGTGAGCGAATAGCCCTAAATCTGTTCCACTAGAAACAGTAATTTCAACATTCCCATTTTGAAAATTATATCTAGTTTTATTTGTTATTGTACGATTGCCTATCAAATCTCTTTGCGTTCCACCGCTATCAGTAATAACATCATATACTTGATCTGAAGCTTCTAATATTGCAATTTCATCTTTTACTGACCCGAGTTCTGAGTTTTGATTATTTCTACGTTTAATTCTATTTCGAATTCTACTTGCTTTTTTACTATCTCCTTGTCCACTTTCCATCAATTGATCTAAGACTTCTTGTTCTTCTGTATTTCTTTCATTATTTCTATTTTGCCTGTTATCAATATCTCTCATTATTCTGCGAACCCATTCCCAGGCAGCATCAGTAAATTCATTTCCATCAATATCATAATTTCTTATTGGATTATTATCAGCATAGTGATAAGGTGAATTTGAAACATATTTTTCTGCCATATTATCTATTCCCACCCATCTACCTAATGAGGCATCAAAATTTCTCCAGCCATAATCTGTCCAGTCAAGTTCAAGCTCCTGATTGAGTTCCTTTCCATTATACTTTCTATTTTGTGCAAGTGAACTTCCATGAGGAGAAACAACATCATTATACCCTTTTTGTTTGAGTCCAAATGGATAGTAATTAGATTCTTCAATGATCTCAGAAGATGGGGTGATAGCACCATCCAGGTTGCTGTCTGCATAAGACAGTCTTATATTTCCTAAATGATCTTTGTATTGAAAGACATATTCAAATGCACTATAAGTAGTTACACCGTTCGTTGACCCTTTTACCTGTTGAGTTTCTATCACTGGCTTTACATAACCTTCAGGATGACCAAAAAATTGTAACTCGGCAGAAGCTAAATCACTTCCGGAATATACATAGTTCCCAGCATAATACGTACTTGTAGCTCCTCCATCGGTTAGTGTTTTTTGTAATTTCACACCGGTAGCATCATAGACAAACCCAATGGTAGCAGTTGTTCCGTTATTCACAGTGATAAGGGTTGGAAGGTTTAAATGGTTATAGGTAATAGCCGTAATATTCTTGTTCTCATCCTTGGTCATATTACCGTTGTCATCGTATTCAAAGTCTATTGCCCCTGTATATCCGTCATTAAAGCCTAAAGCTTTTAGGGTAGCTCCATCACCTGCAGCATCATCTACCTTTTTAAGTTGGTTACTATTAGTGTCATAGGTATAGGTTAAGTCATCCCACTCACCACTGGTACTACCATTTTCATCACGCCCTTTTCTGATCAGGCTTAGAATGTTTCCATTTTGGTCATAGTCCAGGTTACTTAGATCATGTTTATCATTAGCTGCCATGAGTGCCAGTGTTGTGCCTTTATAGCCTGTGGCTGTTTTAATACGGTTGAGGTCATCATACCCATAAGCATAACTGCGTATATTCGTATCATTATCATCGGTCGCACTTTTCCATAAGGTTTGTGCAATATTACCATTGTATAGTTTATCCCCTGAAGCGTTTCCTTCCAATTTATTGTAATTGATCCTGAATTCGAACAAATCATAATTGGCCCCATAACCAGCACTTTCTACGTCATTGATGTCGGTAAGCCAGCCCCGTACGTTATAGAGATAATCTACGTTTTGCAATTTCTTATCCAGGTCAGTACCAAATAAAGTAAAATCTTCGATCTGTGCCGTACTGTGATATAAAGACGCTTTTCCTATCATGGTACTCTCTCCACCGGTATCAGTTATCGTTCCAATGGTTACACTTCCTTTTTTATAGGTGATCAAGCTACCGACCCGTTCTACAGAGAATGTATCATCGGCCTCATACCCTGCTACAACCGTGGATTGTAATACGCCATTTTTGATCAGTTTTACATCTTTTAGATTATCGGAATTGGTATCCTGGTCAGAATGATAAATACCAAAGTCATAGGAGTTCCAACCCCCTCCATTGGTCGTTTTTTGCAAACCAACCTGTGTGATCTTGTCATCAGTTGAGATCACATAACTCACCCCTCCGTCTTCCAGAAGTTCTCCCTTGGTCTTGGCTCCTGCATCCCAGGCATTGGTGGAGGTATTCTTAACCAGTTTGCCATCATAGGTCATATCGGCATTGGTGATCTCTGTATAACCAAGCACATAGGTTTCCCCTCCCACATCTTTGCGTTCCAGTTGACCTAATTCATCATAGGTATTCTCAGAGATGAGTTGTATGGGTTCGTTGTCCAGTTTTTGGGTGTGGGATTTAAGTCGTCCTATATGGTCATAGGAAAAATAATCATAAATATACAAAATAGGATTATCTCCCATCTTGTGGGTAGTAGTAGTTTCAATAACCTTCCCCGTAAAATCAAGATCTATTCTTACAATATCATCAGCATCCAGGTATTCATTCAAAGAACGAGTGTAAATAGCACGTCCTTTATCATCATAGCCGGTAGCCGTAACGGTCCAGTCACTTGTGCCCAACACACGTACCCTGCTCACTGTCGGCAATCCTTTGGTATCACTAGAAATAGTTTCCCCATAGGACGAAACTGGAAGGCTTATGGTTCCCATACTGTTACCCATATCTACATAATCATCATAGTAGTTTACCGTAAGTACTTGCAGGTCAACTGTAGGATAGGCAAAGTTGGTATAATATACATTAGTGCCTCCAATAGAAGTGGCGGTTACGGTTCTCTCTTCACTGGTATAGGTAGGTGCCTTTAAAGTCGTTTCCATATCAGAGCGTTTGGTTCCATTAACATCCGTAAAGATTCCTGTATAGACCACTCGTCCAAAATCATCGTATTTGGTAAAGAGCCATTGATCACTATCTCTTAGATTAGCATCCTGAGTAATGACAGGTCTGTCCAAAGCATCATAGAGTATAAATTCCTCTTCTTTTCCCGGTAGTTTCTTATCAGTTAACCGATTTCTGTCATCGTATTTATACTGGTAGCACAATTTATCGAGAATGGTCTGGTGTCCCGTAACAAGAGCTCCTCCACTACCTACAATCTGTTCTGAGCCCTCAGGTGAGAGTACAAAGGTGAGATTTCCATGATCATCATAGACATAATACGTATCATGATAGTTAGGATCCTGAGGTGTTCTGTTTGGATCAAAAACAGAACTTCTTTTTAAAACCACCTGTCCACGCTTATTGGTGTATTGATAGGTAATGCCATAAATTCCATCGGCAGCGAGCCAATTTTCATCTTTAACTCTTCTTTTATGTAATTCATGTGCCGGGTAATAACCATTGGATTCTAATTGTGGTGTATTGTTTGAAAGGTCTACTGAAAAACTAATAACCTCACTTGTCAGGTTCGTGTCATAATCATATTTGATGGTATGTTCTCCTCCATACTGTGCTCGCCAGTCCATTCCCGGTGCTCCTTGCTCTGATACTCTACCCAGAAGTGAATTTTCAAATATCTTTTCAGAAAATGGATTGTCCCAATCCGGAGTATGTCCGGGAGGTTGATAAAAATCATCTGGGAATTTAGTCTTATAAAAGGTTTTTAACTCACTATAAATGGTGCCTGTTTGAGGAACATAAAAGTTCCCGCTATTTGGAGTAACAGGTAGTGGTAAATAGTCCTTGGGCTGTCTACCCAAACCATCATATTCAACTGGAGTAACAAGATCTTCACGATCTCCACCTGCTCTCTGTGCAATACTTTGTATGGGTCTTCCTATACCATCATAATAGGTAATGGTTTCTATTTTGTTATCATCAGTAACATTTCCATCAGTGGTTTCAGTTTGATAGGCTGTTGTTTTGACATAGTTCTCTGTGGTTGTCTGTCCAATAACTAAAACTGGTAACAACACGAATATGAATATCAATAGTTTTTTCATGGTTCTTACTTTTTTTAGTTATTAGTCTTTATAGTGGTATTCATTTTTACTCAATAGGTTGCCATCGGCATCTTCTATGAATTCTAACCTCCCATCGGTATCATATTTGTACTTCACCTGATAACCTTTTGGGTCTGTAATGGTACTTACCCCAACAAGTGGTTTATACGTATAGGTAGTAACCTGGGCATCGGGTAAGCCACTTCGTATCTTATTTAGTTCCGTTTGCAAAGCAGCTTCCGTTGCCGGATCGTCGATGGTGGTCATATTAAGGCCAATCCCGGCAGCAGTTGCCTGGGCATAGGTGGCATTTTCTACTTTTGCAACTAAATACTGTCCATTATATCCCCAAATGTAGCTGGTGTGTACGCCATTTGGCTTGGATGAATCAAGAAGGTTTCCGTCATCATCATAACTATTAAATACCAAACGGGTATCTAATGAACCTGCCTCTTTGGAGGTTTTAAGTTTATCTGGCAGTATCAGGCCATTGGAATTTTTATAGTCTATCTTCTGGGTACTGAGTAGTTCCATTGGATCTGTTCCTTCCTGTACGTAGGTTTCTTCCTTTAAGAGGGTTCTAACCCTGTTCTCATTAATGAGGTTTTGGGCAAAGGCTTCCCCTGATCCAACAAGATCATGGGGATAGTAGAACTTCTTGATGGTTTTTTCATTATTATTGATCGTTGTCTCTATACTGGTGGGCTGTAAATAAGAAGCGTTATCATAGTTATAATTTGTCTGCTTAGTAACAACCCTGTTCACATCATCATTATAATATGTTTTTTCTACTTCATAAGTTTGGGCTAAATGTCCATATTGGAGTTTATAAAAATCTGTTCCTGTATATGTATAGTTGGTGTTGAAAAAGTCTATCAGCAAATTTTCCATTAGAGAAAACCTGTAGGGTACTGCTGTTGTCGGAGGGAGTATAGCATAGTGGAAGGATGAGAGATCAGCCGGATTCATCCATACAAAATTGTCATTGTATGCTTTCTCAGTTAAAGATTTTAAGGGTACTTCACTTTTAAGGTCTGCGTTATACCGCCAATCTTCCATAAAGGGAACCATAGGACTTTTATAAATTTCTGGCAATTCATAGTATCGATACGTGCTAATCCCCGTAAGCTTTATATTACTGTTATTTTTATCTACAAAATCCTCGGTAACTCTTCTGTAATTAACATTCCCTGCACTGGTGGTGATCAAAGGAACAGCCGACATGGAAGACTCACTAATACTTCCCTGATTTCTGGAAATAAAGTAGGGTACTCTTAGGACCCTTCCGCTTGTCTTTACAGAGTCCTCCATAACATATTTATACTCCCTTACTTTAGCGAGGGTAGTTGCATCGGTATATTCTTCAATTTTCTTTATGCGTTGGCCCCCAACAGGTATTTCAACTTCTCTGTAACTATCATAGAAGTTGATCTCATCTTTAGCAACTCTGCATGTAACATCGAAAGTTACCAGGTCATCATCAATTTCAAAAAAAGGGCCTCCTGGTGGGGGACTTGTATCGTTTCTAATAATAAACTCCAAAACATAAACTCCGGTAGGAAGAAAACGACTCTCTTCAGTATCATCACTGAGTAAATTATCAAGGGGAGTAAAATTTGTATCGTAGGTAATATTACTCATGTTAATGTCATCCTCACTGTCATATGCTTCAGGGTCTAAAGTTGTTTTTCTTATGGTTAACCAGTAGGAACATTCTCCACCATTGGGAAGGCTATTGGGGTCGGTAAAACAAATGTTAGCGAAGTGTCCGCTATCATCAATTGCCTGATCAATAGCATAGTAAAAGACCGCTCTTCTCTGCAAAGTCAAACCTTCCATTTCACTATCGAGAATAAAGGTTCGTCCGTTCAAAATAAGTGGTTTTCTATATGTGTAGTATCTATATGAATTTAGAGTTGTATATTCATAAGTATCATTTTGTGAATGAAAATTAATTACTTTTTCATCTGAAGGAACCAGGCGGAAGCCAAAGGCGTTTCCGGTTACTGTAGTTGCCCTGTTGTTCTCATAGATAAGCTTGGTAGAGCCCCCTTCCGGGTAGGTGATTTTCTTGAGCAGACCCGATTGAGCATAATCCTGTTCGATGTGGCGATAGGGGTAGTTTGTATATTTTTTAGAATAATTAAAGAGCAAGGTGTTATTATTATTGGCTCCATTGTAATAGCCCCAAAAATCCTGGGCGTAAGAGTTTCGGTGTGGCAGTGGATTGTCATTATAATAATCAAAGGTATATTTATAACTCTCTTGTGAACTATTATCAAAAACAACCACTTCATCCAGGAACATTCTTTTCATATAAGGCAGATATGCAGACTGATTGTTTGAATGATATAAATAGGTGCCTGTCCCATTTCCTGCACAACCATATATATTATAGCTTGGATAACTAGCTGCTGTAGTATAGGAATAGTTTAGATCATACTTTCTGACCAAAGCATCTTCGCTATTAAAAACTTGGATGTATTTTAAAGATCTTCCATTGGGATAGTCCTCTCTAGTTACACTTGACCGAATAAAGTTAATATGTCCAAAATCTCCGCTAATAGAATATAACTGTCTTGATGTCCCCGATGATTCTACATAAGTTGTTTTAAGATTATCAGCCTGACCAGATGGTACAGTGTGTGCGTTGGATTGTCCGGAAAAAGTACAATCCGTATAAGAATCTGCCGAATAGTAGCTAAAAGTGATCTCTTCTCCGGAATAGGTAGTTATCTTTGAGAGATTCCATGTCTGGGTATAACTGGGGGTAACAGGTTCAAAAGGGTAATCCTGCGGGAGGTTTCCAATTGACTCCAGTGTATAAGAATCCGTTGTACTGAGAATATTACCTTCAATAAAATGATATACGTTCCCATTGGTGTCGGTAATATCCCAGGAGGTAATATTGTGATACGTATTGAAAGATGCAGTTATCTTGTTATCCGTTTTAGGAAAAGACTTTATTTCTCCATATGGATTATTGGTATCCCGTACTTGGTTGAACATAAATTTTCCGGAGATTCCGGGAGCAGAATAACTGAAGACATCCGGTTCAAAATCCAGGGTTTGGTTTCTGATTCTGGTATTGGTTATATCGACACAGTTACCATTTCCATTAACACACGCATCATAAATTTCCGAGGTAGTAAAAGGGGTTCTGATGTACCCGTACTGATGGTCGTCACTTAAATGTCGAACCGTTCGGGTGATACTCCCTCCGGCAATAATATTCCATCCCTGTCCTGTCCAGGGAGCTATCTCACTTACACGAACACCTCCTGAGTGATAACTCAGTCGAACAGGTACTGAAATATCATCTAAAGGAATGGTCAAAATAGGAATTCCAATTTGAGGAATCCCGGAATTTTTAGATACCGGAACTTCCTCGTACTTCATAATTGAAGCAACATCAGGAGTTTGCGGGACAATAGGGAGGTGAGATTCTCCAAGGGTTATTTGTGAAAAAGAAAGAAAACTGCATAACAGCAAAGCTGAAAAAAGAAGAAGGTTTTTCATAGAAATGAGGTTTTAAAATGTACTACAAAACAATACCAATAATAGCCAAGGCATAGCACCTTAACATTAGTGTTATGTTATTTTAATTCAACGGGGAGAGTTTCAAAGTTATCTATTTTTTTACAAAAAAATATGATAAATATCATAAATGGATTATATAGTTTAATAAAATTCTTAATCCATTTCAAAAATAAAACAATAGATAATCTAAGGTTTTCTTAATAAAATAACCTTTATATCAACATTAGAGAGCTAAAGAGAATCGAGAAACGAACTTACAAATTCTATTCTAAACTAAGTCTATAGATATTTTAGAAATTCCTTCTCAACTTTTATAGTATTCTCCAAACCAATTACATTAATGTTTCAGGAGATCACTATTACGTAGATATTCTAGTGTATGTTGATAGTATTCTTCATTTTCCATTTTCATAACGACATTATAAATTTCTGACCCTACTTTTGAAAGACAAATAAACTCCATTTCAAAATTTTTTGTTTCAGACTTTAATTCATGATGATTATCAAAATAGGAAATTTTGTAAGTTTTTCCTTTGTACAGAGTCATAAAGGTATCATGAATAAGTCCGAGATCCTCAAGATGTCTTAACAAAACACTGTCAAATCCCCATGTGCTATCTGAATAGAAACCCTGTTTATCAGCATTCTTAATTAAAACCATGTCCTCTCTCGTTTCTCCAGGATGAATTTGCCATAAACAGCTACATAAAAGCGTAAAAATTTTTGCTTCATCAATGCCAAAAACTTTAATTGTATGAAGTGCTCTTCTTGAAAAAGCACCAGGTTTGTCAATTTCATTTGCTAGCATTGATGCCCATAAGTACTGTAGTTTTTCATTTGAGCAATCTTGACATATATTAAAGAACTCAGAAATCCAATCTGGGTCAACTGGATTTTTTGAAGGTTTGAATGTTTTTCCAAATTCAATTGCCTTTACAATAATATTTTCAGAATTTTCCTGCCGCCTCTCCTCAGTTAGATTCAAACGCTCTTGTATACGACTGCTATAAACCTCCGACCTAATTTTAGGGCTTTCGATAAGTTCATTCGATAATAAATCACCAAATTTAAACGCTACCGATTCTAATATTTTCCTGACAGCTCCTTGGTTTAAATTAATTTGAAGCCCTTGTGTGTCAGTACCTAAATGAAGAATTTGATTCGCATATGTGGATAAAGAAGAACTTTCTTTTTCTGGGTTTACCTCTAAAATAAGATAATCGAGAGATTGAAAATAAGAATCAATATAATTTTTATTTTTATTTAGATATTGCTTAAACGAAATCTCCTCCTCAAGATAAATATGAAGCAAAAATTCTATACTCGTATAAAGAGGCCTATATCCAGTATCATAACTGAGGAGTTCAAACATACTCTTCACAGGTTCAATAGTAATTGCTTTTTGTTTATTCTCTGATGTATCTCCTTCATCAAGGAATCTTTGGATTTCTTTATTCTCTAATTTTTCATAGTCTGATTTAAAATGATACTTCAGTAGTTGGATTAGGAAAAAGATAAGTCCTGGCAACTCCCCATCCTTTAATTTACTCTTAAAATACTTCATACATAATAATTATTGGTCTATCAAAATTCTTCAAAAGCTTTAAAGGTTGTATGCCTTTATTGTTACTGCTTAATATCACTATACTTTAGTTCCAAGTTTGACAGCTAGCACCGATTAGTCAAGCTTCGAACCTTGCGCAAGGTACATTCAATTTAACCTCTGGACTCGACCTTCTAGAATGTCAAGTACTGGAGATAAAATGTACCAAATGAAAGCAATTCATGTTTTATTTTTCGGTTTGTTTCTTTTACTAGGAACAATTTCATGTACTCCCGAACGTATCGTGGATACAACAACTGAACAACAGGAAATGGCAACAGGTGATCCTAACTCTGATGAAGGCGGGGAAGAGGATGAAATAGAACCTAATAACTAATCCTTAGTTCCATAGTCCAAAGCAATTGACGAATTACTTTGGACTATATTTCTTTAAATGGAGGTGTTGTATCATCAGGGTTGTCTCTGTTAGCATTTTTGTATTTCATATATTTTGCTATTAATTCAACTGAGTTTTTTACATTAAATTTTTTAAATAAATTTCTGACGTGGACTTCTACAGTCTTTGGAACAATATACATCTTATCAGCAATTTCCTTTTGAGTAAGCCCCTGAATTAAATACTTGATTACTTCATTTTCTCGGTCAGATATTTTCATCCATCCCTCAATTTCAAGCATTTCTTCAATACTATAGTCAATATACTTTTCACCTTTCATAACCTCATCAATTGCATGATAGGTTTCTTCAACTCCTAATTTCTTATCTAAATAGGCATCTACCTTGCATTCGTTGAATAAACGATCATGATGACTATTTTTAGCGTGCTGAGTAAGTATCATAATCTTAATATCTGGGTAGAGTTGTTTAACCTTATTGGCTATTATAAATCCATCGTACTCATTAGTTTCAAAATTAAGATCGAGTATTACAATATCTATTGTTTTTGTTTTCAATGAATTAAGAGCTCCTTGAAAATCATTTACAATATAAATCTCATTTACCCTTTGGTGTTGTGCAATGAGAAGCTGCATACCTTGTGCAAAACCAAGATGATCTTCTACAATTAATATATTTATCTTTTTCATTTTAAATTTAATTTTATTGGGAAGTTCACGGCAATAGTTGTCCCAGAATCTAAACTCATAACCTTACACTCACCATTCAAAAGAAGTGCTCGTTGCTTCATATTTAACAATCCAACCCCATTTTTGTCTTTGTCTTGAAAACCAATTCCATTGTCAGAAATAACGAGGTTTATGAAATCTTTTTCTTTTTGATGATTAATTACCACTTCCGTTGCTTGGGAATGTTTATCAATATTGTTCAAGGTCTCTAATATGATTCCATATAAGTTTGTTTGTGATTCCAATGTAAAACTATTTATCTCTTCAGGCAAAGGCAATTGGACGTTAACGAACACTTTCCGGTAGTATTGAAATTCTGTCAATTGGGCTATTATAATATCAGTTAAAAGAGAGTCTTTTATCTTATTCCCTAAAGGAGAAAGTCTATGTGAGATAAGTCGTATTTGATTATTGATTTCGGCAATATCTTTTACAATAGCTTCACTAATAATGTTAGGGCTTTTAGCTTTCGGAAGAGCTAGTATTTTGAGCCTTACCCCATCAAAACTGGTAGTAACTATATCATGTAGATCATTACTTATCTTTTCTTTTATGGTTTCTTGTCCTTTGAAAATGGATTCTAAACGATGAACCTCTAGATCTTTCATTTTTGTCTTTTGCTTTTGTTTGAGGAGAAAATATATAGCCACAGCCAGTAAAACCAGAATTAAAGAGATCAATAACAACAGGTTTTTTACTCGGAGACTCTCTTCTTGCTGACTAATAATCTTTTTTTGAGAATTATTCCCTTCTGTAAGCTCTCGTATTTTTTGAACCTTTTGTTTACTTTCAAACTGTTCTTGTAATTCCTGTATCTCTTTTGCTTGTCGCTCTTTAAAGAGATTTTCATACAATTGTATATATCTCTTTTTATAATCTAAAGAGTTTTCAAAATCTCCAATAGATTCAAAGTAATCTGATTTTACATTATAAAACCTTAACAATACATCTTTATTCTGATTAACATCTAAAAACGTTTCTGCAGAATCTAAATATTTTTTGGCTAGATGATACTGTTTTTTTTCAACTGCTATCATAGCTAGCTCTTTAAAAGAGTTCGTAAAAGAAATGCTATCTCCTTCTTTTTTTTTATAGAATAAGGATAGTTTATAGTATTGTTCTGCTAAGCTTAAATTCTTGTTCAAATAATTTACTGTCCCTAGATTGTAATAATATTTCCCAAGATCTTTTATTGAATGTATTTGATTCTGAATTCTTATTGCTTTGAAATAGAATACTGAAGCAGAATCATATTTTTTTTGCGTTTTATAGAGGTTTGCTAAATTATTATATCCGTTAGCTAGTTTAGTGCTATCTCCTATTTCTTCCCTAATACTCAATCCTTCTTTATAATATTGCTTAGCAATTTCTAAATTATTCAGGAGGCGTTGTGTAGCAGCAATCGCATTACAAACACTTGCCTTCTTTGATTTATTTTCAAGTTTATCAAATCCATCATAGGCTTTCAATAAGTAAGTAATTGCTGAATCATAATTCCCACTATTTTTGAGAATGATTCCTGATTTCAAAAAAGTTCCAAATTTATCTTCAGAATCTTCAAGTGCTTCATATAATTGTAGTGATTGATGTAAATAAAACATTAGGCCATCGAACTCCTTTTGTTTTCTATAGATCAAGGCTAAATTAAAGTGTGAATCGGCAGCACTTTTTGAAAGAGAGTCACTCGAGATGCTCTTCAAATAGAAGTATTTAGATTTTTCAAACTGCTTTTGTCTAAAATAAATACCTCCTATTTTTTTATGTATAAAGCTTGCATCACGGTTTAATTTTTTTTCTGAAGTAATTTTTAATGCCTCATTAAAAATTTCAATAGCTTTTACATACTTCTTTTCTGTAGAAAATCTTTGCCCTTTTTGAATTAATTGAACTAACGTATCATTTGTAATGAAGTAATTTTTTTCTGAAATATGGAATGCATTTGCCATTGGTGTTAAAGCCATCCAACAAAAAACATAACAAATAAGTAGCGAGTAATGAAATCCATATTTCATAACTGTAAAGTTAGTAGAAATAAATTCTCATAGAAACTAACCAATTCATTTTTAGGGAATTCCAGTATAGGAATATTTTGATGTGAAGCTAATCTTTGAAAAAATATATTAATTAAAATGACGGAAGCTAATATCACGAATTTTAATCAAATTTCGTCTTTACTTTTCCTAAACCATATGACGAATAAAAAAGAAAATAAATGGACTTTAGAAAAAGAACTTTGTAGTCTTTCGAACACAGATTCTTTAATAAAAGCATTAGTAAAATTGAATCTGATAAGTAGTCAGAAGGAATCATTTCATTTAGGGGGAGATGGCAAATGGATTAGAGGAGGTGCTGAAACATATATTTTTAAATTTTGGCTTATAAAACATAACAACAGAAAGAAATATGAATTTTTAATGAAAGCTTGTGTTGCTTTTAATCCAGAGTCTTGCATTGAAAAAATAATAGAAACATGGATTGGTAGAAGACTTATTTTATCTGAAAATAGTATTGAGACGCCTAAATTAATATCTTATAATGATGGGATTATATTAGAAGAATATATCCCTTTTTCCGTACAAAGTACATTAGAAAATTCACTAGAGCCTAACTTAAAAATACTTTTAAAACTATCCTCAACTTTAGCGATCATATTGAGGTTAGGTTTTCGTCCTTTTAAAAGTTTTATTTATAGTCTTCGCACCAGAGGAGAAGATGTAGTCTTTGTTGATTTTGGAGAAGATTTAGGAGATATTAATAAAAACCCTTGCGACTTAACTTTTTATTTTGATCAAATGATTGAAAAACTAAAGTCATGGAATACCCATATAAATAATGAAACTCATACATTAATGCTTTCTGTTTTTAAGAAATATGTGTGAAATGTATAAATAAGATTTTACTTAAAATCGAACTAATGATGATGAACAGAACACTTATAATAATAAAACCACATGCGGTTAAGAGAGGGCTTGTTGGAAAATTTTTCACTCGATTTGAGGATATGGGGCTTCGCATTTTACATGTAAGGACAGTTAGAGGCGATAGAGAGTTATGGAATAAGTTTTATCCCTCTAATAATCTCTGGCTTAAAAATGTAGGAATTAAAACAATTAAGAATTACAAATCTAATCATACTAATATTATGGAAAGATTAGGCACTGATAATCCTATTAAAATTGGGAAAATGGTGAAAGAGTGGTTGATAGAACATATGTGTTCATATGATACTATTGCAGCTATCTTAGAAGGTAATGAAGCAATTTTAAAAGTAAGAAAAGCTTGTGGTAGCACATTACCTAATATAGCTGATCCAGGAACCATTAGATTTGACTTTTCTGATGATTCTCCTATCCTAGCAAATGAAGAGAAACGACCTGTATTTAATCTTATTCATGCATCAGACCCAGATGAGATGAGAAATGAGATGCTTGCATTTGAATATGAAATAAGTTTAATATTTCCAGATGTGAAATTTTAAGATGAATAATATTAAACATATTTCAATCATTGGAGGAGCTGCTGGAGTGGGTAAAACTACTTTACTTAACTCTTTAGATGGGTATAAAATATATAATACAGGAACTTTTTTTAAAAAATATATGCTTCTTGAAAAAAGAGATGATATTAGAAAGGGAGATTGGTCTTATTATGAAGAAAATGTAATTGAAGATTTGATTGAATCGGTATTAGAATCGTTAAAGAAGGATGAGAAAGTTATTATTGATACTCATTTTGCAGCAAAAATTTACAATAATGAATATAGAATAGGACTAAGACAAGATTTAATTTTTCACTTTGCAAAAAATGTTTTTAAAGATGTAATAGAGTTAAACAACGATTTAAAGCTTAATGTAATACTGATATATACTAACCCGCATACTCTTTTAGAACATCGTCGTGACGACAAAACAAGAAAAAGAGAACTTATCCCTTCTGATTGTGTTTTAGATTTAAAAAGAAATAATTTCTATTCTAAACACTACTATTTCGAATTATTAAGAGCTAATAATAAACTTAATTTTATAAAAAAGCCTATCCTAAGTTTTCAAAAAATTGAGAATGATATATTGGAAAAATCAATTCAAAATTTAAAATCTATTTTAAAATCATAAAACATTTTATATGGCAAGTTTTTATTGGACAAAAGATCGAAAAGAAGCACGTAAAGAACAATCTACATTGATAGATTTACTTAATCTAAAAACAAAGTTTATAAATAATGAATTTAATCAAGGACTTGCAATAGGAACTGCTTATGAGGAAAATACTCAAACTGCCTTTGCTGTAGCCATACCATTTAATGCCAATGGGCTATGTATGAAAGATGTGATAATAAGCAAAATGGAAGTTGACTTTCCATACATTTCTGGATTACTTGCCTTTAGAGTTGGACCTGTAGTGTGTAAAATTTTAGACAATATAATTCATGAATACGATTTAATACTTTTAGATGGACAAGGGATTGCTCACCCTAGAGGTTTTGGATTAGCATCTCATATTGGAGTTCTCTATGATAAGCCAACTATTGGACTTACAAAAATGAATCTATTTGGGAAATGTACTGCTCCGAAAGGTAGGTTTGCTACGCAAATCATACATCCTAAAAATGGTAAGTGTATTGGTTATTCAATATGTTTGAATAAAAAGTTCAACCCTTTTTATATATCTCCTGGGCATAGGATTTCAATAAAAGATTCTCTTGCAATTATAAGAAAGTTAACATTAAAAGAAAACTCATATTTTCCATATCCTATAAGGATAGCTCATAACATAGCAAATAAAGAAGCAAAGCAATTTTGGGAACAACAAAAAACTTTTGTCAAAAAAAGAAGTGATTATGAAAAATAAAGAAAAAACAATTTTTGTAGCAACTGGAAACCAAAATAAAGCAAATGAAATTGCTGAAATTACTGGTTTTAATGTGAAAACTATATCAGTTGACATTCAAGAAATACAGTCGATTGACCCTTTAGAGGTTGCCAAAGCAAAAGCAATGGCAGCATATGAAATAGTTAAAAAACCTATTATTGTTGATGACACAGCAATGAATATTGAAGCTTTGAATGGCTTGCCTGGAGCTTTAGTTTCCTGGTTTTTAGATACTATTGGAACTAAAGGCATTTTGGATCTTATACAAAACAAGAAAAATAGAAAAGCAAGTGTTTCAACCTGTATTGGATATGCAGATGAAAATGGAGTTAGAGTTTTTAAGGGAGAAGTAAAAGGATTTTTACCTTATAAACCAAGAGGGGTTTTAGGATTTGGTTATGACACCATTTTTATTCCTAATGGTTATGAAAAAACATATGCTGAAATGAATTCACTTGAAAAAAATGCAGTTTCAATGAGAAGAATTGCTCTAGTGAAACTTCGAATATTTTTAAACAAGAACGAGTTATAGAAGCACCAATAAAATTGTCTATATTATATTCTAAATTAGGGAATTCCAGTATTGACCTCGCCTTTAATTAAACATACCTTGTATTCATAACAATCTATATTACTTGCTAATATACCCAACCAAAATGTTATGAGTACTAAGAGTCAAGCAATTGTACTTTTCAATAATGGAAATAAGTTTTATCAAAGTAACTTATTTCGTGAGGCACTTGAGCAATATCAGAAAGCTTTTGAAACCGACCCAACCTTTTATGATGTACACTTCTCTATCTCTAAAACATTGATAAAACTTAAGGAGTACAATAAAGGGATTACACATTTTAGGAAATATGCTGATTTGATACCCAAAAGCAAACGAGGTAGGTATTCTCTTAACTTGTCAAAGGTTCTACTTAAAGAAGAAAAACATTCAGAGGCGCTAGTATTGTTAGAATCTCTTGAAATTGAATTTACTGACGATGATGTTTTCGACTATATCTTCATTCTTTTATCAAATAACAAGATGAATGAAGCTATTCATCAAGTACTAAATATAGAAAATAAAACAAAGGCTGGAACTAAGTACAATGAACTATTCAAAACTTCTAATATACCAAAATCAGTTGTTCAAGATTTAAAAAAGGACAGTATTATTCCTCGTTTTATCAAAAATTCATTATCCGTTGAACTATTAAAGACAACTAAAATTGAACATAAGCAATATGATGAAATATTAACTACTATCTCCAATACTCTTATGCAAATAAAGGAGGATGAGAATTGCGACTATGTTCGAAAAATGGATGAAGTAGATAAAGCTATTAATGCCTCTCAGAAAATATTGGCTATACAAACAGAACAGATAATAAAAACTAATAATGTTTCAAAGGCCAAAAGACTAATTGAAGTTCTAGAGAAAACCAACTTTAATGAAGAGAAAACTCAATCGTTAATCAAAAGAGCTGAGAAACTTCAGAGATCTATAAGTTTTAAGCAACTCAGAATAGGAATTTTTGTTTTTTTAGCCATAACAATAGTTTCCATTGCATCATATTTTGTTTATAACTCTTTTCAAGAGTCCAAGGCATATGAAAAGGCTTTAAGGTTAGATACAGTATCAGCATATAGCAATTATCTTACACAGTATGGAGATAACGATAAAATTCATAAGCTAAGGGAGAAGAAACTTTATTCTATAGCATTGGTTAGTAATAGAGGTAATGACATCAATGAATTTAATAAGTATTACCCCAAGAGTGATTTTTTAAGGAAAGTATCAGTATCCATTGAAGGAAGAAATAACCCTCTCTATTTTTATGGTATTGGTGATGAAAATCAATCTATTAACTTCAAAGAAAACTATTCAGTTCAGATTCCTATTGGCTGCAAGATTGGTTATATAATTAGAGAAACTGGGAAAGTTCCAATAAATAAAGTATTTACTGTAGTGAATGATATGATAATAACAGAGACATTAACTGACTCTAAAACATTAGTATTTGAAGATGATTTTACAAATAATTCGAGTGGCTGGACTACATTTTCTGATAGCAAAAAAATCTATGGTAGAGATAAGAATAAAGGGGCAAAATTATATAACGGTAGTCTCAATTTATACCATGAGTATAGGGAAAATAAATTTGTCTTGAGTACTGTATATGTTCCAAAGATTAAGAGAAGAGATGACTTTGAAATCATAACATCAATCCAAAGGGGAAATTTCGATAATGGAACTTTTGTGCTTTTTGGCGCTACAAAAAGAGCATTTAACTACGTTGCTATCTCAAAGAGCAGATTTCTATATGGATATAATAATTGGGATAATAGCAATGATAATTGGATTGAGAAAAGTGGAGGGTGGAAATATGGATCATCAATAAATCAAAAGAGTAATGCTATAAACACTCTAAAAATTACAAAAAGGGGCGGTATTGTTCGATATTCGGTCAATGATTTTTATATAGGAGAAATGCCTCTTGATAGATGGTATGGAAGAAGAATTGGTTTTGGTATAAATAATAATACAAATGCTTACATTTTAAATTTAGAAGTATACAGAATTAATAAACCTCCCAAAACCAATTTTACAAAAAACAACATATACTATTGCTGGGTAGATGAACTTAATGTTCGAGCTAAAGGGACAAGAAAAGGAGAAATCCTAACAACCATTAAACTAGGCGAACCAGTAAAATATTTAGGTGAGGCTGGTAAAAAAGAAGTCAATGCTACTTTCAAAAAAGTATTCAGCCCAGACTATTATTATAAAGTAGAACTTATTGATGGGACTATAGGTTGGGTTCACGGAGGAGCTTTAAAGGGTTTAAATACAAAAGAATCTATAAATTTTTCCAAATTCAAAGATATAAACCACTCTCAAATTGGTTCAATTGGAAAAATAGATTCTACTGAGTTTTATATGATTGCTGTTTATGCAAAAAAAGAACTATCACAAATCCAAAAAAGAGTAATCGAAATTAAAAATAAAGGTTTTCAAGCTGACTATTTATGGATCCCAGATTATAAAAGTCTAAGTGGCACAAAAATATACTCAGCATATATCGGTCCATTTTCATCGGAATCTGAATGTAGAAGCACTCTGAATAAAGTTAAAAAAACCTATTCAAAAGCTTATGATCTGTTTGCTTCAAAAACTTCTTCAAAACAAATCACAATTAACTAAAAATAAATAAAAATGGAGGAAATTTTAAAACTTATTGGAGGTAGCTTTTTGATGTTTGTCTTGTTAATTTTTGCTACTTATTATTTATTTCTTTTGAACAGGAAATTTTATCTACACTCTCGGTGGGATGTATTGCTTGATGGCTTCTCTTTTTCAACACAAGAATTTTATAAATTACTTATGGAAGAACTTAAAAAGAAAGGCATATCAAATGTAACTTTTGAAAGCGTAAGTTTAAGGGAGGGAAATATTTTTTCTTCACGGAGACGTTATCTGAGAATTTACTATAAGGAATTCTATTTTGATATTTGTGCCGCACCCTTTGGCAAAGGTTTTTTCATTTCTTGGTGGCTAATTAACAAATATTCTTTTTTGGAGTGGGTAACTATTCTTATCCCTTTTATTGGTTTTTGGCTTCACCGGAAGCTATTCACAGTAACTTTTTATAAGATTGATACAGCAACTATGTTTATGAAATACACACATCTCTGTGTTCTTGAAATCCTTGATGAATTAACCATTAGTAAAGGAGTACGTTTTCTTGATGAAGATGAACGAAAACCTCTACTCAATGATATTTTTAATAGATAATGGTAGAAGATGGTTTTATCTGCTCGGGAGCAAGCTACAATCAATTTTTATGAGTGGGATTATCGCGGACGTGGGTATTATTTTTATGACTCACAAGTATCACTAGAACCTCCATATGTTCCCTTCAGCCACAAATGGAGCTCTTCAGAGGCATATGTGGATGACGGAAAGGTCCCTAATCTATTAGAAAAATTTATTGGGCTTTTTGAAAAGAAGTCACCTAAAAAACCTCTAAATGAAAACACGAAAAAAATACTTCCAAACCCTCCCACTTATTTAGAATTGGATTCAGGATTTTCCTTTGTGCTTCCAAAAGGAGAAGAAATTTCTGCTATAATTTCAACTGAACTACTCAATATGCTCTCATTCTCGGAAGCTCCTATCTCATTTGAAATACTTGGCACCCATGATGGTATTACTTTTCAAATAGTATGTTCCTATAAAGACAAGCAACGAATTGAGTCACATTTACGCGCATACTTTGGGCATATAATTATCAAGGACATTTCTTCAAAAGACTTGAATTTTAGCATAGGTAGTCCCATAGCTATATGTGATTTTGGCCTCAATGACGAATTTGCATGCCCTCTAGTTAGCCCAAAATCATTGGATATAGATCCTTTAACATCCATTGTAGCTACTATGGATAGCCTACATCACGATGATACCGTCCTACTTCAAATCATTTTTAAAGGAGTGAGTTCTCCTTGGGCAAAAGATATACCCTATGCTGTATCTGATGGTATGGGAGAAAGTTTTTTTGCCAATAACCCTGAGATGATTGATTGTGCCAAGAATAAGGTTTCTGCACCACTCTTTAGCTGTGTTTTTCGCCTCGCAACACAAGGAGAAACACAAGAAAAGAGCCAATACCTTGCTACCCAAATTTCAAAAAGTATCTCAACTATCTCAACTTCTGAATATAACAAACTTATCCCTCTATCAAACAAGGGATATGAGTATGAAGATCATCTTTATAATCTATATCACAGAACGAGTAATCGTCTTGGAATGATACTCAATAGTAATGAATTAGTAAATTTTGTTCACTATCCAAATAAATCCATAGTATCACCAAAAATTGGCTTACAAGGAGGTAAAACCAAAGTGATACCATCTGAGTTTTTACATCAAAAGTATGTATGGGGAATTAATGACCACAATGGACTTAAGAATGAAGTAACAATCAATGATAAATCTCGACTCAGACATACCCATATCATTGGAGTTACGGGTGTTGGTAAGTCAACGCTCATTGCCCAGATGATGTTTGAAGATATTGTAAAGGGTAATGGTTGTGTCCTCTTTGACCCTCACGGTGATATAGTTGACGATATATTAGCTCGAATACCGGAAAACAAGAAAGACGATGTTGTTATTATTGATCCTTCAGATACTGAGTATCCTATAGGGTTCAACTTACTATCAGCAACAACTGAGGTAGAGAAAATTGTACTGTCATCAGATTTGGTTTCTGTATTTAAACGTCATGCTACAGCTTGGGGGGACAATATGACCGCTGTCCTCTCTAATGCCATTAACACCTTTCTTGAAAGCGAAAAAGGAGGAACCCTCATCGAACTGAAGCGGTTTCTCTTAGAGGATAATTTTAGAAAACAGTTTTTATTAACAGTCAGTGATAGGTCAATCCATTACTATTGGCAAAATGAGTACCCTTTAATGAAAAAAGGGATATCTCCTTTATTGACACGCATTGATACCTTTCTTCGTCCAAAACCCATCCGCTACATGATGGCACAGCAAAAAGGAATTGATTTTAATACCTGTATTGAACAAAAGAAGATTATACTTATTAAATTATCTCAAGGATTTATTGGCCAAGAAAACAGTTACCTTCTCGGCTCACTCTTTATTTCAAAACTCAACCAAGTTGCACAAGGAAGACAATCTCTTCTAAAAGAAAAACGACACCCCTACTATATTTATCTAGATGAGTTTCACAACTTTATTACGCCCTCAATCACTTCAATTTTAAGTGGCGCCAGGAAGTATGGTCTTGGTCTAATTTTAGCTCATCAAGAGCTTGCTCAAATAGAAGAAACCAATGTCTTGAACTCAGTAATTTCAAATCCACATACCCGTATTTGTTTCCGTCTAGGGGACTATGATGCAAAACGGTTATCAAATGGATTTTCATTCTTTGAACATGATGATCTCCAAAGCCTCGGTATTGGTGAAGCTATTATGCGGATTGGACGTAGCTCTAATGACTTTAACATTTCAACATTTCCTCTAAAACCTATTGATTCTTCAATCTCAAGGAGTATAAAGAAGAGCATTATATCAAATACAAGAAAACAATATGGAAAACCACTCTCGGAAGTGCAATCACTCTTAGATACTTTACTACCTATAATGAATATTGGGCCCATTGAAGAAACAAGTTTTAGAGAAAATCAAATTCAAACTCCTCATGAATCTCTTGATAAGCAAAAGGAAAAATTTCTAGAACAAACGAGGGAAGCTGAAGAAATTCGTAAGCACAAGAGCTTGCAAAACTACGTCAGAGCACTTGCAACACAACGCAATTTTAAAGCTACTATAGAAGAAGTAACCGAGAATGGAGGCCGTGTTGATATCGGATTGAGGAGAGACGACATCAGTATTGCAGTTGAAATCTCGGTTACTAATACACTAGAATACGAAGTGCAGAATATTATGAAATGTATTAATGCCGGATACACACATATTTATATGCTCTCAGAAAGCATGGTGCACCTAAAAAATATTAGTCTACGGGCTAATCAAGTTATTGAGAAGGAACAAAGAGAATTCGTCCAGTACATAACTCCGCTTGAACTTCCTGCTCTCTTGGACTCCCTATCAGTAAGACAACCATCAAACACTAAAAAAATACGTGGATACCGAATTAAGTCAAACCATAAAGACATAGATTCTTCTAGTGCCAAAGAAAAAAATGAACTGTTACGAAATATAGTGCTATCAAGGCTCAAAGGGCGTAATCCAAATCGCCCAAATCATTGATAAATACGGGCCTTACAGCTTGTTATAACGCTCTATATTTCGTATCTTTAATGTTAAATATCAGTAAGTTATGAAGAAAAAAGATGTTGGGATTTGGGTGCGGGTTTCCGATGTAAAACAAGTTGAAACCGAGAGCCATGTCCACCATGAAGTTCGAGCAAAAAATTTCGCTCAATCACGAGACTGGAACGTAAAGAAAGTCTACCGCCTTGAAGCCATGAGCGGTAAATCTATTATGAAGTATCCCGAAACAAAACGTATGCTTCACGATATCCGAAGTGGTACTATAACCGGTCTGGTTTTTTCCAAAATTGCCAGACTTGCAAGAAATACCAAAGAACTTATTGAAATCTCCGAAATATTTAGACACTGTAATGCCGATTTGATTTCCATGGATATGTCCATTGACACTTCAACACCTATAGGAAGGCATTTCTTTAGACAAATGAGTAGTATGGCCGAATGGGAAAGGGAGATGATTGTAGATCGTGTTACAAGCTCGGTGAAGACCAGAGCACAGCTTGGAAAGCATGTTGGAGGCCAAGCTCCATTAGGGTATCAATATGTTGATAAGAAGCTCATTATTCGGCCTGATGAGGTTCCAGTGTGTAAACTCATCTATGACCTCTTCTTAGAAAACAAGCGAAAGAGAACAACAGCGCGAATACTTAATAAGCAAGGATACCGAACACGTCTTGGAAGTAAATTCTCGCACGCCTCAATTCAAAGAATACTTACTGATCCTGTGTATAAAGGGTTACATCGTATGAACTATTCAAAAATGGAGAATGGAAAACGAATGATAAAGCCAAAGGAGGAATGGGTTTTTCATAAGGTAGAACCTATCGTTTCGGAAAAAACTTGGGATGCAGTTAATCATATTATTCAAAAACAATTAAAAGCATACGTTCAACCTTTAAACGCCAAAGTTCATTTGTTCACCCGATTTGTATTTTGCTCGTGTGGTGGAAAGATGGTTACACGAAACAATAGTAAGAACTATATCTGTATGGAGAAATGCGGTAACCGAATTCATAAAGAGGATCTAGAAGAAGTATTCAAATCAGAACTCCAAGCTTATACCATTTCTCAACAAAATGTTGAAAGTTACTTCAGTCAGCTAAAAACTATCGTTTCTGATAAACAAAGAGAATTGGAAACACTACACAAAGAAAAGCGAAAAGTTAATAAAGCGATTGAAAATCTATTGGAACTTCATCAGCAAGGGCAGATCGAAACAGCCGCCTTTAATGACTACCATAAGAAACCCTATGAACAATTAACCCAACTCCAAGAATCAATTGCTGAAATTGAGGGAGAGATTTCTGGCTTTTCAAGTCAAGAAAATGTTACTCAACTTATTCTTGAAGAAGCTAAAAACCTCTATGAAAAATGGAATACCCTAACCCATCAACAAAAGAGAAATATTATTGAAATCATTACCGAAAACATAATTATTGGAGATCAAGACATTACCATTAACCTCTATAAAATACTACCAGATCAGAATTCCTCCCCTTTTTTTGAATTAGAAACAAATGGGCAACACAACCAATTGGCTGTCTGGCACATGGTTTCAACCAAATTTACCCAAAACGACATAAAAAGTATATTACTAAAGTTGAAGAAAACGGGGGATTTATTAGTGAATTTTGGAGTTGTGACTCGTTTGATCGCAGTAATTTCTTAAAACGAAACCGGATTATTGCTGGAATAAGTGAGGCTACTATCGTAATAGAATCTGCCGAAAAAGGAGGAAGCCTCGTAACTGCAGATATTGCCAATTCGTACAATAGGGATGTATTTGCTGTTCCCGGAAGAGCCACAGATCTACAAAGCCAGGGCTGTAATAACCTCATAAAATCTCAGCAGGCACATTTATTAACGAGTGCCGCAGATGTAATTTATATGATGGGTTGGGAGCTTCAAAGAAACATGTCAAAACCTCAACAGACAAAATTATTTGTTGAGCTCACCGATGAAGAAAAAGTAGTATATGGATACCTTGAAAATATTGAGAAAGAAGGATTGGATAACATTGCATTAGAATGTAATATCCCCACTTTTAAGGTGGCAACTATTTTATTGAATATGGAAATGAAAGGAGTGGTGAGACCATTGCCGGGAAAACTCTTTCAATTGATTTAGTACCCTAACTTTTCTCTAACTCGACTTAAAACTGCATTTGCTATTTTGGAGGCTTTTAAGGCCCCAACTTCAAGAGCTTTATTTACTTCATTAAGATTTTCCATATAGTAATTATAACGGGTACGTTCTTCAGAAAACCGCTCAATTATCAATTCGAATAAAGCTTGCTTTGCATGACCATAGCCATAACCGCCAGCTTCATAATTATTTCGCATTTGTAAAATAGCATCAGGAAGGGCTAATAATTGGTATAATGCGAATACGTTGCAAGTATCCGGATTTTTAGGAGCTTCCAGAGGAGTACTGTCAGTTTCGATGGTCATAATTTGTTTCCGAAGCTGTTTGTCATTTAAAAAAATGTTAATGATATTATTTTTAGACTTACTCATTTTAGCTCCATCGGTTCCGGGGATGAGCATAGTGTCTTCTTGTACTTTAGCTTCGGGCAATACAAAAACCTCTCCCATTTGAGCATGAAAACGAGAAGCAACATCACGGGTCATTTCCAAATGTTGTAATTGATCTTTTCCAACAGGAACAATTTCAGCATCATATAGAAGGATATCAGCTGCCATAAGCATAGGATAGGTAAACAAACCAGAATTTACATCTTCCAAACGATCTGCCTTATCTTTAAAAGAATGTGCCAGTGTTAAGCGCTGGTAGGGAAAAAAACAACTTAAATACCAGGAGAGTTCTGTGACTTGTGGCACATCGCTTTGTCGGTAAAAAACGGTCTTTTCTATATCTAGCCCAAAAGCAAGCCAGGCAGCAGCAGTACTATAAGTATTACTTCGAAGTATTTCAGCATCCTTAATTTGCGTTAAGCTATGCATATCTGCAATGAATAAAAAAGAATCATTCTTTGGGTCATTAGCCATTTCTATAGCAGGTAAAATAGCCCCCAAAATATTACCCAGATGAGGGGTGCCTGTACTTTGTATGCCTGTAAGTATTCTGGACATAGGTCTGTTTTTTGGCAAAGTTACTTTTTTTAGTGTATTCTCATTATTCAAATCACTATTTTTGAAACTTAATGAAAATCTTGCGTTACATTTTTATAGTACTGTATAGAACATGGTTTTATATATTAGTAGCATTCCCTATTGTACTTTTGTTCCCTATACTTATCATTAGCATTTTAAAGGAGAAATGGTATCCTTTCTTTTTTAAGCTGGCTCGATTTTGGGCAGCTTTTATTTTATTTGGTATGGGGTTTATTCCCAGAATTAAAAGAGAGGTTCAATACCAAAAAGGCAGCAGCTATATGTTTGTCGCCAACCATACTTCAATGACAGACATTATGTTAATGTTATATGTTACTAAAAATCCCTTTGTTTTTGTAGGGAAAAAAGAATTGGAAAAGATTCCGCTATTTGGCTTTTTTTATAAGCGGACTTGTATTATGGTAGACAGAAATAGCTTTAAGAGCCGTCGTGATGTTTTTGATAGCGCCCAGAGAAAACTTAACCTGGGCTTGAGTGTTTGTATTTTTCCTGAAGGAGGCATTCCCGGAGATGAAAGCATTATTCTGGATGAATTTAAAGACGGTGCTTTTCGATTGGCTATAGAACACCACATACCTATCGCCCCTATGACGTTTCACGATAACCGAAAACGGTTTTCATATAGTTTTACATCAACCTATGCCAGTCCCGGAGAAATGCGGGTGAAGGTACATGAGATAATCCCAACGGGTATTTTGGAAATAGAGGACAGAAAAATGCTTAAAAACCAAACCCGTGAAATTATACTGCAAGAACTGGAAAATCCAACGGTATAAAAAAAACCGTCCTATGGCGAAGAACGGTTTTTTCTGTCATCATTGTCTGGTATAAGCCAAACCCAACCAACTAAAAAACTAACCTAAAACTTAAAACTCAATCCGCTATAAATCCCTACATAATAAGGCTTAAAGTTTACAGATGTATCTGTATAAGGATTGAGCTGGTATTTAAACATAGGCTCAATATTAAACTTCAGTTTTTTACTAATTTTATAATCGAAGCCCAAACCAACATTAGTGGTAAAACTTATGGAAGATAGATTGTTGGCTTCACCCAATACATCTCTAAAATCACCGGCCTGGACAGAAACTTCATTGTTTCCTAAAAATAATGTGCTAAATCCTCCAATGACATTTACACCAAACTTATTATTGAGTAAGGCATATTTAAGCTCTAAAGGAATTTCATAATAATTAATGCTTTGAATAAGCTCTACCTCTCCCTGAGTAGATTTTGGAGTAATATTATCTAAGGGATTACCTGCAGAAGCTTGTGCTGCAAGTGTTCCTTTATCAAGGGCAGTAACAACAGATTGTCTATCCCCGTAATTAATAGATGTAAGTGCGGCAGAGACCGGTGCGGTACCTAATTCAAGACCGGTTGTAGAATAACTAAGGTCTACATTACTAACACCACTACGTACGCTTAAGCGATCATTAATGTTATAGCTTACCTGAACACCATAACTAAAATTTACATCTCCACTTTGACCATTATCTGCAAATGAAGGGTCAATAGACGAACCTTCACTTATGCTATTGTAATAAACAGGGGCGAAGTTAGGTGCAACATCCCAACGATCTTCAGGGATATTAGTTGTTTTGGCAACAGCGTCCACTTCATTTTTTTCGTTAATAGCATCCAAAATAGAACGCTTTTTAGCCTCATCTTCCTTTTTGACAGTTTCAGTGTTTTGAGTATCCGTACTATTTGTCTCTTTTTTAATGTTATTTTCTTCTGCTACTTCAATCTTTGTAGTTTCCTTAATGCCAATTTCCTTTTTAATAAGATTCTCTTTATTGATGATGTCATCATTCTTATCTGATATCTTTTTTTCTGAAACAGATTCCTTTTCAGTATTAATTGCCATTGCTTCTTTTTCTTTTGTTGAAATAGTAGAAGCATCTTTCTCTATGAAAGGATTTGTATTATCTGCTTTCACTTTCTTAATAGCATTTTTCTGTGAAGAAGGAGATGTAGCTATGGCATTTTTAGTAGTATTTGCCTTTTTATAGATTTTGTCTTTTGTCTTTTGTGTGTCTGAAGCATCTTTCTCTGAAGCATCTTTATTGGAATCAACTTCATTTTTTTGAGTGGCTACTTCTGTATTCAGAACTTCTTTAGTAAACAAATCGTTAGTGGTCTCTGTATCTTCCGGAAGTGTTTTATCTTTAGTAGTAATATCAGTTGTAGTGTCAAATGGATTAAATACTGTATTGCCAATGGTGAGTAAAAGTGCCAAAAGAGCAGCAACGCCTCCTAATTTCCACCATAGTGGAATTACCTTGCGATCCTCTTTGTCCTCTTTTAATTTTGCCTGAATATTATCCCAGACCTGAGGAGATGGGGAGGCCTCAAAGTTTTTGAAGCGATCTTTAAAAAGCTCATCTATATGCTTTTTTTCTTTCATTTAGCAATTATGCCTTAGTTGCGGTGTTATAGTTTTCAATTTTAGTTTTCAAAATTCCTCGTGCCCGTGCTAAATTAGATTTAGACGTTCCATCTGAGATTCCTAACATTTCAGCAATCTCTTTATGCGAATAACCATCCATCACATACATAGTAAAAACTAACCTATACCGATGTGGAAGTTCCTGAATTATCTTCAGTAAAAAATCCAATGGAATGTTAGTATCCTCTATTTCTTCATCCCCATCTTCTAAATGTTCTTCTTTTACAATGTCAAAAACACGTTGTTTTCGGTATTTTTGAAGAACAGTATTGACAGTAATTCGTTTCATCCAGCCTTCAAAAGAACCTTTGTCTTTAAACTGCTCTATTTTTTTGAAAATAGTAAGAAAAGCATCTTGCAAGCTATCTTCTGCTTCTGCATAATTAGGCGAATACTTCAGGCAAATGGAAAAAAGCGTACTTGAATAACGCTTGTACAATTCTCCTTGCGCCTTAGCACTCTGCTTCTTACATTGTAATATGAGCTCGTCTAAAGTCAAAAGTAGTCCCAAATTATTAGCATTATACACTGTTTTTAGCGCCAACCATAATACCTTCGGGTTCTACGTTAAGTAGATACCATTATATTAAAAGGGTTGCGTGAGCGGCCAAAAATTATTGGTTAATCAGGGCGATTGCATCTTTAATTTTTTGCTCCAGTTCCTCCATGAGTTCCGGGTTGTCCATTAAAAGAGTTTTTACGGCATCCCGGCCTTGACCTAGCTTAGTATCATCATAACTAAACCATGAACCACTTTTTTTGATGATCTCAAAATCAACGCCCAGATCTATAATTTCCCCAACTTTGGAAATACCGGCCCCATACATAATATCAAACTCAGCCGTTTTAAATGGAGGAGCCACTTTGTTCTTGACCACTTTAACACGTGTTTTATTACCTTTTACATTACTATCTGTGTCTTTAATTTGAGTAGAGCGTCGTATGTCTAATCGTACAGAAGCATAGAATTTCAATGCATTTCCCCCTGTTGTTGTTTCAGGGTTTCCAAACATTACCCCAATTTTTTCACGTAATTGGTTAATAAAAATAACGGTGCAATTGGTCTTACTAATCGAGCCTGTTAATTTTCTAAGAGCCTGCGACATTAATCTAGCATGTAAGCCCATCTTACTGTCCCCCATTTCACCCTCAATTTCACTTTTGGGTGTTAGTGCAGCAACAGAGTCAATTACAATGATATCAATAGCACCGCTACGAATTAAATTATCCGTAATTTCCAGAGCTTGCTCTCCATTATCGGGTTGTGATATGATAAGATTTTCAATATCTACTCCAAGGTTTTCAGCATAGTAGCGATCAAAAGCATGTTCAGCATCAATAAATGCAGCAATACCTCCTTTTTTTTGAGCTTCTGCAATCGCATGTAAAGTTAAAGTTGTTTTTCCTGATGATTCGGGGCCATATATCTCTATGACACGCCCTCTGGGATAACCTCCTACGCCCAGGGCTACATCCAGCCCCAAAGAACCGGTAGGAATAACGTCGACTTCCTGAACAATTGTATCCCCCATTTTCATGACAGTTCCTTTTCCGTAGGTTTTGTCTAATTTATCTAAAGTAAGCTTTAAAGCTTTTAGTTTTGCGTCTTTTTCGTTGCTCATGTATTCAAAAATTGATGGTAAATAATATAATTTCACTCCCGCATAAATGCTTTGGTGACTAATAGGCTAAGGTACTATTTCTTTGCATTTACCCCAAAAGGAAAAACCCTCTTCATTACTTTTTTGTTAACATCCCGGAAAATGATATTTTTGCAACTATAATTTATTACAATCACCTTTTTTCACTAAATAAAGTATAGCATGCAACTGTACAACACCTTAAGTGCAAAAGAGAGGGAAGCTTTATTGGAGCAGGCCGGAGAAGATCGGTTAACTCTTTCTTTTTATCAATATGCCAAAATTGGCAATCCGCAACTTTTTCGAAACCATTTGTTTGTTGCCTGGGATGAATTTAATGTTCTGGGCCGTATTTATGTTGCCCATGAAGGGATTAATGCACAGCTCTCTATTCCTGCAAAAAAATTTACCGATTTCAAAGCATTTCTCGACGGGATATATTTTCTGAAAGATGTCCGGCTCAACATTGCTGTTGAACAAAACATGAAGTCTTTTTTGAAATTGAAAGTTAAAGTACGTAACAAAATTGTCGCGGATGGCCTGAATGACAAAACCTTTGATGTGCGTAACAAAGGCATTCATGTGAATGCCTCAAAGTTTAATGAATTAATTGAAGACCCTAATACTATTTTGGTTGATATGCGCAACCATTACGAAAGTGAAATTGGACATTTTCAGGGAGCTATAACTCCAGACGTTGATACCTTCCGTGATTCGCTGGATATTATTGAAGAAGATCTTAAAGACCACAAAGAAGATAAAAAATTGGTGATGTACTGTACCGGAGGAATTCGCTGCGAAAAAGCCAGTGCTTACTATAAACACAAAGGATTTAAACAAGTATACCAGCTGGAAGGCGGAATTATTGAATATGCACGACAGGTAAAAAATAAGGGGCTTGAAAATAAATTTATCGGGAAGAATTTCGTTTTTGACCATCGCCGGGGAGAGCGTATTACCGAAGATGTTATTGCAAATTGCCATCAATGTGGGATTCCTTGTGATACACATGTAAATTGTGAGAACGAAGCATGTCATTTACTGTTTATTCAATGTGAGGAGTGTGCTTCAAAAATGGAAAACTGCTGTTCAACAGAATGTCAGGAGATTATTCACCTTCCGTATGAGGAACAGAAGAAACTCCGGCAGGGTATCCCTAATAGCAATAAAATCTTCAAAAAAGGACGTTCAGAAAAACTAAAATTCAAAAAGTAAGGTTCTGTAATAAATTGGTATCTTTACTCGCTTAAGACAACGTTTAATCTACGTCTCTTTTTCTTTTGAAAAAGAGCTATATATAAAGAATATGGGCTGTACAAGCTGTGCCACGAGTGCCAACGGACAGCCAAAGGGATGCAAGAATAATGGAACTTGCGGAACTGATGGCTGTAATAAATTGACGGTATTCGATTGGCTTTCCAATATGTCACTTCCCGGAAACCAAGAACCGTTTAATGCGGTTGAGGTGCGTTTTAAAAACGGAAGAAAACACTTTTATCAAAATCCTGAAAAAATTTCTTTAAGTATAGGGGATATAGTTGCTACCGAAGCTGCCAATGGCCATGATATTGGTATGGTAACACTAACAGGAGAATTGGTGCGAGTGCAAATGAAAAAGAAAAAGGAAAGCAGCAATATAAAAGAACTCCTAAAAATTTATAGAAAAGCCACGCAAAAAGACATTGACGTTTGGCAAAGAGTACGTGATAAAGAGAGTGAAGTTCAGAAACGTTCGCGTGAAATTGCGATACGTTTGGGACTGCAAATGAAGATTTCTGATGTCGAATACCAGGGGGATGCTTCCAAAGTAATTTTTTATTATACAGCAGAAGAACGGGTTGATTTTAGAGAATTGATCAAAGATTTTGCAAGGGCTTTTAGTACTCGTATTGAAATGAAACAAGTTGGCTTCCGTCAGGAAGCAGCTCGTCTGGGAGGTATTGGTTCTTGTGGGAGAGAATTGTGTTGTTCTACATGGTTGACAGATTTCAGGTCTGTAAATACAGCTGCGGCTCGCTTTCAGCAATTATCATTGAACCCTCAAAAATTAGCAGGGCAATGTGGAAAATTAAAATGTTGCCTCAATTATGAACTGGACACATATTTAGAAGCCCTGGACGAATTTCCAAAGAGTGACATAAAACTTTTAACAGAAAAAGGAGTAGCTATTTGTCAAAAATCCGACATTTTTAAAAGAATGCTTTGGTATTCCTATGAAAATGAAGGGATGAACTGGTATCCATTAGATGTTGATAAGGTAAACGAGATCATTGCGTTAAATAAAAAAGGAAAAAAAGCAGTAAGCCTTGAAGAATTTACTGTTGAAATTGAAAAGCCTGAGGAAGAAATTTTTAGTAATGTAGTTGGGCAAGATAGCCTGACTCGCTTTGACAAGCCTAAGCGCCGTCGCAATAAAAGAAGGAACAAAAAACAAAACCAGTCCAGAAATAGAAACCGAAATTCGCAAAAAAATGCATAGGGTTATCACAACTATACTGCTTTTTGTGGGATTAGTATCCTGTGATTCTAATACAGTTGCCAGTGAAAGTAAAAGCTTATCAGGAGGCTATTGGGATAAGAATGATGAGATTGAATTTACAATACCGAAAATGGATTCATTGAAAAAGTACAATGTTTTTTTACATATTCGCAATAGCAATGAATATCCATACAATAATCTTTTTTTAATTGTATCTATGAACTTTCCGAAAGGAAAAACGGTAGTTGACACTTTAGAATATAGAATGGCAAACCCGGACGGATCATGGATAGGACAAGGAATTGGAAGTATAAAAGAAAATAAATTATGGTATAAGGAAAATGTTTCTTTTTTTGAAGAAGGAAATTATAACATAACTATAACACAGGCAGTTCGCAATAACGGCGATGTAGATGGCGTTACCCAACTAGAAGGCATTACAGATGTAGGATACAGTATCGAAGAAGTTTTACAACAGTAGCGTATTATGAAACAAAAAAGAGTTAAGAAAAAGACCGCTCCTCAAGATGATATAAAACGAAATGTAAAAACATTTTGGAAATTTTTCGGGGGGTTTATTGGTCTTATACTTTTAATATTTTTGTTGGCTTCCTGGGGTGTTTTTGGGAGCCTTCCGGATGAAACCAGCCTTGAAAATCCCGAAAAGAACTTAGCAACAGAGATCATCGCTTCTGACGGGAGAGTAATTGGTAAGTTTTATCAGGAAAATAGAACACCAGTTCAATATGAAGAATTACCGGATCATCTCGTAAAAGCATTGATCGCAACCGAAGATGTCAGGTTTTATGATCATTCCGGAATTGATGCTAAAGGAACCGTTAGAGCCTTTGTTTTTTTAGGGTCAAAAGGAGGTGCCAGTACGATCTCTCAACAACTGGCAAAACTTTTTTTCACAGAACAGGTTTCACGAAACAAACTACAGAGAGCTGTACAAAAAATAAAGGAGTGGATTATTGCCATTCGTTTGGAACGTCGATATACCAAAGAAGAAATCATTACAATGTATTTTAACGAATACGATTTTCTCAATCAGGCTGTAGGAATAGAATCTGCCTCCAATATATATTTTGATAAGGAACCGTCTCAGTTAACAACAGTAGAAGCAGCAGTATTAGTTGGGATGTTTAAAAATTCATCTTTATACAATCCAAGACGTAACCCCGAAGGAGTTCGAAACCGGCGAAATGTTGTGCTGGCACAAATGGCAAAGTATGATTTTATTTCTGAAACAGTTAAGGACTCTCTACAAGCCCTTCCATTGGACATTAAATATACGCCACAAGGCCATGATGAAGGGATTGCCACCTATTTTAGAGAATATGCACGTGCATTCATGGCAGATTGGATTAAAGAAAACCCTAAAAGTGATGGAAGTGAATATGATATTTATAGCGATGGCTTAAAAGTATACACCACCATAGATTCAAAAATGCAGGAATATGCCGAAGAAGCAGTCGATCTTCATCTTGCAAACCTTCAAAAAGAATTTGACAGTCAAAATAAGAAGAATAAAACCGCTCCGTTTAGGGATATTACTAAAGAAGAAATAGATGGGATCATAAAGACTTCCATGAGAAGAAGTGACCGTTGGCGGGAATTAGAAAAACAAGGTAAGAGTGAAGCAGACATTATAAAGAGTTTCAATAAAAAGACTTCGATGCGTATTTTTTCATGGACAGCAGAGAATAATTCTATTGATACTATAATGACGCCTTTGGATTCCATTAGATATTATAAATCCATACTTCAGGCTTCTTTAATGTCAATGACCCCACAAACCGGAGAAGTGAAAGCCTGGGTTGGAGGGATCAATTATAAACACTTTAAATATGATATGGTCAAAAAGGGGAAACGCCAGATAGGATCTACCTTTAAACCATTTGTATATGCAACGGTTATTGACCAGATGCATATGTCTCCTTGTGATACTCTGCCAAACACTCAATATACAATCCCCGAAGGAAAATATGGATTATTGGAACCTTGGACACCAAAGAATTCAGGAGGTAAATACGGTGGGATGCTAACACTTAAAAATGCATTGGCCAATTCAGTTAATACGGTAACAGCACGTTTAATAGATCGTGTAGGGCCAAGACCGGTAATAGATTTAGTAAAAAAGATGGGTGTCAACACTAGTGAAATGCCGGAAGCACCTTCTATTGCTTTAGGGACTCCGGACGTTTCATTGTATGAAATGGTAGGCGCTTATAGTACGTTTGCAAATGAAGGGGTGTTTGTTAAACCTACTTTAATTTCAAGGATAGAAGATAAAAACGGAACTGTTTTGTTTCAAAATGTACCCGAAACAAAAGATGTAATAAGTAATGAGAGTGCTTATGTAACTGTAAGTTTAATGGAAGGAGTGGTAGAATCTGGTTCCGGTAGCAGATTGCGAGGAACCTGGCGCACAGGGCATCTATATAAAGATGTGGTGACAGGATATCCGTATGATTTCAAAAACCCAATTGCCGGAAAAACAGGAACAACGCAAAATAATAGTGATGGTTGGTTTATGGGGATTGTTCCGAATCTGGTAACAGGAGTATGGGTTGGAGGTGAAGATAGGGCAACTCATTTTGGAACCACTACATACGGACAAGGCGCAACAATGGCTTTACCTGTTTGGGCTATTTATATGAAAAAATGCTATGAAAATGAAGACCTGGGTATTTCTAAAGATAGTTTTAAAAAACCGGACAAACTTTCTATTGTAACAGATTGTAGCGAATTTAAAGAAGGAAATCAAGATATAGAAGAGATTCCGGACGAATTGGACTTTTAGGAGACAGATAAAATGAAAAAACCCGAATTTTAATTCGGGTTTTTTTGTAAAAGGAAGACAGCTTCGGAAGTAAATTTAAAGCAATTTCAGTATTTTTATGAAATTAAATACGTATTCATAATTAGCCTTTGATAAAGTTGAAGGTTGTTATTCAGAAAATATAAAAATATGATCAATAAAACGGTTTCAAATGTTTCCGAAGCTTGTAAAGGAGTAAAAGACGGGATGACATTTATGTTGGGAGGTTTTGGATTAAGTGGGATACCCGAAAATGCAATTGCCGAACTGGTAACTTTAAATGTAAAGGATGTTACCTGTATTTCTAATAATGCAGGTGTAGATGATTTTGGATTAGGGCTGTTACTTCAGAAACGTCAGATAAAAAAAATGATTTCTTCGTATGTAGGAGAAAATGCAGAGTTTGAAAGGCAGATGCTTAGTGGTGAATTAGAGGTTGAGTTAATTCCGCAGGGAACTTTGGCGCAACGATGTAAGGCTGCCCAAAGTGGAATACCTGCATTCTATACTCCTGCGGGATATGGAACAGAAGTAGCCGAAGGCAAAGAATCACGTGAGTTCAATGGTAAAATGCATATTATGGAAAAAGCATTTAAAGCAGATTTTGCCTTTGTAAAAGCGTGGAAAGGAGATGAAGCAGGAAACCTGATTTTTAAAGGAACTGCAAGAAATTTTAACCCTAATATGTGTGGAGCAGCAAACATTACAGTCGCTGAGGTAGAAGAATTAGTCCCTGTTGGAACGTTGGATCCCAATCATATACATATTCCGGGAATATTTGTGCAACGAATTTTTAAAGGCGCTGCCTACGAAAAAAGAATTGAGCAACTAACTGTAAGAAAGAGAGACTAATGAGCTTATCAAAAGAACAAATAGCACAACGTATAGCAAAGGAAGTAAAAAACGGGTATTATGTAAATTTAGGAATTGGAATTCCAACCTTGGTAGCCAATTTTGTACGTAATGATATAGAAGTTGAATTTCAAAGTGAGAATGGCGTATTAGGGATGGGACCTTTTCCTTATGAAGGTGAAGAAGACCCGGACCTTATTAATGCTGGGAAACAAACTATTACAGCATTACCGGGGGCCTCCTTTTTTGATTCGGCTACTAGCTTTTCAATGATCAGAGGACAGCATGTGGATCTAACCATTTTGGGAGCTATGGAAGTTGCACAAAACGGGGACATAGCAAATTGGAAAATTCCGGGAAAAATGGTAAAAGGTATGGGAGGAGCAATGGATCTGGTGGCTTCGGCCGAAAATATTATTGTTGCTATGATGCATACCAACAGGGCAGGTGAATCTAAACTATTAAAAAAATGCAGCCTCCCTTTAACAGGTGTTAACTGCGTAAAAAAGATTGTTACTAATCTGGCTGTATTAGAAATAGTAGATGGTAAATTCAAATTACTGGAAAGAGCCCCTGGAGTTTCAATTGAAGAAATTGAAGCTGCAACAGAAGGAGATTTGATTTTTGAAGGCAATATTCCTGAAATGAACTTGTAATTTATACGCTATAAATAACTTTTGGCCAATGTTATCACATTGGCTTTTTTATTTCTCAATTGTAGGAAAAGACTTAAAAATATTTGATAAATGTTAAATATATATGCATTTTATCGAATATTAATGCATTTTATCGTTGATTTATAAAAAATGTTCACATATTAGCAATCCCAAATTTAACCGCTAACTTAACCTACTATGAAAAGCGTTATAAGTTCTATAAAAAATACAATGCGTTTGTTGAAAAATGTATTGTATGTAGCTAAAAAAGTGTTTTTGCTGATGTAATGCCCCCAAATTTTTCAGCAGAAAAATACTGAGAGTACATTACCCCGAATCTTTCATGATTCAAATAGTCAGTCCCGTTCTTTGTGAGGTTAGAACGGGACTTTTTTTATATCCCTTTTGGAATTGCCTCGATCAATTTCTTAGTGTATTCTTTTGTTGGGTTGGCATATATCTCATCTGCATCACCTATTTCTTCTATTTTTCCGGTATTCATGACCAACAATTGGTCAGACATATATTTAACTACTGCAAGGTCATGAGAAATAAAAATATAAGTAAACCCAAAATCTTTTTTTAATTCATTCAATAAATTAAGTACCTGTGCTTGTACTGAAATGTCCAGAGCCGAAACAGACTCGTCACAAATAATCAATTTAGGCTCTATCGCAATAGTACGGGCAATTCCTACCCGTTGCCGCTGTCCTCCGGAAAGTTCATGCGGATAGCGGTAATAGTAGTTTTCGTCCAATCCCACACGATCCAATAGCTGTAATGCTTTTTCTTTTCGTTGCTTTTTTGTTTTTCCTATACCATGAACCTGCATAGGCTCTACCAATGCTTCTCCAATAATTAGTCTTGGATTTAAAGAAGAGTATGGATCCTGAAAGATCAACTGAATTTCTTTTCGAAGTTTTCTGATTTCATTGGAGGAAAGCCTTAATAACTCTTTACCACGATATTTTATGCTTCCGGCAGTTGCTTTATCCAATAGTAAAATAGCTTTTCCCAGTGTTGATTTTCCACAGCCGGATTCACCTACCAAACCTAATGTTTCACCTTCAAAAACCTTAAAACTAACATCATTTACTGCTGTTACAACTTTTTTAGGTTGGAACAGGCCGGCTTTACTAAAATATTCTTTTTCCAAATTACAGACTTCCAATAAAGGAGCTTTGGTATAGATTTTCTTATGCCTTAGTGCCCGTTGTTGTGAGGTAATTTCTTTGGAGACAAAACTGTTATCTGTAAGAGAAGCAATAGTTGGGAGTTTTTCTAAACGAACTCCTAAGGTTGGCCGTGATGCCAATAATGCTTTTGTATAACTGTGTTTGGGCGTTTTAAAGATCTGGTAGACACTTCCTGTTTCTACAATATCCCCTTTATACATCACTATAACGCTGTCTGCAATTTCAGAAACTAATCCCAGGTCATGAGAGATAAACAGTAAACTCATTTTAGTTTCTTTTTGAATCTCTTTGAGTAATTGTATGATTTCTTTTTGGACGGTAACATCTAATGCGGTAGTAGGCTCATCTGCTATCAATAACTTGGGCTTACAGGCAATGGCCATTGCAATCATGACCCTTTGCATTTGTCCTCCGCTAATTTGATGCGGATAGCTATTGAAAATATCATTAGGACGAGGGAGTTTTACTTTTTCAAATAAAGAGACCGTTTCTTTTTTGGCTTCAGAAGATGTCATTTTTAAATGATGCTGAAGGATTTCAGAAACTTGAAAACCACATGTTAAGGAAGGGTTTAAGGCACTCATGGGTTCTTGAAAGATCATCGCGATTTCTTTTCCTATAAAGGGCCGAAGGGTTTTCGGGTTTTCAGCCAACAGGTTTTTTCCACCAAAAAGGATGTCACCCGTAATAAGGGCCTTTTTTTTGGGAAGCAAATTCATCACTGCCATAGCCGTAACAGATTTCCCCGAACCGGATTCGCCCACAATTCCCACGATTTCATTTTCGAAAATTTTGAAGGAAATACTATGAATTACTTCGACAAGGCTCTTCTTATTTCCAAAAGAAATGGAAAGCTCATTAACATCTAGAATAGTTTTTTTGGACATGTATTCAAAGATAGAGTTTTCAATGATTTTATACTGAAAGTATCTCGCCTTCAGTTAAAAGAGGTTCATTCCGAAGCTTTAATAGTATCTGGGCTACTGTAACAGTATCCTTTTCACAATACTCAATGATTCTGTCAATATCATTTTCCTCATAAAAAACATGTTTCACCTGACTACCGTCAATGTCATCTTTGGGAGAAGGAATACCAAAAACATGTGCCATTAATTTTAGTGAAGTAAAGGTTTTATAATCACCAAATTTCCATAGTTCCATCGTATCGAGATGTGGAACTTCCCATGGTTTTTTCCCAAAAAGATTTAATTTGAAAGGGATATCGATCCCTTGGATAATCATTCTTCTGGCAATGTATGGAAAGTCAAACTCCTTTCCATTGTGCGCACATAAAAGATGCTGAGCTTTATTGAAATGTGTTTCCAAAAGCCCCTTGAACTCTTTGAGAATAGTAATTTCATCTCCATGAAAACTTGTCACTCGAAAACTTCGGGTTTCTCCTTTCATTTTAAAATATCCTACAGAAATACAAATAATTTTACCAAATTCTGCCCATATTCCGGCGCGATCATAAAATTCTTCAGGAGAGAATTCTTCTTTACGCTGGTACTGGGTCTTCAATTCCCACAATGTTTTTGTAGTATCGTCTAAATTGTTAAAATCCGGGTGCTGTGGAACAGTTTCAATATCCAGAAACAGGATATGTTCCAAATTTATTCTTTTAAGCATAGCTTGAAATATAATTGGGGAGTGTAAATAAAACTACAATTTTTTTATGAATTATTGTGAAGCATGGCATAAACCTCTTCTATATACACATAAAAATCGTGACTAAACGGGTTTTCAGTTTTTTTACCGCGATTGTGACCCAAACGAACAATAATTAAGTCATCTTCCGGAATTGTGATCACATATTGCCCTAATATACCACGCATTACAAAGATCTTTTTATCAAGATGATTGCTTAACCAAAAACCGTAGCCATATTCGGTGCTTTTTTCAAATCTGGGAACAATGGACCTTGCTACAAAAGAAGAATCCAAAAGTTGCTTTCCATCCCATTTTCCAAAGTCTTTGTATAGTTTTCCGAAACGGGCAAAATCTCTGGCATTACTTGCAATACAGCAATATGCTTTCACAAGGCGGTTTTCATCATCATCAATTTGCCAAAGTGCTGGTTGCTCAAATCCCATAGGTTCCCAAAAACTAATAGAAAGATAATCTTTAAGATCTATGCTTTTAACCTGAATTGCTTTCTCAATAACGATTCCCAGCAATTGTGTATTACCACTTAAGTATTTAAAAGATTCCCCCGGTGTTTCTGCCACCCGTAATCCAAGAATAGTTTCTGCCAAGTCATCATCATAGTAAGCACGGGCGGTAATAGCAAATGGATTTTTATAGGATTCGTCCCAATCCAACCCCGAAGCCATAGAAGACAGGTCACCTACGGTCATCCCACTACCTTCAAATTGTGGATAGAAATCACTTACAGGTTGTGATAGGTTTTTGATATGGCCATCCTTAATGGCTTTTCCTAATAATGCCGAGGTAATACTCTTGGCAATTGAAAATGAATTGGTTTGTGAAGCTGTTCCGTAATTTTCTGCATAATCCTCAAACCAAATGCTATCATTTTTAATAATTAAAAAGGCAATTGTCCCCAGCTCATTATTAATATCTAAAAGCCTTTTGGTAACTTTCACGCTATTGTAATCCTTGGCAATGGCCCAAGGTTGAGGTTTTGTGCTGGCTGGTAAGGTTTCATTTTCAAAATAGGTATGGTCATGAATAAATGCAGTAGTGTGTCCGGTAAAATATACAATTCGAGTTCCTCTTAATATGTAATCATGATCTGTTATATAAAGCAAAACAACTACAGCCACAATAGTACCAATGAACCATTTGAGGAATCTTTTCATAGGAGAATTTTAAAACAAAGACTGTTGCTTTACCGGGCTTTCATGTTCCAGTAGCCATTTTTTGCGATGCAACCCTCCGGCATAGCCTGTTAGTGAACCATCACTTCCTATCACTCTGTGACATGGAATAATAATAGATAGAGGATTCTTACCATTTGCCGAAGCAGCAGCACGTATTACTTTTGGATCTCCCAAACTATTGGCTATTTGTTGATATGAGGTTGTTTTTCCATACGGAATTGTTTGCAATTGCTTCCATACTCTTTTCTGAAAATCGGTTCCTTGAGGCGATAGAGGAAGTTCAAAATGGTTACGTTGTCCTTCAAAATACTCAGTGAGCTGAGAGGCAGCGTCTTTTAGCTCAGAAGGAATGTTAAAAGTTTCATCTACTGAAATATTTTCCACGAATAGTACAGACACTAATCCTGAAGCATCACCTTGCAATTCTAATATTCCTATGGGACTATTTAGATACGCCTTTTTCATTCCTCATTTTTTTCTTCATTTGTATTCTGTAGCTCAATTCCCATACGCATGGCCCTACGCTCCCAATTTTTTCGAGCCTGTGCCTGCATGTCTTCGATGGCATCACTTTCATCCATAATTTCCAGGCCCAATAAGGTCTCAATAATATCTTCCATTGTTACAATTCCTGTGGTATTTCCATATTCATCAACTACCAAAGCAATATGCGCCCTTTGATTTATAAACGTATCGAATAGTGTAGGAATAGGAGTATCGTCCTGAACCATTGTCATTTCTCGTTTAATATCACTTAAAGGCTTATTACCATGTTCTTCTACAATTTCTTCTAATAGATCATCTTTTAAAACAAACCCTGTTATATTGTGGCTTTTCTCTTTGAAGACAGGAATACGTGAAAAACGTAAGTTCTTATTCTTTTCGTAGAATTCGGAGAGGGTTATGGCTTCATCTTCACTGGTCACAACCGAAAAAGGAGTCATTACGTTTTTTGCTGTAACCGATTTGAAAATAAGAAGGTTCTTTATTACAGCACTTTCGTTTTCTTCAAACACCCCTTCTTGCTCTGCAGCATCTGTAATTGCTAAAAACTCCTCTCTGCTCATTGTACTAACATGGGCAGATTTACCAATGAGTTTTGTTGTTAGGAGTAATAACCATAAGATACCGGTGTATTTTAATGGGAAAATGATGATCTGAAGGAACAATGCAGTAAACGAACCTAAACTTTTCCAATAGGTGGCCCCTATTGTCTTGGGAATGATCTCAGAAACTATCAATATCAATAAAGTCATAATTGCTGAAACGACTCCTACAATGTTTAAGCCCAAAACCTCTACTTTATAAGGAAGCTTTTCGGCCTGCACCCCTACCAATATGGCACCTACCGTATGTGCAATGGTATTTAGTGTGAGAATGGCTATTAAGGGTTTGTCGATATCTTTCTTGTAATTGGCTAAGGTTTGAGCGTATTTTTTTCCTTCCTGAGTTTTCATTTCTATATAGGTAGGAGTAAAACTCAATAAGGCAGCTTCCAAAATAGAGCATAGGAAAGAAAAAAAGATAGATATTAGTGCGTAGACAATTAGTAAAGTCATTCTTTCAGTAAAAGTTTTTACTAAAATAAAGATTTATAACCTTCCCATTGTTATAATCTTCACTATATTCTTAATGGATTGTCTTTACCACCCAACATATTTAGGTAGCTCAACATTGTTAAGGTTAAGATATACTACTAGTTGTCCGCGATGGTGGGTAACATGGTCCTGTAACAGATTCAATATTTGTAATTTACTTTTGGGACCGCTAAAAAACGCAACCGTTTCGGTAAATTGTGTTTCGGGAGTATTTTTAATGATTTTTGAAGTAGCATCGAATGCCGCGGTAATTATTGCAATAGTTTCAGCTTTAGTGGCAGGAAGTTCGGTTTTTGTTCTTTTGAATTCGGTTTCAGTAAAATAACTGGTACTTAACCAATCCATATTGCCTTTTATATGAATGAGTTGCTCTTTAAAACTCATTTGCCGTTCAGTAGGTTTGAAGTTGTAATTCTCTTCAGGCATAGCTTCAGCAAAAGCCAGCAGGTAATTCTTAGAGTTTTCCCATTTTTCCAAAAAAGCAGTTTTAACAGAGGATTGTTGTGCCATCATAGTTGTAAGACAAAAAAATAAAAAGTATAAGGGTAGGTTTTTCATAGCCTGAAAATTACGAAATTAATTTCACCACATCCTTAGCAAAATAACTGGCGATAATATGAGCACCAGCTCTTTTAATGGCCGTAATTTGCTCAAGCATTACAGCATCGTGGTCCAACCAGCCTTTTTCTGCAGCAGCTTTTAACATTGCATATTCACCGCTTACTTGATATACTGCTACCGGTACATCTACTGCATTGCGGACATCCCGCACAATATCCAAATAACATAAGCCTGGTTTTACCATTACAATATCAGCGCCTTCTTCAACATCCATAAGCGTTTCTTTAATGGCTTCATCCCGATTGGCAAAGTCCATTTGATATGTTTTTTTATCACCAAATCCGGGGGCAGAATCCAAAGCATCACGGAAGGGGCCATAAAATGCCGAGGCATATTTTGCACTGTAACTCATAATTCCCGTATCGTGAAAACCTTCATCTTCAAGGAGCGATCTAATTTCAAGAATACGGCCGTCCATCATGTCGCTGGGTGCAACAAAATCAGCACCCGTTTTGGCATGAGATAAGGACATTTCAGCTAAAACGGCATTGGTGGCATCATTGATTATTTTTCCTTCTGAAACAATCCCGTCATGGCCATAGCTTGAGTAAGGATCGAGAGCAACATCGGTCATTACCAACATTTCCGGTACTGCATTCTTAACTGTTCTAATAGCGCGCTGCATTAAACCTTCAGGATTTAAGGCTTCCTTACCGGTATTGTCTTTTAGATTGTCAGGAACCTTTACAAATAACAGTACAGATTTTAATCTAAGCGACCATAATTCTTTCACTTCTCCGGAAAGCAGGTCCAAACTATAACGATAATAGTTTGGCATAGAAGGAATCTCTTCTTTTACACCTTTACCTTCTACAACAAATAACGGAACAAGAAAATCATTAGGAGTGACAATAGTTTCCCGAACCAGACTTCTAATAGCTTCGGAAGTTCGTAATCTTCGGTTTCTTCTTAGTGGATACATAGTTTTATATTTTAAAGCCAGTCTTTAGGTTGTTGTAATACTTTGAGTAATTTTTCTTCTTCACTTTCTGGTTCCGGGTGATGATCATATCTCCATTGCACTACAGGAGGTAAACTCATTAATATACTTTCAATACGGCCATTGGTCTTTAAGCCGAAAAGCGTTCCTTTGTCATGTACGAGGTTAAATTCTACGTAGCGCCCACGTCGAATCTGCTGCCAGTCGCAGTGATTTTCAGAATAAGAAATATTATTTCTTTTTTTAACAATAGGGAGATAAGCGTCTAAAAAACTATTCCCCACAGTGGTTACAAAATTATACCAGTCCTGCATTGACATTTCTTCGGTTTCTTTAAGATAATCGAAGAATAATCCGCCAATACCCCTTGCTTCATTACGGTGCGAATTGTAAAAGTAATTGTCACAACGCTCTTTATATTGTGGATAAAATTCCGGATTATGTGCATCACAGGCAGTTTTACATACTTGATGAAAATGTATTGCATCTTCTTCAAACAAATAATAAGGTGTAAGATCCTGCCCGCCACCAAACCATTGCGTAACGATTTCACCATCGGGATTGTACATTTCAAAATAGCGCCAATTAGCATGAACTGTAGGAACAAAAGGATTCTTGGGGTGTAATACCAAACTTAATCCGCAGGCAAAGAAATCGGCATTTTGTACCCCAAAATATTGTTGCATGGATTCAGGTAACTTTCCATGGACTTCACTTATGTTTACACCTCCTTTTTCAAAAACAGCTCCGTTCTCAATCACACGAGTTCGTCCACCACCCCCTTCCGGTCGTTTCCAAAGCTCCTCTTTGAATGTAGCTTTACCATCGGTTTCTTCCAGAGCACTACAAATAGTGTTTTGAAGTGTACGTATATAGGTTACAAATTTATCTTTCATGTTCTTTCCCGAAAACGGAAATCTTTTAATTAATATTTTTAACTTTTTCCGAAGCAGTTATCAGTTCAGAATTCTTTAAGACCCTAATAGTTTCTGTACTTGCTGCAGTTACCGAAAGCGGTAATACCAGTATGATCCCGATCACTGGAATTAGCAACATCAACATAAACACCATCCCATTTCCTATGGCAATACCGCGATTGTTTTTTACAAATTGTACACTTTCTTTTACTTCAAAATGTCGTTCGAGAGTATAATCCATGTTTCCAAAGCCGGCATAGAAGGATTGTACCAGAAATAATAGAACTGAAGAAATAAAACCTATTATCGGAATAAAACCAATGATCAGGATTGGGATCGTCAATAATAGTTCCATCATTAGATTTCGAACATTAATTCTAATCCCGCGCCATAGCTGTGCAGCATTTGTGGTATTTCTATGCTTATGATTTATACCTGTTAGATGTGCTTCGATCTTTTCTGAAACAGGACTCATAAAAGGAGCACTCAATGCCATGACAATATGTTTGTACAAAATAAGACCTACAGCTATTACCAGTAGAGCACCAATAAAATTGCTAATGACTTTGAATGTTTCCGCACCCCATTCCCAGAACCAGATTTTAGCAATAAAGCTACCAATAGTATCAGAAAACCCCCAGGCAGCAATACCAATAATTATCGCAGTTAAAAAACTAATAAGCATTGGAATCCCAAAATACTTCCACAAACCTAATTGTGAAATTAGTTTGAAAGTACCTCCGTAAGCTTGTATGCCTTTTAATATATTTTTTAGCATTACTCTAAAATATAAACTAGTTGATTCTCAGCAGCCGGAATTTCATTGATTTTGGTGATTTTTTTAGCGTTTTTTAACATTTCTTGTAAAAAATCAACGATTTCGATTTCATTTCGCTCTTTTTTGAGCAAAAATACATTCCTGCCAATTGCATTATTGTGTAAATCCATTATTTCATCCAAAATCTCATTTTTTGTCACTTTTTCATACAAATCAGTCACTTTTTGAGCCCAAATGATCGTTTTTGTTTCATTTTTTACAATTTTCATCGTTTTTTGACAAATCATAAAATTCCATAGAGCATGACGAAAAGCATTTGCTTTATTGCTCTTGTGGTGTGCCATACCATACAAAGAATCACAAATATTCATAGTATGTTTTGTTGCTCTTAGTGTGGGTAAGATCAATAAAGGTTTGCTTATAAATAAGAGAGACAATTGAAAAAGTTGCCTCAGACTCATTTGCTTTATCCTCGCCCAAATATTCACACTTATGCTTTATATTCCTTAACGGCTTCAATAAATGCTCCTGCATTTTCCAGAGGAATATTTGGTAATATCCCGTGACCTAAATTTACAATATATCGGTCTTTTCCAAAATCATTGATCATTTGTCTTACCATCCTTTTTATTTCTGAAGGAGGGCTAAATAATCTCGTAGGATCAAAATTTCCCTGTAATGTGATATTTCCACCGGTTAAATAACGTGCATTTCTTGCCGAACATGTCCAATCTACTCCTAATGCAGACGCACCACTTTTTGACATGGTATCTAAAGCAAACCAACATCCTTTACCAAAAGCTATTACGTGTGTTTCATCTTTAAGAGCGTCTATAATTTGCTGAATATACTGCCAGCTAAATTCCTGATAATCTTCAGGAGACAACATTCCTCCCCAACTATCAAAAACCTGAACGGCATTTACACCTGCCTTTACTTTTTCTTTTAAATAGAGGATTGTTGTATCTGTTATTTTCTGAAGTAACTCATGCGCAGCTAAAGGCTGGGTAAAACAAAACTCTTTGGCTTTATCGAAATTTTTGCTGCCTTGCCCTTGTACACAGTAGCACAATATGGTCCAAGGACTTCCTGCAAAGCCAATCAATGGAATTTCATTTTTTAATTTTTCTTTCGTCATTTTTATGGCCTCCATCACATAGCCTAGCGAATCGTTAATATCCGGGACGATCACCCTTTCAAGGTCTTTTCGGGATCGAATTGGTTGAGGTAACCAGGGACCAATTCCGGGTTTCATTTCCACATGAATATTCATAGCCTGTGGAATTACCAGGATATCACTAAACAATATAGCCGCATCCATTCCGTATCTTCGTATAGGTTGTACGGTAATTTCACTTGCGAGTTCGGGGGTCTGGCAACGCGTAAAGAAATCGTATTTTTCTTTGATCTCCATAAATTCGGGGAGGTAGCGTCCGGCTTGCCGCATCATCCATACAGGAGGGCGGTTCACGATTTCGCCCCGAAGGGCACGAAGGAAAAGATCGTTTTTAATTTTTGTCATTTTTTAGAGTTTTCACAGCTTTAGCAATTACACTCTCTACAGAAGTTGTATTTGCAATGATCACTTTTTTTGTATGTTTTTTTGCTTCGGAAGCGGTAGTGTTGCCAATGCAAAAAACAGGAATATTACCAATATTATTTTCCGAGGTAAAACTTTGTACGCCACTAGGACTAAAAAAAAGAATGCCGTCGAATTTTCGATCAAACTTGATTGGTTTAAGTTTAGTTTTATATGTTTTTACCTCAAAAACAGTATTGTTTGAATTTTTTGAAACCGAAGGTATTTCATCTCTTCGCATGCTGCCACAAAAAAAGTAAAATGTATCATTTTTGTAGCTTTTTTTTAAAAAATCTGCTAATTCTGAAGCATTTTTAGCCATTTTTGTTACTTTTTGACCATTTTTCTCTAAAAAAGCTTTTGTTAAAGCACCTACACAAAAGCAATTTTCAATTGTCCCTAAAATTGAGGCAAAATCTGTCTTTTTTAATGATTTTATAGCATTTTTACTTGAAAAAATAACGCTTTTAGCATTTTTGGGCCATTTAAAGCTCAAAAACTCGATGGTGATAGCATCGTATTCTACAAATGCAATATTGCCGTTTAACAACAACTCCTTTTGAGGAGGTGAAAGTAGCTTTGTAGAGAGGACCGTTGACGAAATTTTAGAGTTCATCTTTGATCTGTTTCATTAATTCTCTTCCGCCGTTTTCAAGTATTTTATTAGCACAATGTTCTCCAAATCCATTATGCTTAGAGGTAAGGATTTCTTCTTCGACTTCTAACTTGGTTTTTCCATCTATTGAGAACAAAGCACCTTTAAAATACAATCTGTCATCAATAATTTTAGCGAAAGCACCTATAGGTGCTGTACAACCACCTTCCAGTGTACGTAAAAAGACGCGTTCTATATAAGTACATATCTCAGAATTACGATCATTCAGTTTAGAAGTTGCTTCTTTACAAAATGCATCTTCCTCTAAAGCAACTACTACCATTGCGCCCTGTGCCGGTGCAGGAATCATCCAATCCAGTGTTATATGGTTTACAGGCAACACATTAATGCGCTCTAAACCGGCTTTTGCAAAAATTGCTCCCTGCCAATTATTCTCTGACAGTTTTTGCAACCTGGTATTTACATTTCCGCGTAGGTCAACCACTTGATGATGAGGATAGTGATATAACCATTGTGCTTTACGGCGTAGGCTTCCGGTGGCTATAGTACAAGAGGCTGTAAAATCAGCATTTTTTGTTACCAGAATGTCTTTAGAAGAAGCTCTTTCCAGTACAGCAGTTTGTACGATTCCGTCTGGTAATAAGGTTGGGACATCTTTCATACTATGCACTGCAATATCTATACTTCCTTTAAGCATGGCAACATCGAGCGTCTTTGTAAAGATACCCGTGATTCCCATTTGATATAAAGGTTTGTCCAGAACTAAATCACCAGTTGATTTTACCGGGACCAATGTAGTTTTGTAGCCTAGCTTTTCTAACTTTTCTTTTACTGTATTCGCTTGCCATAAAGCTAACTGGCTATCTCTTGTGCCAATACGAATTATCTTACTCACGCTTCTTGATTTGAAAGTTGAAAAACGTGTTTGATCAGTTCAATGCTTTCGGGAGTTGAAACAGTATCATCCTTTAGATGATTGGCAAAATGTGTTGTTATTTTTTGTATAATGCGATTGCTTATAATCTCCGCTTGTTGTTCATTGAAGTTAGAGATCTTTTTGCGTTGAAAATCGATTTCACCAGCCTTAATTTCGGCTAATTTTGTTTTTAACGCTTTAATGGTAGGCGCAAACTTTCGGTTTTCGGCCCAAGTATTAAATTCGGTTTCAATTTCATTGATAATACCTTTTGCTTTTGGTATTTGTGAGGTGCGATTTTCTATGGTTTTGTCTGTAACAGTGGAGAGGTTGTCAAGATGTACCAGTGTAACCAGTTCATTTTCCTTTACATTTTCAGATACGTTTTTTGGAATGGAAAGATCTAAAATGAGCAATGGTTTTTTCAGAAATAATAATTCTTTTGAAATTGTGGGATTTTGAGCTCCTGTTGCGACAATTAAGATATCACTTTGCGCGATCTCACTCTGGATATCTGTATAATCCTTTACAACCAAATTGAATTTTCCTGCAATTTTTTCGGCTTTATCCTTTGTTCGGTTAATAAGTGTAATATGCTTATTTTTAGTATGCTTTATGAGGTTTTCACAAGTATTTCTACCTATTTTCCCCGTACCAAAAAGTAAAATATTTTTGTCCGATACATATGGAACCCGCGCTAAAATATATTGAACGGCTGCAAAACTTACAGAAGTGGCCCCGGAAGATATTTCGGTTTCGTTTTTGATCCTTTTACTAGCCTGAATGACAGCGTTAGCCAACCGTTCCATAAATGGATTCAATAATTCTACTCTTTTGGAATGTCTGAAGCTACTTCGCAACTGACTTATAATCTCGAAATCACCTAAAATTTGACTATCCAAGCCGGTTCCTACTTTAAAAAGATGTGAAACGGCAGCTTTATTTTTATGGATATATGATACTTTTTCAAATTCTTCAATACTTCCGTTCGTATGCTCACAGAGTAATTTAATTAACTGAAAAGGATGCTGTGCAACGCCGTATAATTCAGTACGATTACAAGTAGAGATTAGGCTTAAGGACGGAATACCTTCCTCTTTAGCCTGCTCTAAAATATTAGCTTGTGCTTCTTCAGAAATACTAAAATGCCCACGAATTTCGGCATCGGCCTTTTTGTAGTTGAGGCCAATGGCGTAAAAATTTCCATCCGGAGATTTCGAAATTGGTTGTTTTCCGTTAATTTTCATACCTAACGTTGCAAATGTATATGCAATATATTTTAAAAAATAACGCTAGCAGCATCAATTATATCGGCTGCTGTTAATTTTTATTAAAATATGACATTTGTCATATAAATGCCCTAATTTCGCTATGTGAAAGCAAATTTCAACTCACTTTGTTTAGATTAATTCTAAATAAAGAAATAATTCGAGACCATGTTTGTCAATAAAAATATCGCTGAAAGCTTTTATGAGGAAGTATCTATTGAAAAAGGCTTTTTCATATTAAGATTTAATAACGAAACAGATGATTATCAACTTTTTAAGCGTGAAGTGGGAAGTCATTTCATTCAGTTTCACTTTTGTATAAAAGGTTCGGCAAACTTTAATTTTAATGATGGAAATTACAAATTACCTCTTCAGGAAAACAATTCATTGTTATTGTACAACCCACAACGGGATTTACCATTAAATTTAGCTGTAGGGCCGGATTCATGGGTTCTTTCGGTATTATTACCGATTGAAAAGTTTCACGGTCTATTTTCAAACGAAGCAAACTACATTACTTTTTTAAGCGATGAGAACAAAGATCGAAAGTATTATAAAGATGCAACAATACAGCCTTCGATGGCAATTGTCTTAAACCAAATCATGAATTATAACCTGCATCCTTCTGTAAAACCCATATATTTTAAGGGGAAAGCATATGAGTTGTTGAGCTTATATTTTAATCAACCAAAAGAAGCAGATATTGAACAGTGCCCCTTTTTAGCGGATGAAGAGAATGTGCTTAAGGTTAAAAAAGCTAAAGAAATAATCATTTCCCGTATGGCGGAACCTCCTACTTTACATGAATTGGCAGACGAAATTAACCTCCCGATCAATAAATTGAAAGAAGGGTTCAAACAAATCTACGGAGATTCGGTATTTAGTTTTCTTTTCGATTATAAAATGGAAGTTGCCAGGCAATTGCTGGCAACCGGGGCACATAACGTAAATGAGGTAGGATTGAAAGTAGGTTATAGTACTGCCAGTCATTTTATATCATCATTTAAAAAGAAATTTGGGACAACCCCAAAAAAATATTTGATGAGTCTCTCGGGATAAGAAATACTAATAATTCTATCGATTTTTAATACATAACACCTTTGTCTAGCGCATATTTAAAAACTAATTTTGCATTCTAAAAATTTCTATAAATGAAAGGAGTTCTCCTTGTAAATCTTGGTTCGCCGGATAGCACCGATCCAAAGGACGTAAAAAAATATCTGGATGAATTTTTAATGGATCCCCGTGTAATCGATGTACCTCGTTGGGCGCGAATTTTACTGGTACGTGGAATCATATTGAATACCCGGCCCAAAAAATCTGCCGAAGCTTATCAAAAAATCTGGTGGGAAGAAGGCTCTCCTTTGATTGTTATTTCTGAAAGATTACAGAAAAAAATTCAGGAAAGAACTACTATTCCGGTTGCTTTAGCAATGCGCTACGGGAGTATGACACTAAAAAAAGGGCTTCAGCAATTAGTTGATAAAGGGGTAAATGAAGTATTGATCATTCCATTGTATCCTCAATTTGCAATGGCAACGACAGAGACAATTGAAGTAGCCGTTGGGGAGCTTCAGAAGAAATACTTCCCGGAATTGGAAATTACATCTCTTCCTTCTTTTTACCATAAACCCGAATATATTGAAGTCCTTTCCAAAAGTATATTTGAAAAATTAGAAGGACTGGATTACGAACACCTGTTGTTTAGCTATCATGGTGTTCCGGAAAGACATATTCGTAAGAGTGATATTACCAATTCACACTGTAAAATTGATGAGAATTGTTGTAAAACCACTTCGGAAGCCCATCAGTTCTGTTACCGTCACCAATGCTATAAAACAACAGCGTTGGTGGCCGAGAAATTAAATTTGAAAAAAGGAACATATTCCTCTTCCTTTCAATCTCGTTTAGGATTTGATCCGTGGCTGCAACCTTACACAGACCGGACTATAGAAAGAATGGGTAAAGCTGGTATTAAAAAAATGGTGGTCGTTACACCGGCCTTTGTGAGCGATTGCTTAGAAACATTGGAAGAAATTGCAATGGAAGGACAAGAGATCTTCCGTGAAGTTGGCGGAGAAACATTTACAACGATTCCGTGTTTAAATGACCGAGATGATTGGGCAGATGTATTAACAGGTTGGATAGATGCCTGGAGGATTGTAGATATTAAAAAAGCAATTGCCTAATGGCAAAAGGGAAAAAATCTACTACGTTAGGCACCGATCCCATTAGCAAACTACTTGTCAGGCAGGCAGTACCGGCATCTATAGGAATCCTGGTAATGTCACTTAATATGATCGTTGATACCATTTTCGTAGGGAGATGGATTGGTCCGTTAGCGATCTCTGCTATAACTGTAGTTATTCCGATTACTTTTTTTATTGGTGCGATTGGTTTATCTATTGGTATTGGTGGAAGCTCGGTTCTTTCTCGAGCACTGGGTTCAGGCAATGACAGTAAAGCTTTGCAGGTTTTCGGGAATCAAATTACACTCACATTCGTCTCTTCTGGACTGCTTGCTATTTTAGGACTTATTTTTCAAAATACATTAATTGAATTTTTTGGCGCAGATGATTCTTTCAAGGATCTGGCATTGATTTATTATCGCATTGTATTATATGGTATTGTTATGCTGGCGATCTGTATGATGGGGAATAGTGTAATTCGTGCCGAAGGCAAGCCAAAGTTTGCGATGTACGCAATGCTGCTTCCTGCTATTGGGAACATTTTTATGGATTACATTTTAATTAATGTATTTGACTTTGGTATGGAAGGGGCAGCATGGGCCACTTTTATAAGCTATGCGATTTGTTTTGCTTTTATAGTTTGGTTCTTTGTTTTTAAAAGTGAATTGAAACTCACCGCAAAATGCTTTGTACTCCGTAAAAAAATAGTTTCAGAAATAAACAGCTTGAGTTTTGTGACTCTTGCAAGACAGGGAGCGATCGCAGTACTAACTATTTTATTAAATAATGTGCTTATTACCTATGGTGATGCATTGGATGTTGCCTCGTATGGAATTATTAGCCGGATGCTTATGTTTGCTCTTTTTCCGGTAATTGGTGTAAATCAAGGATTCTTGCCTATCGCGGGGTATAATTACGGGGCCGGGAAGTTTGAACGCGTTAGGGAATCCATCAACACTTCCATTAAATACTCAGGAGTGCTGGCTTTATTTATTTTTGCAATTATTATGATTTTCTCTCCAAATTTGGTTTCAATTTTTATAAGCGGAAGAGAAGGCTTAGATATTGAAACAATGACCAATAATCAGGAGTTATTACGTAGAACCCCAAATGCATTACGTTGGGTATTTGCAGCTACTCCTGTTATTGTTATTCAATTAATAGGAGCGTCGTATTTTCAAGCGATTGGAAAAGCAATTCCTGCTTTATTGCTTAGCTTAACAAAACAAGGATTCTTTTTAATTCCATTAATTTTAATACTTCCAAAGTTTTTTGGTGTTTGGGGTGTTTGGGTCTCTTTCCCTATTGCCGATGTACTTTCTACTATTGTAACAGGGTATTATTTGAATAAAGAAGTGCGAAAAATGAAACAATAAGTAATGCCGGGATTTTGTCAATGATAAATGTCATTTTTTTAACTTTAAAGAATTATGATCTTTATAAATTACATAAGATTCTATGCTTACAGCCAAAGATTTTCAAAACTCCAAGAATAAGGAAGGTTTAATAAAAACACTTATTTCTAAAGAAGGAGAAGAACGTATTACCGGTATTCTTCATACAATTCAATACGAAAAAGAGCTGCTCAAACTTCAGGCAGAACTGGTTAATTTACAACAATGGGTTGCCAAACATAAAAAACGTGTTTGCATTATTTTTGAAGGAAGAGATGCTGCCGGAAAAGGAAGCACCATTCGTCGCTTTATTGAACATTTAAATCCACGTTCTATAAGGGTAGTTGCATTAACCAAACCTACCGAAAAAGAAAAAGGACAGTGGTATTTTAGGCGTTATATTAAAGAATTGCCTAACACGGGAGAAATTGTGTTTTTTGACAGAAGCTGGTACAATCGTGCTGTGGTAGAGCCAGTTATGGGGTTTTGCAATGAAGAACAGTATGATAATTTTATGCGTCAGGTCCCTGAGTTCGAACATATGCTTTATGAAGATGGTGTAGAATTAATTAAGTTTTGGTTTTCCATATCGAAAGAAGAACAATTAAGAAGGTTTAATGCGAGATTAGAAAACCCTTTAAAAAGGTGGAAGTTTAGTCCGGTAGATCAGGAAGGGCAAAAAAGGTGGGATATATATACTTTGTACAAAGAACAAATGTTCAGTAAAACACATACATCTATTAGCCCTTGGATTATAATTAAAACCAATATAAAAAAAGAGGCACGCCTGGAAAGTATTCGTTATGTGTTATCCAGGTTCAAATATGATAATAAAGGTGAATCCGGGACAACAACTTTCCCAGACCCAAATATAGTGGAACGTTATCACAGAACGCTAAGGCAAATTGACTAATATGTTAGAAAATATAACTCAAAAAGATCTCAAATGTTTAAATTCCAAAAAAGGATTAAAACAACTTCTGTCTTACGAAGAATACAACATGAATAAGGCTTTACGGTTTGTAAGATATGAGAACAGGTTAAAGTCATTACAAGAAGAATTAATAAAATTACAGCATTGGGTAACAGACAATAAAGAAAAAATAGTTGTGATTTTTGAAGGAAGAGATGCTGCAGGAAAAGGAGGTGCCATTCGAAGAACTACAGAACATTTAAACCCCAGAGAGTTTAAGGTTGTCGCATTACCCAAACCCAACGATGAAGAAAGAGGTCAATGGTATTTTCAAAGGTATATCAACAAACTTCCTAAGCAGGGAAAGATCGTATTTTTTGATAGAAGCTGGTACAATAGGGCAGTTGTTGAACCTGTTAATGGGTTTTGTACGCAAAAGGAATATGATATTTTCATGAATCAGGTCAATGATTTTGAAAGAATGATCATTGAATCCGGAATTCGCCTGATTAAATTTTACTTTTCAATTTCAAAAGAAGAACAGAAAAAACGCTTTGAGGAGATTAAGTCCAGTCCTGTAAAAAAATGGAAATTTAGTGCAGTAGACCAAAAAGCTCTGGAACTTTGGGATGATTACACATTGTATAAAAAGAATATGTTTGAAAAGACAAATACAAAATTAGCACCGTGGATCATAATAAAGGCCAATAAAAAAACAAAGGCAAGAATAGAAGCTATAGAACACATCTTAAAGGAGATTCCTTACAAACCAAAAGATAAAGTGGTTATTAAACATATTGAGATAGATGAAAGAGAAGAGCATGATTAATTCTTCTTAAAAACTTCTATTAAACCAAGTAGTATTGAGAATTCCTGGCAGAGATATAGCATTTGTGCCTTTCTTTTTTACTTTTGCTATTATAATTTTTTCTTGTATTCTGTTATCAGGATGCTATTAAATACTAAAGCTTGGGATACTACTATATAAAATCACTTCATTTGATCTTTGTTATAACCTGGTTTGCAGGTTTGTTTTATATTGTGCGCCTTTTCGTGTACCAAATAGAAGCAAGCCATAAGCCCTCACCTGAAAAGGAGATCTTGGGCAACCAATTTAAAATTATGACCAAACGATTGTGGTATATCATTACCTGGCCGTCAATGATCTTAGCTACAGGTTTTGCGATTTGGTTATTGGTCCTTCGCCCTTTTTATCTTACTGATGCCTGGATGCAGGTAAAACTTGGTTTTGTTGTTTTATTAATTATTTATCATATAAAATGTCACATCATCTTTAAACAACTTCAAAAGGATGTGGTAAAGCACTCTTCTAATTTTATGCGTTTGTTTAACGAAGGTGCTACAATCATCTTATTTGCCATAGTGTTTCTGGTAATCTTAAAAAATGCTGTCAATTGGATATATGGGGTGGTCGGGATTGTACTATTTTCAATATTGGTAATGTTGGGCTATAGATTCTACAAAAGGATTCGGGAGAAAAATTCGTGAAATAAATGGTTTAATTATTGCTATCTTTCTCGAACAAATTGTATTGAATGAATTTTACCAAGTCGCTTCGCTTTCGTATTTTTTTATCGATGATCCTTCTGGTTATTGGAGCTTCGGTCTTGATAGCAGCGGTCACTATTTATCAATATCGTGAAGAAGCCGAAGACTACCATAGAGAACGCTTGTTACGTAAAGAAACAGCAATTCGGGAGAATATTAATTATGCCTTAAAAACGACTACATATCCGGTAGACACAGAAAATATTCCACTTATTTTTAAGGATAAAATCTACGAGATTAAGAATATTCATAATCTCGAGTTATATCTATATGATCTGGAAGGAAACCTTTTAAAGTCTTCTAAAGCCTCATTCTTTAAAGATACCACTAATACTAAGTTGGCAAGTTATATAGTAGAAGCGCTGGAAGCTTCTCCATATAAACACTACGTTGAAGGGTTTAAAGAAGATGGGCAAAATTACCAATCTTCATATACATTTATTACCGACAGCTACTTTAAACCCCTTGCAATACTCAATCTACCATATATTGAAGATGACGGGTTCCTAAATAAAGAGTTAAAAGAGTACTTGACCCGCCTTGGCTATGCCTACTTAATGATGCTACTGTTTGCAATTACATTAGCTTATTTCCTTTCGAAATATATTACACGTTCCTTAAATGCTATCAGTCAAAAGATCATTGAAACACGTTTAGATAAACGAAATAAGAAAATACTGGTAGAAGATACAACACTAGAGATTTCATCGCTTGTTAATGCCTATAATGGGATGATCGACGAGTTAGAAAGCAGCGCTGCCCAATTAGCAGCAAGTGAGCGAGAAGCTGCATGGAGAGAAATGGCTAAACAGGTAGCACATGAGATTAAAAATCCGCTAACGCCTATGCGTTTAACGGTACAAAGTTTTCAACGAAAGTTTGATGCGAACGATCCTGATGTATATAAAAAAATGGAAGAATACAGCAATACGCTTATTCAACAAATTGATACTATGAGTTCTATTGCATCTGCTTTTTCAACCTATGCACAAATGCCTGCACAGCAAGATGAGACACTAAATGTTGTTAAAATAACCAAATTAGCACTAGATATCTTTAATGAGGATTATATCTATTTCTTTTCAGAAGAAAAAGAGATCATCGCTAAATTTGATCGTACACAGTTAATACGTGTGATCACAAATCTAATTAAGAATAGTATTTATGCTATTGAGCAAAAAAATTCTGGAAACCCAAAAATTGAAGTAAATGTTTTTTCTGATGGAACCAATGCTGTTATAACGGTTGCAGATAACGGTCTGGGTATTTCAGAAGGAAATAAAGAGAAGGTATTTGAGCCAAAATTTACTACAAAGAGTAGTGGAATGGGGCTTGGGCTCGCTATGGTGAAGAAAATAGTGGAGACCTATGAAGGAAAAATTGCATTGACATCTGCCGAAGGAAAAGGAACAACATTTACTGTGACATTTCCAATACAATTGTAAGCATTTACGTATTTTTATCTTCTGAAACTACCTTACAATTATAAAACCAAGAGGCAATGAATTATAACAATATCCTTTCCGATAATCAAAAAGGAATCACTACCATTACGGTCAATCGTCCTACTAAGCTTAATGCCTTAAATAGAGAAACGATCAAAGAGTTGCATACTGCTTTTAAGGCTGCTGATGAAGACAGGACAGTAAAGGTAATCATTATTACCGGAAGTGGAGAAAAAGCTTTTGTGGCTGGAGCCGATATTAGTGAATTTGCAGACTTTTCAGTTGCTCAAGGTGAGCAACTGGCATCTGAAGGACAAGCAAAACTATTTGATTTTGTAGCACATTTGTCAACACCTGTTATTGCTGCGGTAAATGGTTTTGCACTTGGTGGTGGACTGGAATTAGCTATGGCCGCCCATTTTAGAATTGCAAGTAATAATGCGAAAATGGGTCTCCCTGAAGTTTCTTTGGGGGTTATTCCGGGGTATGGAGGCACTCAACGTTTACCACAATTGGTAGGGAAAGGCCGTGCAATGGAACTTATAATGTCTGCCGGAATGATTGATGCCGATAAGGCACTACAATATGGTTTAGTAAATCATGTAACCACTCCTGAGGAGTTGATGGATTTTACCCAGAAAACAGCAGGGAAGATCATGAGAAATTCCCCTGTAGCAATTGCTGCTGCAATTGCCGCGATCAATGCCGGTTATGAGGATGGCGAAAATGGTTTTGATGAGGAAATCACACAATTTGGTAAATGTTTTGGTACGGCAGATTTTCGGGAAGGAACACAAGCTTTTTTGGAGAAAAGAAAACCGGATTTCCCGGGCAAATAGGCTATAATTTTAAGCTTCACAAAAACATTTTTGGAATAAATCCAATTGTAAATGGAATAATTCCAAAATATAATTAACTTTGATGAGTCCCTTATCAAAGTTAATTTATGCCTAAAAAACATCTTAAAGGGCGCGGTGCGCAGCAAAGAATACACAATCGTTTTTTTGAATTACGTCATGAGATACGTGATGATTTTCTAAATTTCTGTGAAACAGAAGGTGAGCAGGCAGACAAAAATAAGACACGCTATATAGAGGTGTTTCCAAAGACCTTTGTTAATAAAGTTAATAGCCCAGATATTGGGATGGGTTATTCTGCGAATCCATATCAGGGCTGTGAGCATGGTTGTGTGTATTGCTATGCACGGAATACACATGAATACTGGGGTTATGGTGCAGGATTGGATTTTGAACGAAATATTTTGGTAAAAAAGAATGCCCCGGAATTGTTAGAACAAAAACTGAAAAGCAAATCTTGGCAGCCACGTACCATCGTATTTTCAGGAAATACAGATTGTTACCAACCTATTGAACGAAAATTGGAAATTACCAGGAAATGTATGGAAGTCATGCTTAAATGGAAACACCCTACCGGTATTATTACCAAGAATTCATTAATACTACGCGACTTGGATATTCTACAGGAGATGGCAAAGCTTAATATTATCGCAGTGAATATTTCCATAACATCTTTATCTGAAAAGACCCGACGGTTACTCGAGCCTCGTACAGCAAGCATAAAACAGAGGTTGAAGGTAGTTGAGGTACTTTCAGATAATGATATTCCGGTTCGGGTAATGATGGCTCCTATAATTCCATCGTTAAATAGTCATGAGATCATTCCTATGGTAAAAAAAGTTTCAGAATTAGGAGCAAAAGATATTGCCTACACGATTGTTAGGCTAAACGGTCAAATTGCTGAAATTTTTAAAGATTGGGCTTATAAAACTATTCCCGATAAAGCAGAAAGAATTCTCAATCAAATAGCCGAATGTCATGGAGGCAAACTAAATGATAGCCGTTTTGGTATTAGAATGAGTGGAGAAGGAACAATTGCTATCCAGATAAAAGATACTATGGGAGTAGCAAAAAAGAAGTTTTTAAAAAACAGAAAAATAAAATCTTTGAATAAATCTCATTACCTGAAATTGAAAGATCCACAAATAAAATTATTCTGAATACAATCAAAAAATTAATCAAGAATAATTGCCTGCGTAATTTGCTCCTCAATTGTTTTTATTAAGCTGTCCGGCTCGTGCTCACTCACTTTCAAAGGATGATGTACGGTAAAAGTAACGTGTGCCCCTAATCCCAGAGGAAATTTTCCATAACGAATGGTTTTCCATGAATTATTAATAGTAATAGGAACAACTACTGCTGAAGGAATTCCTTCGAACAATGTTAATAAGCCTTTTGTTTGAAATGGTTTGGGAACCCCTCTTCGACTCCTAGTTCCTTCAGGGAAAATTACAGCAGCACGTTTATTTGTTTCAATGTAATTTGCAAATTTTTTAATGGTGATAATCGCCTCTTTTGGGTTTTTTCTATCAATTAGAACGGATCCGCCATGCCGCAGATTATAAGATACACTGGGGATTCCTTTTCCTAATTCTGCCTTACTTATAAACTTGCAATGGTGTTTTCTCATATACCAAATTATAGGCGGAATATCAAACATACTTTGATGGTTGGTAACAATGATCAAAGGGTTGTCTGTATCTATATGATATGGATTACGAAATGAAAACCGTGTCCCCAGAATATTTTGACACCTCATAAGGAAAAATTGCAGCAGATCTACAGTTTTTTTATGTGCCTGATATCCAAATACATTAAATGTAAACCACTGGATAGGATGAAAAATAACCAAGGTTAATCCAAAAAAGAAAAAATATATAATTGATATTGGATATGAAATTAGCTTTAACATAGTTTAAAAATAAGCATAAAAAAACCACGCCTTAACGTGGTTTAATGTTTTTTAAAAAAACTATCTAACAAAACTCGTTATAAGCTCCTTTAAGGTTTTCAGCGATCATATCTGCCGGCCGGCCTTCAATGTGATGACGCTCCAGCATGTGTACCAACTCACCATCTTTAAACAGTGCCATAGAAGGTGAACTTGGAGGAAAAGGAACCATTTGTGCACGGGCAGCATCAACTGCTTCACGGTCAACTCCTGCAAAAACAGTTACTAAATGATCAGGTTTTTTTTCATTTTGAAGTGACATATTGGCTCCCGGACGCGCATTGGCAGCGGCACAACCACATACAGAATTCACTACAACTAAAGTAGTTCCTTCTTTGTTTAACGCTTCATTTACCTCCTCTGCTGTATATAATTCATTGAAACCTACTCTTGTAAGGTCTTCACGCATAGGTTTTACTAATTCCGGTGGATACATAATAAAGTCTTTTAAATGTGTAACAATTTTAGTGCAAAGGTAACCAATTTTAAGATTATCAAAGCGTTAAAGAATTCCAAAACTCTTTCAGTAAATAGTTATCTTTGACTCCATTTTATAAATTGAAATTACATATATATGATTCGTTGGTTTACCGCTATTCTTGGGTATACATTCTTTAGGTTTCCTGGAGCAATTATAGGCTTTTTATTGGGAAGCTTATTAGATAATATGTCAAGTAAAAAGGGAGGCGGGTCCTTTCAACAGGTTTTTCAGCAACAAAGAGGTGATCGTGTAACTCCTGCTGATTTTGAACTCAATTTGCTCTCGCTGGCGTCTTTGGTTATTAAAGCAGACGGTACAGTAAACGAAAGTGAACTGAATTTTGTGAGGCAATATTTTGTGCAGGCCTATGGAACGGAACGAGCCAATGCAACTTTTCGGGTTTTTAATGAAGTGATAAAGAAGCGACAGGTCTCTGCCATAAATATTTGTAATTTGTTGAGACAACGTACAAGATATGAGTCACGACTTCAAATACTTCATTTTCTATTTAGTATTGCTAATGCAGATGGGCATGTTTCTGAACCCGAAGTTCAGGAAATTAACAGAATTTCGGGGTATTTAGGAGTACAATTTCGAGACTTCGAGAGTATTAAGGCTATGTTCTTTAAAAACCCGGATAGTGCTTATAAGATCTTGGAAATTGAACGCACTGCTACGGATTCTGAAATTAAAGCTGCTTACAGGACCATGGCAAAAAAATACCATCCCGATAAGCTTCAACACATGGATGAAGCCTATCAAAAGGGAGCGGAAGAGAAATTCAGAAAAGTACAGGAAGCTTACGAACAACTTCAGAAAGAGAGAGGGTTTTAAATTTATTACTGAAAAAGTAAGTTTAATAGGAGGCAATTTTCTTTATTTTTAGTCTAAGCTAAAAATAAATTCTATATAAATAGAAAAAAATCTTTACCTTTGTCTTTATGTTTTCACTTGCAGAAGAAAATTATTTAAAGGCTATTTACCATCTGGAGCAGCAAAACCAGGGGGAAGTAAGTACGAATGCTATTGCTGAAAGGATGGACACCAAACCTTCTTCAGTGACAGATATGGTACAAAAACTTGCTGAAAAAGATGTGCTCTCCTATAAAAAATACAAAGGAGCATTGTTAACTCCTAACGGAAGAAAGATTGCAGCAAATGTGATCAGAAAACATCGTTTGTGGGAAGTTTTTTTAGTTGAAAAACTTAATTTCCATTGGGATGAAGTTCATGAGATTGCTGAACAATTAGAACATATTCAATCTGAAGAATTAGTTAATCGTTTGGATAAGTTTTTGGGAAGCCCGGATTTCGATCCCCACGGTGACCCCATTCCCGACAGGCATGGAAATGTAAAGCGAACGGAAAAGAAATTACTTTCTGAATGTAATAAAAGCCAACGGGGTGTATGTGTTGGAGTTAAGGAATCAAGTGGAGAATTTCTACAGTATCTCGATAAACGAAAAATAAGTATTGGCACTAAAATTAAGGTGTTAGGTAAAGAGTTTTTTGATGGTTCCATGATCATTCAGGTAGGAAACGACCAGTTTTTTATTTCACAAAAGATCGCGGAAAATCTATATGTTCAAACTAATTAAATGAAGTATATAAAACACAATATTGGCATTCTGTTTTTTGGGATGTCTATAGGAATATTTGCTCAGGAAACCAAAGAGTTACCGGAAATGATAACAGACAGGCCGGATGCTACGGAATCGCCAAATACAGTTCCGGTACGCTCATTTCAAATAGAAACAGGAGTTTTTTATGAATCTTTTGAAGAAAATAACAGCGAAACTGAAACCATTGGATACAATACAACATTAGTTCGCTACGGACTCTTAGAAAATTTTGAATTACGAATAGGATGGAATTTTGAAGAGGGAAGGACAACAGTTAATAATATGCGTTCAGAAGATGTAACAAGTGGCTTTTCACCACTTTTATTGGGGGTGAAAGTTGAAGTTACCGAAGAAAAAGGTCTTCTTCCGGAAATAGGATTATTGGGGCATTTAATGCTCCCGTTTATAGCTTCAACGGACTATCGCCCTGAAACAACCGGAGTGGACTTTAGGTTTTCTTTTGCCCATACCATTAATGAAAAATCAAGTATAGCATATAACCTTGGAGCGCAATGGGGAGATGATACTTCAGAAGCAGCTTATGTTTATACATTCGTTTATGGATATACAATCCTGGAAAAGCTGGGAGTATATGCAGAGGTCTATGGCGATTTACCGGAAGATAATAAGGCTAATCACTATTGGGATGCGGGATTTACCTATTCAATTCAGAATAACATTCAGTTAGATGCAACTATAGGCAAAAGTTTTACTGAGGGTCAGGATATATTGATTAGTACAGGGATTAGTTTTAGAATTCCAAATTAAAAAAGAATGATGAAAAAAATATTCATATTATTACTTGTCATAACAGCAGTTGTCAGTTGTAAAAATACTACAGAGAAATCAGAGAAATTAAATGTAGTAACTACCACCACAATGATCACAGAACTAGTTAGAAATATTGGTGGGGACCGTATAGAAGTTAATGGACTTATGGGTGCTGGAGTAGATCCGCATCTTTATAAAGCCAGTGAAGGAGATGTTTCTAAATTGTACAATGCAGATGTCATTTTTTATAATGGGTTGCATCTTGAAGGAAAACTTGTGGAGGTTTTTGAAAAAATGGAGAATCAGAATAAAGTACAGGTGGCACTTGCCGAAGTATTGGATAAAAGGGGGCTAATAGGGTCAGAATATTTCGCTTCAAATTACGATCCACATGTTTGGTTCGATATTCAATATTTTAAACAATTTGCAGAGAAAGTAACTCAGATTTTGGCTGAAACAGATGTTGAAAATGCTGATTTTTTTCTGAAAAATAAACAAGCCTATTTAATGAAGTTAGATGCTTTGGAAGCAGAAAATAGGGCTACAATAGAAACACTTCCAAAGGAGAAAAGAATATTAGTAACAGCACATGATGCTTTTAATTATTTTGGAAAAGCATACGATTTTGAAGTGGTAGGGCTACAAGGTCTTTCTACAGTAACAGAAGCGGGAGTACAAGATGTACAGCGTCTTTCGGATTTTATCATTGAAAGGCAGGTAAAAGCCATTTTTGTAGAAAGCTCTGTCCCACGAAGAACTATTGAAGCACTGCAGGCATCTGTAGTTTCAAAAGGAGCCAATGTAACTATTGGAGGCTCTCTTTTTAGTGATGCTTTGGGGAATCCCGGAACAGATGAAGGCACTTATATAGGGATGTTTAGGTATAACGTAAATACAATTGTTAATTCATTAAAATAGTATGAAAAACAAGTTTGCGGTGCAAGTAGATGACCTAACCGTTGCCTATAACTATAAACCGGTTTTGTGGGATATAGATCTGGCAGTTCCGGAAGGGGTTTTAATGGCAATTGTAGGGCCAAATGGAGCCGGAAAATCAACATTAATAAAATCTATTCTGGGGATTATTAAGCCCATAGCGGGGAGTGTCGCAATTTATGGTAAGCCATATAATAAACAACGTAAATTAGTTGCCTATGTACCTCAAAAAGGAAGTGTTGACTGGGATTTCCCTACAACGGCTATCGATGTGGTCATGATGGGGACCTACGGAAGTCTGGGATGGATCAAACGGCCGGGGCAAAAAGAAAAGAAGGCTGCATTAGAAGCCCTGGAAAAAGTAGGAATGTTAGCCTTTAAAAACCGACAGATAAGTCAGTTAAGTGGTGGTCAGCAACAAAGGGTTTTTTTAGCAAGAGCCCTGGTACAAAATGCTTCTATCTATTTTATGGATGAACCTTTTCAAGGGGTTGACGCAACCACCGAGATCGCCATTATCAATATTTTAAAAGAGTTACGAAAAGCAGGAAAAACACTGGTTGTTGTACATCACGACCTACAAACGGTTCCCGAGTATTTTGATTGGGTAACTTTTTTAAATGTGAAAAAAATTGCTGCGGGGCCTGTAAAAGAAATTTTCAACGATGATAATCTAACCAAAACCTACGGAATCAATTATAAAGTTGCAATAAATAAGTAATGTCTGTTCCCGAATATTTTGAGTTGCTGTTCACAGATTATACCCTTCGTACCATAACGTTGGGGACCGCAGTATTGGGTGCAATTTGTGGTATGTTGGGGAGCTTTGCAGTATTGAGAAAGCAAAGTTTATTGGGAGATGCGATCTCTCACGCAGCACTACCGGGAATTGCTTTGGCTTTTTTAATTACCGGGGCTAAAGACACAAATATTTTGTTATTGGGAGCTTTGGTAAGTGGACTGGTAGGAACTTTTTGGATTCGTGGCATGACCTCAAAAACGCACCTTAAAAGCGATACGGCTTTAGGGCTGGTCCTTTCTTTGTTTTTTGGGTTTGGAATGTTGTTACTTACATTTATTCAAAAACAACCTAATGCCAATCAGGCAGGATTAGATAAATACTTATTTGGCCAGGCAGCTACTTTAGTAGAAAAAGATGTTCAATTAATGCTTATTGTTACAGGAATAAGCCTTTTCATTTTACTATTATTCTGGAAAGAATTCAAAATTCTTTTATTTGATGAAGACTATACTATGACATTGGGTTTTAATACGAGATTCATAGATATTCTAATCACTTTTTTTATCGTATTGGCGATTGTTTTGGGATTGCAAACAGTAGGAGTTGTTTTAATGAGTGCGATGTTATTGGCTCCAGCAGCAGCAGCACGGCAATGGACCAATAGTTTGGGTGTGATGATTGTACTAGCATCAATTTTCGGAGCTTTTTCCGGAGTATTTGGAACAGCGATTAGTGCGAGCCAGAACAATTTGTCTACCGGGCCGGTAATTGTTTTAGTAGCAGCAGTTTTTGTTATATTTTCTTTTATTTTTTCTCCCGGAAGAGGATTACTTTTCAGAGAAATTCGTTTTAGAAAGAACCGAAGAGATCTTAAGCTCAAGAAAACACTTCAGTTCATGTATGGGATAGTCAAAGATCACGAAAATATTTCACATCCTCATGCTATCAGAATTTTAAATAATTTTCAAGGCTTTACAAAAAAATCACTCCAGCAATTAGAAGACAAAGAATGGATTAAAATTACTGGGCAGCAATGGGCTATGACAGAGCATGGTTTTGAAGAAGCTAAAAATTTATATAGCCAACAAAGGAAAGATGACTAGTCCACAAATAGAAATACAATTGATTGCTGCTGTTGTTGCTGCTGCTTGTGCAATTCCCGGAGTGTTTTTAGTACTTCGAAAAATGGCACTGATCAGTGATGCTATTAGTCATTCTATTCTACCGGGGATTGTTGCAGGATTTTTTATTACTCAGGATCTAAACTCTCCTTTATTGATCTTACTTGCAGCTTTAACAGGAGTAATTACTGTAATATTGGTAGAAGCCATACAAAAAACCGGGTTGGTTAAAGAAGATACTGCTATTGGATTGGTGTTTCCTGCTTTGTTTAGTATAGGAGTAATCATGATTGCCAAAAATGCAAATGATGTTCATTTGGATATTGATGCAGTATTATTGGGGGAATTGGCTTTTGCACCTTTTGATAGATTGATGCTTTCGGGATTGGATATGGGCCCAAAATCACTTTGGCTTATGGGAGCTATCCTGATGATATCATTAGTATTGCTTTTTCTTTTCTTTAAAGAACTGAAAATAAGTACGTTTGATGCCGGTTTATCTTCGGCACTTGGGATCTCTCCAATTGTAATGCATTATGGGTTAATGTCTGTTTCATCTGTGACCGTAGTAGGAGCTTTTGATGCAGTTGGAGCTATTTTGGTAGTTGCACTGATGATAGCACCGGCGGCTACAGCATATTTATTGACCAGTGACTTAAAACGGATGTTATTTTTATCTATAGTTTTTGGGGTGTTTTCTGCAATTGCGGGATATTGGCTTGCTCATATTTTGGATGCCTCTATTTCAGGTTCTATGACCACAGTTTTGGGAATTGTATTCTTGTTGGTCTATTTATTTGCACCTGGAAAAGGACTACTTTCTGTATTATACCGTCAGAAACAACAGCGGACCGAAGTTTCCCTAATCACATTTTTACTACACTTAAACAATCATTCCGAAGAAGAAGAACGGCATATTAATCATTTAAATGAGCACATAAACTGGCAAAAAATTCGTGCAAAAACAATTCTGGATCTGGCGGAAAAAAATAATATGATTCTAATAAAGAATGAAATAGTTTTTCTTACTGAAAAAGGAAAAGATTTTACCCAGAGAGCTTTGGAGTACATTATGACCAATAAAGACGAACGAATAGAACATATGAAAGATGACTTCTTTTTATTTAGGGGGTAGAATAGGTGCTATTTCCCTTCGGATTATTTATAGACGTATTAATTTTTTATAACCTTAAAGGTCTTTATAAATTGAGAACTTGAGTACATATTCAAAAAGAAAATCCCGGGGTTAAGATGGGCAAAGTTTTCCAAGGTAACAGCTTGACCGTTTTGAAAACTATTGCTTCCAGCTTCCCACCTCCATATAATCTTACCGAAAATATCAGTTATATTAAAAGTTACATCATCTACATTTAAGCCTGAATTAAATTGCAAATGTATTTCACTGGTAAAAGGATTGGGAAATACTAATATATTTTCCTTTTCAAATACATATGAATTTACAGACAGGCTTATTTCATAATCTAGGTATGCCTGAAGTAATGCTTCAACAGTGCTACTTAAATGTGTAGAATAGATCCCGCTTTGATTTCCATTTACTACAATACTGATATCTTTTTCAGGAAAATAAAAAGCAGCTGTGGAATATCCCGCAAGGTCTCCACCATGCCCATAAGCTTCAATTCCCAGAAACTCTCTTTTTATTAACCCCAGTCCGTATTCTGCCCCTCCGGAAAATGTAGTCGGTACAGTTTCGGTAGCCTCGCTCCATGTTTCAGCTGAAAAAAGGCTTCCATTCATACTGGTTCGTATCCATTTGACTAAATCTGTAGGCGTTACATAATAACCACCAGCCGAATCTATAGCACTAAAGATTGATTTTTGATTTGTTAACCACGTAAAAGCATCATCCAGAACACCGTTTCCGGTAATATCCAGCCAAACATGGGCAGCAGGGTTCGGAAGAGGATCGTACGCCGGGTTTGAATAACTATTTAGAGCCAAAGGCGTAAAAAAGCGATCCCTCACTTCTTGCAAATATGATTTTCCGGTTATCTCTTCAATTATTAACCCCAATAATAAGTAATTAGTGTTTGAATATCTCCAATCTTCTCCGGGTAGAAATAATGGCGGGTTTATAAATGTGTTCATTACTTCTTCAAACGTCCAGATTCTAGCAGGGTTATTGAACATAGCCGAACCGAAATTTGGATGATCGGTAAAATTATAGATACCGCTTTCATGCCTTAATAATTGACGGATGGTAATAGTTGGATCGACATGAGTAAAATTTGGCACCCAAAGGCTTATACTGTCATCAAGAGAAATCATCCCTTCATCCACCAATTGTAGAATGCAGGACGCTGTTATGGTTTTGGTTGAACTTCCGGAAGCAAATCGGTGGTCAACACTAATATTATCTAGAGGAGTAAAGGTAGAAACACCACTTCCTCCGGCCCAGACAGCATCATTTGATAATTGAACTGCAGCCCCTAAACCATTTATGTCCAGCGCCTGATACATTAGGTCAAGTGTAGTTTGAAAGTTTTCAGACAGTTGCGTATCAACGGTTTGTGCTAACCCCAAACATGGGAGCAGCAAGAACAATACTAAGAGGCGGGAAAATCTCATAAATTATAATCTTATCAAGAAAAATTGAATTTCAATATAGGCAGGTTTAGTATAGGGATGGTTATCAATTATTGCTTTTTTTGTATTATGTGAGTTTGTACAATGAAATTCTGCAAAATCAACAACTTTAGGATTTTCGGTTCAAAAATTGATACCTTTAAAATTAAATTTAATCCAAAATGAAAAAATTGTGTTTTTTGTCGGTTGTTCTGTTTTCAGTTTTGGTAAATGCACAAGATGATCAGGAGGTTGAGGTCCCTAAGATCACTATAAGAATTCCACTGGGAGAGACAGTACAAATAGGATATGCAACGATAAAATTTAATGAAGTACTTGAAGATTCACGTTGCCCGGAAAATGTGGTTTGTATCTGGGCAGGGAGAGTTAGGATACTAGTTGAAATAAAACTGAAAGGAGCAGCTGTTCAAAAAAAGGAACTTTTATTTGGTCAAATAAGACCCGGAGAATCGAATGATACTACTTTATATGCTTCAGGGGGGTATTTACTTGAAGGGATAATGGTAGCTCCTTATCCAAATAGTAAAGATAATAGAGAACGGAACTATGCACTTTTAGTTTCAGAAATAAACCAATAAGATTTAATGGCAACCACAGTCTTTGTTGCCACACTTGGTTTTGTCGCCATCCAGTGTGCGGGAAGTTTTATTCCGCGCTTCAAAGATAGGATTCCATACAAATTTCTTAAGTAAATAGCCTGTAGCTAAACAAAAGGTGATAAATACTAATACTGTTTGCATACTGTAAATATATTATTTTAAAAACTGATAGGCACCTAAGGCTACTATATAAGCAATAGCACTCATTGCAAATAATTGCCATAATGGCCATTTCCAACTATTGGTTTCTTTTCTTACAATAGCCAATGTACTCATACACTGCATGGCAAAAGCATAGAATAGTAATAGTGATACACCGCTTGCAAAGTTAAATAGAGGCGTTCCTAATACCGGATTTACTTCTGCTGCCATTCTATTTTTAATAGTTTCTTCTTCTTCACTACCAACACTATAAATAGTTGCAAGCGTCCCTACAAACACCTCTCGTGCTGCAAATGAACTGACAATTGCAATACCTATCTTCCAATCATATCCCAACGGTTTCACAGCAGGTTCAATAGCTCTTCCCAGAATACCTATATAGGAATGTTCAAGTTTATACGAAGCTATTCTGGTTTCAAGTGCTTCTTCGGAAAGATCTTCTGAAATGGCTTCTTGTTTTACGATTGCTTCGGCATTGTTAAAATCTCCCGGGCCATACGATGCTAAAACCCATAGTATAATTGAAATTGCCAGAATGATCTTACCGGCACCTAAAACAAATGATTTGGTTTTTTCAATTACGGTAATGATAACATTCTTAATCATTGGTAATTTATAGTTGGGCATTTCAATAACAAAGAATGTTTTGCTTCTGATCTTTAAAACTTTATTTAATAAGTATGCCGAAAAAATAGCAGAAGCAAACCCCAACAGATACAAAAACATGAGTGTTAATCCCTGTAAACTAAAAACTCCCAAAATGCGTTGTTCAGGAATTACTAAAGCAATAATGATTAAATACACCGGAAGCCTTGCCGAACATGTAGTAAATGGTGTTACCAGAATAGTAATAAGACGCTCTTTCCAGTTTTCAATATTTCGGGTAGCCATAATTGCCGGTATTGCACAAGCGGTTCCTGAAACTAAAGGGACCACACTTTTCCCACTTAGCCCAAACCGCCGCATGACTCGATCCATCAAAAAAACAACCCGGCTCATATAGCCAGTTTCTTCTAAGATGGAAATGAATAAAAATAAAAATGCGATCTGTGGAATGAATATTACAATCCCACCTAATCCGGGGACGACACCCTCGGCAATAAGGCTTGTAAAATCACCGGGAGGAAGTGTATTTTTTAGCCACTCACTTAATGAAGCAAAAGAAGTATCGATAAAATCCATAGGGTAACTACTCCAATCAAAAATGGCTTGAAATATGAGCAATAATATTCCGAAGAAAATAAAATACCCCCAAACTTTATGTGTTAGCACCCTATCGAAACGACTTCGCAGATCTTTAGCATTTGCAGTATCAATTTTTAGAGTACCCTTTAATGCATTATTTATAAATTGGTAGCGTGCAATGGTTTCCTTTTGCTGCAATCGCTTAAGATTGCTTTTAGACTCGGTTTGAAAAGTTGCAACACCTTGCATTTCTTTTCGGTCCAATTTTCCGAAGTTAACATCCTGTGTTATGACAAGCCAAAGCTTATACAAGTCTTGGCTGGGAAATGCTTTTCGCAGTCTGTCAAAATATTCCGGAGAAATTACCGAAGCATTTACACAAGGCTTTGTAGATAACACATTATAATTTGTGATGTATTCTTTAAGTTGTTCGAAGCCTTCATTTTTTCGGGAACTAATTAGGGCAATTTTAGTTTCCAAAGTCATTTCCAGTTTTTCCACGTCTAAGGAAATAGCTTTACGTTTCATTCTGTCTGCCATATTAATGGCAAGAATGGTTGGAATCCCCAGATCTTTAATTTGAGTAAAAAGTAAGAGATTCCTTTTTAGGTTTTCAATTTCGGTAACAACAATGGCTACATCTGGAAAATCCTTATCATTTTTATTGAGCAATAACTCAATCACAAGGTTTTCATCTAATGAAGATGCATTTAGGCTGTAAGTGCCTGGAAGGTCTAAAATGTGAGCTTTAACTCCCCGAGGAAGTCTGCAGATTCCTTGCTTTTTTTCAACAGTGATGCCCGGATAATTCCCTACTTTTTGATTAAGCCCGGTAAGTCTGTTAAAAACAGAAGTTTTACCGGTATTGGGGTTTCCTATAAGTGCAACATTAATTTGTTTTGCCATCGCTAGTCTACTAATTCTATTTCAATCTGTGCTGCTGTCTCTTTTCTTATGGCAAGATGGCTTCCATTAACGTTAAGATACAACGGGTCTTGAAAAGGGGCAGTTTGCACCAATAGCACTTCATTGCCAGGCAGGCAGCCCATTTCCAATAACTTTAAAGGCACTACATCTACAGAAAATTCTTTGATAATTGCGCGCTGCCCTTTCTTCAATGATGCAATAGTTAGCATTGATATTATTTAGATTGATTTTAAACAAGACAAAAGTAACAGAAAAAAGGGAGCTTGGAAAACATTTCAGTTTAAAAATTTTATTCCTCTTCTTTCAGAATTTTGATATCCTCCAGAAGCTGTTCAATGGCTTTAGGGTCCGTACCATCATAAAAACCCCGAATGCGTTTTTTTGTGTCTATCAAAACAAAGTTTTCGGTATGGATGAGGTCGTTGGGAGTATAGGGATTGTCCTTAGCTGCCAGGTAGGATTTACGTGCAAGATCATATATCTCTTTTTTGTCACCGGTAACCAGGTTCCATTTAGAATCGTTAACTCCTTTTTCCAAAGCGTATTTTTTTAATTGTGCTACAGAGTCTATTTCGGGAGTTACAGTATGTGAAAGCAACATAACTTCAGCGTCATTTTTAAGTTGTTCTTGAATTTCTGCCATATGACCTGTCATAATAGGGCAAATAGTCTGGCAGGTTGTAAAAAAGAAGTCTGCTACGTAAATTTTGTCTTCATAGGCCTTTTGAGTAATAGCTTTCCCGTTTTGGTTTATCAACGAAAAATCTGCAATGGTGTGATATTTTTTCACATGCTGAAGGGAGCTGTCAACCATTTCGGCATTTACTTCTGCAGGTTGATAGACAGGAAGCACTCGATTGGGGTTTAATATTTGATAAATGATAGTAATTATAATCACTGAAAGAACCAATAATACAATCCCTAGAAACTTATATTTTGCAAAAAAGCGTAGCATAATTCAAAATTATAATAAGTAAGGGCAAATTTACGCTACATATGTTACATAACAATGTCATTTGTTTTGTAGTTTTGTTAGACAAGAAAAAACTACCAAACTATTAATTATGAAAAAGATAGCATCCCTTGTATTTGTATTAATTACTATTATTACAAGTGCACAGATCAATACCAGTGATGATTTTTCATCGATCATTGAATCTGAAACAAAAGCTGCATTAAAAATTATGCAGGGAACAAGAAATCTGAATACAGGTAATTACGATCTAAAGTACCACAGATTAGAATTATCTGTAGATCCAGGTGTTGCTTTTATATCTGGAGATATAACCTCGTATTTTGAAGCAAAAGAAGACCTGAACGAAATTACTTTTGAACTTTCAGATAATATGACTGTTTCTCAGGTACTACAAAGGGGGAACACATTATCTTTTGTACAAAACAGTGATGACGAAGTGGTCATTACTTTACCACAAGTTCAAAATACAGGAGTTTTAGACTCGTTGACCATTAGCTATTCGGGAAATCCGATAAGCTCCGGTTTTGGATCCTTCGAACAATCCACTCATAATGGAGACCCAATTATATGGACTTTATCCGAACCTTTTGGAGCCAAAGGATGGTGGCCCTGTAAGCAAGACCTCAATGATAAGATCGATGAAATAGATATTTATGTGACCACTCCTCGTTATAATGCTTCTAATGAAGAATATATGTTGGCTACTAATGGTCTGGAGCAAAGTCAGGTGATCAATGGAAACGATAAGACAACACATTTTAATCACAAATACCCAATCCCTGCATATTTAATAGCGATTGCGGTTACTAATTATGAAATATACTCGCATACGGTTCCTAATAACGGAAACCCCTTCGATATTGTTAATTACGTATATCCCGAAGATTTATCTATTGCTCAGGCAAGTACAGGAGTTACTGTAGATATAATGGATTTGTTTTCAGACTTATTTGAAGAATATCCATATGCAAATGAAAAATATGGGCATGCACAATTTGGCTGGGGAGGTGGAATGGAACATACCACAGTTTCTTTTATGGGAAGTTTTTCCAGATCATTGATCGCTCACGAATTAGCGCATCAATGGTTTGGTAATAAAGTAACCTGCGGTAGCTGGCAGGATATATGGTTAAATGAAGGATTTGCTACCTATTTAGCCGGCTTGGTAATAGAAGATTTTGACGGAGATGCTGGTTTTAGGTCTTGGAGACAAGGTAGAGTTGACAATATTACTTCACAGCCAAATGGTTCTGTATATATCCCTGCTCAAGATACAACTACCGTAGGAAGAATATTTAGTAGCAGGCTTAGTTATAACAAACCTTCAATGGTGCTACATATGCTTCGAAGAAAATTAGGAGATGCAACATTCTATCAGGGGATTCAGGAATATCTAAGTGATACAAACTACTCGTATGGATATGCGAAAACTCCGGATTTTATTTCAAAAATGGAAAATGCAAGTGGAGAAGATCTGGAAGAATTTTTTGATGATTGGATCTATGGAGAAGGATACCCCAGTTATCAATTAGAATGGTACCGTCAAAATGCTACGGAAATAAGCATCACTGCAAATCAATCACAAAGTAATGGTTCAGTATCATTTTTTGAAGCAGCGGTTCCCATTCGGGTGTACGGGATAGGTGGAGAAGAAGTAGATTTCCTTCTGGACCATACAACCAATGGCCAGGAGTTTGTTTTAAATATAGCTTTTGATATTGGAATTATCGTTGTTGATCCGGATTTCCATTTGATTACCAGAAACAATACAGTATTAGGAGTTAATGAAAATGTATTTGCATCTGACTTTATAATTTTCCCAAATCCGACTGAAACAAAATTTCAGATTAAAAAACCTAACGATCTTACCCTTTATAAAATTGAGGTTTATGACGTATTGGGAAGAAAGGTTATGACGCCGGAAGTTCAAGAGGTTATATCTGTCGAAGGATTGACATCCGGATTACATTTTGTTAGATTTGAAACAGATAAAGGAACTTTACAAAGAACACTTGTGAAGAAATAATGTTGTAAAACAACAATGATTTTTATCAGGTTGAGGATACTCTTTATCAATAATAGATAAAGAGTATCCTCAATTATATTAAGGAACTCATAAAATTTTTTTAGCAACCTATAAAAGAGTACTTTTGTGCCTTAATTTTAATGACTATGAGTCCATTTGCTGTAAAAGCACTTCAGTTATTGCTAAGCTTATCTATATTAATTGTTCTTCATGAGCTGGGGCATTTTATTCCTGCCAAGATCTTTAAAACACGTGTAGAGAAATTCTTCCTCTTTTTTGATGTGAAATTTGCATTGGTGAAAAAGAAAATAGGTGACACTGTTTATGGTATTGGCTGGTTGCCTTTGGGAGGCTATGTGAAGATTTCCGGAATGATAGATGAGAGTATGGATAAAGAACAAATGGCACAACCTCCACAGCCTTGGGAATTTAGAAGTAAACCGGCATGGCAGCGTTTGATCATTATGCTGGGAGGAGTAACGGTGAATATTATTGTAGGTTTTGTGATCTACTCCAGTATTCTTTATTTCTACGGAAGAAATATTGTCACTAACGAAAATTTACCACAGGGTTTTGCTATTGCAGAGGAATTTAAACAATATGGTTTTCAGGACGGAGATCAGATCTTAAAAGTAAATGGAGAAGATTTCGAAAATGTAAAGGACATCAACAAATATCTTTTTTTACGTGATGTTACTTCAATCGAAGTTAAACATGCAAATAATACTATTGAAACGTTATCAATTCCTGAAGATATTGGAACTGAAATGTTTAAGAAGGATATGTTAACACCTTTTATGGAACGCCGTAATCCAATTGTAGACACCGTGCGTGCTGATTTTCCGGCTGCAGCGGCAGGATTTAAAATAGGAGATAGTTTGGTTTCGGTAAATGGAGAGAATATTAGATACTGGCATGAATTTACTGCAAGTATTAGAAAGGATATAGAAAACGAAAGTACGGTTGTTGTTTCAAGAGAGGGCCAATTAAAAACACTTACCGTCACTCCTAATGAAGATGGAATTGTTGGAGTTAATAATTTTAGTGAAACAACGCATATAGAATATTCTCTGTTTGAAAGTATAACCGGTGGAGTAGGCTATGGATACAACATTTTAAAGGATTACGTAAAACAGTTCAAATATGTATTCACAAAGAAGGGAGCGTCACAAGTAGGTGGTTTTGGGGCGATTGGAAATCTTTTCCCGGATACCTGGAACTGGCTTAGTTTCTGGCAGACAACAGCACTAATTTCCATTATTTTAGCATTTATGAATGTCCTTCCTATTCCTGCATTGGATGGCGGCCATGTAATGTTTTTATTATATGAGATGGTGAGTGGCCGTAAGCCTAATGATAAATTTATGGAGTATGCACAAATGGTAGGATTCTTTTTACTAATTGCATTGGTACTATTTGCCAATGGAAACGATATTTACAGGGCAATTGTAGGGTAGTAAAAAAAACAGATTCTTTTTTGTAGCGCATAGAAAATAAATTATATTTGCATCCGCTAAAGCGAAAAACACCTTCCTCCTTAGCTCAGTTGGTTAGAGCATCTGACTGTTAATCAGAGGGTCCTTGGTTCGAGCCCAAGAGGAGGAGCAAAACCCCCAGACCGCACCACATTTGGTCTGGGAGGTTTTTCTAAATTAATCTTCAGCATTGTCATTTTACTAACCCTTAACGAAATGGCAGATCTAATTTTACTACCAAACAATTGTAAAATGGTTACTCCTTCAGTAAATTCAAGTGATTGGAAGACAGGAGGCTCTAAGCTAATGAACAAAAATTGGTACATCAGTTATCGATTTTATGACTCAAATTTAGAGTAATATTTAGACGCAAGCCACATAACATTACTCCTTATTATAACAAATCTATTTATTTAGATTTATTGCGTTAAGTTATTGAATAGAGCAATTATTGCAAAAATTAACACTAACGTGTACGTGTAAGGCTAGTTGTGTTGAAGGTAAGTTACTAAAAGAAAACGAACCAGAGGAAAATACTATGCATTTTCCGAGTATACATAGAACTAGCAATTAAATATACAAGTTGGAGCGTTTAGTATTAATCTCCATGATATAATTTTATTTCATTTGGATATGGAGTCCCTATACTTGTTTCCAAATATTGTTTTAAACTTAATAAGTATATAGTCCATTTAGAAGAGAAGTAAATTAAAGACTCAATATCTTGGGGGTTGATATTTTGATGCGTATGCGTTAAAAAAACTTGATTATCCTTCTCTGTTATTTCAAAAACAAGTTGAGTTTTATCCCAAGATTTGAAACTATCAAAACAAGTTAATATAAGTTTTTCATTGAGAATAATCTCGTCATATCGAAATTTTAAGGTTGTCAAGTTATCAAAAGTCAAATACAATGTTTCTCCTAATTCAACAATTCCTTCAGATTTTGATGCCCACCACTTATTAAGTCCAGATGGTTGTGAAATAGCATTAAACATCTCTTCTTTTGTACATTTTGCTCCAATAAAATGAATTGTTCTTTCCATAGTTCTTAAATGCATTTTGTCGGTTGTCGCATTATACAAAACGTGTTTGTCTATATTTATTTGTGTTGACTAGGTCTAAGTTAATAAAAGAAAACAAACCATTAGAGAAATCTGCAGGATTTTCCGAGTACAAGCATAATGAATAATTAATTACACATGTTGTTGTATAATATTTTTTATTTTTCCATGTCATTAATTATACCATGTTAGTTTCTAATATTTGTTAGAGGATTTTCCTCTTGATAGAATGTGTAGTCTTAAGACTTAACACTAATTTCAAAGGTTAATTATTATCTTTGAATAGATTAGGTTTATTTCAAAAAGACTAGTTTGGCTATGAGCTTAACACATTCCTGCATATATAATTAAAATGGCGAATGGGATTTACATTTTTTTAGTTTCTAGAGTAAAAAATGTCAATGGCATTTTAAAAGCTGTAATTTTTATAGCATTATTCTCATCTCTTACAGCGTGGTTAATTTATTGGAGAGAATCGCCAAGAAAATTAAATGTGAGTTACTTGCAAGCTTTCATTTGGCAATTAATGATATGGTCGCCTTGGCTAGGATTTACTTTTTTTATTAAAGTTACTCGGCAAAAAATTTCAAAGCTTAATATTTTTAAAAGATACACATTACTTGGAGGATGTTATGCACTAATAATCTGCTTACATTGGTATTGGTTTATGATATATAGCAGTAATTTTAGTCCGTATTTGGGTTTTCCAAATGAGAATTATGGTGTGTTCCCTTATTTTTTTATTTTTTGGAGTCTAATAGATTTTGTTTTGTTATTAGTGATTTCTATCTACTTCTCAGGGTCAGAAAAAAATCTTGTGAATAGTAGTACTGAAAAAGAACAGAATGACTTTACTATACAAGTAAAGAGAGGCACTAAAAGTATGCTTTTAAAAAGCACCAACATTTATTGGATTTCTGCTGAAGGCTACTATATCAATTTTCATACAGATCAGGGAAAATTTTTGCTACGTCGCACATTAAAAAGCATAATTGAAGTTTTACCAGATTCGGAGTTTATTAGAATCCATCGATCGGCTATTATTAATATAAATTATCTGGAGGAATTAAATCAATCAATCAATAAAGGTTTAGTTGTATTAATGAAAGATGGAAATTCACAGCCTGTCAGCAGAACCTATATAAAAGCCCTTAAAGAGATGTTAAAATCGATATCGGTATAGGTTTTGGTTACCAAAAAAGTGTTCATTCGCTGCTTAATCCTTAAAATAGTATAAGCAATTAAAGGGGTTTACGATTTTAGTTGGAAAATTTCAACGTCTATGCGAAACTATTTAGCTGTATTTATTTCCTTATTTTTTATTTGTACAATGCTTTCTCAGAATCCCCAATTTGAACTTAATAAATTAACAAGTGCTATAAACTTTGACGGTTATATAGATGAACAAGTGTGGGAAAACGCATTTACGCTATCTCAGTTTAAACAGTTTGAACCAAATTTGGGAGAAAAGTCTACAGAAAACCCAGTGATTCGGGTCACTTATGATAATACATATTTGTATGTAGGAGCCAACATAGTGTATAACGATTCTAAAAAGCAATTTGCCAGAGTTATGGAACGGGATATCCCATTGGATAGGGATGATTTTGTGGAGATTCATATAGATAGCTACAATGATCATATCAATAGTTTGGTATTTAGTACTAATGCTCTGGGGACAAGGTATGACTATGAAGTAAGTAGAAATGGACAAGAGACCAATACATCTTGGAACACATTTTGGGATGTCAAAACCGTTAAAGTTCCAAATGGATGGACTATGGAAATGAGAATTCCTTTTGCATCCTTAAGATACGATCAAGCCCCTAAAAACATCATGCGAATAAAAGCTGTGGTAAAGTATAAATACAATAATGAAAGAATAATTTCTCCTTTAAATAATATTGAACGAGAACCTGTAATTTTTCAATATTTAAATGCATACGAAGTCGTTTTAAGAGATTTGCCAAAGTACAAACCCTTGTTTGTTACGCCTTATGTTAAGGGTGGAGCAATTGGTTTTAACAGTTTAAATGAACTGGGAAATGCATATGAAAATGAATCGCAAATATTTGAAGAAAAAGGATTTTTTAAGAATCAGATACTTGATAAAATAGCAAGCAACATAGGGTTGGATATAAAGTATAAACCCAATACAAATCAAACTTTAGATATTACATTGAATACGGATTTTGCTCAGGTTGAAGCCGACGATAGAATAATTAACGTAACGCGATTTCCTGTATTTTTCCCTGAAAAGAGGTTGTTTTTCCTAGAGAATGCAGACTTGTTCAATTCAAATCAGTTTAACCATCGTCTTTTTCATTCAAGAAGAATTGGAATTCAAGCTGGTGAAACGGTTCCAATAATTGGTGGTATACGATATGTGGGAAATAAAAACCGACTTCAATATGGATTTTTAGCTATGCAAACCAATAAGGTTGAAAACCGACTTCCTTCCGAAAACTTAAGCGTATTAAGATTAAAACATAATATTGGGCAGTTAGGATCTTATATTGGGTTTTTAGGAACGTCAAAACTGTCTTCCAACGATTACAATTATTTGTTGGCTTTAGATGGAAGCATAAGAGTTAAACAAAATATATTGACCCTGTTTACTTTGGCATCTACTTTTGATAAGTTTTTGGGTAAATGGAAGACGACCTATGGCGCTTTAATAAACACATTTAAGTCTAATGGTTTTGGTGTAGAATATAGATATAGAGATTATAATGATGGGTTTAATCCAGAACTAGGGTTTGTCTCAAGACCTGATACTAAAAGATTAACGTTAAATCACGGCTGGAGAAAAGTGTATAGCAATCATTCTTTTTTAAGACGGTTATCTATAGGGAATTGGCTTACAAGATATTGGATGTCGTCAACTAACAAACCAGAATTCTTTCAAACCAATATATACTTTTCTGTAGGCTTTAAATCTGGGTATAGCTTTGGAATGTTTGCGCCAATATATCAAACCGATCATCTGTTTTCGGCCTGGAGTTTTTCAGATAACATAGAGATTCCCGCTGGCAATTATTCCATGTGGAAAGCAGAACCTTTTTTCTCTACTGGTGAGGCCAAAATCTATAAGCTTTCTGGAGGACTAGAATTTGGTGAATTTTATGGAGGAACACAAACGAGTGCCAATGGAAGGGTTAATTATGACTTTAGTAAAAATTTTCAAAGTGAAGTAGGGTTTAGATTAAACCGATTTAGTTTCCCAGAACAGTATAGCCTTAATGGTGATAAAAAGGTAAAAACGGATCTTTGGTTTGCTAAGTTTAAATTATCTTTTTCTTCAAGTTCATTTTTAAATACGTTTGTACAATATGATACAAGAGAAGAGAAGATTGGTTGGAATATCAGGTTTAGATATACGCCAAATGAAGCAACAAACCTTTATGTGGTTTATAATCATAACATAAATAATGATAGAGGTAGGTTGTCTCCACGATTGCCTGTTACGGATAACGTGGGTTTTACAGTTAAACTTTCTAAAACTTTCTTCTAGAGCTATATAGTTTTGTTCTCAAATTGTCTAAAATTATGCAATCTTTCTTAGGTGGGTTAATATGTTACACAATGAGTTTGTATATGGTTTGTAGCGGGGCTCCCTCTATTGAATGAAAATGATAAATAACATAGAAATAAAGAAATTGAAAATAGCGGGAAGTACAGTAAATACTAAGGCTATGGAAGATAAAACTTTCTGTACTAACACATTCGAAATTTCGAATACGCTTAGAAGTTAAATAGCACGCTTTCAAATTGCCAACTTTTGGTCATTGAAAGTATTTTTGAAATATTAATTTTGATTTCAATTCAGTTTTTAATCGAATTGAATTAAAAAGTTCTTTGAATTAATGATATAAATGCTCAATTAGCACCTTTTAATGCAGTTTCGTTACTTACTGGACGCAATTCGGTCTTTGAGTGATTTCTTAATAATGGGTCTAATGTTTTTGAGTTTTGGATTCTCGTGTATCTCATTAGGAGTGTAAATCTCGTGGATATAGTGAGGGTGGCGATTGTTGTAATCCTCTACAAAGAAGTCCATCTCTTTTTGCATCGTTTCAGAAAGAATGGTTCTTCTTCTAAAGTAGGATTGTTTCATAATACGGAAGTTCCCTTCCACCACCAAGTTGGAAAAGGTAACATCTTTAAGTGCAATCTTTTTGTCGATATCAACGTGAGATTCGTTAATGAAATGTACCACGGTTTTTGAAAATTCCCCACCAAGATATTTATCTACGGAATCGGATTTCCAATAGTATGCAGTAGAAGGAGAAATAGAAGCAAGAAACTCACGAGAGATCAATTGTTTTTCAACCCCAAGTGCGTGACATATTTTAATATAAGAATGGTGGCATTTATACTTCATTATAAAAGGTCTTTAGTGATTTGAAAAAGCTGCAAGAATAAGAAAATCCCTACAAATAGGGGTGTGGTTCGAGCCCAAGAGGAGGAGCTTTACTTGACTCCCCGTCTTTTAGACGGGGAGTTTTTATTTTCAATCTTCGGAAAGGCTTATGTTTACTAAGGATGAGCGAGATCAGTTCATCGACAAAAGCGGTTCGATAACTTTTTCCCCTGCTATCTCTACGATGCTTTTGAAATAGACTGTCCCATATAAGGGAAAGTGTTCGAAGTAAGTGAGTTATAGGGATTGTTGCAATTACTGATTTCCTTTAATGACAGACTTTGCATGTATTTTCTTTGTTTTGAGATATTCTCAACACTTCTTGTTCTTTAAATCCTATTTTTATACCTGTTAAGATTGATCTGGGCACCATTATGAGTTTCAAAAGGTGTATTACCTCCTAAACTCCATTGAGGACGTTCAGTATTGTAAATCGGGATGATTTCTGTAAGTGTTTTTTCTAACACTGCTCTTCCCTCTAGGCCTCTATGATATAGAAACTGATGTTTAACGACCTTGTTCAATGCTTCTACCATCGAGTTTGAAAACACTACGTCTTTCTGAGCAATCAGATGTTTGATAGGTGTGGTTAGTGAGCTTAGATAATGAGAAACCGTTGTATTTACATTCTCACTGCCTCCGTCGGTTAAAAGTTGTACGCTTGTAGGCTGATATTTTCTATTGGCACACTCTAACAACTCTTTTATCGAGTGAGCAGAACTACTCTTCCCTACCCTATAACCAAGAATCATTTTTGAATAATGATCCATTAAGAAATGAATGTAGTGTTTGACTCCATCCGAAGTTTTAAAAATAGCCACATCAGCACACCAGAGTTGGTTAGGGCGTATTGTTTTAACTGGATTATATGAATCAGACTTTCGTTTAAAACGACGGCTGTTATATCCAAGTAAACGACAGTATTTGTAAAATGTAGAAATACAACACTGCATATCACCCTCCCGCATGGCTTTTAGATAGATTGAAACCTTAGACCAATGTCTATACCTGTCATCTGTCAGATATTTCTTAATGGTTAGTACTTCCTTTGACAATAACTGATTTGAATAGCGTTTACTACACCACTGGAAATATGAAGCTTCACACTTGTGAATAACAATAGATTTATAATGATGAAAAGTAGTTCTGGAAATATTGAAGACTTTAAGAGCCATATCAATAGGAACAACATCTTTTATCTTTTCAATAGCATTGACCACCAACTCCTTTTGATCCTTAATAATCGTTTTAACACCTTTTATATTCGTTATAACCTGATGGAAGGTATCTACTAGTTGAAAATAGCTTTGGTTTATTCTTTTAATCTTAGATGACTGATTTACTCGTTTAATGAGGTCAAGTTCTTGTTTAAGAATTTCATTGAATTCACAATGTTTGTACTTATCATCAGGTTCTTGTTTCCAACGAGAAATATTAGAACTTGGGATTAAAGAAATTTGTTCAGAGGTGAGAATGTCTTTGAGGAGTCCATGACGTGTAATATGTTTAATAGATGTATCATAGGAAGCTCTTTTCATGCTCTAATTTTTATAGAGCAAAGCTATATTAATTACAAGAATATAGCCATTGTGTTTTGTACTTATCTCATTTTCATAGACTTCCCTTATATGGGACAGTCTATTTTAAAAGGATCATAGAGACTGCAGGGGGGCAAAAACGGCGAAACCCACTCAATATGAGTGGGTTTTTTCATGAAAAAAATTGAGAGAGAAGCCTGTCCTGAGCAAGTGACGTAGGAATTTATCTACGGGAGACCCAGGAGGAGTGTTACTCCGAATTTTTACTCTCAATTAATTCTAATTCCTTTTCTGCAGCGTAAGCATAATTCTTTATAGTCTTAATTTCAGACATACTGTTTGTCATTTCTAGATCACCTTTCAAGCGACTAATTAAATTTTCACAATATTGCTTCCTAACGTCTTTAGAAAGTTTACAAACGGTTTGTTTATAAAAAACATCTAATTCGGCTAAGCTCATTTCTGGTGTTGGTATATTTAATTGTCCAAAAGACTTCTTTGAAGCTCTTTTGCTTCTTTTTCGCATGACTTTTGGGCCGTACCATAACCAAAATCCAGAAACTGTAAATGTTAGCAATGATAAACCCATAATCGAGGTGTAAATTAACTTGAATACTTCGCCTTTAGTGTCGAATATATAGTCAAGGATAGAGCCATCGTGGATATTTTCAACAATGTCTGAGTGTCTCCGTTCTATGTGTAATACTTTACCAGTGGCACCATCTACCTGAATTCCCCAATAATGATCTATAAAGACAAACTTTACCATACCCTTTTGGGGTCTCGCATCAATTCGTTCTAATTCAAGAGATAGGCTACTATCAATAGAATCGTGCAAAGTAATACAAGCTATGCTATGGAGTTTATCGAACGACAACCAATCTTGAAGATTTACGGAGGAACCTTGGTATGATTTAGGTAAGATTATTCCATTACTGTTTTTCTTCCATCCTAAAAGTAAGCCACTTAATGAAATAACGGTAAAAAGTAAAAACAAGATTATTCCCATTTTTCGGTGTATTCTGCGTGTTCTTCTTAAAAGAAGCGCATGTTTTCTTCTGTTCATAAAACTGAAATAAAAACAGCTTACCGCTTGTAAAGACAGAACGATAAGCCGTAGGTTAGAAAATTAGAAATTTGCTCTTAACGAGAGAATAAAGTTTCTTCCAGGGGCTGAAATCCCCGAACTGTAAGGGCGATAACGTTGATCCGTAAGATTCTCTATACCTGCATTTATTGCAAAAGATTCCGTTAGGTTATACATGCTTTTTATGTTTAAAGTGTACCAAGAGGGAGAATAATTATTCCCGTCCATATCTTTGGCATAAATCTCATCCTTCCCTTGTTCTGAAACTGCTAAGTCCTCAAACTTGCGTTTGCCTTGATAGGTCGCGTAAAACTGTAAAATTAAATCGTTGGTTTTAAGAGTAAGACGTGAAATTCCGAAGAGAGGTGCTGCATGACGCGAAGCACTTTTCTCCCCATTATCTAGCTCCTCTTCCCCTACTTGATAGTTAAGGTCTGAAGAAAAGCTGAACCCCGATGGAAGCTTTACTTCAACTCCCGTCTGAATTCCATAAACATTCGCTTCTGCAGCATTTTGAATTGCCTGTACCTGGCTCATTTCTCCATCATAAAGTATCATGTCTTGACCATTGAGTTGAAAATCCCTACGTACCAATGCATTTTTTAAAATGGTATAATAACCCGTAGCATCAATTTTAAGGAAATCTCCAAAAACCTTGGCAAGACCTACATCAAAATTATACGCATATTCTGCTTGTAAATCTGGATTAGGAACTGTTACTGCTCCTGGCTCAGAGTCGAATACCTTCCCAATGTCATCCACATTAGGAGAACGAAAAGCTGTTCCAAAATTTCCGCTAATTACCCAACTCTCTGTAGGGCGATATACCGCACCCAAACTTCCAGTTACCGCACTATTGTTTATAGTTGCAGTTGTAAAGGGAAATGGATAAAAGGCGAGGTTATTGGTGAAATCAGCATCCAAACTAAACTGATTATACCGCAAACCACCTTGCAATGAAAACTTGTCCGAAAGCTTAAGCACGTTGTGTACATAGGCCGCAATAGAGTTCCAACTTGCGTTAGGGTATCGCGAAGGACCTAACTTTTCTTCGTTTGTACCAATATCATTTAAAATACTACTTGAGTTTACATCGTTATAAACGTATTCCAGACCATAGTACAGCGTATTTTTTTCGCCAATAGCTTTGTTGAAATCCAAGTTGACGGAATAGGCCTTTACCTCTTCTATTTTAGTAGTACGTTTATCCTTATTCAGCGATCTGTTTATCCTGCTTTCTTCAAACGATTGGTGTGCTAGACGTAGGGTAACTTGATCATAAACGGCATTCTTCCCGGTATGCTCAATATTCAGATTGTTCATCATCCATTTTTGGGGGCCGTAATTCCATTCGGCATAGCGTGCTGTTCCTTTTTTTATACGGTTGTGCCGGTCGTACCTTCCGTAAGGTGAAGTTTCAGAATAATGGAAACCATATTGGAAATTCCATTTTTCATTAGGCTTATAACGCACCTTTTGCATCACGTTCATTTGCGAATATGCAGACGGAATTTGTAACAAGGGATTATCTTGTGTAATCACTCTGTCTATACTGTCTTGTCTTTGTACATAGTATGGTTTTATGTAATCATCTGGACCGTTGCTCCCTTGTTTTAAATGATCAAAATCCCAAGAACTAAAACTTGTAACAAACGCCCATTTTTTCCACCCGAAGTTAACATCAAAATGACCTGTCTTTTCGTTATTGGCAGAAGAATAGCGTGTAATTCCTTTCCCGGAAATGAGTGGTTTATCTGTAATTGATAATTGGGGTGTTAACGTTTGAAAACTCATTACTCCGCCAATAGCATCGCTACCATAGATAACTGAACCTGGACCAAAAAGAACTTCTGCACGCTCTGTGGCAAATGGATCGATATTTAGTACGTTTTGTAAGTTGCCTCCTCTAAAAATGGCTGTGTTCATACGTACACCATCCACAGTATACAAAAGTCTATTCGTAGCAAAACCCCTAATCATAGGGCTTCCACCACCTTGTTGACTTTTCTGAATATATACTTTTCCAGAAATACTCAATAAATCTGCAGCCGATTGCGGATTTTGAAATGCGATATCTTTAGGAGAAATTGAAATAATTTTTGAAGGTACATTATCAGAAACCTGTTTCCAGCGTGTGGCAGAAACCACAATTTCATTCAGATTCAGATTAGATGCTTCAAGAAAAACTTTGAAGTTATTCGATTTTAATTCAGAATAGCTTTTTAGTATTGTCTTATAACCTAAGGTGCGAATCTCAATTGCTTCAGATTCTTTAAAAGCTGCTATGTTGGCTTCTCCATCTGCGTTTGTGGCGGCATATACCTTAGGGTTTGTACTTATCAGCGTTGCCATTTCCAAAGGAAGATTGGATTGCTGATCTTTAATGATTATTGTTTGGGAATAGGCAATACCAGCCAATCCCAAAAATAACCACAATAAAATTATATTTTTCATTGTAGAAAATTTAAGTTAAACAAATTGAGCACCTAAAAATAGGTGCAACAGCCTAAGCTCTTATTTATTGAATAAGAGTAGGTTTAGAAATAAAATAAGTATGTTAACTTGAAAATTGAGGGGGTGGCGTAGGAGGGGGAAAATATAATGGAGTATAAACGAAGGATAAATAAGTGGTGTTCTTGGCAGGCTTTATAACAAAATCAACTACATTCCAAGGTTTATATTTGACGAAGTAAAGTGAATGATAAAAGGCAGTAAATCGAATTTTAGTTTCTTTATTTTGCCTATCACTGCCTAAGAAATTTGCTAAAAGTTTATCTAATTGCTTATTGAGTTTGGTTTCTTTATGATCCCACCAACACCAGTACTTTACAACTCCCTTATCAATTTGGGTTTCAACGATGTCATACATTTGACCATTGTACTCAAATTCTTTAGAATGTTTCCATTTCAATTTAGTCTTGATCTCTTCTTGGGTGAAAGTTAATAATACCAATTCTTGCTTGTCAATACCCGCAATTATTTCGTGTTTGATTTGCTTACGGATTGTTCTTTTTTGATAGTGTAACCAGCTAAATGTTCCCGCAACTGGAACAATTAGGCAAATCAATAGAAATATGCTGATTACTTTTTTCAAATATTTTGTATGCTGAGAACCTACTACTAGAATAAAATGAACTACTATTTACTGGTTAAAATTAGTATAAAAAGTTTAAAACATTTTATTTTTTATGATATATAAAAATAATTAAGAAGCAGATAATATAATAAGTTGTTATTACATTATGGTTATATTTTTCACGTCAGAATCTGTTTATACCAATTTTAAGAAGGCCAACGTATGAAAAAGCTTACAAATGAAGCATTGGTTCGAGCCTAGGAGAGGGTCTTTTTTACAGTTAAGTATTTGAAAAATAGAATATTGCGGTTCGATATAGAGCTAATAGGGGGAGCCATATTAGACAAGCCACTTGAAAAAGTGGCTTTTTTTATTGTATTCAATGGAGTTTCTTGCGGTTCGATAAATCACAAAATTTATCATTATAATGGGGATAACCTAGATATGAAAGGTTTGTTAATCCTCATAAATAATGAAGGTTTGAAGTAAACTACTTGGTTCGAGCCTAAGAAGAGCTAAAATTAAATACTATGTTTTTATCTTTAGAGCAAATATATTTATCAATAATATACTGGACTTGCAACAAAAATCATCCAAGTCTAATTTTAGACCACTAAGTAGCTTATATTAATGATTTTATTCTTGAAAATCAAGCTTGTTTATTTTCTGCTCAGATTTAGCTCAAACTAACAAGTTTTTTATAAATTAATCAAATCCCTATTGCTTAATCAATTTACTTGTATAATGAGCATTCGATGTTTGAATAGAGACTATATATAGACCTTTTGAGAGACTTGAAACATTAAAACTTTCATTTTCTAAACTAAGACCTGTATCTCTTCCCTGTAAATCATAGATTTTTGCTTTCTTAACTTCTTCCCCAAGTGGATTCTTTATGTTTAGTATATTAGTCGTAGGATTTGGGTATACAGATATCTTTTCAAGAGAATTCTCGTCAACGGATAAAGTTTCGTTACCTATAATATTCATGACATAGTGATTTGTAAATCCAAAAGCTCCTACAGTATTACTACCGCATGTATTTGAAAGTACCCAAGAAGGCGAAGTTTCACCATCTTGATTAGAACCAATTTTGAAAACAATACCATCTACAGAATCATCTAATTGTAATACAAGAATAGAATTAGCAGGAACAGTTCTTGGACTAGATAAAGTATGTGTTGCCACCTCACCATCTACAGTAGCTTGTATTCCACCATATATTTGAGTTAAATTAGATGTTAATGGATTAAGTCCATCTGAAGTAAAAAGGCGTAATAAAACGTCATTACCTACTTCCGAGGTTTCGACACCAAATTGTAATTGAGTAATTTCAAACTCATCAGTTATTCCAAAATCATTCACTAAATCAAAAACTCTACGATATGCTGTAGGTTCTGTAGGACAAGCATAAGTATTGTTAGGCACAATAGTTTGTGAAACTGAATGTGTAATTGTTGTTTGCGCTTCTAGACAAAAGGTTAGCGATAATAATACTAATAAAGAAATTTTTTTTTTCATAATAAAAGATTTAAACATTTTTTAATGTGATTTGACAAAAAAGTTATAGCAAAAGCTTATGTTTTACTAGTCAAATATTGCTAATTACAAAATGTAGTAAAAAGAGTTTATCCTTACATAAGAATTAGTATAACCAAAATAGCCCCTACTATAAGAGCAACTTCACGTCTACTTTCAATATCTAAAACTACTGTAATAGCTAGTATAAAAGATATTTCGTGATTTGGAAAAGTCGCAAAAAATAAGAAAACCCCTACAAAAAGGGATGTGGTTCGAGCTCAAGAAGGTTGTGTGTTTTTAGTTAAGTCTTTAAATAATAGAAAGTTGAGGTTCGATAATGAACTAATAGGGGGAGCGATAGAAAACCCACTCAATTTGAGTGGGTTTTACTTTTTGTGACTTTGCGGGACTCCCATCATTTTGATGGGATTTTTTATTCCCAATCTTCGGGAATGCTTCGGATTATTAAGACGAAGTCAATGTGAATTATTATTTTTTATTAATAAAGGTCTTTTTTCACAGATGCAACGTATAATTCAATTGACCGAAATAGATAATAGAATACAGTTAAAACATTCTAACTGCTCAGATCATGGTGAGCAATTGTTAGAAACTATTCTATATGTGCATGTCATTTAACAATTTCTGAATTTAATATTCACATAATCAGGTAAATACGTATAAATACCTATTGAATGCAATGAAAGGTTTAATTACTTTTGGTTGTAGCTTGATTGTTTAGTGAGAACTAAATGGGGCAATCGAAAATCCATTATAGAGTAGATAAAATCAAACATAATAATTATGATACGAGATACAGCAAAAAACAACCCAATTGTACCCCATTCAGCATCGGCTGGAAAATCAGGGTGGGACATGTTAAGAACAGGTAGTGATATCTACATCGTTAGAAATGATATTGATGAATCCACGTCTTATTTTATGAAATGTACGTCACTTACGGAAGTAAAACCAGAAACGGATGTTATGTTCCACAGCATGAGGGCACAGGCATATGCCGGCTATAATGATGACGGAACCTATCGGAAGTACGCAATAGATGAGACAACATACTGGGTTGTAACGAATATGAGTACTGGACAAGGCATGTCAGGGGTCCATGACCTTCATGCAGATTATCAGGGTGGAGACCACTATTTTGTACGCAATGCTGGTTTTTATTCTGTTAACTTAACCAAGGGCATATATTGGACAGGCAGCTCTTATGGGAAACAACCTACCCAAAAGACCCTTCGTAGTGATCTCGCAGATTTAAATCCTATTGCAATGTACGGAGATGGCGATTACTACAATGTTTTAACAATGGATCCAAGTCAAGGACTTGTAGTTAAATATACGAGTAGCCTAGAGGAGATAAAACCGTGGACTACAAAGAGGGTTGGTTCTAGCCTCATTACATTTATGCCAGGGGGAGTTTCAAGTGTTTATGGTTCGTCAGACTCACAGTGGGTGGAGATAGTAGGCTATGATAATACGACTGGAACAGAACCAGTGACAATTAAATACACAAAATCTCATACACAAGGATATAGTACTGCCGCTACTACTACACTCGAAGCTAATTGGAGTATTACAGAATCAGAGTCGAGCGAAGCAAGTGCTGGAATTGGATCTAATACAATCAAAGAACAAATTTCTCTTTCTGCCAAATATGGCGGATCTGTAACTCAAACCAATTCTTCTACATGGCAAGTTTCCAATACTACCACAGAAGAAATCGATGTAACAGTCCCCGCAGGAGAGCATGTCCAAGTATGGCAAGTTCAAGTTAGCAATGGCGATTTAAATAATGTCCTATATGGAGACTATGTGCAAACCAATAATGGGAAAGAACCTACTACTCCTGCTTCATCTTACTTTGTTGATTAGTCTTTCAAAGAAATATTTGCTCTTAACCAAAGATGCTTGATTCGCAAGCCTAAGAGAAGGCTTGATTTTTGCCTAACTCTCTAATAATTTAAGGAATGCGGTTCGATAATGAACAAATAGGGGGAGCAAAACTAAAAACCCACTCAATTTGAGTGGGTTTTTAGTTATATTAAATTGTAATATGTTGGATGTAATGAATTTAACTTCCCTACATCATATGTTTTTGGTATGTAAGGAAGTTTCAACTAAAAAACTAACACTTCTTATTACATAGATGATTTGTTTTCACTTTTATTCGTAGGGAATATTTTAAGAATGATATATAAAGTTAATCGTATCATGCTTTTATTCTTTAATAATTCTTTTGATTATTTGGCCGTTATTCCCTTCTATAATTAGGAGATAGGAGGCCGAAGCAAGATCATCGATATTAATTTTGGTTTCTCTTTGAGCCTTTGTAAGGTCTATGGCTTTAATAATTCTTCCCGAGAGATCGTAAATCTTTGCTTTTTTAAGTTCTACGAAACTGCTATTTACAATGGTAAACTCTTTCGTTGCAGGTACTGGATATATAGATATGCCTGAAAGGTTATTATCGTTAGTTTCTAGTACAGTATTATCTTTAAAGTGAATCACAAATCTGTCGTTGATAGTGATATTATCGGTAGTAAAGCTGTAATTTTTTTCTGAAAGATTTGTATAGCTGTTAAAAGCTTTGTCTTCCAAAAAAACATCACTATCTAGTAATAGATCTCCAACAATGTCTCTAATAGAGATGGTATATCTTTGATTATCTTCTACCATGGTTGAGAATCCTAGATTTATTATTTGTTCTTCATTAAATGCAGTTCGCCCTTGAATAACCAGTTGTTCTTCAGAATCCAGTATGGAATATAGCGATACAGGAGTTGCCATTCTTTTGGAGTCATAGAAACCTTCAAAATTATCACTAGCTCCTTGTGTAAATGCAACAAGCATTGTTGATCCAAGTTCATATGTTTCATTGTATACCTCTAGCCATAATTGTTGCCTGTCACTATTGTTGTCATTAGGGCCGGTAACTCTCATACTATTAGAAAAGATAGAAGTTCCAGCGGCAGAAGCCTTCACGCCAAATCCTTGTCCAGATGCGATGTATTTACTTGGGATATCCCCTCCGTTGGCTGCTGCAACGCCTCCCGATCCACTACTATATACCGAGATATAACCCATATCAAAGCTATTACGTTGATAGCCTGGGTAGGTAGTACTAGGAGGTGTTAAATGCTCCCAGAAATATACTTCATTTATCATAGTATTTGCTCCAATAAATAGATCAGCATCAATAGCAGAGGCATATGGGTTCCCCATTATGTTAGGGCTACTGTTTTGAGTACCGTTATAAACAATGTCAAAACTTACTTGGCCGCTATTAAGTGTTCCTAGGGTATAGTCTAGTTTAAAGGAACCTCCCGTGCTTTGGTTAGGTTGAGGTCTCACAAAGTATCCTTCTCCAGGATGAACGAGCCCTGTATGTATTGCCCAGTTATCTCCATTATCATCTGCCCAGTTAGCGCTGCCTGGCGCAAGGAGCTCTACATCTGGATTGGGGATAAAGTTGGCTGTAATATGATTAAGTACTCTTCCTCCTAGACCATATACACCTTCACGAGTTTCTAGAGACATTGGCGAGCCAAGAATCATAAAATCGGTAGGAGTGAGGTTGGGGGTAGTTTTAGTAACAGTTATGGATCCATTATTTACACAAGAGGCATCTTCATTTACCTGTACCACAGATCCTTCATGGGCTACATTAAGAATCCCTTCAATGGTAATATCCCCTTGTACTTCGATAAATTCTCCAGCACCTACAGTTAGCGTTATTCCAGAGAGTACAGTTAAACTACAAGCTTCAATATTATCTATATTGGTATTGTAATTTTCTGCCACAATAGCATGAGTGTTGCTATCTGGAACACCATTGTCCCAATCTCCACTAATATAGGTTGTGGTAGAAGCACAACTAATAAGCGAACAATCCAAACCTGCATCCGAAATTGTCCAGTTATGAGTTACAATTAAATTAGTTCTTGCAGCTTCTCCATTGCAATACATGCTATCACCACCGCTAAAACTAATATCTGTTGGAATGTCATCAATACCATCACTATCAACACCACTATCATCTGTATTCCAACCAATTAATATATTGTCGTAATTATTGATGGATAGGGATACATTAAGAAACATGCTTCCCATATCAACCATGTTGGTTAAATCCCAATTCCCTAAATCCTGATTAAAGGTTATTGCCCCGCGAAACATACTATTCATTTGAATTACATTACCCACATCCCAGTTCCCAATATCCTTATTAAAGGCTATTGCATCCCTAAACATGCCAATTACTCTTGTTACATTACCCACATCCCAATTTCCTATATCTTGATTAAAGGCTGTTGCATCCTGAAACATACTGTTCATTGTGATGACATTAGACACATCCCAATTGCCAATATCTTGATTAAAGACTGTTGCACCACGAAACATATCATTCATATCCACAACATTTGACACATTCCAGTTCCCAATGTCTTGATTAAAGGCTGATGCAGTGTGAAACATAATATTCATTTCAGTTACATTACTCACATCCCAATTGCCAATATCTTGATTAAAAGCACTTGCACCCTGAAATACACGACTCATATCTATAACACTAGACATATCCCAATTGCCAATATCCTGATTAAAAGCTGATGCCTCTCTAAACATACCAACTATTCTCACGACACTAGACACATCCCAATTGCTTATATCCTGATTAAAGACTGATGCTCCTCTAAACATATCATTCATATTCTCAACACTAGACACTTCCCAATTCCCTATATCTCCATTAAATGATGAGCAGTCAAAAAACATAGCTTTCATACTTAAAACATTAGATAAATTGGGTACATCTACAGAAGGGTTATTAATGTTTAAATTGATACAGCCTCTAAAGGCATTCTCCATAGAAGTCCATGCGTTAGTTCCCCATTGCTCAATGGTTAGTATTTTCTCCTTATCACCATCATTATTAAAATAAATGCGTGGAAATGTGCCTCGTATAGCTACAGTGTATGTACCAATAGAACCATAATCATGCGTAATATCACCTGTAATACCGGTGTCCTCTGCATTAAAATTTAAACCATCGTAGGTCCAATCGACATCGTAATTATACGTTTCTCCTGGAAATGTTGGAATTGTAATAGATGTATCATTTGAAGACCCTGTAGTGTTGGTTTTCCAAGTGGTAATAAAATAAACACTGCTACAATTATAACCAGCATCCGCAATTGACCAGTTATAAGTTGCTTCTAAATTAATTCTTGCAGCTTCTCCTAAACAATACGTACTATTTCCTCCATTAAATGTTATATCAGTTGGTATATCATCTATACCATCACCATCTACTCCGCTTGAATCGGTTGCCCAGCCAATTAATGTATTATCGTAGTTGGTAGTAGATAAACCTGCGTTTAAAAACATGTCTTCCATAAATTCAACTTCTGAAAGATCCCAATTTCCAATATCCTGATTAAAGGCTATTGCACCATTAAACATATTATCCATATAATCAACCGTTGAAACATCCCAATTTCCAATATCCTGATTAAAGGCTGTTGCACCCTCAAACATATTATACATATACTCAACCTCTGATACATCCCAGCTCCCTATATCCTGATTGAAGGTAGTTGCTCCTTCAAACATATAATCCATATAATCAACATTTGAAACGTCCCAACTCCCTATATCCTGATTAAAGACTGTTGCATCCTGAAACATATTACTCATATGCGAAACATTAGAAACATCCCAACTCCCTATATCCTGATTAAAGGCTGTTGCTTCCTGAAACATATTTTCCATATTCCCAACATTAGAAACATCCCATTGACTAATGAGCCCTTCAAGACTTGAAGCACCAGCAAACATGAAGCTTATGTTTGTAACATTTGATAAGTTTGGCACATCAATCGTTGGGTTGGTTATCATCAAATTAGTACATCCGTAAAAGGCTTCTTTCATAGAGGTCCAAGCATTAGTTCCCCACTGTTCAATGGTTAGTATTTTCCCGCTATCACCGCCATTATTAAAGTAAATTCGTGGGAATATACCGCGTATAGCTACAGTATAAGTGCCCGCTACACCATAATCATGAGTGATATTACCTGTTATTCCAGTATCCTCTGTATTAAAATTTAACCCATCGTAGGTCCAATCTACTTGGTAATTGTAGGTTTCTCCTGAAAATGTTGGAATCGTAATTTCTGTATCACTTGACGAACCAGTATTGTCGGTTTTCCAAGTGGTCACAAAGTATTCACTAATATCACATGCCAATCCACTATCGGTAAGATTTGTCCAACCAAACGTAGTTATTAAATCTTGACGTGCATTTTCTCCTGAACAATAGGTTGAATTACCAGCATTAAAACCATCTATATTTGTAGGCACATCATCTATACCATCACCATCTACTCCGCTTGAATCTGTTGCCCAACCTATTAATGTATTATCGTAGTTAGTGGTAGATAAACCTGCGTTTAAAAACATGTCTTCCATACCCTGAACATTAGATAAATCCCAATTCCCAATATTCTGGTTAAAAGCTATTGCACCCTCAAACATATTGTACACGTACCCAACACCAGACATATCCCAATTCCCTATATCCTGATTAAAGGCTGTTGCTCCCTCAAACATATTATACATAAACTCAACACCTGAAACATCCCAATTCCCAATATCCTGATTAAAGGCTGTCGCATTCGCAAACATACTTCTCATATTATCGGCACTAGTTACATCCCAATTCCCAATATCCTGATTAAAGGCTGTTGCTCCCTCAAACATATTAAATATCTTCTCAACACTAGAAACATCCCAATTCCCGATATCTTGATTAAAGACTGTTGCTCCCTCAAACATATTATACATATCCACAACACTAGAAACATCCCAATTCCCTATATCCTGGTTAAAGGCTGTTGCACCCTTAAACATCTCATTCATATCCACCACATTAGACACATCCCAATTTCCGATATCCTGATTAAAGGCCGCTGCAAGAGCAAACATATCATCCATATCCAAGACGCCAGAAACATCCCAATTTCCAATATCCTGGTTAAAGGCTGTTGCACCCTCAAACATACTCCTCATATCCACAACACTTGAAACGTCCCAACTCCCTATCGCACCATTAAATGATGAGCAATCCAAAAACATACTTCTCGTACTTGAAACATTAGATAAGTCTGGAGTATCTATAGAAGGATTCGTTATGTTTAAATTAGTACAGCCATAGAATGCTCTTCCCATAGAGGTCCATGCATTAGTTCCCCATTGTTCGATAATTAGTATTTTCTCTTTATCTCCTTTATCATTAAAATAAATGCGAGGAAATGTACCGCGTATAGCCACAGTGTATGTACCTGCTGCACCATAATTATGAGTAATATCACCTGTTACGCCAGTGTCCTCAATATTAAAATTTAAACCATCGTAGGTCCAATCTACTTCATAACTGTAGGTGCCTCCTGAAAATGTTGGTATAGTAATTTCTGTATCGCTTGAAACCCCTGGATTGTCGGTTTTCCAAGTGGTCACAAAATAATCTGTTAGTAAGCATCCATTACCACCATCTGAAATTGTCCAGTTATAAGTTGCTTCTAAATTAGTTCTTGATACTTCTCCTACACAATAGGTACTATTTCCTCCATTAAATATTATATTAGTTGGTATGTCATCTATACCATCACTATCTACTCCGCTAGAATCTGTTGCCCAACCTATTAAAGTATTATCATAATTTAGTGTAGATAAACCTGCGTTTAAAAACATGTTTTCCATATCAGTAACACTGGTTAAATCCCAATTGCCCAAATCTTGATTAAAGGCTGGTGCATCTTGAAACATTTGAGCCATAGTCTCTACACTAGAGACATCCCAAGCACCAATATCTTGATTAAAGGCTGATGCAAACAGAAACATTCCATTCATTGCCTCAACACTTGAAACGTCCCAAGTACTAATATCTTGGTTAAAGGCTGATGCAAACAGAAATGTACCTGCCATTTCCACGACACTTGAAACATCCCAATTGCTTATATCCTGATTAAATGCTGCGGCCTCTTGAAACATGCTATTCATGTTTTCGACACTTGAAACATTCCAATTTCCTATATCCTGATTAAAGGCTGTTGTACCAAAAAACATAAAACTCATATCTGTTACAGTACTAACATCCCATTGACTAATGAGCCCTTCCAGGCTTGAAGCATCAGCAAACATTAAGTACATGGTTGTAACATTTGATAAGTTAGGCGCATCGATTGTTGGGTTGATAATCGTCAAATTAGTGCAACCATAAAAAGCCTCTTGCATAGATGTCCAAACATTGGCCCCCCATTGTTCTATAGAAATTATTTTTTGGCTATCTCCCGAATTATTAAAGTAAATTCTAGGAAACGTCCCTCTAATAGCCACGGTGTATGTGCCAGCTATACCATAGTCATGGACGATATCACCTGTAATATTAGTGTCTTCTGCATTAAATATGAGGCCATCATAAGTCCAATCTACTTCGTAATTGTAGGTTTCTCCTGGAAATGTCGGAATTGTGATAGACGTATCATTTGATGAACCATCATTGTTGGTTTTCCAAGTGGTCACAAAATAATCTGCTAGCGGACACCCATAACCGGCATCTATAATTGACCAATTATGAGTTGTTATTAAATTAGCTCTTGCTGATTCTCCAAAACAATAGGTGCTGTTTCCTCCATTGAATGTTATATTAACTGGTATATCATCAATGCCATCACCATCAATTCCGCTATCATCTGTATTCCATCCAATTAATGTATTGTCATAGTTGGTGGTAGATAAACCTGCGTTTAAAAATATGCTATTCATATTGGTCACATTGGTTAAATCCCAATTACCTATATCTTGATTAAAGGATGTTGCACCATTAAACATATGATTCATAGTCAAACTACTAGATACATCCCAATTCCCAATATCCTGATTAAAGGTTGTTGCTCCACGAAGCATATTACCCATATTTTCGACACTAGAAATATTCCAATTCCCAATATCCTGATTAAAGGTTGTTGCACCACTAAACATACCCTGCATTTTCACGACACTAGACACATCCCAATTTCCAATATCCTGATTAAAGACGGTTGCACCATTAAACATATTACCCATATCCACGACACTAGACACATCCCAATTCCCAATGTCCTGATTAAAAATTGCTGCATCTTCAAACATTTCTTCCATATTCACAACACTGGACACATTCCAATTTCCTATATCCTGATTAAAAGCTGATGTCTTTTTAAACATTTGTTCCATATCAGTAATATTGATCACATTCCAATTTCCTATATCTCCATTAAATGATGAGCAACCTAAAAACATACTTCTCATATTTGAAACATTAGAAACATCCCATTGGCTAACGAGCCCTTCAAGACTTGAAGCATTAGCAAGCATTAAGCTCATGTTTGTAACATTTGATAAGTTTGGTGCATCAATAGTTGGATTAGTTATCACCAAGTTGGTGCAACCATAAAAGGCATTTTGCATAGAGGACCAAACATTAGTTCCCCACTGTTCAATGGTTAGTATTTTCTCCCTATCACCACCATTATTAAAGTAAATTCTAGGAAATGTACCGCGTATAGCTACAGTATAAGTACCCGCTACACCATAATCATGAGTGATATCGCCTGTGATATTACTGTCCTCAGCATTAAAACTTGAACCGTTGTAGGTCCAATCGACATCATAATTATAGGTTTCTCCTGAAAATGTTGGAATGGTTATGGATGTATCATTTGATGTTCCTGGATTATCTGTTTTCCATGTAGTCACAAAATAATCTATTAGTACGCACCCATTACCACCATCCGAAATTGTCCAGTTATAAGTTGCTTCTAAATTAGCTCTTGCAGCTTCTCCAAAACAATAGGTGCTATTTCCCCCATTAAATGTTATATTAGTTGGTATATCATCTATACCGTCACCATCAACTCCACTATCATCGGTATTCCATCCAATCAATATATTGTCGTAGTTGGTCATGGATAAGCTCACGTTTGAAAACATTTCTTCCATATTAGTAATATTAGTTAAATCCCAATTCCCAATATCTTGATTAAAGGCTGTAGCGCCTTCAAACATACTGACCATGCTCACGACACTAGATACATCCCAATTTCCAATATCCTCATTAAAGGCTGGTGCATAGCCAAACATCCCGGACATATCTGAAACGTTACTAACATCCCATTGACTAATAAGCCCTTCAATACTTGAGGCAACAAACATTAAGCTCATGTTTGTAACATTTGATAAGTTGGGCGCATCAATCGTTGGGTTGGTTATCATCAAATTAGTGCAACCATAAAAGGCATTTTCCATTGATGTCCAAACATTAGTTCCCCATTGTTCAATGGTTAATATTTTCTCCCTATCTCCCGTATTATTAAAGTAAATTCTGGGAAACACACCTCTAATAGCCACAGTGTATGTTCCCGCAACACCATAGTCATGGACGATATTACCTGTAACATTTGTGTCCTCTGCATTAAACGTACTTCCATCATAAGTCCAATCTACTTCATAATTGTAGGTTTCTCCTGAAAATGTTCGAATCCTAATTTCTGTATCACTTGATGGACCAGTATTGTCGGTTTTCCAAGTGGTAATAAATTCGCCTTGAGCTATCGATGAATTAATGGATAGCATTAAACCTATAAGTAAAAGTGTAATTTTTTTCATGACTGTTTTATTTTATTTTCAATTTTTTCGAGTTCTCTTTCAACTTTTTCCAAGACTTCTTTTTCTTTTTTCAAAAGCTGATTTTTTATTAGTATTTGGGTATTGGAAAATATTGACTCTGGCGTCTCTAAAATTTGTTCATTTGATGTTTTTGGAAACAATAGTTTCTTAATTTTTTTTAGGAGTCCCATTCAACATTTTTTTAAGTCGGTTTGAAATCGATAACCAAATAATTCTGTGGCGAATGTAGAGAAGTATCTTGCTAAAAAAAGAAAAAGGAGTAGGGACAAATCAGGGACAATTTGTAAATTATTGTTCACAAATTATTGATTTATAGGTATTTATAAACTATTTTAGAATTGTTTTAAGAAGACGTTTAAATCAACATCTGGCGATATTTTTAGCTTTTTTCTAAGCCTAGTTCTACTTTTATAAACAGATTCTAAGGTCACATTTTGTAGAATGGCGATATCGTGACTATCTAAATTAAGCTTAATAAGTGAACATAATTTAATCTCTGTTTTTGTTAAATCTGGATACAATTTTATTAATGAGTCATAGAATGCATTATTTAAAACATCAATCCTTTTTTGAAAACCAAGTTTGCTATTTTCTATAGACGTTTTATCTTTTATTTCTTGCTCAAGCATTTCGATATTTTTGCCTTTCGCCCGCCCTTTGGTCACTTTAATCTCTTTCACTTTTTCTAAAAGATGTGCAGCCCATTGTTGGTTTTGAGAAATATTAACAGCAAAATCAGCCAAATCTTTCTGCTTATATTTTATTTCAGTTTTTAGAAACTTATTTTCTAGACTTGCTAATTCAATTTTTTGCTTCTTTTTAATTTTATTTTCTCTATATCTGAGTAAAAATAGGATACTGATCAACAATAAAATAGTGTATATTATATAAGCTAAAACACTTAAGTACCAAGGTGGATTTATCGAAAACGAATATGCATCATTACTACTTATTACACCATATACATTCTTAGCCCTTACTTTAAAAGTATAGTCACCTCCTGGTAAATTTGTATAATCCTTCTTTGTTTCTGACCTCCAGTTAGACCAATCATCATCATAACCCTCTAAAAATATTTGGTAGGTCGTTAATTCTGGCTTATCAAAACTAGTTGCCGAATAAACAAAACGAATAGCATCTCGTGAAAATTCATATGTTTCCGATGAACGCTCGTCTTTAAAGCTAAACCAATTCCCATTAAATACCAAAGAGTCATCTTCTATAAAAACATTTCGTATTAAAGCATTATAATCTGCATTATAAGGTCGTTTTATTTTAGAATTATATGTTATAACACCATTGGGTGAACCTAAATAAAGTAGATCTGGGTTTGAACTATCAGTATGTAATGCAGTAAATGTTTCACCTATTGTTCTGTTTAATTCTGGAACTTCCTTCCAGTTGTAATTGCCGTTTTCTGGAATTAGCTTGGCTAGTGTGTTTTGCGTGACATCGCTATAAACCCATAACGATTTGTCTGCGGCTTCTTTTATAATATTTACGGACATTGTGGAGTCTCCTAATTTAGGATGCAAACTAGAATCTAACACTAGAGTATTTGATATTGAATCAATTTTACGTAACCCATTAGAGGTTGCAATCTTGATAGAATCATTGACGAGCCACAGCCTTGATCGAAAAGAAGAAATAGAATCCTTTTTCGTGAAACGTTGCCATACAGCATTAATCGTATCTTTTAAACGAAAATTATTCTCCGGTAAATCACCATTCATTAATTCTGGAATTTTTAATCGAATAACACCCTTTCTGCGAGTTCCAAGCCAAATAATACCAGGCTTTTCCTCAAGAATTACCCTAGTTTGGTCTTTTACAACAGGATTTATAAAATAACGCTTCCAGCCTTCTTTGTGCTTATATAATAGTGAAAAGCCATAATTATTTGATCCACTTCCTACAAAAACTAAATTAGGATTGAATCTTGATTTCTTTACTTTAACAGGCACCTCTCTGTCAATTATCTTTTTTAATTCATCATCATTAAGCGAATAAACACCTTTATATGGAAAAGCGCCAAACAATTCCTTTTCAACAGATTCTAATGAAAAAGCATCATCAGTAATATTAAATGTTTCAATGAATTTAGTAGAGACACTATCAGAAATCATTTTGAAAATGCCAAATTTTGTAGCAACATAAAGGTCTTCTTCATGCTCAACAAAGTCGTTAATTGGGCCATTCAAAACAAATTTTTGGATAGCACTTGGTATTTCCAACCTAGAAATTCCTTGAGTAGTAGCTAACCATAGGCCTCCTTGTGTGTCAGTGTACAGGTTACAAATAGAATTGCTTAAGAGCCCATCGGATTTACCAATGATTTGTAGCACCCTAGTATCTTTATTAACGATTACTAAACCTGCCTTATCAGTAACAAGGGCAAGATTTCCTTCGGCTAATAATTGACCATTATAAATCCTATTTTTAAGAAGTAATTTTTCTAATCCTGAAGAAACATTATGTTTAATTACTCTATTTCCAGTAAATTTAAAGAATCCTTTTGTTAAGGTGCAAATAAGCATTGAATTTTCATCAAAAAAAGGTAGGACTTTGGTGACTTCCTTTCGGGCTAAGAGCTCTCCTCCGGGGACCATTTGAGGACTATTATTCTCTAATTTCATCAATCCCTTTGAAAAAATCCAGAAGTATAACGCTTCATTTACTACAGACAAACCATTAATCTCCTCCGAAGAATTAACCGACTCATAAACAAGGTTTGCAGAATTTGGCTCTTGAGAAAGGTTATTAGAATCAAAACTGAATATTTGATGATGAGATTGAAAATAAACTCGGTTATTTAAAGATTGTATACTCCAAACATCTCTAATTCTGTTTACTGTTTTTGATAGGTTATCTACCAAAGAAATAAACAAAAGTTCTCCTTTATCGTTATTATCTAAATATCCAAAATCATCTTGAGCTCCATAGTAAACCCTGCCATTGGCATCCTTTCCCAAAGACCGAATTGTTGTCTTATTTGGTGTTTCATAACTCCTCCAATTTAAGCCATCAAAAGTCAATAATCCAGAACTGTTACCAACATATATGATACCATTATCATCTTGTATAACACACCAATTTTGCCTGTGAAAATTATAGTCTAAAGGCGTATATTGTTGCATATAAGGCAACCCAATAGGGTTTGTGACTTTTACGTTTTGACCATTAAGAATAGAGAAGAATAAAAAGAATATATAGAATAATAATTTGCGAGCTATCATACCAAGAGCCAAATTAGTGAATTGGTTTTTGTTAGACAAAAAACCGGAAGCTCTAAAAATGCAAAAAATAAGTTACGATTAAAGATTAAAATTCTTAAATCCTCATCAAGAGAGTACGCCTTCAAGGCTATCCTTTTGTGTATTTATGGAAATAGATACTAAACACAATACTAACACTAAGGTTTGAAACTTGCAAAAATATGTAGGTTTTGGCAGGGCTGAAAAAGGGTTCAAAAATAAAACATATAATATACTCAAACTTTAAAGAAGCTATTCTAATTAAAAAGGATAATTCACAGAAGCCTAAGTTCGAGAATAAATTTGTTTGTTGGGGTAACAAAGGGTTATGTCTCAAGTCCAAGTTTGAACAGTGCCAAGGTTTTGATCGACTTTGAAGAGATCCTGTGTGGGAGAGATGTTAGGATGTTTATTAGATGCATTAGTTGCTTTTAACAATTATTTGGTCACTTATGGCGGGGCTGGGTGCAATTGGAACCCTGGTTCTGATTGTTGGGACAACATGCATGCTTATGAGACCTATACCATTAATAGGATAGGAGGTTGTCTATTGACCTATTTTGTATGTTAAAATATCCAACGTATCTAAAGGCTTGATAAACGGTTTCCTCTAACGAATTAGAAATCAGAAAAGTGAAAGGAGCTGCACTAAAGTGGGGCTCTTTTTTTGTTTATCTTTTTGGAGGAGAAGTTTATCCTGAGCATAGTCGGAAGGACCCCAAGAAGACAAGAGACTAGAATCCACAGGCTTGATATTGCTCCCCGATAGTGTTATTTGTTAGGGTTGCAAAATATTGATGGCACTGTGAGCCTTTCAAATGACGCTATTAATTGGTTTTATTTTTTTCCTGAATTCAATGTAGGTTGTTTAATTTCTTCCGTCTAAAGATAGGCAAAAAAGACAGACGTAAGAAAGCCTGTCTGGGAGCACTTTCGGTTCAATGCCCGGCAGGGGTATAATTTTAAGGAACGTATCTATTTTCTTTTGGCAAACTCCCTTGGCTAAACCTCAACCAAGGGAGTTAGGGTAACCAAAAACTCAAATCATATTAAAAAAAAAATTGAAAACAATGTTTTGGTTGTGTATAGATAGATGACAGATTCGATAAGTTATTTGAAATTGATCTTTTCAGGGAGCAAATCGAAAGCACTTTCAGCTCCATACGAAAACTCCTCCATATCGTCAATAATACTTTGTATTTCTAAATTTGACATAATTTACTCTTGTATAACTTTTTTGTTATAGTTTCAGTATCTATCTTCACATTACTTTCTATAGAAAAGCTGTGTAAAATAGTATCTTCCATCATCACTCTTTACAACTCCAAATCCACAATGTGTATGGTTTCCTTCTAAAATTCTTTTATGATTTGGACTATTGAGCCAAGCGGATAGAAGTTCTTCAGCTTTATTATAACCAAAGGCTACAGTTTCTGAAACACTTTTTGCACCATTTTCTTTTAATCTTTTAGACCTTAATCCAAAATTGTCATGGCTAATAGACTTTTGCTCGATCATATATATGGTATGTTGTGTGGCAAGAATGGATGCTTCTTCTCTATCAAGGATCAATTTTGAAAAACCATTCTCTATTCGATAGTCATTTACAACATCATGTAGCTCTCTGGCAAATTCCCAATTTGTTCTGTTAATTATAGATATATCCATTTCTGCATGGGCATCATTTAAAATAACATCTTCTGTTGAACAAGAAGATAATAAAGAGACACCTATTAATAGGACAATAAACTTTAGACTTATTTTTTGCATGGCTAATTAATTTAATTTGACAAAAGAAGTCTTAATCTGTTCACCATGAAACCATTAAGCAATAAGTGGGGGTTTTTAAAGATAAGTGGTAGTTTTTAAGAATAAGTGGGGTTATTTATATGAAAGAGAAGCTTTATTCTTTGGATTTTTTGTATCCAATGTAAATAGTGGAAATTCTATTTAATAGAAAAAACCCTTACAAATAAGAGCTTGATTTGACAATGAAATAGCAGAAAAAACAGGGAAACAAAAACCCCAAAAAATCATTTACAGAAGTGTTGGGAGGGGGATTTATAGGAAAATTTAGATGAAAGGTTCCCCCAACATCTGATGCGGGGAATCATCTTAAAAAACTAAAGACGATACAATCAAATCTCTGCTTTTTATTACTATAAATCCTTCCATTTTTTTGAAAAATAGACATTATTCCGATTAAGAGTCAAAAGTATCGGTGAAAAAATAAAAGCTTATAAATACCGAAACCATTTATTCATTTTAGAAACCATTTGTATTAAAAACCATACCACTTATAAATTCTATGGATGTTATTCGTCGAAAATGCTAAACATTTGTTCAATAACATATTGAGTTTAGTTTCTAGCCAAAAATAAGAATTTTATAAACTAAGCAACGCTATAAATAAAGCTGTGTGCTTGAAATTCAAAAATATCTTTTCTAAAACATTCTCATTAAATAAATGAATTAATACTAAGACTATGTATAGGGGTAAATCGCTATATATATTACAATTTAAAATTCCAGAAAACAACATTAATAAAAGTAAACTTCTGCTTATGAAAACAACTAAACTTTTAGGATTACTAGTATGCCTTTTCTTTTCTGTAATCACGTATGCGCAGGTGAGTATTGGAAGCCCACTTCCAGATGGCTCTGCTCAATTAGACATAACATCATCAGATAGAGGTCTTTTAATTCCACGAGTAGCGTTGCAAAGTACAACAGATGCTACAACAATTACTAATGGTAATGTTAACAGTCTTATTGTGTACGCAACACAAACCGTTAACGATGTTAGACCAGGATATTATTATTGGCAGGATACATCATGGCAGAGAGTAGTGGGAACAAATGATATAGCTTTACTTGAAACCTTAACAACATTTGGTCTTAATGCCGACGGGTTTACCCTAGAGTATGTTGATGAAGATAGTGTGACAAGTAGTGTTGATCTTTCAGAAATAATAAACAACTTCGAAACACTAACATCATTAACGGTAAATATTGCCAATAGTACTCTCGATTATATAGATGAGAACGGTGATACAAATGCCTTAGATATTTCCGGATTAATTCAAGCTTTAGAGACTTTAACTACGATCGTGGACAATGCCGATGGCACTTTTACCTATACGGATGAAGATGGAGTTGGCACCACGATCGATATTGCAAATCTAGAAACCTTAACGACGATCGCTTTAAACCCTGACAATGTAAACATTGACTATGTGGATGAAGACGGAGTAACCACTCAGGTTGACCTATCGGGTATTGTAGCTAATCTGGAGACTTTAACTACGATCGTGGACAATGCTGATGGCACTTTTACCTATACAGATGAAGATGGAGTGGGCACTACGATCGATATTGCAAATCTAGAAACCTTAACGACGATCGCTTTAAACCCTGATAATGTGAATATTGATTATGTGGATGAAGACGGAGTAACCACTCAGGTAGACCTATCGGGGATCGTTGCCAATCTGGAAACTTTAACTACGATAGTGGACAATGCCGATGGTACTTTTACCTATACAGATGAAGATGGAGTGGGTACTACCATTGATATTTCAAACCTAGAAACCTTAACGACCATCGCTTTAAACCCAGACAATGTAAATATCGACTATGTGGATGAAGACGGAGTAACCACTCAGGTTGACCTATCGGGTATCGTTGCCAATCTGGAAACTTTAACTACGATAGTGGACAATGCCGATGGTACTTTTACCTATACAGATGAAGATGGAGTGGGTACTACCATTGATATTTCAAACCTAGAAACCTTAACGACGATCGCTTTAAACCCAGACAATGTAAACATTGATTATGTGGATGAAGACGGTGTAACCACTCAGGTTGATCTATCGGGGATTGTAGCTAATCTTGAAACTTTAACTACGATAGTGGACAATGCCGATGGTACTTTTACCTATACAGATGAAGATGGAGTTGGCACCACGATCGATATTGCAAATTTAGAAACACTAACGACGATCGCTTTAAATCCTGATAATGTGAATATCGACTATGTGGATGAAGATGGAGTAACCACTCAGGTAGACCTATCGGGTATCGTGGCCAATCTGGAAACTTTAACTACGATAGTGGACAATGCCGATGGTACTTTTACCTATACAGATGAAGACGGGGTAGGTACTACGATCGATATAGCAAACCTAGAAACCTTAACGACGATCGCTTTAAACCCAGACAATGTAAATATTGATTATGTGGATGAAGACGGAGTAACCACTCAGGTTGATCTATCAGGGATCGTTGCCAATCTGGAAACTTTAACTACGATAGTGGACAATGCCGATGGCACTTTTACCTATACAGATGAAGATGGAGTGGGCACTACGATCGATATTGCAAATCTAGAAACCTTAACGACGATCGCTTTAAACCCTGATAATGTGAATATTGATTATGTGGATGAAGACGGAGTAACCACTCAGGTAGACCTATCGGGGATCGTTGCCAATCTGGAAACTTTAACTACGATAGTGGACAATGCCGATGGTACTTTTACCTATACGGATGAAGATGGAGTTGGCACCACGATCGATATTGCAAATCTAGAAACCTTAACGACGATCGCTTTAAACCCAGATAATGTAAACATTGACTATGTGGATGAAGACGGAGTAACCACTCAGGTAGACCTATCGGGGATCGTTGCCAATCTGGAAACTTTAACTACGATAGTGGACAATGCCGATGGCACTTTTACTTATACAGATGAAGACGGGGTAGGTACTACCATTGATATAGCAAATTTAGAAACCTTAACGACCATCGCTTTAAATCCTGACAATGTAAATATCGACTATGTGGATGAAGACGGAGTAACCACTCAGGTTGACCTATCGGGTATCGTGGCCAATCTGGAAACTTTAACTACGATAGTGGACAATGCCGATGGTACTTTTACCTATACGGATGAAGATGGAGTTGGCACCACGATCGATATAGCAAACCTAGAAACCTTAACGACGATCGCTTTAAACCCAGACAATGTAAATATCGACTATGTGGATGAAGACGGAGTAACCACTCAGGTTGACCTATCGGGTATCGTGGCCAATCTGGAAACTTTAACTACGATAGTGGACAATGCCGATGGTACTTTTACCTATACAGATGAAGACGGGGTAGGTACTACCATTGATATAGCAAATTTAGAAACATTAACTGTATTGGCATTGAATGCTGACGGCATTAATCTGGACTATACAGATGAGAATGGTAATACTACTCAAGTAGATTTATCAGCAATACCTGGTGACGGAACATTAACAACAACTTCTGGGGCCGTAACCATAGGAGGTACTCCAGTTAACTCATTATTAGAAGACGTAAGTATAGACGTGACCACAGTAAGCGCAGATGCAAATAACTTGATTGTAGCTTCAGGTGCAGATGGTGGTTCATACATTAATGCTACTGCAACTACCGTAGAAAAAATGGTGTTAAGTGCAGAATATGCGGGCGCTACACTTAGCGCAGATGGTACTAATAATAGTATTACCGTTACTGCTGATAATTTAGATTCACCAACATTCATGAATTATTATGAGGCAAGTAATTTTGAGACATCTGGACCTAATAATGATTATGATGTAGTAGTACGTATAACATTGCCTGACGATTTTAATAGTTGGACTAGTACACCTATAACTATAGATTCTCAAGGGAGTGGATCATCATTTTTTGGAGTTGAAATTTTTGAAGCAGGTAATCCAACAGCTTTGCAAAATAACGGTTTTTTACCAGCTTTTAATAATCCTGTTTTCACTACAATATCAGTAGCTACCGCGGCTAATATGGCGCCTGCTGTAGCAGGAGATACCATTATTATAAGAATAAAGTTAACCGTTCCCAGTAATATAATTCAAGGTGCTGTTTTTGTACGTATAGGTGATATTACATTAAACTACAATAAAAACAGATTTTAAAAAGTGTTTAATAACAGGAAGAAGTATAAAGTAAATGTGTATAAAAATATATAGAGTGATGATGCATCAACTACAACATAAAATACAAATACTATGTATAGTGCTTCTGTCTTCTATTGGAGCGACAGCACAAGCAGAGTTTATAACTACCTGGAATACCACAAATCCTGGGGCAACTAATAATAATTCTATAAATATATCTGCAGTCGGAGTATTTGATATAGATGTTGGGAATGATGGTAGTTATGAACTTTTGAACCAAATAGGTCCGGTGATTACTATAGATGTTGTTTCACTTGGTTACCCTGCCGGTGTTGTAAAAATAGCTATACGCAATGCAATTTCTGGAGGAGGAAATTTAATGAGAGTTTCTGTTGATGATGATCCAGAGAAAATACTTTCTATAGATCAATGGGGTAGCAGTATTGCATGGACATCAATGCAGTCTGCTTATGATGGATGTATTAACCTAGATGTTTTGGCTAATGATGTTCCTAATTTAAGCGCAGTAACCTCACTAGAAGGTACATTTACTGGTTGTGCTTCACTTGTAGGCACTCCGGCATTTAATAATTGGAATGTATCTAATGTTACCAATATGGGAAGTGTATTTGGTGGTGCTACACTATTTAATCAACCTCTTGGAAATTGGAATGTGTCAAATGTCACTAATATGAAACTTCTATTTTCTGGTAGTGGATTTAACCAGCCTATTGGAAATTGGAATGTGGGTAATGTGACCGATATGGAACGCATGTTTCAACAAACTCCATTTAATCAACCTATTGGAAATTGGAATGTATCAAACGTAACGAGCATGATAGGAATGTTTTTTGTCGCATCTGCATTTAATCAACCCATAGGGAATTGGAATGTGTCTAACGTTACCAGTATGTTTGGAATGTTCAACGCTGCTTCTGTATTTAATCAACCCATTGGGAATTGGAATGTATCTAATGTCACCAATATGGGAGATATGTTTTTTACGGCATCTGCATTTAATCAACCCATAGGGAATTGGAATGTATCCAATGTCACCTATATGGGGAATATGTTTCACAATGCCGTTGCATTTAATCAACCCATAGAGAATTGGAATGTATCTAATGTTACTAATATGGTGTCAATGTTTCGAATTGCTATATCTTTTAATAGAAACCTGGGTAGCTGGGATATTGGCAACCTAATTAATGGTACTTCCTTTTTAGATGTCAGCGGTCTTTCTCAGGATAATTGGGATGCAACCTTAATAGGTTGGCAGGCACAAAACTTTAGTAACCCTAATGCTACCATAGGCGCAGGAGGCTTACAGTTTTGTAATGGGGAAGCACAGCGCACCAGTATGCAAACTGCTGGGATATTCACCTTTGTAGGCGATGCTATGAACTGTGCATCGCGTATGCGCCATGATAAGTTTTTTTTAAATGGAAGTAAACAACCTATGGTTAATGGAGATTTTTAAATGAATTAAGGGTGATAAAAATATAGAAATACATATAGGTTGTGAACCTTATGTTTTCTTGTGAAAAATATAACGAATAGTGTAATATACTAAGTAAATATTATGAATTTAAAAATATATATAAGGCCATTAATGATTCCAGTAGCTATGCTTTTAGTGTTACAACATATACAAATTAAGGCACAAACAACAAATACAGGAGAGATGGTAGTTTTACCAAATACCCAGTTAGGTGTCGTTGATAGTTTTAATAATACTACAATTGGCAGTTTATTTAATGATGGTGAGTTATTTGTGTATTCAAATTTTAATAACGATGGTACAGTAGATTTTTTTAACGAAGGGCTTACACGTTTTCAAGGCAGTGACTCACAGCAAATTTCCGGTACATCACAAAGCTTTTTACACGATGTATTATTTCGTAATACCAGTAGTGCTGTTCCGTTTCAGTTATCCGGAAACATAAGTATAGCCAATGAAAGTGAGTTTGACGAGGGAATTGTTGATAATGATAGTTTTGGAGGTACATTTACGTTTCAGTCCAATGCGTCACATATAAAAACCAGTGATGTAAGCCATGTAAATGGTGAGGTTTTAAAAATAGGAGACAACAGTTTTGAATTTCCTGTAGGAGTTGATGGTTTTTACCGCCAGGCAGAAATAAGTGCACCAGACCTAATTACAGATGGTTATACAGGGCGTTATTTTTTAACAAACAGTAACCCAAACAATCCACACAATCTTGCACAAGGTATTATAGAGCGTATTGATGATACAGAGTATTGGGTAATAGAACGCATCATAGGAAGTTCAGATATTTTGATAACCTTAAGGTGGGATGAAGATACATCTCCGGATTTTATTACTAATGCAAACCCGGATGCAATACATATAGTACGTTGGGATGAAACTCGTGGGTTTTGGGTAGATGAAGGTGGAGTGCCAGATGCTGCAAACCAGACCGTAACTACCATAAGTACTGTTGAAGGTTATGGAGTTTTTACGCTTGCATTGGTAAAAGAAGATCTCATACTACCGGACGACCTGGTTATTTATACAGCAGTATCTCCTAATGGTAATGGTAAAAATGATTTTTTCTTTATAGACGGTATAGACAGATACCCAAATAATACGGTTAAAATATTTAACCGTTGGGGAGTAGAGGTTTTTAGCACAAGTGGTTATAACGAAACAAATAATGTATTCAGAGGGTTTAGTGATGGACGTTTAACTATTGATTCATCTCAGACACTGCCCACAGGAACCTATTATTACATACTGGAATATGATTTTCCCGGAGACACTAACATACCTGCGCAACGTGTAAAAAAAGCTGGGTATTTATACATCACAACAGACTAATATTATATGATTATGACACAATTTTTAAATCAAGACTCAATGATTTTTAAGAATAAAATCATAATAGTATTATTCCTATTATTTTCAGTATCCGTATTAGCTCAGCAAGACCCTCAGTATACACAATATATGTATAATACAACAACAATAAATCCTGCCTATGCAGGAAGTAGAGACCTATTGAGTATTAATGGTATTTATAGAAGTCAATGGGCAGGTCTTGACGGTGCGCCAAAAACAATTCAGTTTTCTTTAAACACGCCAGTAGGAGAAAGAGGTCTTGGTTTAGGATTGTCTTTTTATAATGAAGAAGTAGGACCTTCGGTTGAAAATAATCTGGTCATTGATTACTCATATACCTTAAAAGTTTCAGAAAATGACACAAAATTCAGCTTTGGACTAAAGACAGGATTTCAATTACTGGATGTAGATTATACAAAATTATTAATTGATGACCCTACGGAGCCGGTATTTCAATCAAATATCGATAATAAATTTCAGCCTATAGTTGGTTTAGGAGCAATGTTACATACCAATACATGGTATGTTGGCCTGTCATCACCTAATTTATTAAATACAGAGCATTATGATAATAATTCCATTTCAACAGCATCTGAGCGAATGCATATTTTCTTTACAGGAGGATATGTTTTTAATTTAAGTGATACCTGGGATTTAAAACCTGCCTTTTTAGTAAGGGCTGTTTCCGGGGCACCATTAGGGGTAGATGTTTCGGCAAATTTTTGGTTTAATAAAAAATTTACTTTGGGAGCTGCCTATAGGTTAGATGCTGCGGTAAGTGGCTTGGCAGGATTTCAAATATCAGACCAGCTTATGTTAGGGTATGCCTATGATTGGGACACTACAGATTTAGGAAAATATAACAATGGATCTCATGAGATCTTTTTAAGATGGGAGTTATTTACTAAAGTTAGAAATAAAGTATCCCCCAGATTCTTTTAATAAAGACATCTTTAGCTAATTAGTAAAATAAAATTATTTAAGTATGAAAACCAGTTTAGATACATTTTTACATATCGTTCTTTTTTCAGCATTGATGATACTATCTCAAACTTCTTATACACAACAGAGTAGTAAACTTAACCGTGCAGATAAAAAGTATGTTGGCCTTGAGTATATAAATGCTACTGAGGTATACTTGAATGTAGCAGAGTCAGGTTTTAAGTCTGAAGAGCTATTCCAAAGACTGGGAAATTGTTATTATTTTAATGCTAATTACCAAGAGTCTGTAAAATGGTATAAAGAATTGATGGCATTAAATAGTAATCCAGATGACCCCATTTATTTATTAAGATATGCACAATCGCTAAAAGCAACAGGAGAAATTCAAGAATCTGAACGCATTTATGATGAATTTTTAAAGCGAATAGATAAAGAGAACTTAAAGTTTTCATCTGCTCAGAGTTATTTGGGAATTATTGAAAAGAATTCTAACAGATATAGTATAACACCTGCAGCAATTAATACAGAACAACCAGAATATGGCGGTGTAATTGTAGATGAAAAATTTGTGTTTACATCTGCTCAGCGTTCAAGCAGTTTTTCAAAAACTGAAGATAAATGGACAGGGGGTTATTTTTTGGACCTCTGGGAAGCATCATATAATGAAGATGGAAGTTTAGGAGAAGCAAATAGATCAAAAAACGGACTGAATTCAAAGTTTCATGAATCATCTGCCTTTTACACTAAAGATGGAAATACAGTATACTTTACGCGGAGTAGTAGCTCAAAAACATCAAATAATAAAAAGGAAAATTTAAAAATTTATCGTTCAATAAAACTAGATGATGGTAATTGGGGGCCTGTTGAAGATTTATCAATTAATGGTGATACATATTCAACAGCTCATCCATCTTTAAGTCCCGATGAAAATATTTTATATTATGCTTCAGATCAACCTGGAGGGCTAGGGCAAACAGATATTTATATGGTAACCATAAATAAAAACGGGATACTTAATGTGCCAAAAAATATGGGGCCATCGGTTAATACTAAAGGAAAAGAATCATTTCCGTTTATAAGCTCAGATTATGAATTATATTTTTCATCAGATGGCCATTATGGCTTAGGGGGTTACGATATTTTTTATATTGATTTGAAACAAGAAATACCGCAAATGATAAATGTAGGAGCACCAATAAATAGTGACTCAGATGATTTTGCATTTTTTATCAATAATGAAACCAAAAAAGGAGGCTTTAGTTCTAACAGATCAGGAGGTCAGGGTTTGGATGATATTTATATGTTCGATGAAACTAAAAGTATAAAAGAAGCGATTAGGGGTGTATTAACAGGAACTGTAACTGATGAAGATACATCAATGCCACTTTCTAATGCAAAAGTAGTTCTTAAAGATGTTCAGAATAATACAATAGGTGAGGTTGTAACTGCGAGTGACGGGACCTACAGATTTGAATATAATCGTTATTATGACCATATCGTTGAGGCAAATAAGCCAGATTATATTGGGGCAAATGAGTTTTTAAAATCAAATATTACTGTAGAAACCAATGTGATCGATTTAATGCTGAAACGAAATGTTACAGAAATAGAAGATAATTTAGACATAACAGATGCAATCAATTTACTACCCATTTATTTTGACTATGATGCATTTAAGATAAAATCTGAATCTGAAATAGAATTGATGAAAGTTGTCGCTTTTATGAATCAAAACCCAAGCGTAAAGATTAAAATAGGTTCACATACAGATAGTCGAGGTACCGACAATTATAATTTACTATTATCTGAACGTAGGGCAAATGTAACTATGACCTACATTATCAATCAGGGTATTGATGCAACCCGTATTACAGCTAACGGGTTTGGTGAGAGTCAATTAAAGAATGATTGTGTAGATGGATCCAGTTGCAGCGAACAGGAACACCTTTTAAATAGACGAAGCGAGTTCATTATTGTTGAAAGAGAATAGACTTATAATTAAAAATCTGTCATTAGATCATTGATTTAGTCAACTGTTTTTAAAGCATTTCAACATTTCTATATACTTTTTATACTTACTTCATATTAATAAAAGCAGGATTACGTTTTTTCGTAACCAAATGCTATTGTCTCATTATTATTTTACTAGTAACAATTCATTAAAGTTTAACACTAAATAATTTTTTGGTGGGATTGCTAAAGAGGAATAGTTATGTTAAGGTTTACTTTACTTTAATAATTACAACATAGAATTTTTCTACCTTTATTGGAAAAAAGACAATGATAATAGCAGTAATAGATGATAATGAAAGGGATTTAAATTATATTAAAGACTTAATAGCAAAAAATTTTAACTCGGTAATTGATGAAGTATTTAGTTTTACTAATCCAATTGAAGGCTTAGATTTTATTAATGAGAATAAACCCAATCTAATAATTGTGGACATAGATATGCCTGAGCTAAATGGTATGGATCTTGTCAATCAAATAGAATCTATTAAAACGGAAATTGTTTTTTCTACTTCACATTCGGGCTATGCATTAGACGCTTTTAAGAAACATGCTTTGGGTTACATACTTAAGCCCTATTCAGAGCCAGATTTTGTAACCACAATTACAAAAGCCTTAAATATTATTACAAATAATAAGCTGTTATCAGGAAGAAAAAAACCAATACCTCAAATAACGGGATTAATTTCTATTCCTACCCAAGGATGTACATTTATTGTAAAAATTAATGATATTATTAGGATTGAAAGTGTTTCTAAGTATTCTAAAATATATTTAACAGACGGCAATTTACATATAAGCTCTTATGGTATAGGACATTATGATTCTCGGTTAAAGCAGTACCCCATTTTTTATAGAGTTCATAAATCGCACATAGTCAATTTTTTAAAAGTTAAAAAATATTTTAATGACGGCACTTTAGTTGTAGAACCAGATGAACATATTCCAATAGCCAGGCGAAGGCGGGCAGAAGTGATTAAAATATTCAACGATTTTTATTGATAATTTTATGGCTAATATATACTGGTCTCTGGAATTGGAGAATTAAAAAGTTTTGGAATTAAATATGAGAAACTTATTAATCTTTATAGGGTAATTTTATAATTACTTTGGTTCCTTTTTCCTCACCGGATAGATTTATATATTCAATGCTGTATAGATTTTTATCCTTATTTAACTTGTTCAATAATGAAATTCGCTCTTTTAATATCTGCGACCCGTAAGAAACATGTTTAGTATTTGCCCCTTTTGTGTTTTCTAGGCCTATGCCATTATCTATAACCTCAATTACGACTATTTTTTTTGTAGTTAGAGGCTCATGAAAAATCAATTTTATGATTTTTTTACCTTTAATATCTTTGAAGCCGTGAATAATACTATTCTCAATAATGGGCTGTATCATCATTGAAGGAATTTTTAAATCGAAATTTGATGGGGTTACAAATTCTAATTCAATTTCATGACTTTCATTGTTCTTAAAATGAATATAAGATTTTATATATTCTAATTCTTTGGACAAAGTAATCCAGCTGTTTCTGCTTAAATCCAGAGTGGTTCTCATTAACTTGGAAAATTGTACAATATCATCTTCAGCCTTTTCAAATTCTTCTAGCATTATTTGTCCCTTAATAACATTTAATGAGTTAAAAATAAAATGTGGATTCATTTGAATTAATAATGTTTTACTCTGCAATTCAATCATTGACAAATTGTTCAGGTACTTTCTTTTCTGATTACGCATTATATACATAAAAACAATTGATGTTATAAGAGCTATTACAAAAAATACGGAAATTAAGAACCATCCTTGTCTGTAAAAAGCATCAGCCACATTAATTTTGTAGAATAGCTCATTAGTGGTTTCATAACCATTTGTATTTATACCTTTAATTCTTATACTATACGAACCAGGTGATAATGAAGGTAATTTTAACTCGTTTTGATTGCCAAGATCAACCCAGGAGTCATTCAAATTTTCAATCAAATATTTAAACTTAATATTAGATAAGTCAAAAACATCATTCATGGTAAAAGATAAATCTATAGAGTTGTCTTTATGGCTTAAGTCTATAGTTGCATTATCTTCAGAAGCCCTGTAAACAGTCTTTTTAACCGACTTGTCAAAATATGAAAACTCGACCGGAAGTATTTTTGGCTCTAAACGATTATCATCATCAATACTATCAAAACAGGTAATACCATTAATAGAGCCAAAATATTTTTTATTACTACTTGATTTAAAAAAAGAATATTGGTTAAACTCATTGTCAGATAATCCATCTTTAACATAATATTAAAACACTTTTTCTGCTAAAGGGTCATATTTAAACAAGCCATTGTAAGTACTAAACCAAACAATATCATTATCGTCAAAAATGATTCCTATTACTTTTTTCCCTTTAAGTTCTTTAATTAATAAAGGTGGTGTTATCTCTATACCTTTTTCATTAATACATTTAACACCATCATCTGTACCCATCCAAATAACCCCCTTTTTATCTTTACTTAGCATATAGTGAATGCTATTTGTTTTATTTTCTGGATTAGTATTATAAAAAGTAATAGAATCTTTATCGAGGGGCTTTTTTAACAGACCTAGTTTTTCCGTAGCTATATATACATTGTCATTGTCTAATAGGATATCTCTTATGTGTATATTTAATTTATCAATAGAGTCATTTATTGAGAGTTTATAAAATTTCTTAGTATTAATATTAAACTTTTGTAAATCATGATTTGATGCTAAAATAAATATAGAATCGTTTAATTTTTTTACTGTTTTATACTGTAAAGTCTTAAAGTTCTTATTAGTAGTAAAACTGTGAAAAGTTATATTCTCGTTAGTTAACTCTGCAATTCTTTTATTATCGCCTACTGCTAAAATGGTAGAATCATTAACTTCAATAAAATTGTTTATAGGAAAAAGCTCAGGAAGTATCTTCTCTGTTTTTCTTGAATCTTTATAAATTTTATAGGTGCCGGAATATGTTGATACAACAATATCACCATTCTCAAGCTCCATAAAACCTCTGGCACTTATATTCACTTTATCAAAACTAAAACCCATGTTTTCAAGAATTTTTTCAAACCCTAAATTACGTGAGCGAATCTTCACTATTTGATTTAATGAACTTATATAGATAATACCATTTTTGTCTATTTCAATATCTTCTATATGATTAGCAAAATGGGTTTCAAAAGATTTATGAAGAACGAAGGTATTCTCCTCTTTCATTAGTTTAAAAACACACAGTCTTTCTTTATCTGGGCTAGAAGCTATTAAATGGCTACCATTAAAAATATTTTTCCTTGCACTATTAGGAATCATTTTCATTTCTTGAAAAGGAACTTCAATGATATGTATGTTATGCTTTTTAAGAAATTTATAACGGTACTTTATTTCATTATACACATAGTAACCTGAAGAATTCTCAGGGAACAAATCACCGTTCTTAACAAACAAAAGACCATCACCACCATTTGTATTCCATTCTAGCTGTCCTGAGACTGTAAAAGCATAATTTTTATTATCGAAAGAATTGAATAGAAGATTAATACCATATTCGTTAAACTCAAAAATTTTATTCCCTTGCCTAAAAATAATGAGATCACATGCAGAAGTAGTACCTTCTGTATATAAATGGGTTTTGCTTAAAAGAGAATGGTCTGTTAAATATTGACTTGGAATTTGATAATCGGTAACATTCAAACCCTCATCTATTTTAATTAAAAAATCTTTATTGGTTCCAAGCCAAAAGTTATAATTACAGTCCTCAATAATTGATTTCAATATTGTATATTCTGCTTCTAGTTTTTCACCTAGTGGTACTTCCCTTAATTGAGTATCATGATAATCAAGAATAAATAACTTAGAGCCATACGAAACCCATATACGTTTTCTGGAGTCTTGAAAAATTAAATTTGCAACAGGGATTCTTTTTGAATATTTGTCTGGCAAAGGATACAGTTTGTGATTAAAACCATAATCCATTATTAATCCACTAGTTGTAGCATAGTAAATAAAACCGTTATCATCTACAAACAACTTATTAGATAAGGTTCCAGATTCACCATTTAAATTTATAATAATCTCTTTTTCAACATGATTTTGAGAATATGAATAACTGCATATTATAAAAAGAACAATAAAAAACTTCATACCCATATATTTTTTATACTAAAATGATAAAATGTACTCTCCCACAAACAATTTAAGTCCCTATATACAAATGGTTGTAATCTAAAAAAATACCTGAAAGCGATTGATTAAATACTAGTAATAAATTTCATCCTTTTTTTTACAAAAAATCAAAGAATATTTGGAGCGTATTAATAGTCTTTAAATGCATTATTCAATACATACTAAAGTCTCCTTCAATATAACTAAAATTATAATAAGTGGTTTCAACTAAGGGCCTACAAATAAACGATATTCTAAAAAACTAAGTATGTCGGCAACTAATTATTTGTTGAGAATCATCAACAATGAAAAGGCTTTGTAAGATACGGTAAATTAGGATATAATACCGTTAATCCAATATGCTTAACCGATAATAGGATGAGATAACAATATGCCAATTTTTACATCTATTTTTAGCCTTAGGGAATAATTAGAATTTTTAATTAAAATGATTTATGACTTGGATATGTATAAAACAGATAATGAAATAGTACCCCCGAATGCAAATAGAAATATTATTGCAATACCATCTGCCTCAAAAGTAGAGATTATAAAGGTTAATGATATAATTTATTGTGAGGCAGAAAGGGGGTATACAATGATATTTTTAAAAGATGAAAGTTGTATTGTATCTAGTAAAAATCTTTTGACATATGAAAAACTGTTGAAACCTTATAATATGTTCTTTCGAATTCATCATAAGTATATGATCAATCTAATGATGTTGGTAAATATTAAAAAAGATGGTGGTGCATATTGTGACCTTATAAATAGGAAAACACTACCAATTTCTAGACGTCGTCGAGAAAGTTTATTTAATTATTTAATGGTATAGTAACTTACTAATTAATCAATTAACCAAATATGAATTAGAGAAATCCATCTGTATTTTTTACAAATTTTCTTTTTTCATGAAGAATATCTTTAATATAGCTAACTCCGATTAATTGATGTTAACGCTACTATAATTAAATCTCTAACTATAACAAGTTGTGGAACTTTATTGAGTGAGGATTGTGAGGGTATATATTGAAAAGGTCATTTCCTGCCTTTTTTGGCATATAGTTTATTGTATAGATATAGTAATTTGAGAAGTATCACTTTTTTAGGATTATTTAATATTAGCATTGTTGCAGCACAAATAGGGGTTGGGACTACCAACCCTACTGCAGAGCTTGAAATAAATACAAGCAATACAGGAATCCCGGCAATCGAGATTAATTCGCAAACAGCTCCAGTTGGTAGTGCAACAGGACAAATATCTTTTATAGGAGATAAGTTATATACATATGATGTTTCAAGAACCAAATGGTTAAGTCTTGAAACAATTGCACTCCAATTTGGGTATTCATTTGCTGCCGATGATCAAATTTTATTTTTTGGTGGAGATGTTGGTTTAGATCCATTAACTGAAGCTGACACAGGAGCTAAAATGCCTTTTAATGGTACAATTGTTTATTTAACAATAGAAACTTCCGGAGGTAATCTAACTAAAAGCTTTGATATTCTTATTAATGGCAGTCCGGTTGGTAATAATCCTGACCCAACATTAGATGGCCGGTTCAATATCTCTGGAGGGAGTTTTAACTATACAGACTTTAATATAAATTTCAATACAGGTGATTATTTAATGATAAAAGCTCGTTCTAATGGTTCAGCTGTAAATGATCCGGCTGCAATTGTCTGGGTAAAATGGAGGGAATAAATGTTTAAAACAACACTCCCAATAAATAATAAAAATGAAGCGATCATAATTTTTGATTCTCAAGGAACACTTGGTTGTTTATTTAAGAAAATACTAAAACCATTGGTTTTGAATATTTTTAAATATAAAAAGATTAATGCCTTATTAGGGTTTTTAGAATCTAATAATAAGTATCATATAATTTCTATTTTACTTATAGCTGACAATGAGGATAATATTTTGGATTATTTGCATGTCATTGAATATAAAATTCCAATTGTTTTTGCCCCAAAAAGCAAATTCATGTATCAAGAAGTATTAAAAACGCAGCAGTTTTATACAATTGATTTGAATCAAAGTAAAAAGATTATAAAGCTTAATTTAGAATATCTTATAGATGATTACCGTAAAAAATCTCGCACATAATTTGAGCAGAATTGTTGTAGTCGCGAAAAATTTGATTATTAATTCTATGAGAAGAATATTATTTATTTTTGTTATAATTCTTTACTTACCTTCCTGTGACAGAGAGGTTCAAGTTAATGATGAAGAGCTAATAATAAATGGATATGGTGAATCTTTATTAGATTATTATAGAGACAATAAAGTTCATATATTGAATTTTGATGAAGGAGGTATAGACAGTTTAAATATGAAATATAACTACTACTATAATACTTTTGGGAAAAAAAACCCGCTTCCGATTATTTTAAATCGAGATTCTATTATTCACTAATTTATACTACGTAGGCAAATGCCTCGTAAACATATCTTAGTTTATCAATTCTTTTTTGAGTTCATCTTTCTTCTTTGAGTTTTTAGAAAAAAACAAGCTGATAATAAAGCAAATCACAAACAGCCACATTTTATTGATAATTAATTTCATAATCAGTTTATTTTTTAACGATGTGCTTAACCATGATGGCATTTATCTTTTGAAAAATTAAATTGAAGCAACAAATAACTTAGCTCCAAGACCTGCTGTGGGTTTAACTCCCAGCTCTCTTTATTTATCTTCTAACATCTATACAGTATTCACAAAATGAGTAGCTCTCACCCAACCGGTTTTAGATTCATTATTCTCAAGACAATGATAAAAGATATGCATCCATAGCCTTTTTTCTTCCAACACCTCAACTGTATGTGCTACAGCAATTATCCCTATTCTTTTGCCACGTTGATTAGGCAACCTGTGTATGGTTGTTTCTTTTATTGCCTTTTTATAATAAGAAACTTTAGATGGGTTTAAAGATTTGGGTTTTTTTTCTTGCACCTGATTATTCCTAATAGCTAAATTAAACCAGACGCCAAAAATGAAATGAATTAAGCGGGATTGTTTGGTGAGTACTCGCGATAATAGTTTGGATTCTTTAGAACTATTTTTAAAACTATTCTGAATCCATACATTGAAACGCAGATGTATATTATTTAATTTATTGATATCAATTACCTCCAGAGGATCAAGATCAATAATCAGTTCTAATTCTTCGTAAAACTGAAGAACTTGAGTTGATAGTTTTGAATCGAAAATAATTCTTTGCAGTAATTCTTTATCCAGTTTCTTGTAGTCATTAACCAAACTGCAAAAAACGGCGCCGGAAATAACATCAAAAGTGGTCAGTTCTGTTTTAGATTTGTAGAAATTATCGGGAGAAAACAGATTTGGTAAATTTTTAAAATCTATAATACTATTTAAAAGCTGATAACTAAAATTCAGGTATTCATTATATGAGTTTTTGTTCCTGAGTATGGTTTTTGTAATACTATTAAAACCATTACTGGTGATTTCAAGCTCGGCAACTATGTTTGCAGATTTAGATGCCGGATTATATACATCATTAAAGGCATTCTTTGAAAAAATCTTATAGGTGCTTATGTGAGAGTATTCACTCTTTAAATATACTGGCTGTGGAAATTCGTGGTTTGAAATTCTATTGTTCAGCATTTGTGACAAAGCTAGTGCTGTATGAAGGCCACTAAAATGAATAGGAACCTTTGAAGATTTTAAAATGTGGCCATTCGACTTTTTAATGTTTATAAAATAGTCTTGAACAGGATCGTTTATAGAATAAAACCTATGTAAAGTATTGCTTAATGAAGCAAATGGATGAATTAGTGCTTTTAATCCATTAAAATTACCTGAAACCCTATTCTCCTGTGGTGGCTTCAATAATTCATTTTCATTGGCAGCTATTTCATGTTGTTTTAAACGTTCTTTTTTTATCATACTTCCCTATTGAAATAATATAAAAATCTGGAAAAAGTAAACACTGGAAGTGCTTCATCCAATAAAAAAATAGCGCATATCAGAATGGCCATTTTCAATAGGGAGACAGTTCTTTTTTATCATTTAAGCTAATGAAAAACCTAAATGCGCACATTTTAAAAGGCAACCTGATCTAACTTTGTATGTCCGGATGTAAAAGGCTGCTGTTAAAATCTTATTTTAGGGCAAAAGGAAGTTGTTAATAGCGGCCTTATTAAAATTTTTATTGCATAGCACCTCTTATGAAAAGAATTTTAGTATTATTCAGAATTTGCCTTACTACTAATTAACTGAGATACGATCAAACACATTCACAGGCCTAATTTTTATACCTCTAAAAGAAGCTAAAATGGAAAAAAAATTTACTCAGGCATGGAATAAAATGATTGAAAAGCTAGATTCATGGTTGGATTCTTTGGTCGTGAACTTGCCCAATATTATCATTGCCATATTTGTATTTGTTCTTGCGTTGGTTGTTGCAAAATATATCAACAAGGGTATTCGAAAGATATTGGAGCGAAGCAGACTTCAAAGCTCCATGAAAAATTTGATAGCAAAGATGGCATCGGTCGTGATTATTATACTTGCGCTCTTTCTGATGTTAGGTGTACTAAATTTGAGCAAAGCATTGAATACTATATTGGCAGGGGCAGGTGTAGCGGGTTTAGCTGTAGGGCTTGCCTTGCAAGGAGCGCTCACAAATAGTTATTCGGGTATTATACTGTCTTATATTAAAAATTTAAAGTTTGGAGATTGGATTGAGAGTAACGATTATGAAGGAGAGGTAGTTGACATTAATTTGCGTGCAGTAACAATAAAGCAAGCAGATAATAATTTGGTATTGATCCCTAATAAACTGGTAGTGGAAAACCCAATAAAAAATTATTCTACAACATCACAATCCAGAGTTATTTTGTCCTGTGGAGTGGGCTACGAATCTGACCTGCGTGCTGTCAAAAAGCTTACAATAGATACAATCACCACTCATTTTGATGAAGTTAAAAACAAAGACGATATGATTTTTATATGGAAAGAATTTGGAGATAGTGCTATTGCTTATGAAATACGCTTTTGGATCAATTCTACCAATGCTTTGGAAGTAGCAAATGCTAAAAGTGAATCAATGATGTTAATTAAAGAAGCTTATGACGCGAATGATATCAATATTCCTTTTCCTATCAGAACCCTGGATATTTCAGATAATTTACAAACTATTTTAGAGCGTCGTAATTTAGAAGATCATAATTAAGAGAGTGTAAAGCGATAATAAATTTAAATAAGGCTTTATCTAGGCATTCATGTATTTGTATTCTTTTGGGCGACAGTTGTATTTTCTTTTGAAGATCTTGCAAAAATAGCTTCTGCTGGTGAGGCCAATGGTATAAACTACTTCAGAAATAGATAGATCTGTAGTACGAATAAGCTCTTCTGCTTTTTCAAGCCGGACATTACGGATATAGTCTGAAACTGTTCTATCAAACATAAACTTAAACCCTTCTTGGAGTTTAGCTGGGGACAAACCGGAAATACTAGACAGGCTTTTTATTGTGTGTTGTATCTCCGGACATTTTTGAATGAATTCACTTACTTCCGAAATTTTTTTCAGCTCTTTGCGTAACAGGCCACTTGAATTTCTGTGGGTTCCAATCTCGGCAAGGAACTGTTCAATTTGTTTGGCTAAAACAATAAAATACCACCCTTTTTTTGACAAATATAGAGACATACTATTTTTATGTTCCTTATCAAAAAGTAATCTAAGATACTCTGCGATTTTCAAATTATAATTTCCTAAATGAAAAAAATTTTGAACCTTCTCGAGACGATACAGTTCTTTTTTTAGCTTTCTGCTGAAGGGATTTTGTTCTTCGGTAAGTGTGTTGAAATAGAGATTTCTATCGGCTAGAATAATGCACAATGAAAAATGGGGACCTTTCTGAACTTTAATTCTGTTAGAGTTATGTTTGTCATAGCTTATCACTGCAGATTGAAAAGGTTCAATTTGGGTATAAGTTTTTTTCATATTAAAACTATGAAAGCAATTTCCGTTGAGACAATATAAAAACTGTACTGTGGTTCGATTGAATATGTCGAGATCAATATCTGTATCCCTATAGAGTGTACAATCAAAATCTATTACATTCAATCCTTTTTGCAAAGGCATAAATCGAATATGTCCATGGCCAATTTTATAAGATAAGGCAAGTGTAAAAACATCGCGTTCCCTGCTAATTTCTCCGGAAAAGCTTTTGCGTAGCATTTCCAGTTCTCCAGGAATTGTGATAGGCTCTTTTAGTTTAACTATCATACGGATGATTTTTAATATTGCTGTCCGAAATTTCCTCCAAAAAACAACCTATACAAAAGTATGTAGCAGCTATGGTTTTGTTTAACACTATACAAACAATCTGTGCCTTAAAAGGGATAATGTTCAATAAAAGAGAGTTTTAACATTTTTTTGAGGTTATATGGGATAATATTTTTGGGTTTGAGGTTAACCTCAGTAGATAATTTGATGTTACTTGCAAGAAATTGATAATGAGTAGGATTGATTATGAGTAAGAAGATATCAAATAATGCAACTAGAGAGGAGATTGAACATGAATTTGAGCGGACCTATTTGTTTCCAAAATTGTATTCGCCCAGTATTGTTATAGATGGAGTAGAAGAATCTACTTTGTCTGTTATTACCATGGAACAACCTACAAAAATATCATTTGCCATATGGGGAATGTTGCCTGTAGATTTTGAAGATGAATGGAACAATTTTCAAAACGTACTAGATACCTTGAGTATTCAAAAGGAACAGGTCAAATCTTTGGAAATCTTTAATAAAGCTTACACCCATAATCGTTGCCTTATTATTGTTACTGGTTATTTTATTTACCATTTGTTTCAAGGAGTGTTGTATCCATATTACGTGTATGAAGCAAAAGGCAAACCATTTTGTCTGGCAGGGGTTTACAATACCTTAGAAGATGGTTTTATAACGTGCTCGATTTTAAAAATGGAGGCTTCGGGCATGATTGGGGATATTCAAAATATCGAAAACACTATGCCCATTGCCTTAAATGCGTCTGTGTATGAAGAATGGCTTGATCCATCAACCAATATTCAGAGGATCAATGAAGTATTATTGGATTCGGATTCTGTGAGACTAAAGGCCCATTCTATTGCTAAAGAATTCTTTAAGAATGGTATTTTTTACGAAAGTATGTTGCAACCGGTCTCCTATAAAAATATCCCAAAATTCGATTAGTAATTCAGATAGTAATTCAACCAGACCAGAAATACTTGAAAAATAGGCTAATCTATCGTACTTTTTTTCGATACTCCACGGGTAAAAGACCGTAGCGTTCAAAAAATATCTTTGAAAAATAACTTCTGCTTTTAAGGCCTATTTTATAGACAATTTCTGAGATCGAATCATCTGTGTTTTTTATATAATCCCGAGACAATTCTAACTTCAAATGCCGAATATACTCATTGACCGATTTTGAATATAATACCTTAAACCCAATCTGCAATTTTCTAGCTGAAAGTCCTGAAGCGTTGGTTAATACTGAAATAGTCATGGGCTCGGAAATGTTATCGATAATGAAAGCCGAAAGGTCGTGTATCTTCTTGATATCGGTTTTACTTATCGATTCGGATACAGTCTCTCCTTCCGTGTATTTGCCATGCTCCAAAATCTGTTGAGCCATAATAAGGTTGAGTTGGCCTTCTATGGATAGAGTTCGCACAATACCACGATCATAATTTTTTTGTAATTGTTTGATGTGATCTGCAATCTTTAAGCTAAAATTTCCGAAGTGGTTATAGGTATCCACTACTTCTTTATTTTGAAAGACGCTCAATAAATTCTCGTCTAATGAAGGCAGGTTGTTGTTCCTCTTTTTATTATACTCATTGCGCATCACGTAAATGAAATTTACTTTTACGGTTACTTTCTTCGGAAAAATATAGACCTCTTTAGCTTGTTTTTTGGAAGATATGATGATATTTTGGTAGCGCTCAAAAGTGTAGGGTTGTTGCTCAATGGAATTTCTATACTCTATACTTCCCTCAGATATGAATATAAACTTTATAGGTTTAGCCTTTGAAAGGCCAAAAGCTATTTTAGTGTCTTCGGTAAAATTGACGGTATAATCTATTAAGGAAACACCCCAATCAAACGAAATACTTCGAATGGAACCTTTCCCACAGGCCCCGTCGAACTCCAATACAGATTCTCCCCATTGTTCTGTGATCTCTCCCTGAAATTCTTCTTTGAGTTGTTCTAAGATTTGCCTTCCATCAATACTACTTATAAGTATTTCTCGCATGTTCTTTCTGTCCTTGCTTCTTTTTGCAAAGAACCTGGAAAAAATGGCTTTAGCTTAACAGTATTGAAACATTTACTAGCACTATTGAGTAGTTTTAAAAAGCTTTGAGAGTGAAATTCTATAAAAGAATGGTCTTAAAATGTGTAAATGAATAGCTTTTCTAAGCCGACTTAGAAGTGTCTTTTACTTTTCTGGTCTGATCCAAATAACTCTTAGGGGTAAGGCCATATCTGGCTTTAAAAAGTTTTGTGAAGTAACTTCTTGAGTTAATACCCACTTTGTAAGTAATTTGCGTGATATTAAGCTCTGTAGTTTCCAGTAAATGCTTTGCCGTATCTACTCGGTGGTTTCTTAGATATTCATTCACAGAAACGCCATAGAGTATCTGGAACCCATTTTGTAAGGTGTTTTGATTCAAGCCTACTCTGTTGGCCAAAGCAGTTACATTTATAAGTGTATCCAATTCTTCTTTAATAATATCAGCTGCTTGTTCTATGCTCTCAATAGTCGTTTGTCTGAGGATTTTTCGCTTATCTGGTTCGTTGAGGTCATCCAGATACTGTTTTAATTGATGGACAAATATTTCATAGGCTTTTCCTTCCAGATAGACCTGTCGCATGAAGTCCTCTTCCAAATCGCATTCGGTAAATTCTTCAATAAACTTTGCTATCTCAAGGCTAAAATTACTTTTGTACAGAAATTGATTAATACCGTTAACATCTCGAAACAATTCAATAAGCTCATCATTCATTTCAGGAAGGAAGGTCTCAATCTTTTGTTCGAAAAGTTTGCGATTAATTTCCAGGCTAAAAAAACATACCGGTGTTTTCGCCGGAATTTTAAAAATGTGATTACTCTTTGCAGTACTTGCTACAATAATATTCTCCAGTCTTTTTACAGTTATAAAATCTTCTTCTTTTGTGAATGCATGTTCAAAACCGGACTGCCTGTTAAAAATAATCTTTAAGGGATGTAGCACACCTTTTTCATACTTAAAATAAAGCGGTTTTTTAAGATAGTAATCTGTTTCTATGACTCCGAAGCCTGAATCAAATTCAATAGCCTTGACGTGCCCTGATCCAAAAGATTTAGGGATCTTGACACAATACTCATGATGGTTTTGTTCGTAAGTAGTTCCTAGTTCTTCAGCAATACTTATAACAACATCAGAGACCGTATTGTCATGTATATTTAATTTCTTGCTCACAAATTGATTAGCTATTAGATGTAAAGATACCTTATTAATCCAGATAAATGTAATTTAACTGCCTAGTTTTAGTAAAGGAGTTCATATTCTTATTGATTCGGTTAATGAATGGAGTTGTCTTCGGTTATCTTAGAGTTGTAAGAATTTAATTATCAAATACTTTCATTAAAATTAATTATAAAACCACTTTAATATGTTACGTTGGACCCTTATCTTTATCGTTTTTGCCTTTATTGCTGGTGTATATGGATTTACCGGAATTGCGACAGAATCTGCAGAAATTGCTAAAATCCTTTTCATACTATTTTTGATACTTTTTATAGTGTCTTTGCTAGTTGGTAAACGAGTTAAAACTTAAACCTGTAAAAAGCATAAGATATATTCTAATGACTCTATTTTGTAGTTTATTTTTTTAACGATTATAGGTTTCAGAGGAAAAACAACGAAGGAAAAAGCAACAGCATTGTAACTAAAGTATATAAAATTTTGGTTGGTGAAACGGGTATTCATAACTTCGGTTCAATACCCGTTTTTTTCAATTCTTAATTCAAGTTAATTAAAATGGATGATAGTTAAAATCTACCCTCACTAATTCAAATTGTAGTATTTTTCTCAAAAATAAATATCAATGGCGTATTTTGTTAGTCATATCTTGTTGTTAACAGAATTAAATACCTTCTCTGTCTAATCTTATGAATATTTTACTAAGTATATATGTCGTAGTAACCATGGTTGCTATATTTCATATCACATTATATGGATATAGGGCAGCCAAATCTTTAAGCTGGATACTTATATTGATAATATTGCCTTTTGTGGGAGTAATTTTGTATGCTGTTTTTGGATTGAACCGAAGGCGTTTTAAGTTTTATCGTTTAAAAGAAACTACCCGAAGGAGACTCTATGACCTTGAGGCTGGAAAAAAAAAGGTCGCAGAGGAGGAAGTGAATTTTAATTCACAAAAAATTGCGAAATTATCCAGGCTCATGGAACGTAGTTCTCTGTTTCCTGCTTATACCGGAAATGAAGTGTCTGTAATGCAGGACGGAAAGGAAACCTTTTCAGATATTTTTCAGGTAATTTCTCAAGCTAAAGACTTTATTCATCTTCAATACTACATTTTAGAAGAAGGTGAAATTCTAAACCAATTATATGAGATTTTCAGCAAGAAAATAAATGAAGGAGTTGAAGTACGTATTTTATACGATGCTATAGGGAGCTTTTCACTATCTTCAAAAGTAGTTAAGCGCTTTAAAGAGTTGGGAGTTGATCTCTATAAAACTATGCCGCTTCGTTATGGGAGCTTTCTTTTCACACTTAATTATCGCAATCACCGCAAAATTATTATAGTGGATGGTAAAATTGGTTTTACCGGAGGAATGAACGTATCAGATAAGTATATTAAATCTAAAGACTATCTGGGTGTTTTTGATGACACTCATGTCAAGATAGAAGGCCCAGCAGTTGATAGCCTGCACCGTATCTTTATTAAGGATTATTTTTTTGCAAGTAATAAAGAGTCCCTGTTAAAAACTAAATATCTTCCAAAAATTCAAGAACGTGGTACCACCATTGCCCAAATTGTTTCCAGCGGACCGGATTCAAACCATCCCTCCATCATGCAACAATATATTGCAATGATCAATTTGGCAGAGGAATCAATCTACATCTCCAACCCTTATTTTATTCCAAATGGCGCCATGCTGGAGGCATTGCGAATTGCTGCATTAGGTGGTGTAGTAATAAAGATATTAATACCCTTACGGTCAGATTCATGGTTGGCAAAGTATAGTATGCTGTCCTTTTTTGAGGAGTTACTGTTCTTAGGTGTTGAGATCTATGTTCAGCGAGAGAACTTTCTGCATAGCAAAGTGATTGTTTTGGATAGTGAAATTGCATCGGTAGGTTCGGGGAATTTTGATCATAGAAGTTTTGAACATAATTTTGAAACTAATGCTGTCATATATAATAAAAAAATTGCACAAAGTATTTGCGAAGACTTTCTAAATGATTGTGCCAGCAGTGAAAAAATGAGTTACGAACTCTTTAAGAACAGGCCTTTTCTACATAAATTATCCGAAGGGATTGCACGCTTTTTCAGTCCGCTTTTATAAATAAATGGAAAAATAAAAGAGAATGACACACTAAACATATAGGTTAATGTTTTTAATTCTAAACTCCATAGGTGTCATACCGGTATAAACCTTAAATCTTTTGCTATAAGAATAAATATCATTGAAACCTGAAATTGCTGCTATTTCGGTAATTGAAAGTCCGGTTTTTGTTAAGTAATATTTAGACTTTTCCACCTTCAAATTTAGGTAATAGCTATATGGAGTTATATTGTAGACTGCTTTAAAGGTTCTTATTAAGTGGAATTTTGAAAGGAAACATACATTTGATAACAAATCCAGATTAAATGTATTATCACTATTGTCTTCTATATATGTTCTGGCAAACATAGCTCTTTTAAAAAGCTCACGTCGGGTTGAATATCTAATGCTTTTAATGTTATTGATTTTCTGAGATACATTTAACTGAGACTTTACAAAAGCCAGACCCAGCTTATAATATATTTCTTCATTTACATTAAAGTTTTTATTACATACAGATTGTCTGTAAAAATAATTTAAATGATTTCCAAGTAGGTCGTTTGCAGGATAGATGGTTTCAAAAAAGTTGATGTTTTCATTTCTGACAGTATAGGGGTTGTCCAGTAAATGCGATTCATTAAGGTTTAAATTATCTACGATATTATTTATCACATATTTGTCCAAAAAGATAGATAATGCCTTTGCATTTGCTCCTTGATTTTCTACTGTCTGATCATTATTGACAATTAAATATTGATTTTGCTTAACCTTAAAAGGAATTTTGCCAAGCTTATACTTTTCAAAACCATTGATCACATACTTTATTGAAAAACTTGAAGTATAAGTAAGGTCAAAATCATTGTTCACATTTGAAAAATAGATTTCATTGGAAAACTTTTCGGGGAAAAGGTCCTTGGTTTTTGGTTCGCTAAAACGGATTATTTCATCTTTAAAGCCTAACATAAATTCTATAGTAAAACCACATGATTTGAAGAAAAAATCAAATAAAACCTTACACTTCTTAAAAAGCAATTTTTGACAAAAAAGAGTCAAATGCTTTATTTACGTTTAAAGTTATATATACTTCAATAAACGAATATGCACTTAATTGATAAGAATAACGGAAACCCTTATCGGGATTTTCGGAATAGTTAAATAAAAACGTCAAATTACTTATCAAAAAAATAGCATTCATCAATCGATTTGAAGTAATCAACAGTAAAAACATGCTATATGAAAACAAGAAAAATACTATTAGTTTCAGCTTCTTTTGTATTTCTATTTCTTTTTGGGGTCTTAATTGAAAAAGAAGTTCCAATACATATTGAAAACTCAGGGCCGGAAACTATCAAAACCTCCGGCGCAGGAAATAGCCTGGATATGTGGTCTTTTGAAAGGACCTATCCTTTTGAGAATATTCCTGTATCAAAATTTCTGGACGCTTTTGAACAAAATAAGCGAAATACGGCTCAGCGTTCAAATTTAATTCCCGGAGAGTGGGAAAGCTTAGGCCCTAAAAATATTGGTGGCCGGACACTCTGCCTGGCATTTCACCCTGCCGATGAAGATATTATATATGCAGGTTCAGCCAGCGGAGGACTTTGGAAAACAACTACTCAAGGCATAGGCGAGGATGCCTGGGAATATATACCAACCGGATTTCCGTTATTGGGAGTTGCAGCTATTGCTATAGATGAAAATGATCCAAATACTATACTGATTGGCACTGGAGAAGTCTATGGAACAGGTTTAGCTGAACCTGGAACTATAGTCAGGCATGTAAGGGGGACGTATGGTATAGGGATATTGAAAACAACAGATGGCGGCAGTACATGGTCTCAGGTACTCCCTTTTGATATGAACAGTATTAAGGGAATTCAGGATATTGCAATCGATGTCCAAAATTCTTCTAAAGTCTTTGCAGCTGCTACAGATGGAGTTTATCGAAGTCTGGATGGAGGAGATAACTGGTCTTTAGTATTTAATCAACCCAATTGTTTTGACATTGAGATCGATCCTAATAATGGAGATATTGTTTATGTTACTCAGGGCGCTTTTAATGATGCCCTGGATCCAAACCAAAGCGGAATATTTAAATCGGTAGATGGAGGGGCTTCGTTTACCGAGCTTACCGATCCGGGTCTATTAGCTGCCTGGTCTGGAAATGCAAAGCTTGAAATTGATCCTACAAACTCAAATACACTTTATGCGTCCATTCAGGTAGGATGGTTTAATACAGGTACAACTACTCCGGCTGGTATTTATAAATCTACCAATGCAGGAGCAACCTGGTCTAATATCAATAATCAGAATATTGCCCAGTTTCAAGGATGGTATTCACACGATATAGCAGTAAATCCGCTAAATCCGAACGAAATAATGAATGTAGGAGTCTCTACATGGAAATCAATTGATGGTGGTGTCAATTTTATACAAAAGTCAGCTAATAGCTGGACAACAGGTGAAGTTTTGGTTACAGAGCCCGAAGGAGGGCCAACTTATGTACATTCAGATGTACATGCAGTTTATTATCATCCTATTAACAATAAGGTATTTTTGGCTTCAGACGGGGGTGTTTTTGTTTCTGATGATGGAGATGTGCCTTTTAAAACTCTTAACGGAGGCTTACAAACAAGTCAATTTTATGCCGATATGGGCAGTTCGTCCACAAATCCGGATTTTTGTATAGGTGGAATGCAGGATAATGCAACTTTTGTGTATAAGGGGAACCCATCCTGGTGGCGTGTATTGGGAGGTGATGGGATGTCAGCTTCAGTTCACCAAACTAATGATCAAATAGTCTTTGGTTCTTCTCAGGGGCTGAATCTTCGAAGGTCAATTAATGGAGGTAATAATTATATTACAATTGTACTTAATCTGGTGTCAGGAGATTATACAGCATTTTCGGCTCCTTATACCTTGGCTCCATCCAATCAGGATATTATGTATGCCGGAGGTACTTATTTGTATAAATCCACAGATGTAGGATTAAACTGGGCTCCCGTTGCAAATCAATCTGTAGACGGAGCTAATATTATTATTAAAATCAAGGTATCTTCCTCTAATCCGGATGTTGTATATGTTGCAACAGCAGGAGATCCTCGTGGCACATGGGGGAGCAATCCAAAATTATTGAAATCGGTCGATGGAGGCCTAAACTTTACAGTGCTTAACGGTTTACCCGATCGTATTTGTAAAGACATTGAAGTGGACCCCAATGATGATAATGTTTTATATGCTGTTTTTTCGGGATTTGGGTCAGATCATGTTTATAAATCTATTGATGCGGGTTCAAATTGGACCGCTATTGATGGGATATTGCCTGATGTACCAACAAATACCATTGCGATTGATCCCTTAAATTCGGATAATCTTTATGTAGGGAATGATCTAGGGGTCTACTTTTCTGAAAATGGAGGAAATTCCTGGGAGATTTTTAGTGATGCTTTGCCTGAAGCTACAATGATATACGATTTAAATGTTTCTCCTTCAAACAGGAAGCTCCGTATTGCCACACATGGTCACGGAATATGGCAAAGAGACTTTGTGAATGATCCATTAGGGGTAGATGAGTTTGTTTTAGATTCAGAGATAAAGATCTATCCTAATCCTTCTGCTGCGGTAGTAAATCTGGATGTGGATTCTGACAATACATATTCCTCTACGGTAATAGAATTGTATTCTGTTTTAGGGCAAAAAGTTGCTGATATTTATTCGGGAGGAATAAATAAGGGAATGAATAACTTTTCATTTGATGTTTCTAAGCTAAAAGCAGGGATGTATTTTGTTAAATTAAGAACAGAAGGTCATTCTGTTTCAAAACAATTAATTGTTAAATAGCTATGAAAAGATATGTAATGTTTTCGATCGTTTTACTTATTGCAAACAGTATTATATCACAAGTAAACGTAACAACGATAACTCCGGAAATTAAGGGTAGTGGAGGTTTGTCTTTAGACGACTCCGGGAATCTTTATATAGCAGATTTTGGAGATTTTCTTGACGTTGGAGATGGGGACGGCCTTCCAAATGTTATTTGGAAGCTGGATACCAGCCTGAATTTAGCTCAATATTCTACTAATTTTGTTGGTGCATCTGGGAATGATTTTGACAGTAATGGGGTTTTATTTCAATCTGATATTGGAGTAAGTTCCATTTACAAAATTATTGGAGGGATAAGAACATTTGTAACATCTACCGGGATATCTAATCCGGTAGGCTTGGTTTTTGATAGTAATGACAACCTTTTTGTATGCAATTGTGGAAATAATACTATAAGAAAAATAACTCCGTCGGGGACTTCTACTCAATTTGCTTCTGGGAGTTTGTTTTTCTGCCCAAATGGTATTACGGTCGATGAAGATGATAATCTCTACGTTTCAAATTTCTCTAACGGAAATATCATAAAAATTACTCCTTCCGGTGTTACTTCATTACTGAATGTTACTCCGGGCGGAACTATAAGCGGGCCAAGTAATGGTCACTTAGATTATGACCCGGGAACAAGGACACTTATCATTGCCAGTCATGCATCAAGTAAGATTTTTTATTTAAATATAGATAATCCCTCATTTTTAGGAACATTGGCAGGGACAGGTGTTCGCGGGAATACAGATGGAGATGTTTCAACTGCAACCTTTTCAAGGCCTAACGGTGTTGCTATTAGCGATGATGGGGATTCTGTTTATATCAACTCTTCCATTCCTGTTACAAATACTCCTAACAGGCCTTTAAATCCTTCAGTAGTGAGGTTGATAACCGGAATAGCAGCCGTTTTATCCACAGAACAATTTAGTACTCCTGTTTACAATATTAAGACCTATCCTAACCCTGTGAATAGTGCCTTTACAATCGAAGCAGATTTGGATACAGACTATTCCAATCTTACAATAAAGTTATATGATATTCAAGGAAAAGTAGTAAAAGAGCTAACAAAGGTTAGAACGAATAATTCTCATTTAAAAGTGTTAATTAAGGTTTCGAACCTCGTTTCCGGTACTTATTTTTATTCTATTAATAGAGGAAATGATCAGCTTTTATTTAGAAAAGTGGTAAAAAAATAAATTACAAGACAAGTAATTTCTTGATTACATAATTTAGATGTATAAGTCTAAGATTGGATAAAAGAATTGTTACTAGTCAGATAGACCTTTTAATGAATGATAAAGATCATATTGTTCAAAGGAGTTTTTTTATACGCAATAATTTTAATTGTTTAACCTTATTGTTTTCAAAAATGATGTATAGGTATTTTTGTCTGAAAAGACCTCCTTTTCTTTCTAAGCGATACATCCATATATCTGAATGAATATCGTTATACCCATGTCCCCACAAACAAAAGACCTCATGTTTAGTACTTCCTTTTATTTCTTCTATTTTGGGTATTCCCTTTAGATGATTAGGCATTCTCGTGGATCTATATTTAGATAAAAGGTTTGATTTTCCCATTAGGTTTTAAAAATTAGAACATACAATCATTGCGATTAATTATTATGTGAATTTTCTATTCGTGAAAGCTTCAGACCTTCAGATGAAAGATATTTATATATAATTCCTGCTAAAATTGCTCCTGCAATTGGAGCCAGCCAGAATAACCACAACTGTTCCAGTGCCCACCCTTGAACAAATAGAGCCTGACTTGTGCTTCGCGCCGGATTTACAGAAGTGTTTGTAACTGGAATACTAATTAAATGAATAAGAGTTAAACCCAACCCAATTGCTATACCTGCAAAATTCTTAGGTGCTTTTGAATGAGTAGCACCAAGAATGATTAACAAAAACATAAATGTCATTACTATTTCCGTAATTAAAGCAGCAGCAATACCATAATTATCCGGAGAGTGCTCGCCAAATCCATTTGCGGCAAAACCACCTATTTCGAAACCTAGTTTCTCGCTAAAAATTATATAGAGAACACTAGCACCAGTAATTGCACCTAATAGTTGTGATAGGATGTAAGGAAGAAGTTCTATCTTGTTAAAACGGCCTCCTACCCATAAGCCTATTGATACTGCCGGATTAAGGTGACAACCTGAAATATGGCCTATAGTATACACCATAGTAAGTACTGTAAGGCCAAATGCTAGCGAGACACCAACAAAACCAATTCCAAATTCGGGAAATGAGTTTGCTAAAACAGCACTTCCACATCCCCCAAGAACCAACCACATGGTACCAATACATTCTACTATCAATTTTTTCATTGTAGATATGTCTTTGAAATAATTTATTCAAATCCAAACCCCTTTGATTTTAAGGAGTTTTATTTTCTAAAGTTTTGTAATTACCTATAACCAATTATTTACAACTGTATAATCGGGGTTAATTTTAATGGTAACTTTATAAGTTGCACTTCCTGAATTCATTACGGTATTACCAGTCCCTGCTTGAGAGGTAAGAGTAGTTGGAGAAAGATTACCGGAGTAATAGGTTACAATATCAATACTACTTGTTGTTTGGGGATTCCAAAGGGCGCTCCAATCACATACAAGTGGAATTACCTCTTTAACCCAAAGAGGGTTAGTTACATATGCCCCATATGGATATACGAAACTATCTGATGTGTTGGAAGTTTGTCCATTGATAGTAAAATTTGCTTGCCATAAAGAATTTCCTTCACCTATTTTTGGAAAGAGAACTGAGGTATTTTCATCCAAAACAATCTTTTTGCCATGCCTGTGATTAATTCCACCAATATTAATGCCGTCCTTAGAACAAGAACTTAATAGGATATTGGTCAACAGTGCCATTAGTTTAAAAGAAAAATAATTTTTCATGAATTAAATTAATTGTTTTTTTTAATAATCATAGTAATAGTAAACCCTAATAGACTTTAAAAAAAATTGTTGGGACGAACTGGCCTATTTTTTTAGCGAGTGGGATGGTTTATTTTTTAACTATTTCCTTTAGTTCGCTGAACTTACTTCTGGATATTGGAATTGTATATTTTTTTTGTAAAACCAAAGTGCCGGTTCTCATAGTTCCTTTTATGAATTTAATATAATTGAGATTGACAATAAAACAACGATGACATCTATAAAAGGCAAATCCGTTTTTGTTCAGAAATTCATCTAATTCTTTAAATGTCTTTCTTACTCTATGTTCTTTTTCTTCAAAATTTTCATCAATATAAAAGACAGATGTATAGTTGCGATTGGATTGAAAAAAGAGAATTGAGTCTGCTTTTAATTTTATAATCTTACTATTTTTTGAATAAGATATGAATGTTAAAGAGGGATTATTCAGGGATACTTTATTATCTAAAGAGAGGTTGCGATAATACACCAGTAAATCGTTGAACTTTGCTGTTAAATAAATAAGAATACCAATGATTGTACTATAATAGATTGCTTTTAAGAAAAAACTTGTAGCGAAAAAGTTTAAAACCTCATAAGTTTTGGATAAAAAGAGAATGATAAAAGTCTCTATTATTGCATTTACAATAAAGGCAGATACATATATAATGAACTCCTGTAAGTAAGTTAATGTTATTGATCTTTTCCATAGCCAATTTTTTACTAAGAAAAGGTAGATTAAAATATAAAGAATTGCAGGAAGTATACTGTATATAAATGTTAGTAAAAACCTCCATGTTGGAGTAAATTCACTAATTCCAAACGGTTGAAAAATAAATAATATATAAAAGGGCCACAAAAAACAAGTTAATGCCATTTTAATTGGTTTCCCTAGTGAAAAGTTTACTGGAGCCGGATTGTTAATAAACTTATATTTTATCAAAATTGCAGGTTTTAATAAATTGACTTACTTATCCATACAAAACATACATTACCTATACTATTAAGAATCGTACTTTACTATTTGTGTGTTGTTGAGCGTTATAGTGATGAAGATAGAACCATTAAGATTATCAAAATGTGGCAGGGTAGTACATTCGAAATTTGTTTTCGATTAACTACCAGTAAATATGGATATAGGAAGGGATTTTATGAAAAATTTTAAGCCCGATATATCATAAGGGACAAATCATTCAAATTAAAAAGAATATAGATATCGAACTAAAAGACAGGGGTAAACTGTTAAGCAAAATCATTTTTTGAGAATAGAAACTCAATGATAGCCTTTTATTACTCTTTAATTATTTTTCCTACAATAAGTCGCTCGGCTCTATTATTTATAGAATAGAAATAGGTGCCCGAAGTTATGTTATAGAAATAAACAATTTGCTTTAAGTGTAATCCTGTAGTTTTTAAATTCGTAAACTCTTTAATTACCTTCCCTCTAATATCATAAATTCTTAAAGTTAATGTTGAATACTCCATTGGAAATTCAATATCAATTATAAATTCATTTTTTACAGGATTGGGATAGGTAATAGATTTGGTGTCGTAAAAATATTCATCAATATTCAAAGCAGTTTCAGAAAATAACAGTAGATCATCTGGCTCTTGGAAATTACCAAAATAGAGGTCCGGATAAGTGTCGCCGTTAAAATCTGCAGTATGTAACCCTATCCCGTCATTATAGCTAAATGCCTCGAACACATCAGCAGTAGTTTCGGTAAAAATACCTCCATTGTTTTCAAAAGAATGGTAGTTAGTGATAGGGTTTTGCAGATCTGTTGTAATTAAATCCAAGTCATTATCGTAATCATAATCTATGAATAGTGCATCTAACGTATGTCGAAAATAAATTGGTAAATTGGTTGTTGTTGCATCACTAAAGAATCCGTTACCATCATTTATATACAATCGGTTTTGAAGATTGGCTGTTCCAATAAAATTAACCGTAGAAACAAAAATATCCGGATGTGTATCATTATTAATGTCTCCTATAGTAATTTTTCTGGTTTCTAAGGTGAGTCCTGTATCCGGGAGCCTGTTATTTTCTTCTGTAAAAAAACCATTAGTATTAATAAGAATGTTGTTGGATCCCAAATCAATTCCTTCAACAATATCAAGGTCGCCATCATTATCAAGGTCGACAAGTTTCAAATCCTGAGTTCCTTCAGTATTTACAGGCCAACGATTATTCTCTTGGGTAAAAGTTAAATCCTGATTATTGATATACACAGAATTCTGACCTGTGTTACCTATAATAATATCCATGTAAGTATCATTATTTAGATCTAAAACGGCCACAGCATTCCCTGCGGAAGCTGGAAAGTCATAAGTAATAAATGAAAAAACGCCGGTACCATCATTAATAAGTAGTTCATGAAAATTTGTGTCTTCACTTACAAATATGATATCTAGGTCTGTATCATTATCAAAATCTGCAAAAGCAATGTCTTCGCTGTCTTCACCGCTAAATCCATCACTGGTATTTTTTTCAGGAAAAAGGCGTGTAGGGTCTTCAGTAAAAACACCGTTTCCATCATTAAACAATAATAAATTCTGGCTGTACTCTGCTGCTACAACAATGTCCAGGTCTCCATCATTATCAACATCAGCACTTTCCACATCCATCGAGTTAACAGATGTGGCAGATACAGGAATATTTGTATTTGCAGGAATGAAATAGGGATTTTGGGCAATGGAAGTAAAACCTATTAACACATAAACCAATAAAAAATAGTTGTAGGACTTCATTTTTGTTTTTTGAAATTATAAAAATTGTATAAACTTAAAAGATAATAATTAATACATTCAATTACTTGGCATTTATTGCTAAATATTGGTTTAACTATATGTATTTATGTTAACAGGGGCTATATTACTGTCCCTTCTTTTATAATAAAATGAATTACTCATAAATATTATAAATCTGCATCATCAAAACCCGTATTTTTATACATTAGCTTAAGATTATTTTTTAATGTATTTGGTTAGACTACTATTGCCCCTTTTACTCTTTCCTCTTTTTGTTTTTGCTCAACATCCTGAGAAAAAACCAATTGAAGTAGACATAAACTATTTTACAGGTTCAATTATTCGTCATAATAAAGATGTTTCACATTTAATAACAGGACACCCTAACGGTTTTTTGATAGCTTATAATAGAAAAACCTATGGGCTTAAAGAATGGGAGACCTTTTATAATTTTCCGGATTGGGGTTTCAGTTTTAGCTATCAGGATCTAAAGAATCCTTATTTAGGCGATGTCTATAGCCTCTATGGTCATTATGGTTTCTATTTTCTTAACAGAAAACTATTGACTCGCATAGGTACAGGGATAGGATATGCCACAAACCCGTTTGATATTGAAACAAATATTAAAAATAATGCATATGGCTCTGCATTAATGAGTTCTTCATTTTTAATGATTCAATACAAGCAACGCCTGTCAAAACGGATTTTTTTTCAAACAGGATTGACCTTTTTGCATAGCTCCAATGGGAATGTTAAATCTCCTAATACGAGTACCAATACCATAAGCTTTAGCTTAGGTGTTTCATATCAGGATCAAGCTGTTCCCAACTATAGCCTCAATCCTGAAACCAAAAACTATAAAGAGCCTATTCATTTTAATATAGCGCTGTCTGGAGGTCTTAATGAGAGTGACTATGTTAATCTGGGACAATTCCCCTTTGCTGTTGTATCTGTTTTTGCAGATAAAAGAATCAATAAAAAAAGCACTCTGGTAGCTGGGATAGAAGGTTTTTTTTCAAGATTTCTTAAAGAAGAAATTAAGTATGTTTCAATAGCTTTTCCCAGGCAAGATGTAACTGGAAATGAAGACTGGAAAAGAGCGGGAGCCTATATAGGGCATGAATTACATTTGGGAGAGATGATAGTAATAACTCAAGCGGGGTATTATTTCTATTACCCTTATGATTTTGAAGGAAAGGTATATCTAAGAGCAGGCATAAAGCATTATTTTAGTAAAAACATATTTGGCTCCGCAGCTATAAAAGCTCATAGCGCAAAGGCAGAAGCTATAGAGTTTGGAATAGGGTTTAGATTCGATCAATTATGAAAAAGAATATTGTATTTATTTTTTGGGTTTTATTTCTATCCGGTTGTGATTCAGAAAATGCACATGATTGTATTAAAACAGAAGGGGAAATTATAAATTATACAGTAACTCTTCCTGAGTTCAATAAAATAAGGACTGAAAATGATATCCGTGTGGAACTAACTTCAGGGGAAACTCAAAAAGTAATTGTGGAAACAGGGGAAAACCTTGTTTCTGATCTGAATATTTTTGTTGAAAACGAAGAACTCATCCTTCAGAATACAAATTCATGTAATCTTATTAGGGATTATAATGTAACTCTTATACGTATTACTGCTCAAAACATTACCCAGATACGTCATGGGTCTTCCGCGACTTTTAAAAGTATAGGGACATTATCCTATCCCAATCTTTCTTTGCAAAGTATTACGGGTGGTTTTTCTGATGCTAACAAGAATGGAGACTTCCTTCTTGATGTAGATTGTAAAAAGCTTACAGTTTATGCCAATGGATCCAGCGGGTTTTTAATCTCAGGATATGCTGCATCCGGAAATTTTATTTTTTCTGATGAATTTCCGCAGCTTCAAGGGGAGCAATTGCTGGTAGATGATTTGACCATTTCTCATACAGGTGCAGCCGCAATGATAGTTAATCCTCAAAATAGTATTAAGGGACAAATCAAAGGAACCGGGAATGTAATTTCGAAGAATCGTCCACCTATTGTTGAGGTTAAGGAACTTTATACTGGTAGATTGATCTTCGAAGATTAGATATAGTTAGATTTCCAAATGCATTAGAAACCTCTTTTACTCATAAAAAATAATCGCCGTCCTGAAAAGCAGAACGGCGATTATTAATATTAAAAAACTATTATTATTCGTTTACAACTCTGATGTCAAAGTCATAACCGTCTGAGTTAAATTGTAATTCTGTAGTTCCGGTAATATTACCGTTAAAATTATCGATAGTATAAACGGTACCTCTATCATCAACAGAAGTTCCTAAAAAATTGAAACGATCATTTGCTTGAATGTCCTCTTGACTTATCCCGAAAGTACTTGCTAGTGTTGCAACATCTATAGTCAATGTAAAAGGAAAGTCATCTCCAGTCCATGATCCAAAACTTACAGGATCTGACGTTGTACCACCAGAGGTTCTGGTTACTTCAAGACTATAAGATTGTACTCTTTCTTGTCTTCCTACATCAGCCACAAAGTCTCTGGTGTCATTAGGTCCAATATTTATATCTTCATTCATAATTCGAAAAGTAACAACAGCAGCATTTTCTATGGTCTGCATTGGGTTGATCTTTTCATCATCTTCGCAGGAAGTAAAAAATAAGCTACCACCTAACAAAAGCATTGATATATAAAATATTTTTTTCATAATAATTTGTTTAAAAGTGTTAGTCAATAAAATTTACCGGATTAGTATCCCAAAATACTTGAGATGAAAAAGCTTGTTGATTTATGTTTTGATTCAATGCTACAACAATAGCCGGATACTGGAAACTTCTTGGGAAAGGTCCCATTGGGAAAGCCGCTACCGGGCTTTGGATATCTGATGGTAAACCAGTCCTTCTATAGGCATTATAGGGTTCCATACCATTACCCCATGCAGCGATCATATATTGCTTAATAATAATGTCTAGTTTTCCAGCTGCATTTGCATTATTGTATGCGCTCATAACTCCATTAACAAAAGTGTCAATGTCTCCTTGTGTGGGCCTGAACCCTGCATCTGAATTATCACCAAGCGAACCAAAGCTTAGAGTTTTGGTAATAGATTGACGGATTCCATTTTCTAAGAAAGTTGCAGCATTTCCTGTTGTTCCAAGAGTTAATGCAGCTTCTGCTTTCATAAAATTTGTATAGGATGATAGCAGAATAGGCCGCATTCCTGCACCTTGGGCTCCATCTTCAGATGAAGTTCTTTCTCCGGAGTCATCATCAAACCTACCTCCAATAGGATAGACACCCCAAGTAGTATTACGCTGGAACATTCCGGAAGTGGTAAATGTATCATCTCCATGATCTCTACCAAAGTAACCATCACCAATATAACAAAGCTCTACATTGCCCAGCCCGTTACAAGGAATGTCTGCATCGCTTGGGTCAGTAATTTGTTGTCGATAAAAATAATAGCGTATTCTTGGGTCGTTATTGTCTAATAATTGCTTCATAAACCAATTGCTCATAAATTCATTACTGCCATCATTGTAATTATCAATAAATGTAGGATGACGACTATCGTTTGGAGCTACAACATCCAAATAGTTAAAAGTAAAATCATCTGAAGCATCGTTAATCAAATTATCTGATTGTAATAAAGCATTAATTTCATTCCTAGATGTAGCTTCATTAACTATTCTAGACTGTAAATAAATTTTAAGCTTTAGGGTATTTGCTACTTTAAGCCAATTTTGCCTGCTTCCATTTGCAAAAAATAAATCATTATCTATACTTGGAGCACTAGCATCTGAAAAATTTAAAATGGCTTCATCTAAAATTGATAAGGCAGCGGCATAAACATCACTTCCAGAGTCTAATTTTGGGTTTGTATTTGCACCACCCAGATTAGCTTCAGAATAAGGAATATCACCAAAAAGATCAACAAGAGTAACTAGGGTATATGCTTGTAAAACACGTGCTGCACCAGCATGTGTAGATAAACCTTCTGCTTCTGCTATTGGAATTAAAGTAATAGCATCTTGAAATACTTTATTATAAGCTACTGTCCAGATGTTATCTATACGCGGTGTTTCATAAGCGTAAGCTCCAAATACTTGCGTCATACGCGTATAATCCAATGTGAGTGCTGTAAGACTCTCGGAAGTGCCACTATCTTCATTACCTAAGAAACCTTCAAATTGTAATTGAACACTATTAAATAAAAACCTGGCATTAGATGTTTCTGGCGTAACCGAATTTGGGTCGTCCTGAAGATTCAATTCTGTAGTTTCACAACCAATCAATAATAAACTGAATAGGGCTACGAAAATAGATTTTATATATATATTTTTCATAATAATTTTTTTAAAAAGTAGCTTTAATAGAGAATCCATAATTTTTGGCTGAAGGAGCAGTTCTAAACTCAAGCCCGGCACCATTTCCTACTCCTGTACTGCCAGATTCAATGTCATAATTTAATGCATCCGGGAAATTAACAGCATTATACCATAAGTTCTGTCCGTAAACTTTAAAACTCATACTCCCAAAAGGAGTTCTTTCCAGAAGTTTAGGGGCTACATTGTAAGTAAGAGAAAGTTCTCTTAATCTTATGGTAGACCCGTCATAAATATTTTCCGCATCATTCTGTTCAACATTGTTAAAGATAGTATCCTCATAAGGCAGAAGTATACCATTTGGTATTATAGCTCCGCTATCGTCTGTTGCAGAAACAACTCCGTTAGGAACACCATTTTCATCAACGGTTACAGCAATATTACCATCTTCGTCTAAAGCAGCAATATTACCGGGAACTGCGGCTGCATAGGTTTCCCGATCGATACCTTCAATATCAATTACACCCCTAAAGTAAAGATTTTGAGAGGTTAGTGAATAAATATCTCCTCCATGTCTATATTCCATTTGACCGGATAATTCAAAACCTTTATAACGAATGGTATTTATCAATGTACTATTCCAATCTGGATTTGGGTCTCCAATAATTTTGTCTGGAATACCTACATCTGCATTTGGAATAACTTCTCCATTGGCCGGATTGATTAAAAAATTACCATCGGCATCCCGGACAGCAAAAGAACCTTTTATTACTCCTAAAGGTTGTCCTACAATTGCGAAATTACCTAAATTACTAAAGCCTGCGTAATTTAATTCTTCTACCCCTTCAGCTAATTCAGTAACAATTGGTTCATCAGCAAAAAAGTTTGCGTTTAATTCCCATTCAAAATTATCTGTTTTAATTGGAGTAATTCCTAAGGCAATTTCAATTCCTTCCGTTTGAATTTCACCAATATTTACAAAAGTCGATGTTCCTCCTGTAGAAGGGTCAACATTTTGTCGGACTATTTGATCCGAAGATATTCTCTTATAAACACTAGCCTCTAAGGAAGCTCTATTTTTGAAAAGCTTGGTTTCAATACCCGCTTCATAATCTGTAATTCTTACAGGTTCTAAATCTGGATTTGGTATGATCGGTGAATTACTTTGAGTAACAGTACCACCAGTTCCAAATGCATTACTGTTAGATAATAATATTGCTCTAGTTAAATATGGGCGAGGAAATTGAGCTCCACTGGATACATTTCCTCTTAATTTTAAGTAATTAATAACATCTCCTTTTAAATTGTCAAAAGCAGAAGTTGGTATAAAAGAAACAGAAACACTTGGATAAAATAAAGATGCATTGTCTGATTCTAATGTTGAACCCCAATCATTTCGAGCAGCAAGTGTTAAATATAAAGAACGCTTATAATCAAATTCAGCCTGTGCATATAACCCGACTATATTTCGTCTGGATTCAAAATTTACTGGAGTTGGATCACCATTCTCATCAAGAACGAAAGGATCACTATTAGTAGCAATTTCAAAATTTGATGGCTGTATAAAATCAAATATTACCTGATCCTGATAGACTGTTCCTCTGGTGAATACTGTCTGGCTATTACTATTAGCTCCTAAAGTTCCTGAAAGGCCTAAATCATTTGATAAATCAAAATCCATATTTATTAAAAAAGAATGATCCCATTGTTGTTGTTCTGTACTTAGGACTCTTAAATATCCATTTGCAAAAATTGCATCGCCGGAACTGCTTCCTTTGTTAATATAAAATTCTTGATCTTCGTTTATAAAATCAACACCAAGCCTGTATGTCAATGTAATATTATCATTGAGCTCATAATTAAGTGAAAAATTATTAAACGATCGATTTATGTTTTGAGTCGACAATGAATTATTTAAAATCCATCTTGGATTATCAACAGACGGGAGATAGAATACATTAGATCCATCCCGTGGATTTTGGTATGGATAATTTGTTAGATCGAAATTTCTGGCAATACCCAGGAGTCTGTTAAAGATACTAAGAGAGCTCGCACCATTTGCAGCAGATATAGGTGGAGCTGTAATTTTATTTCTCACAAAATTCATCCCTCCGTTAAAATTAAACTTATTTGATAATTTTGCCGAACCACCAATACTGAAATTGTCTCTTCTCAAAACATTTTTTGGTATATACCCATTATCAGCTGTATTAGAATAACTTCCATTTATAGAACCATTTTCAAATGCTTTTGAAACATTTATCCCAATAGTTCTGCCTAGTCCAGTTCTAAAAAAATCTTTGACATTATTGGGAGTGCCAACATATGGAATCCCTCCTTCAATAATATCTGGAGTGGATGGGTCATCAAATAATTCTGGGAAATCATCTTGTAAAGCTGGGTTGTTTGAAAGAATATGAGGAATAATTTCTCCATCATATAATGGCCCAAAACTATTATTTGCAGTACTTAAGTTACCTAAATAAAATCCACTTCCATGTTCATTTTGAAAATCCGGTAAATTTGAAACTTCAGTAAAATATGTATTTGAGGTAACAGATACTTCCATCTTTTTGTCTTGATTGAAATTGCCACTACCTGTTTTAGTCGTTATTATAATTACACCATTAGATCCTTGTGAACCATATAGAGCAGTAGCAGCTAAACCTTTAAGCACACTAATATCAGCGATATTGTTTGGGTCTACATCTGCGAGTCTGTTTGAGTCTATATCACCAGCACCTGTAAAGCCATCATTGTTGGATCCGGTTGTTAATGGCACACCATCAATAACAATTAAGGCTTGATTATCGCCGGTAATAAAGGAATTACCTCTAATATTTATTCCGGTTCCACCACCGGTTACACCGGTTTGAGATATTGTAACACCGGCAACCTTACCCTGTAATACTTTTGCAACATCCGGCGAGGGTCTGGATTCCAATGCATCTGAGGACACAGTTGTTTGGCCAAATCCTAAGGCTCTTTTCTCTCTCTTAATTCCTTGCGCAGTAACAACTACTTCCTTTAGTAAGGCAGCATCCTCCTGTAATTGGATGTTCACTGTATTAGATGCAGCGGTAACAGTACTTTCAACAGTTGCAAAGCCCACATAACTGAATACAAGGATTTGACCGACACTGGTTTGAATGCTATAGTTACCATCAAAATCAGTTTGTGTACCACTATTGGTACTCTTCACAATAATGTTAACTCCTGGTAAGGGTAGGCCAGTATTATCTGTCACCGATCCGGAGATTGTTTTTTCTTGTGCGAATGATGTGGCCGTAATAAAGAAAACACAAAGCAACCACGCATAATAGTATTTTTTCATAAGCAATATTTGATTATTAATAATGTTAGTTAATACAACCAAAGAAGCCCAAGGTAAAGACGAGGCTAATTCGAATAAACTATAATCCAAAGACTATGAGAACAAAGTTAAGGAATATTTTGTTATAATACCGTAGGCTTTTCTCGGTTGCAACATTAAAATAATCGATTATCATGAATTTTATGGGTAAGCCCTATAATGATTACCTTTCCCGAAGAAACCTCACCTAAACTTTACGTTAAAAAAACATTAAATTAAATTACATCAAAAAGGAGTTTTTGAAGACGCATAGGAGAGGCTTTTAAAAGGATAATTATATGATAATCAAACAAATGAAATAAGCCATTAAGAATTCTTAATGGCTTATTAATACTATTTATGATAGGATTTAAACAATTCTGATTCCCGAAACAATAAAATTAAAGATAATCGTCGCCGGTACCTCATCAGATTCATAAATATATAGATTGTATTCGCTTTCAGAGATTAATATTTTCCTTTTAAATTTTCTAGCATTATCTCTGTTAACTGCTCGAGAGAAAATTTGTGTTTCCAACCCCAGTCTTCCCGTGCATTGCTGTCATCAATACTTTGTGGCCAGGAATCTGCAATAGCTTGTCTGAAATCCGGCTCGTATCTTATTTCAAATTCAGGGATATAATTTCTTATTTGAGCTGTAATTTCTTCAGGACTAAAGCTTAGAGCAGACAAATTATAAGAACTTCTAATTTTTATGGCCTCTTTATCGGCTTCCATAATTGTAGTAGTAGCATTAATGGCATCGTCAATATACATCATAGGCAATGTACTCTTTGCATCCAGAAAGCTCACATATTTTTTATGTTTACAGGCTTTATGGAAGATATCAATAGCATAATCGGTTGTGCCGCCACCAGGAAGTGTTTTATAACTAATCAGCCCCGGATATCGAACGCTTCTTACATCAACACCATATTTTTCGTGATAGTATTCGCACCATCGTTCACCTGTTTGTTTACTAATACCGTATACTGTAGAAGGTTCCATTATGGTTCTCTGTGGTGTTTCGGTTTTTGGAGTCGTAGAACCAAACACGGCAATGCTAGACGGCCAAAATACCTTGTCAATTTTTTTATCTCTGGCAAGATTCAAAACGTTAAAAAGCGAACTCATGTTCAGGTTCCATGCTTTCATTGGAAACTTTTCTGCTGTAGCCGAAAGCATTGCTGCCATTAAATATACGTCTGTAATTTCATAACGAATTACAATATCCTGTACGGCATCGTAATCCATAGCATCCAAAATTTCAAAAGGCCCTTTACTTAAAAGGCCTGTAGTATCTTCAACAATATCACTTGCAATTATTTTTTGGTGACCGTATAAACTTCTTAAACGAGTTGTAAGTTCGGTTCCTATTTGGCCACAAGCCCCAATGATCAGAATTCTTTTTTTCATTCGCTATTTTATAAATGGCCTGTAAATATAGACATATTCTACTCTTTTTCTTTTCAAAAAATTAACTTTTCGTTGGCAAAAGAACCTCTATATTTGTAATTCTTTTATAGAACAATAATGAATTTTGCCTCATTCTTATTTCTCGCCACATTAGCATTTTGCCTATCATTGGTTTCTTGTGGAAATGCTTCTGAAGAAAATTCAGGAATACAAGCGGTTGTTCAGGATTTAGAGAAAACTTATGGAAATAAGAAGTATACTATTCCGCAATTATCGGAAAGTGCTAAGATACATGTTACACAATGGTCTGTTTATGAAGATTTTGAAAATGATGCCAGAACCATTAACGGTATTGCTCTAGAAAAATTGAGGAATACTTCGGAGCGATTGGTGCAATATTCAGATTCGCTTTCAAAAAAAATACCGGATACTCTAAATAATAGTGCAATTTTTTCAAGGCTTACAGTGGTAAAAACAAGAGCTAATTTGTTATTGCAAGAAGCAAATAAGTCCAGAATTGATTCACTAAAGTTAGAAAGTGCTATTACAGAAATGAACAAGGCAGTCAAAAATTTTATTGTACAAGTAAATGAGAAGTTTCAAAAAGATGCTATCGATTTACAACGTAAGGAAGATGAAGAAAAAGAGCTCGAAAAGCAAAAACGTTTTTTAGATTCGGTTTACAAAGCCGAATTAAAAGATAAAATGGACAATTAATTGTAACTTTTTTAGATTTTTGCTACTTATTTAAATGTTATAACAATTTCTGAATTTTTTCAGAAAACCTTAAATACCAACTATATAATGAAAACTAATTTTTTAAAATCTGCCTTTGTCTTAACAATATTTGCTGTAGTCGTGGCTTCTTGTGGCGATAAAGACAAAAAAATGGCAAAAGAAGATGATGGCCCGAGAGGGATTATTTTAGCAAATATGGACACTATGGTAAGTCCTAAAAATGACTTTTACAATTACGTGAACGGTAATTGGATGAAAACTACCGAGATACCAGATGATCAGGTGCGTTGGGGTGGATTTAACGTACTTCGTAAAAAAACAGATTTTGATGTACTGGCTATTATAGATGAAGCTAAACAACTTGATACATATGCAGCAGACACCGATCAGGCAAAAGCTTTAATGATTTTTAAAACTAAACTGGATTCTATTGCACGTGATGAAGCAGGGATAACGCCCCTACAGCCTGTTTTAGATGTAATTGCCTCTATTTCATCTGTCGAAGATTTTCAAAAAGCAATGACCAAATATGCTACTGAGATCTCACAACCATTCTTAGGAGTTGCAGCATTCTCAAATCCTAATAATAGTGCAATGAACTCAGCATATATTACACCTGGCGGATTAGGGTTACCGGATAGAGATTATTATACAAATACTGATGCTAAATCTATTGAAATCAGAGAGCAGTATGTAGATCATATTACACGAATGCTTCAATTTTTAGGAGATAGTGAAGAAGAGGCCCGCAAACAAGCTGAGGCTATTTTGGCATTTGAAACCAAATTAGCTGAACCAAGATTAGATAAAGTAGCCAGTAGAGATTTTAGAAATTTCAACAATCCAAGATCAATAGATGACGTTCAAAAGATGGTGCCGGCTTTATCCTGGAAAGAAGCTCTTAAAGATTTAGGAGTAACAAAAGAACTGGATACAGTGATCGTGATGCAGCCTGCATATATGGATGTAGTTCAGGAAACTCTGTCCGATGGAGATGTTGAAACCTGGAAAACAGTTATGCGCTGGCAAACACTTAACGATGCTGCAGATTTGCTTACTACAGACATTGAAAAAGCCAATTGGGATTTCTATAGCAAAACCTTACGAGGAGCTAAAAAACAAAGACCTTCCAATGAACGTGCTTTAGCTACAGTAAATAATACGGTAGGAGAAGCTCTTGGAAAATTGTATGTTGACAAAATGTTCCCTCCAGAAGCAAAAAAGAAAGCTGAAAAAATGATAGCAAATGTCATTGAAGCATTCAAAGAACGCATCAATGTATTAGATTGGATGAGTGATAGCACTAAAGTGAAAGCAATAAGCAAACTAGACAAGTTTACTGTAAAGATTGGATATCCAGATGTGTGGAAAGATTACTCTAATATGACTGTAAAGCCAGAAAATAGCTATTACCAAAATATGGTGGCAGTGAATGCATGGAACTTAAAAGATAATTTGGATCGAATTGATGAACCTGTTGACCGTACCGAATGGGGGATGTCTCCACAAACAGTAAATGCTTATTTCAACCCTTTTAATAATGAAATTGTATTCCCTGCAGCAATTTTACAGCCACCTTTCTACGATTATAAAGCCGATGAAGCTGTTAATTATGGTGGAATTGGAGCCGTAATAGGTCACGAGATTTCACATGCTTTTGATGACAGTGGTTCTCGTTTTGACGCGGATGGAAATTTAGTAAATTGGTGGACCGATGCAGATTTGGAAAGTTTCACCGAGCGTGTAAATAAATTGGCAGAACAATATGACCAGATAGAAGTACTTGACAGTGTGTTTATTAATGGTAAATTTACTTCAGGAGAAAATATTGGAGACCTTGGAGGTTTATTAGGAGCTTACGATGGTTTACAACGTTTTTTCAAGGAAAGCGGCAGACCTGAAAATATTGATGGCTTTACACCGGAACAACGCTTTTTTATGAGTTGGGCAACAGTTTGGCGTACCAAGCTACGTGATGAAGCCTTAGAAACTCAGATTAAAACAGACCCACATTCTCCGGGGATGTATCGTGCTACACAACCTCTAAAAAATATCGATGCTTTTTATGAAGCGTTTGATATTAAAGAAGGGGATGCTATGTACATTGCACCGGAAGACCGTGTAAGAATTTGGTAAAAGTATTTATTATATAAAAAAAGGAGCCCATCGGGCTCCTTTTTCATTATAATTTATGTTTGAAAGAATACCCTAAAACTTCCCCTAAATTTACAGAATCAATTTGTTTAAAAATCGACCCGGTATCTTCTTTGGAAAAATGGGGAAGGCTTAAGTTTAATAATGTGGCCTTCTGCACATAGTATTCCTTTTTGATGGGGTGTTGAGGTGTAACCGCATTAAATACATGACCAAAAGCATCTTGTTTGATAATTTCAGAAAGAATCCTGATGCAGTCATCTCTATGAATTAAATTAACGGGCGCATTACCATCAGTCAGGTCCTTTCTTCCGGCAAGATAACGTACAGGTTGCCTGCTTCCGCCAAAGAGACCTCCAAATCGTACAATACTGGTAGTAAGGCCAGAAGTATTAAAAAACAATTGTTCTACCTGAACCAATTGTTTTCCGGCTTGGGTAGTTGGCTTCGGGTTGTCCTTTTCGGTTATTTTTCCTTGCGCATCACCATACACCGAAGTACTACTCACCAGAATAACTTTTTTTACCTGAGTTGCTTCAATTTCAGACAAGAAATGGGACATTTTTAACACATAATCAGCTCCTGTATATCTTCGCAACCCGGGCGGAATCATAATGACCAGAATATCAGACCCTTTTAGAAATGCATGGGGCTCTCCGCTAACGCCTTCTTCAGTTATTTTAACAGGATATACATTAAACCCCTTCGACTGTAATGACGAAGCTTTATGTATACTCGTTACAGAACCTTTTACACGATACCCTAACAGCATTAGATGCTGTGCTAAGGATTGACCCAGCCAACCCATTCCTGCAATAGCTATTATTTTACTCATTTAATATTTGGGTCTCAATAGATGTGGTGTCTTTAACAACTTTAAGCAAAGAATCTATTGTAAATGATTTTTTTACAACAATGGCATCTGTAATTACAAAAGGTTTAGGCATCATTGCCTTAGGGCGCTTATTAATTGTAAACTGTGGATTGGTTAACAGGTCAAAGGAATATTCAATGGCAGTAAATGATACAGGAACCTCTTTCTTTACTGAATAAGATACTTCCAAAGAATCATTGTCAGCTACAAAAAATTGCAGCAAATTACTATCTTCCCCACTGCTGTAAATTGTACCACTACTATCCTGAGGGATACTTTTACCGTTAAAGGACAATGATTGAAAAGAGATATCTTTATTAGTATATAGGTCTATTTGGTTTAGCGTACGTTTTGGAAGTATAGTAAAAGTGACATTTCTCAAACCATCGATAACGGTATCCTTTTCCAATCTCGACTCAAAAGAAGAAATATTTTTTAAGGGAGCTTCCGAAGCAAAAGTATACCCAGAATTGTATTTACTGTTGGGAGTATTTTTGATATAGTTCCCGGCCTCTTCAGGAGTTTCACCCAAATAACCTTTGGTCCAGGAGTCTAAAATTTTGTCGTATGTTACCCAATATGAGCTGCCATCATCAACATTTTGATAATACACCAAACTGTTTGGCTTTTGTCTTTCTTCAGAAAAATCACTTGAAAGATGAGTACTTATAAAAAACCCAATTGCAATTAAAAAGCAGAGAAGAGATAATACCTTTTTGTTTTTATAAAAACCAAAAACGGGTAGAAGCATCCCAAAAAGAAGTACTGTAAAGACAGATGAAATCACCACCATTCCAGATCCCAATGCTACAGGAAAAAACTGTACTAACGGAGCATAAACAAATATTGCGGGTGCGGCAAGTAGTGCCAACAACAATAGACTTGGTTTTTCCTGGCGAATAAGGACCCAAAGCGATAAGAGTCCAAAGAATACGGGAATAATAAAGAATGCAGCTCCTTTTAGATAAGCAAAAACAGCAATATTGATAACAATCCACAGCACAATTGGAGCTACAAAGGTGCTTGCTACTGTTTCTTTTTCTGAGAACTTTCTATATATCCAAAATAGAATTGCCAAAGAGAGCAACACAAAAAAGGCTATATAACTATGTCCATTGTATTTAAAGCCATGCTGTATCTCCCCATATTGAGGGTACAAATTTGAAAGTAATTGCCATCCATAGAAACCAATAAGCCCACATAGAATTAAAGATAATAGCAACGGAATAAATCCTTTCCCAATTCCTTTGGCATTGATTTTATTTTTTTTGATTCCGAAGAAAATAAGAACTATAAAAAGAATTGAGGCTATAAAGATCATGGGCAGAATCCAGGCAAAAGGATAGCTAATCATTTTAAACAAAGGGACATTCACATACACATAATCCTCTTCTGCTTTTAAATTAGAGAGGTCTGCATCAGCAAAATAACTTAAAAGCGGGAGCAAATAACTCCCTTGATGTTGCAGGGTGGCTATATCAAGATTTTCTACCGTATCGTTAGCAGTATGATAATCGAAATGATCATCAATAAAAGCAAAGAAAAAACTATCTATATCTCCGTCAACCCTAAAAATTGTAGAATCTGTAACATTTGGCAGTATTTTATAAACACTGTACATCAACGACGAAGCAACAGGATATTTCGGGTTAGCTTCAATAAAAGCTTCTATCAATTTAGCATTTCCTGCATTTGATTCAAGTATCATGACACTGGGACCACCACTTCCACGTGCTTCAAAATTTACTACAAAACCCACATCTTTTGCCCAAGGATGCTCATTTACAAAAAGACTGGCACCTCCAAGGCTAATTTCTTCACAATCGCTGAATAATACTATGATATCATTAACAGGAGTTTTTCCGTTCGCAAGATAGGCCCTCAGGCTTTCCAAAATTGTTACTACACCACTACCAGCATCACTTGCTCCATAGGAAGGAACCAAAGCACTATCATAATGCGATAGTAATAACAAAGCTTTCCCTTTCCCCGAACCTTTAAAACGGCCAATTATATTCTTGGGCTTAGTTAATTTTTTTTCATTGATATTCAACGCAAATCCTTCTTGGATCTGAGTTTCCATACCTAATTTTTCCAATTCATTTTCCAGAAAATCTCGTACTCGCTTGTGTTCGTCAGAGCCATAATAATGTGGTGCTTTGCTAATTTCTTTGAGTGGAATTAAAGCACGTTCTGTAGAAAACTCTGTTTCGGGAAGAGATGCCGGCGTACCATTTGTAGGCATTAAATTGTAAAAACTGTAGTATATTAATCCTAATATGAGGAGTAATGAAATGACTGGGCTGAATTTTTTCATCGGTTGGATTTTTACTTTCCTAAAAGTACGATTTTAACCTAAGTTTTACTTACTCCAGAAAAGATTGAAAGGAAATTGTTTTAAAATTGACTACATTAGATGTGCGTAAAAACTTGAAGGTATGGGAATTAAAAGTTTTATGGGCAAGCGTGCCAAGCCTAGAAAAGGTAGTAATGAGAACATAACGGTTTCAGATTATATGACCAGAAATCTCACAACTTTCAGGCCGGACCAATCTGTTTTGGAAGTTATGAATACACTTATAAAGCGAAAAATATCCGGAGGGCCTGTTGTAAATGAAAAGAATGAATTAATAGGGATTATTTCTGAAGGTGACTGTATGAAACAAATTAGTGAAAGTAGATACTACAATCAGCCAATGGAAGCTATGAAAGTAGAGCAGCATATGGTAAAAAATGTGGATACCATTGATGGTAATATGAATGTGTTTGATGCCGCCAATAAATTTTTAGAATCCAGGCATAGAAGATTTCCTATAGTTGAAAATGGAAAACTAGTTGGTCAAATTAGCCAGAAAGATGTTTTAAAGGCTGCTTTAAGGTTAAAAGGATATACTTGGAAATAGTATTACATTCTGTTAAAAACTAACTTCTCTTCTGACTAATAAATAATAATCGTTATCCAATGGTAAATACCCTTGATCATAGAGATAATAATATACAGCGCCGGCTTTTGTAGTATACAATCCCGTAAAATAATCAAAGTTAAAGCCCATTCTAAGTAACTTCTCTTTAGTTACTTTTGTTTTGTCTTTTGTATTAAGTGCTTCAAGAATGCGGTAATTTTTCCGAAGACGGTTATTAATGTTTCTCACTAAATTTTTATTGTCTTTGTTTAATGCATTATTATGTGCATTACGACAGGCATCACTACAAAACTTTTTGTCTGAGCGACCAATTATTTTATTTCCACATTCCGGGCAGGCTCGATGCATACTTTAAAATTAATCATCCATATTGGTTTCAACTTCTTCTTTGTCATTTTTGATATGAAAACGATAGATTGCTTCAAATTTTAAAAAAAATCCTCCACTTAGATCGGGGTTTAATTGTGTACGGTCATCGCCAAAACTAAATGCTGAAACACCCAGATCTATAGTATCTCCATCGGCATATACTTCATAATTATTGCTGGAATAGCCAAGTTTAGCCCGCAGTAATACACTTTTCTGAAGCGCATTGAATTGTAAATAACCTGCAAATTCCAAAGAACTGAGGTCTACATACGTATTGGATACCGAAGCATCACCATACAGTCGAAAACTACGTCCAATACCAAAGTAATCAACACCAACAGTAGTTGTTCCAAAGCAGTAGTTCACATCTGCAGCAATGGGAAGGGACATATCCATTTCAAAGCGATTATCTGGACTTAAATAATACCATCCTACGATAGGTGTGGTGAAAAGCCCAAAAGCTTCGGAAGTGGCATAGATCCCAAACCTGTATTTTAGATGTTCTGTTTTCTGAAATTTTAACAAAGCAACACCTCCCATATAAAAATCATCGTCTGTAATATGCTTATAATCTGCTGCAATTTTTGGCAATAATACAACTGTGCTGCTCCATTTATCATTAAATGTAGATGCCAGTCCAATTTTTAATGTTGTGCTGTATAAACTCGTAAAATCAGCTTCGGGAAATAATTCCAAATTATTTCGGCTAAAACTCACTCCGGTAATTAGTGCATGGTTTTCATGAATTACAACAGGATAAGTGAGGTCTGCTTCGAAAGATTTTACAAAAGTGCTGTTTTCAGTAGCTGCAAAATCGTTATTGAAAGTTTGCCCGTAACCTATTCTAAGTAGGTCTACATAATCTTGAGCTTCGGAAAATAAAGGTAATAGCAGTAAAAAGAAGAGTAGTTTTTTCAAATGATAAAAGTTGTTTTTATAAAGATATACTTTTTTAGATAATCATTACCGTTAGATAAAGGTTTGCAGTAGCCTATTTCTTCAAAATTTCTTACTTTCGCACCCTTATTGAACCACAATTGTTTATGAACACAAAATTTAAAGAATACAAGGGTTTAAACCTTCCCAGATTAGGCGAAGAAGTACTCGATTTTTGGAAAAGTGAAAACATTTTCGAGCAGAGTATTTCTATTCGTGAAGGAAGTGAGCCGTTCGTGTTTTTTGAAGGCCCTCCATCTGCAAATGGCCTACCCGGTATTCACCATGTAATGGCACGTGCTATTAAGGATATATTTTGTCGTTACAAGACACAAAAAGGATTTAGAGTAGACCGAAAAGCAGGCTGGGATACACACGGTTTGCCTATTGAACTGGGTGTTGAAAAAGAGTTGGGTATTACCAAAGAAGATATTGGCAAGAAAATCTCTGTAGAAGATTATAATGCTGCCTGTCGTAAAGCCGTAATGCGCTATACCGATGTATGGAATAAAGTTACCGAAAGTTATGGCTATTGGGTAGATATGGACGACCCGTATATTACCTATAAGTCAAAATACATGGAAACGGTCTGGTGGCTGCTAAAGCAGATATATGACAAGGGATTGCTATACAAAGGCTATACCATACAACCATATTCTCCAAAAGCAGGAACCGGATTAAGTTCACATGAATTGAACCAACCAGGTACCTATCAGGATGTAACCGATACTACTGTGGTAGCGCAATTTAAAGCGATTTCTGAAAGCCTGCCAGATTTTCTGCAAGGATTGGGAGATATCCATTTTTTAGCTTGGACAACAACGCCATGGACATTACCAAGCAATACAGCACTAACTGTAGGACCAAAGATTGAGTATACCTTGGTAAAAACCTTTAATCAATATACGTTTGAACCTATATACGTTGTTTTGGCAAAGAATTTGGTCGCCAAACAGTTTGCCGGAAAATTTGTTGAAACTGAAACTGAAGGTAAACTGGCAAACTATTCAGAAGGAGATAAAAAAATTCCTTATACCATTTTAAAAACATTCAAAGGGACAGATCTTGTTGGGATTCGGTATGAGCAATTGCTACCCTACGCCTTGCCAAATGATTGTCCTGAAAATGCTTTCAGAATAATTTCAGGGGATTTTGTTACTACAGAAGATGGTACCGGAATTGTCCATACAGCACCTACATTTGGAGCAGACGATGCCAAGGTTGCAAAAGAAGCTTCTCCGGAAGTACCTCCACTATTGGTGAAAGATGAAAATGGGAATTTAGTTCCGTTAGTGGACTTACAAGGTAGGTTTCGTCCCGAAATGGCCGAATTTGCCGGTAAATATGTAAAGAATGAGTATTATAATGATGGAGAAGCCCCTGAAAAGAGTGTGGATGTTGAGCTCGCTATTAAACTGAAAACAGAGAACAAGGCCTTTAAAGTTGAAAAATATACACACAGTTATCCTAATTGCTGGCGTACGGATAAACCTATTTTGTACTATCCGTTGGACTCTTGGTTTGTAAAGGTGACCGATTTCCGGGATCGTATGTTCGAACTCAATGAAACCATCAACTGGAAACCAAAAGCAACCGGTGAAGGCCGTTTTGGTAATTGGCTGGCAAACGCAAACGACTGGAACTTATCCCGATCCAGGTATTGGGGAATCCCTTTACCATTGTGGCGTAGCGAAGACGGAAAAGAAGAAAAAGTAATAGGCAGCATTGAAGAATTGAAAGCTGAAATGCAAGAAGCAGTTGCTGCCGGAATGATGCAAAAGGATATTTTTGAAGATTTTGTAACGGGAGATTTTTCTGAAGAAAATTATGATAAAGCCGACCTTCATAAAAATATTGTAGATGAAATTGTATTGGTTTCCGAAAGTGGAAAGCCCATGAAACGCGAAGCCGATTTGATAGATGTCTGGTTTGACAGTGGAAGTATGCCCTACGCACAGTGGCACTACCCATTTGAAAACAAGGAGAAAGTAGAAAAGACATGGCGTAAAGCAGACTTTATAGCAGAAGGTGTGGACCAAACACGTGGTTGGTTCTATACATTACATGCTATTGCAACAATGATTTTTGATGATGTAGCATATAAAAATGTAGTTTCTAACGGGCTTGTGCTTGACAAGAACGGGCAAAAAATGTCTAAACGATTAGGTAATGCAGCAGACCCGTTTGATATTTTAAAGACCTATGGGCCAGATGCCACTCGTTGGTATATGATTAGTAATGCGAACCCCTGGGATAATTTAAAGTTTGACCCGGACGGTATTGCGGAGGTACGAAATAAGTTTTTTGGAACACTCTACAATACGTATAGTTTTTTCAGTTTGTATGCAAATTTGGATGATTTTGACTATGTAGAAGCAGATATTCCTTTGGAAAAAAGGCCGGAAATTGATCGATGGATTCTTTCAGAATTGCATACACTTATCAAAAAAACAGATGAGGCCTATGCCAACTATGAACCCACAAAAGCAACGAGAGCCATTTCAGAATTTGTACAGGAGAACTTAAGTAATTGGTTTGTGCGTTTGAGCAGAAGACGTTTCTGGAAAGGCAGCTACGGAGAAGATAAAATTTCGGCCTATCAAACGTTGTATACATGTTTAGTTACAGTTGCAAAGCTTGGAGCACCTGTGGCACCTTTCTTCATGGATCGATTGTATAGAGATTTAACAGAAGGCGTTTCTAAAAAATCAGAAAAATCTGTACATTTAAGTAACTTTCCTGAAAGTAATGAGTCATACATAGACAGTGCATTGGAACATAAAATGCAACAAGCGCAAACAATATCATCGCTAGTATTATCGTTACGTCAACGAAAGAAGATAAAAGTGCGCCAACCATTACAGAAAATAATGATACCTGTTTTGGATGATGCATCCAGAAAGGAGATTGAAGCCGTGTCAGATTTGATTAAGTCTGAGGTGAATGTAAAAGAGATTGAGTTGATCGATGAGGGGTCGGGAATATTGGTGAAGCAAATAAAACCCGATTTCAAAAAACTGGGCCCTCGCTTTGGTGCTGCTATGAAAGTTGTTGCTCAAGCAGTTACTAATTTTGGCCAGGAAGAAATTTCAACACTGGAAAAAGAAGGTGAAATTTCTATTCAAGTTAACGAAAAAAATACTACATTGACCCTTGATGATGTTGTGATAAGCTCTCAGGATATTGAAGGTTGGCTGGTTGCAAACGCAGGAGGAATCACAGTTGCTCTCGACGTTACAATCTCACCGGAGCTTAAAAATGAAGGAATTGCCAGAGAATTGGTAAATCGCATTCAAAACATTAGGAAAGATGCCGGTTTTGAAGTTACAGACAGGGTGGAAGTAGCCATTCAGAAAGAAATACAATTAGTAGCTGCAGTAGAGCAGAATTTGGAATATATAAAACAAGAGACTTTAACAGAAGTGTTGCAATTTAAAGATGAGATAAACAATGGAATAGAAATTGCTTTTGACGATATTACAACACGTTTAAGTATCAAAAAAAATTAAAATTATGGCACAAGAAATAAAAAATCGATACAGCGACAAAGAATTGGAAGAATTTAGAATTTTAATTCAGGAAAAAATTGACAAGGCCAAAGATCAACTGGAACTAATTAAAAGTGCGTATAAAAACGACAGTAATAATGGTACAGATGATACTTCACCAACCTTTAAGGCTTTTGATGAAGGTAGTGAAGTGATGAGCAAAGAGACCTCTTCTCAATTAGCCATACGTCAGGAGAAGTTCATTAGGGACCTTAAAAATGCTTTGATACGTATTGAAAACAAAAGTTATGGTATTTGCCGTGTAACCGGGAAATTAATCAATCCGGAGCGGTTAAAATTAGTACCACATGCAACATTAAGTATTGAAGCTAAGAATATGCAGAAATAATCTGTTCTTTTCAGAAAATATAAAAACAGGCCCCATTGTATAATGGGGTTTTTTATGGTCAAAAAGTTAATTTACATACTGTTTTTTGTTTCTTTTATTTCTGAAAGTTTTGCACAGAAGGTCTTTCAGAAAGAATGGGACGCATCGGGGATTTTAAAACTTGTAATTGAAAGCGATGAGGTTTTCAATATTAAAATAATTTCAGAAAAGACAGGTATTATAAAAATTAATACTCATGTGGAAGGAGAAAACTATGAAGATGTAGTTTTGGATATAATTGAAAAAGAAGGGTCATTATTCTTAAATACCGGATATTCACCATATTTTGAAGCCAAAAATGATAAACTGGCAGCTCATAAGGTAATTTCAATTGAGATAGAAGTTGTAGTACCCGAAATAATAATGGTTTCCATACGTTCAAGAATAGCTTCTGTGGAAGGATATGGTAGTTTTAAGTCTTTTGAGGCAGGTCTTGAAAATGGAAATTGTACATTATATGATTTTAGGGGGAATGCCTTGTTACAAACCAAGCAAGGAGCTATTATGGTTTATGCCAAAGAAAATGTGAAAGGAAAAGCAGTTTCAAAAAGAGGTGTTATACATAATGTGCTTCCAATAAAAGGAAAATACACAATAAATGCAGAAAGTATAGATGGTACTATTACACTTATTCAAACCAAATAATATTGCTATTTTTGCCATCGAATGCCAAGATATTTTTGATGGCATTACTTTTTAATCTTATAAGAAATACATGTCTCTAAAAAAAGCTGCTATTATTATCTTTTTGGTCTTACTTGTGGATCAAATTTCTAAGGTTTATATAAAAACACATTTTGTTTTAGGAGAAGAAATTCGTGTTTTTGATTGGTTTAGAATACTATTTGTTGAAAATGAAGGAATGGCTTGGGGAGCAAAGATACCAGGTGAATACGGAAAATTATTTTTAACACTTTTTAGGCTGGTAGCAATCGTAGGTATTGGTTATTGGTTATGGGACTCGGTTCGAAAAAAATTATCCCGGATCTTAATAGTTTCTATTGCATTGATTTTTGCGGGAGCCTTTGGAAATATCATCGATTCTGTTTTCTACGGAATTATTTTTAGTGACAGTCATCATCAAGTAGCTTCATTTTTAGCAGATGGGGGTGGTTATGGTACACTCTTTCATGGAAAAGTAGTAGATATGTTGTATTTCCCGTTATGGAAGGGGTATCTGCCGGAGTGGATTCCGTTTTGGGGAGGTGATTATTTTACTTTTTTTGAACCGGTTTTTAATATTGCAGATACATCTATAAGTACGGGCGTAGGTTTATTGATTGTTTTCAATAAAAGAGCTTTCCCTAAGAAAGCTGAAAAAGAAGATTAAAACTTGAGGGTGAATATCGTGCCCAGATTTACTGTACTTTCCACATCTATTGTCCCCTGCAATGCTTCTACCTGATTTTTAGTGATAAATAGCCCAACTCCTTTGGAATCATGGTTAGCAGGCGTATGAAAAGTTTCATAGATATTAAAGATCTTATCACCGTATTTATTAAGGTCGATCCCTAACCCGTTGTCTTTTACCATAAGGTATTGACCGCCGTCTTTATCTTCGTAAGAGCAAATATCGATGACCGGATTGCGGTTTGGGTGCTTAAATTTAATTGCATTAGTAATTAAATTTATAAATATACTCTCTAAATATGCTGGAATATACTCAATGTTTGGAATCTCAGAGAAATCTGAAAAGATCTCCGTTTCCGAAGTAGTGATCATATTTTGTAATGAACACATAACACGTAGCAATGCTTCTCTGAATGAAACCATTTTTTTATCATCTCCAGCTTTTGTTTGTATTGCTACAATTTCATTTAAATGGTTAATGGTAGTGTTTATATTTTCTGAAATTTCACTTAAGTTATTTTTAAGTTCTATTTCTTCTTCTTTAGACTCTGCCATGTTCAATAATTCCATTGATAAATGAAGATTACTGGCATGACACCTTAAATTGTGAGATATAATATTGGCAAAGTTGAATAATCTGGTATTTTGAGATTCAATAACCTTCAATGAGTTTTCTAAATTAACCTCTTTTTCTTTGATGTCTGATATATCCTGAAAAACACCTTTGAGCCCAATAATATTACCTTTCTCATCATTTATAGGTTTGCCAATGGCGCGCGCCCAAAATTCTTGCTTATTATAAGTGAGCATTTTTATGGTCCCCGTATAGGGATTACCCATGCTTATACCATGAAATGCTTTAACAATTTTGTCTTTAAAGTCATCTGAAAAAAAATCTAATGCCGAATTAAGGGAGGGCTTATAATCAACGGGAGTTCTTAGAATTCTCCTGGCTTCAGGATCAAGAAAACTTGTTTTCTTCTGAAAATTAACACTAAACCCGCCTGCAGCTGTCAATTGAGTGATTTCTTCATAATAAAAATCATCAACCGGAGCATTGGGGCTAGCTCTTGTTTCTTCGACCTCTCTGAAGAGTATTTTACTTCTTTTCTGTGTCAAAAAATTCATTAAACCTTCCATTTTGAAAGGCGAAATATAGAAAAAAAATATGAATTGTAAGATAATTCTTTCAAAACAAATGTTTTAAAGGAATTATTAATTGAAAGGATAAAACGTCATATTCCTAACAACCCAATAAACAAGGGCAATACCGAAGAAGCCATAAATAAAAATAGTATTGTAAAAAAGGGATACTCTGTATTTGGTCTCAAAAATATAATTCCAAAGCTTTAAGCCTAAACTATAGCTTATTAACGGAAGAGATAGCACCATTAAAGGGTTTAAATTGAATGCTGTAACCAGGTTTCCGTGTAATAATTGATGTATGGCACGTTGCGAGCCACAGCCGGGGCAGTTATAGCTTGTAATATATTTAAAAGGGCAGGGAAGGAAAAAAGAGTGTTGTGTTGGATTGAATAGATAATACATAAAAAAAACACCCCCAAGCAATCCAAGCAAGAGGGTAAGTTTTATAAACTTATTTGTATTATCCAAGAAGGCCACCTGCAACTCCCACTAACATTAAAATAATGTAAATAACAAGAAAAGCTCCTCCGGCTACCATACCCCAAATAGCCCATTTTTTAGCATCATCAGCATGTTTTTGAGCCTCGGCATGATTGCCTTGTGCCCATAATTCTTTTACTTTTGTAGATTTAATAATAGATACAATTCCTAAAGGTAAGCAACATAGTACGGTACATATGATTGCCCAAACTAAGTTGTTGTCTGGCGGCGGTCCGGCCGGATTGTTTGTTGTTTCCATGTTTTTTTAATTTGTTATTAAATATTTAGATATTAAATATAAAGTGTTTTTTTTTAAAAATGCTCTATTTTTTGAGCAGTAACACAAAAATGTAGTGGAATATCTATGATTTCATGGACGATTTTGTCTTCAGGTTTGAAAAAGGAAAGGCCTACAAAAACAGTTTCAGGAGTGCATTTTGCTAAAAAACGATCATAGAACCCTTTACCATATCCAATTCTGTTTCCCTTTTGGTCGTAAGCCATTAAGGGGACAAAGACTACATCCAATTGTTTTGGGGAAATTCCTATTCCAGAAACAGGTTCGGGAATACCGAATCTTGATAGTTTTATAGCTGTATTTTCCTGAAGTAGGATATGATCTAATTCACCTGTATCAAAATTTGACCTGGAAACAACAATACTTTTGTCCTTTCCCTGAAGAATATGCAGTAGATATTCGGTATTTACTTCTTTTTTTTCGGAAATAGATAGAAAAATGTGATAATAGGTTTTATCCCAAATAGGTAACTCTAATGATTTGTTTGCAATTTGAAGGCTTAATTCTTCAACTTGTTCATGGGATAATTGCTCACGAAGCACATAATATTTTTTTCGCAAGCTTTTTTTATCCATTGTACAGTTCTGTAGAAATATGAAATAAAGCATCTCCCTGATAAACAAGTGGAGATTCATTAAGGTTGATAATGTAACCGCTATGTGTGGATTTAAACCAGTAATTAATTTTTCCGTAAGGATCTGTAATATGACCAATTACCTCACCTTTTTCAACAAACCCCCCAACTTTGGCGACAGGTTTAAACATTCCGGAATTGTGAGCCCGCAGCCATCTGCTTTGTGTAATTACTACAGGCGATTTAGAAGGAGAAGTTACTTTAAAACTACTGCGTAACATACCAAGGTGGTGTAATACCCTTTTAGATCCGTTTACTCCGGTATTACTAACAACACGATCGATATAATTAGACTTTCCACCTTCAAAAAGCAGCATTGGCACCCCTTTTTTCTTACAAGAATTTCTAAAGGATTTTTTTAGGTTTTTTGAATACAAAATGAAAGGAGCATTGAAAATCTGGGAAAGCTCAGCTAGCATTGGATTGTCTTTTTCTATACGAATGTGAGGAATATTGAATCTGCTGGAGCCCCCGGTGTGAAAATCTAAACAATAATCTACCTGCGGAATGATATCATTCATTAGTTTATAGGCTACCCTTGCAGCCAGTGATCCGTTTTTATTCCCCGGAAACGATCTGTTAAGATCTCTTCCGTCCGGAAATTCTCTCGCTTTTTGTATAAATCCAAATATGTTGATAATAGGAATGCAAATAGTTGTTCCTATTTTTGGCTTATTAATACCTTTTGAAATGATTTGGCGAACAATCTCAATACCATTTACCTCATCTCCGTGGATTCCGGCAGTAAATAAAACAGTAGGCCCTTCAAATTTCGACCTTTCTACATAAATTGGGACATCTACAGGTGTATTTGTGTGCAATTTTGCCAAATTGAAATGAAGTTCTTTTGACTGCCCAGGTAGAATTTCTTCTCCAAGAATAATAAATTTGTTAGCTTTCTTTTTGGCCATCTATCTTTTGTTTCTTTCAATATAACCAATAACACTCCTTGATATATTTTTTCCCGTAACAGTTTCTATTCCTTCCAGTCCGGGAGTTGAATTTACCTCCAGTACTAACGGACCTCTATCTGACTGAAGAATATCCACACCACAGACCCCTAACCTTAGTGCTCTTGCAGCTCTTAGAGCGATTCGCTCCTCATCAAAACTCAATTTTATAATTTCTGAAGAACCTCCCCTGTGTAAGTTGGACCTAAACTCTCCTTCTTTGCTTTGGCGTTTCATAGCTGCAACAATAACTCCATCTACAATAATGATACGAATATCTGCTCCTTCAGATTCTGCAATATATTCCTGGATAACAAACCTCACTTTTGTAGCTTTTAATGTTTCAATAGTAGAGAGTGCAGACCGATAGGTTTCTGCTAAAATCACACCATGACCATGTGTCCCCTGTAACACTTTTATAATTACCGGATTTTCACCAAAACTTTCAAGTACAGTAGCTATATCATGAGCATTCCCTAAAACAGTTTTAGGCACAGGAATATTTGCGGCTGCCAAAATTTGAAAACTGGTCCATTTATTTCTGGACTGTAAAATAGCTTCGGCAGAAACAACACAAAAAACTCCCATAGATTGAAAATGACGTACCAAAGAGGATCCAAAATAAGTATTGGAAGCACCTATTCTGGGGATAATTGCATGTAAATCGTCAACAGGTTCATTGCAGTAATATACTACAGATTTTCCCTCTTCAATAGCCATTGTGCAAAGTGAAGGGTCTAAAACTTCAATATCATGATTTCTAGCCCTCCCTGCTTTTAATAAGCTTTGTGTAGAGTAGAGATTTTCTCCCCGGGATAGAATAGCAATGTTCATTAGCAGCAATTAATAGTTGCAAGTTAGTAAAAATTATAACTGTGAAGATGCTAAGAAGAGGCATGTATATGTTTAACAATTTATTTGCAATATTGGTGGTAGAAAGGGCAACAATAAAGCAAAACATCAATTATCTTTGAGCTATGGCAGAGGCTTCGGTCACATTACAAATTTCTACACTACCTGAATCTCCGGGAGTATATCAATATTATGATAAAGATAATAAGCTATTGTATGTAGGTAAAGCTAAAAACCTGAAAAAACGTGTAAATTCTTACTTTACCAAACAGCATGATAATGCACGTACAAAGCTGTTAGTTAAAAAGATAAAAAGTATAAAACATATAGTAGTTGCTACCGAAACGGATGCGCTATTACTTGAAAATAATCTTATAAAAAAATACCAGCCACGGTATAATGTGATGCTGAAAGATGACAAATCCTATCCATGGATTTGCATAAAAAATGAACGTTTTCCTCGTGTTTTTTCTACCAGAAGGTTGATTAAAGACGGTTCTGAATATTATGGCCCATACACAAGTATGAGGACAGTTCATACCTTATTGGACCTTATAAAGGGGTTGTATCCATTACGTACATGTAATTATGATCTGGCTGAAGAGAAAATCCGTTCAGGAAAATATAAAGTCTGTCTGGAGTATCATTTGGGAAACTGTCTGGGGCCTTGTGAGGGATTTTTTTCTGAAGCAGAATATCATGAAAACATTGAAGCGATCCGAAACATTGTGAAAGGCAATTTTAAAGAATCACTTACCCGCTTTAGGGTGCAAATGAAAACCTATGCTGCCGAATTAAAATATGAAGATGCCCAGCGTGTAAAAGAAAAAATAAATATACTTGAAAATTATCAGGCAAAGTCTACCGTTGTAAACCCCAAAATTAGTGATGTAGATGTGTTTTCAATAGTTTCAGATGAAAGCTATGCATACGTCAATTTTCTTCAGGTCTCATTTGGTGCTATTATTCGTTCACATACTTTGGAAATCAAGAAAAAACTTGATGAATCCGATAAAAAGTTATTGCAATTGGCTGTAATTGAATTACGGCAGCGATTTCAATCTCAGTCCAAACAAATATTTGTCCCTTTTGCTATTGATACTGAAGAAGGGGTAAAAATACATATCCCAAAAGCAGGAGATAAAAAGCACATTTTGGACCTATCCATTCGCAATGCAAAGTATTACCGAATGGAACGATTTAAACAAGCAAAGATCGTAGACCCTGACCGTCATGAAAAACGGATTATGGCGCAAATGAAGAAAGATCTTCGGTTAAATGAAGAGCCACGTCATATAGAATGTTTTGACAATAGTAATATTCAGGGAACACATCCTGTGGCTGCCTGTGTGGTTTTTAAAAACGGAAAGCCCAGTAAGAAAGAATATCGCAAGTTTAATATAAAAACAGTAGAAGGGCCGGATGATTTTGCTTCAATGGAAGAAGTAGTGTATAGAAGGTATAAAAGGATGTTGGATGAGGAGCAACCTTTACCTCAGTTAATCATCATAGATGGAGGGAAAGGACAATTATCTTCAGCCTTAAAAAGCTTAGATAAATTGAAACTGCGTGGAAAAATTGCCATTGTAGGTATTGCAAAACGATTGGAAGAATTATTTTATCCGGACGACCCCATTCCATTGTATTTGGATAAAAAATCTGAAACATTAAAGATCATACAACAATTACGTAATGAAGCACACCGTTTTGGTATAACATTTCATAGAGATAAAAGAAGTAAAGATGCTTTAAATACGGCCCTGGAGACAATTCCCGGCATTGGTGAAAAAACAGTAATGGAATTATTAAAACATTTTAAAAGCACTAAAAGAATTGCTAAAGCTAGTTTTGATGAATTAGCTGAAGTGGTTGGTGCCAGTAGGGCTAAAAAAATTATTACGCACTTTCAATCAACACAATGAAAAGGTTATTTTTCATAATATTTCTATTGTTTTCAGGGTTTGTCTTTTCTCAGGATAAGGCAGATAAAGACCTGAAGGTTGGTTTGGTTTTAAGTGGTGGAGGCGCAAAAGGGTTAGCACATATTGGAGCACTTAAGGTGATTGAAGATTCGGGCGTGCGTATTGATTATATTGGTGGGACAAGTATGGGAGCGATCATAGGAGCATTGTATGCTTCGGGATATACTGCCGTACAATTGGACTCTATTTTTAAAGAAACAGATTTTGACAAATTGATTCAGGATGAAATTCCTCGTAACGCAAAGACTTTTTATGAAAAAGACGAATCTGAAAAATATGCACTAACACTTCCGTTCGATAAGTTTCATGTTTCATTTCCTTCGGCTTTATCAAAAGGGCAAAACGTATATAATTTATTGTCCAAACTCACAGCACATGTTAGCAATATTGAAGATTTTAATAAACTGCCAATACCTTTCTTTTGTGTGGCGACAGATGCAGAAACCGGGAAACCAATTCTTTTGAATAAAGGGTATTTGCCACAAGCTATTACGGCAAGCGGAGCGCTTCCTTCATTATTTAGCCCTGTAATAATTAATGATACACTTATGATTGATGGAGGTGTGGTAAACAACTATCCTGTAGATGAAGTAAAAGCAATGGGAGCTGACATTATTATAGGTATAGATGTACAGGATACATTAAGGGACCGCTATAAGTTAAAATCGGCTTTAGATGTTCTGGTTCAGATAAATAATTTCAGAACCATTAAAGACATGGTTAAAAAGCGTGAAAAAACAGATATTTATATAAACCCGAATATAGAAGCATTTACTGTGGTTTCTTTTGATGAAGGAAGTAATATTATACAGGCAGGAGAAGATGAAGCTAATGCATTAAAGGATGAATTATTAGCTGTTGCAGCCAGGCAAAAGAAGCTTCCAAAACAAAAAATAGACTTTGTTACCGGAGATTCATTATTTATTAAAGAAGTAAAGATCGAAGGGATTGAAAAATATACACGTTCCTATGTTTTGGGAAAGTTAAAATTAGTGACTCCGGCAATAACTTCTTACAAGAGGTTTAATGAAGGCATCAATAACCTTTCTGCAACAGACAACTTTCAAGATATAGATTATTATTTTACCGAAGATGAGAACGGTGAAACCACATTGCTTCTTAATTTAAGAGAAAAAACTTCAAACACACTTCTTAGATTGGGGGCTCATTATGATGATCTGTTTAGAACTGCGGTGATGGTTAATGTCACTCAAAAAAGAATCATTACCAACAACGACATTGCATCTTTTGATTTTATTGTTGGAGATAATGTTCGTTATAATTTTGATTATTATATAGATAAAGGATTTTACTGGAGTATTGGACTTAATTCCAGCTATAGTTTTTTTGATAAAGATGTGCCTATTGGATTTGTTGATACTGAATTCCTTACCAATGTTAATACGCAACTCAATCAAATTTCACTAAAATACGATGATGTCACCAACCGGATATATGTAGAAACACTTTTTAAGCGTATATTATTACTGGGTATAGGAGCAGAGCATAAATGGCTTCGGTATTTATCTGAAACTATTGGAGTTGATGAAAATAATGTTCCAAGAACGATTTTTGAGAACACTAATTATTTTAGTGCGTACGGATATTTGAAATACGACACATATGACAACATTTTTTTTCCAAAGAAAGGGGTCTATTTTAAAGGAGATTTTCATATGTATCTTTTTGCTAATGGGTTGAATGAAAACTTCAGCGAATTTTCTATTTCAAAAGCAATGATGGGTTATGCGACCTCATTTTCAGACAAATTATCAATGCAGATCACTACTGAGGGAGGTTTTAAAATTGGAGGGAAAAATACTAATTCTTTTGATTTTCTTGTGGGAGGTTATGGTTACAAACAACTAAATAATATTATCCCGTTTTATGGTTATGAAGCATTAAGTCTGCGCGGAGATACCTATTTAAAGGCCGCGGTTACTTTAGACTATGAAATTTTCAAAAAAAACCACATTAACCTTTCTACCAATGTTGCTAATATCGGGGATGGGCTGTTTACTTCAAGAAGATGGATTGATAGAATTGATTATAGCGCCATAGCTCTGGGGTATGGGCTTGAAACTTTTTTGGGTCCTGTAGAAGTAAAATATTCTTTTTCTCCGGACCGCGATGAAGGGGAATGGTACGTAAGTGTTGGGTTTAGGTTTTAATATATTCTTAATCATAAAAAGGCAAATTTTTCCGACATTTGTCATATGGCAAGAGCAAATAGGAAATAGTTGTTATTTTTTTAAGCTTCCTTTATAAAGAAACCCGGAATAATGTGTTTCCCTTTTTGTAAAAATAATATTAATGTAAATTAAACCAAAATGCCACTATATCATAAATTAGGAAAAATACCTTCCAAACGTCATATACAGTTTCGTAAACCGGACGGCTCATTATATGCCGAACAGCTCTTTGGTACTGTTGGGTTTGATGGAATGTATAGTAATTTATACCACGAGGAACGCCCCACGCAGGTAAAGGAAATTAAAAAGCAATACAGTGTAGCACCAGAAATTGCTAAAGCGAATAACTTGAAATCGTATCGATTGAAAGGATATCAGGTACCATCTCAAAAGGATTATTTGGAAAGCCGAAAAGTAGTACTCACCAATAGTGATTGTAATATAATCTTAGCTGCACCCGAAGATTCTTTAAGAGACTATTTCTATAAAAATACAGATGCTGACGAATTGATCTTTATTCATAAAGGCAGCGGAACATTACGTACATTGTTAGGTAATCTGGACTTTAAATATGGAGACTATTTGTTAGTCCCGAGAGGCATCATTTACCAAATTGATTTCGATACATCAGATAATCGTTTATTTATTGTAGAATCATACAGACCTATTTATACACCAAAAAGATATAGAAATTGGTTTGGGCAACTGCTTGAACATTCCCCTTTTTGTGAACGTGATATACGAAAACCGAAAGAACTGGAGACTTTTCATGAAAAAGGTGAGTTTTTAATGAAGGTTAAAAAACAAGACGAAATTATTGAAATGGTCTATGCCACGCATCCTTTTGATGTTGTTGGGTATGATGGGTACAATTACCCGTATGCCTTTTCCATTCATGATTTCGAGCCTATTACAGGAAGAATTCATCAACCGCCACCGGTACATCAAACTTTTGAAAGTGATGCCTTTGTGGTTTGTAGTTTTGTTCCACGTTTGTATGACTATCACCCGGAGAGCATTCCTGCTCCGTATAATCATAGCAATATTGATAGTGATGAGGTGTTATATTATGTAGATGGAGACTTTATGAGCCGAAACGATATAGAAGCAGGCCAGATCACATTACACCCTGCTGGAATTCCTCACGGCCCTCACCCGGGAGCAACAGAGCGAAGTATCGGGAAAACAAAAACAGACGAGCTTGCGGTAATGGTAGATACATTTAAACCTCTAAAAGTAACGGAAGAAGCTTTAAAAATAGCCGATGGCACATATCATCAATCTTGGTTGGAATAATTTAAATAATAATAAAATGAGTAAAGAATTAAAATCAGTAGACTACGGATTAGAGAAAATTTTTGAAGGAGCTGAAGACTTCTTACCATTGTTAGGCACAGATTATGTAGAATTCTATGTGGGTAATGCAAAACAATCAGCACATTTTTATAAAACAGCATTTGGATTTCAATCCTATGCCTATAAAGGATTGGAGACAGGCTCAAAAGATGTGGTAAGCTACGTATTAAAACAAGATAAAATAAGGATTGTTTTAACAACACCTTTAAACAGCAAGTCGCCAATTAATGACCATATTGTAAAACATGGAGATGGAGTAAAAGTGATTGCTCTTTGGGTAGATGATGCAAGAAGCGCCTTTGAAGAGACTACAAAACGAGGGGCAAAGCCTTATTTAGAGCCAACAGTAGAAAAAGATGAAGATGGTGAGGTAGTAAAAGCAGGAATTTACACCTATGGAGAGACTGTCCATATGTTTGTTGAACGTAAAAACTATAAAGGAACTTTTTTACCGGGGTTTAGAGCCTGGGAATCTGATTATAACCCAGAACCAACAGGATTGAAATATATTGACCATATGGTTGGTAATGTGGGTTGGGGACAGATGAATACCTGGGTAAAATGGTATGAAGATGTAATGGGGTTTGTGAATTTTTTGTCTTTTGATGATAAGCAAATCCATACTGAATATTCTGCCTTAATGAGTAAGGTGATGAGCAATGGGAATGGGCGTATCAAGTTTCCAATCAATGAGCCTGCCAAAGGGAAAAAGCGCTCACAAATTGAAGAGTATTTAGATTTTTACGAAGGAGCGGGTGTACAACACCTTGCAGTTGCAACAGATGATATCATTAAGACAGTAGCAATGCTAAAGGCAAGAGGTGTTGAATTTTTACCGCCTCCACCCCAGGAATATTATGACGATATCCCCGGAAGGTTAGGGTCTCATATGGATGTTATGAAAGAAGATATAAAAGAACTTCAGAAGTTGTCCATCTTGGTAGATGCAGATGAAGAAGGATATTTGTTGCAAATATTTACAAAACCATTAGAAGACAGGCCTACTCTCTTTTTTGAGATTATTCAAAGAATGGGGGCCAGAGGATTTGGAGCCGGAAATTTTAAAGCCCTCTTCGAATCAATTGAAAGAGAACAGGCTGCACGTGGAACCTTATAATTGTAACGTAACAATACTTAAACTCCATCGTCCTGTATGATGGAGTTTATATTTTTGGAACAGATGTTGTAATTACAACATCTATAATCCAAATAACCCAAGTTTATGAAAAAGCTATTTACACTCTTTATTTTATGTAGTATCACTGTGCTTTCTGCCCAGGAAAAAGCATATGGTGACGGTGAGTGGTTTAAATTTAGAGTGCATTATGGTATTGTTACTGCCGGATACGCCATACTGGAGGTTGAGGATACTATGCTTAATGGAAAAGAAGTATTTCACATTAAAGGAGAAGGCAGAACTACAGGTATTTCCAATTGGTTTTTTAGTGTTGAAGATTATTACCAATCATACGTAGACAAACAAAAAGACATACCATATCGTTTTATTCGAAAGATCGACGAGGGAGGGCACACTAAGGATATACAAATAGATTTTAATCACTCCACAAACAAAGCTCTTGTCTATAATAAAAAACACAACGAAAAAGATTTGGTTTCCTTTCCAAAAGATGCTCAAGATATGGTCTCTTCATTTTATTATTTGAGAAATAATCTTGATGTAAAATCACTTGAAGAAGGAGATACTATAGATATGAATATGTTTTTTGATAAAGAAAATTATAAATTTAGGCTTAAATTCTTGGGTAGAGAGACCTTAAAAACTAATTTTGGAAAAGTTCGCAGTTTGATTTTTCGCCCGTATGTGCAAGCAGGAAGAGTTTTTAAAGAAAAAGAAAGTCTTACAGTTTGGGTAAGTGATGATGACAACAAAATACCATTGCTTATAAAAGCAGATCTAGCAGTAGGTTCTTTAAAGGCAACATTAACACAATTTAAAGGGTTAAAGCATTCTTTTAAAATTATAGCAGACTAATTTATGGACGTAAAACCAGAGATAAAAAAACTTCTAGAACAATTAGAGAAAAAATACAGCGCTATAGATCAGGATCTGGACACTCATTTAGAAGGATTATTGTATAGTGAACCCATGACGTATTGGGATTATATCCAAACAGATGCTTTACTAAATCTTCAGACACAAAGAACAACCCTGCCCGATGAAATGGTATTTATAATGTACCATCAGGTCAATGAACTGTTGTTTAAAATGATTCTTTGGGAAATAGCTCAGGTTGCTCACTGTAAAGCTATAACAGCTGAGTTTTTCTCTACTAAATTAATGCGAATCAGTCGTTATTTTGACATGCTAACCTCTTCCTTTAATATTATGGGTGATGGTATGGAAGTAGCCCAGTATATGAAGTTTAGAACTACACTAACACCTGCAAGTGGATTTCAGAGCGCACAGTACAGAAAGATCGAATTTGCTTCTACAGACCTTATAAATCTCATAGATGCCAGATTCAGGGAAACTATTGATAGAAATACACCTTATGAACATGCTTTAGAACATTTGTATTGGCAAGCAGCAGGAAAGGATTATAAAACGGGTAAGAAGTCATTTTTATTAACTGCTTTTGAAGAAAAGTACAAAAATGAATTCATAGCCTTTACAAAAGAATATAATACTATAAATTTGTACGCAAAATTTAAAGAGCTTCCAAAAGACGTAAAAGAAGATCCAAAATTACGGAAAGCGATGCGTCATTATGATCATACTGTAAATATTACTTGGGTCATGGCACATTACCATGCTGCCAATAAGTATTTAAATGCAGGGAATGAAACTGTAGAAGCAACAGGTGGAAGTGAATGGACAAAATATATGCATCCAAAATATCAAAGAAGAATATTTTTCCCCGAATTATGGACAGCACAAGAATTAGAAGATTGGGGAAAAGATGTGTAGGTTATTAAAAACAACAACCAAAAATTGAAAAGACTTAAATACGTACTCCCCCTTTTTTTTGCTTTTATTGCTTGCGATACAACAAAAGATGATCTTGTTGAAGAAGAAATTGTTGAAGAAGTTCCTATTATTCAAGAATACGGCTATATTTTAAATGATTATAATGTTGTTAGGGATACCATTCGCCCGGGAGATACTTTCGGAGTAATTCTGGATGCCAATGGAGTTTCGCAAAGTAAAATATTTGAAGTTGCCAATAAATTTAAAGACAGTTTCGATGTCCGTAGAATTGTAGTGGGGAAACCTTATGTACTGTTAAATTCCAAAGACTCCCTTAATACAACACAGGTATTCATTTATGAAAAAAATAGGATAGAATATGCTGTTGTAGATTTTAGAGATACTATTAATTGTTATACAGATAGAAAACCAATTCGTTTTGAAGAACGGGAAGCCTCCGGAATAATTACAAGTTCACTCTCACAAACCATGGAGGAGGAAAATTTGAGTCCTTATATGACAGATCGTTTGGCAAATATTTATGCATGGACCGTTAACTTTTTTCACCTGCAACCGGGAGATAGGTTTAAAGTGGTTTATACCGAAAAATTTATAAACGATACGATCTCTGCAGGCCTGCATGAAATTAAAGCCACTTATTTTGAGCACCGGGGGAAACCTTTGTATGCATTTAATTTTGAGACAGATTCCATTAATCAAGTGAGAGATTTTTATGATGAAGAAGCAAATAACCTTCGAAGAGCTTTTTTGAAATCCCCCATAAAATTTAACTTCAGAATATCTTCCCGGTATAATTTAAATAGGAGAATAAAATATTACGGCTACAAACTAAGGCCACATAAAGGAACTGATTTTGCTGCTCCAATTGGCACCCCAATTCTTGCTACTGCTGATGGAGTTGTTACAAAATCTGAAAGACGGGGAGGAAATGGAAATTATGTGAAAATAAAACACAATGGCACCTATGAAACGCAGTATCTGCATATGAAAAAACGTAATTCGAGAGTTGGAGAATACGTTAAACAAGGAGATGTAATAGGATGGGTTGGTATGACAGGAAATACTGGTGGACCCCACGTTTGCTATCGTTTTTGGAAAAATGGAAAACAAGTGGACCCCTTTAAAGAAGACCTCCCACTTTCAAAACCTTTGCCGTTAGATTATCATGATGATTTCTTTAGATTTATGCTTCCTTTAAAGGACCAATTGGACTGTATTTCCTACTAATTTGGTATTCTTTAGCTTGTTGATAACATTGTTATTAATTAAAACACTGTTCCTTAATACATTACATTTTTATAGTAATTTTAAGTACCTGTAAATTGTTAAGAATTTCTTAACCTATCTATGGTTATAAAAGAAATTTTTGAAATACTTTTGCAAAGAATTATTTAACTAAAACTAACACTTATGAAAAAACTTTTACTTTTCATTTTTTTATTGGGCAGTTTTACTGCTTTTTCACAAGGAACCGTAACAGGAACCTTAATTGACGCCGAAACGGGAGATACACTTCCCAGTGCTAACATTGTAGAAACCGGGACCAGTAATGGTACTGTTTCTGATATGGATGGAAATTTTTCATTGAATGTTTCAAATGATCAGGGAACAATAACTGTTTCTTTTGTAGGATATTCTACAACAGCGGTTAATTACACACTTGTTAACGGCACAGCCAATTTGGGTAACATAAGCGTAGGTCTTGATGCTGATGCTTTAGGTGAGATTATTATTGTTGGAACTGGAGTTATTGATTTAGCTGAAGACAGAAAAACTCCTGTTGCAGTATCCACCATTAAAGCCGAAGAAATTCAGAGAAAAGCTGTTGGTAATGTCGAAATTACTGAAGCAGTAAAAAACACACCATCTGCTTATATTTCAGGGCAAACAGGTTTTGGAGACTCTCAGTTATATTTAAGAGGTTTTGACCAAACGAACATTGCCGTATTATTAAACGGTCAGCCGGTTAATGGTATGGAAGATGGTAGAGTGTATTGGTCAAACTGGGCTGGAATCGCTGATATTGCTAACGCAATACAGGTACAAAGAGGTTTAGGATCTTCTAAACTTGCGATCTCTTCTGTTGGAGGTACTATGAATATTGTTATGAAAGCAGCCGAAAGAAATAAAGGAGGTTATGCACGTTTTGTAGGAGGTAATGACAGCTACTTTAAAGGAACGTTGGCTTATGATACCGGGAAGAATGATAAAGGATGGGCTTTTTCTGTATTAGTAGACTACTGGCAAGCACATAGAAAATGGGCAAGAGGAACCTATGGAGAAGGACAAAATTATTTCTTTGCCGTAGGATATAAACCAAACGAGACACATGCTTTCAATTTCTTAATTACAGGTGCACCTCAGTTACATGGTCAAAAATGGTCACAGTCAAAAGAAGTTATAGCTGCCGATCCTAAATTTAACCAACACTGGGGATATACTTCTGACGGAATTGATTCTGAAAGACAAAATTACTATCACAAACCGGTAATGAACTTAAACTGGGATTGGACAATGAGTGATAAAACCGAGCTAGGGACAGTATTATATGCCTCGTGGGGTCGCGGTGGAGGTACCGGACCACGTGGAGCAAGAGCACCAAGAACGGAAGATCCTGATGGTGACGGACCACTTTTTGGTCAAATAGATTATGATGGGATAGCTGCTTTAAACGCTGAAGTTGGTCTTGGAGATAATGATAAAAGAGCTGGTTATATAAGAAGAGCATCTGTAAACAATCACCAATGGTATGGACTTATTTCTAACTTAGGACATGAGTTTTCAGATACTTTTTCAGCAAATGTTGGAGTTGATGTGAGAATGTATACAGGAGATCACTTCAGACAAGTAACAGATTTCTACGGTTTAACAGGATGGGCTAACGATCGTCCAGATGGAGCCACTGTAACCAACGCTTTTGAACCAACCCCTTGGTCTGCACTTTTCGACTTTGCAGATGAAGGAGATAGAATTGACTATGACTATTCTGAAGATATTAATTATCAAGGAGTATTTGGGCAATTTGAGTATGCTACAGATTCATTCTCTGCATTCTTCCAGGGAGCTTTTTCTAATCAGTCTTACCAAAGAGAAGGTAGATTTAGTGATCCGGGGACTTCAGAAAAGTTAACTAAAACTGGGTATAATGTAAAAGGTGGTGTTTCATATACTATTGATGATATGCATACGATCTTTTTAAATGCAGGTTATTATTCAAGACAACCTTACCTAGATAATATTTTTGAATTCATTAGAGTTTCTAATGTTATTATTGAGCCAGAAGTTGACAATGAAGAAATTACTGGTTTTGAAGCTGGTTATCACTTTAAAACTACAAACTTCAGAGCTAATTTCAACGCCTATGTAACAGATTGGGATAACAGAACTTTATTGTCCAGTGGTGAAATAGATCCAAACGGAGTTCCAGGAGATGGCGATGAGATAGAAACAGATATTTTCCAAAGAGGTGTGAGACAATACCATACCGGAGCTGAATTTGACTTTAGCTATCGCCCTGCCAATGGAGTTACTATTAATGGATATCTTTCCGGAGGTAGCTGGTATTTCAAAGGGGAGTCAAACTTTGCGATATATAATGGAGATACTAATGAATTACTTGAAGAAGCAGAAGGTGTAGACAGATCTGGAATTAAAGTATCTACGGCACCACAATTTGCTGCAGGTTTAGGTGTTGTTGCAAAAATTATAGCTGGATTATCTGTAGATGCAAACATTAATTACTATGCAAACCACTATGAGTATACCGATTTAAATACAACGGAAAATCCTGACACGTTACGTCCATTCTCTTTGACTGATGCAGGATTAACGTATAAGTTTAACTTGGGAAGTAACGATCTTACTTTTAGAGGTAATGTATTCAACGTGTTAGACCATGTTACAATCCAGAACTCAGATGCGTTTGGATTCTTTAATAATAATGGTAGAACCTATAATGGATCTGTTAAGTATGCATTCTAATCATTTAGATTAAGAGATCATATCAATATATCTTTAAAAAGAGGTTGTTTTTAACAACCTCTTTTTTTATTTGAAATATCCCTACATTTGAAAGAACTTTAATAATTTGACCTTATGTACTCAACTATTCAATTTATACATTCCTGGTGGGCCTATTTGGTGTTATTTGTGGTCGTAATAGCTACTATCAATGCCTTGGCCGGATTTTTAAACAATAAAGAATATGGCCCTAAGGATTTTAGAATTTCACTTTTTGCACTAATTGTTACCCATATTCAGTTTTTAATAGGGTTGATCTTGTTTTTTGTATCTCCCTTGGGATTGCAGAATATTACCAACAGTGGTATGGGTGAAATAATGAAAAATTCAGAATACAGGCTCTATGCGATCGAGCACCCTATTATAATGCTATTGACAGTAGTATTGATCACTATTGGATATTCAAAGCATAAAAAGAAACTGGTTTCAAAACCAAAATTTAAAATGCTGGCGATCTTCTATACATTGGCATTAATTTTAATGCTTAGTAGAATCCCTTGGCAACAATGGTTTGACTAACAGTAAGCAGAATACAAAAAAGGCGTTCATTGAACGCCTTTTTTACTTTAAGTGCTATAGTATTATTTACTATGATTAAATGAATAAGTAACTCCTCTTAATTTTGTATACTTTTTGCCACTGTTTCTACTGAAGTCACTCTTTTAAAATTTTAAAGGCCTTTAAGATCATGCCACATTATCCGGATACAGTAATCGTAAGTTCTTGATGGAACTTTGCAGTTCTCTGGCCTCTTCGATCAATTCTTTACGAGCTTGTCTTTTGTTTTCAACTAGCTCTATTGCAACTTTATTTACAATTTCTGTTTGTTCTTTATGGGAGAACTGCTCGGTATTATTGCAAATACAGTTTAATATGGAATCTATGGCTAGTTGCTTTTCCTTTTCTCTATCTTTTTTAAAAAAATGTAACATGATAATAAGGTTTAGTTTGAACCTTATAAAACAAGCTCTGTGCCAAAAGTGTAACTATCTATAAGTAAGGCAACTAGATACAATTTTTTTCATGAAATTACTAAACGAACTCTTTTTTGTTGTAAGCCCATGTTGTCGTTATACCCATTTTGTTTCAACCCATAAGGATAGTAATTGGATTCTTCAATAATTTCATCATTTGGGTCGATGGAGACATTGAGGTCGTCATCACCATAAGATAATCTTATATTACCTAAGTGATCCTTATATTGATATACATATTTAAAGGCACTATAGGTGATCTCTCCACTGCCTGCATCATAGCCTTTTACAGATTTTGTAGGATGGTCTAATACAAGCTGGATATAACCCTCAGGGTGATTAAAGAATTGTAATTGCAGTGATCCGACAGATTCCATATCTGAATATATAAAGTTTCATACTAGGGAAGAACCACTAGGCAGAAGCCTAGCGGTAGCGGGGATTATCATTTCTTAAATTGTTAAGTATTAACTTTTTCAATAGCTTCAAGGGAGGTTATTTTTGGTTCAGTAGTAACGTATAAAAAAGTATATCTTTTATCTACACCGCTTGGACTTACGGAATTAAGAAAAAGATTATATCTCAGCTTACCTTTAACCTTACTCTTAATATTTACAGTATCCTTAAAAGTAAACTCAAGAATTGTGGAATCAATCTTTTTCAAGTTTTGTGACTGATTTACAGCAGGCTCAGGATTATTTCTACAAGACATTAATCCTAGAAATATAACCCCAATAAAACATAATTTAAAGTCTAATTTTCTTTGATAAAGGGCTTTTATATTAGCTGTATCACTTGGATGAGCAGATATTTTCTTTGTCATAGTAAAAACAGCAGGATAACTTGCAGCACCATTTACATAACTAGGACCTTCTCTTACATTCGTAATCTCTTGTACTGTTACAGTTGCTTCATTTTCCACAGTAGAAACTTCACCAGATGTATTGGAAGTACTTATAGAACCATCACTGGAATTATTAGATGAATAACTGTTATTTGACTTATTATCAGCTAATAAGTCTGTTCCCTTATCAACTATTTCAGTAACTTTTTTAGTGTCCTTCATACCTCCTTTAAAAGCTTCTGCAATACTATTTGCTTTAGCTCCATTATATCCGCTGGGAGCAGAAGGAATATCATCAGTATCTAATGAACCTTTACTGTTTTAATAAAAATGTTGCTTCGCTCTAAAAAAGTCTGAAAAATTGTTCAACTTTTATAAGAAGTCCACTCTATGCTTGTTCTTCAATTTCATATTCGTCTTTATCAGGTAGAGGATTCTTTACAAATATTTTTTTCTCAAAATAAACTTTTCTTTCCTCTAGAATTAATGAATCTAATTTAGACGGGGTTTGATTATAGGATTCTATAATATAACCTCTAATTATTTTTTCTCCAGGGCTATTAAATGTTTTACCAAATACAGCAGAATACTGATATCTATCTTGAAGGTGAGTAAACCATTTTTGATTTTTCACATCCTTACTTAAATTTTTAAAAGTATGTACGGTTACATAAGATTCATTAGAAAAATCTTCATTGAAATCTTCATGACTAGTTTTAGATGCAATTTTAACTTCTATTTCACTGTTTTGATCTTTAAAAAAAGGAATTTCGACAATGGCTAGTGCCCTAAAGCCTTCTTTTAAAGAAAATGTATCCTTTGTCGTTAATATGTCAAAATAATGGCTAGGATAGTATAAAGTATCTCCTTTTGAATTTAAAACCCATTTTTGATTAACATATGACTCCCCATTCACAAGCTTATACTCAATAATTGAATTTATTGTTCCATTCTCATTATAAAATTTCCATTTCCCAATTGCCTTGCCAAGTTTATTGATGTTACCTTGTTTTTGTTTTTTATATAGAGTATCAAAGGAAACTTGTCTTATGTGATCTTTAAAGAGATAATTTTTAAACTTAACTTTATTCTTATAATTTTCATAAAAGAATACTGATGAATCGATTTCTTTCCCTTTTGAAAACATTTTAATTGCTTTTATATTTCCGTTCAAAAAAAACTCTTCATAGGTGCCATCTCTTACACCATCCTTTACATTGATTTTTTCCTTTATATTACCATTTTCATAGTAAGAATAAATAACTTTATTATCATCGCAGGAGATAAAGAAAGAAAATGTAAAAATCAGTACTGCTAGCTTCATTTCTATTAATTTTTTATTTCATAATCAATTGTTGTTGAATCAATCGATGTTCCTGATGAAGTTCTGTTACTTCCGTCACTATTCCATACCTTTATGTTGTTTGCTACTTTTGCAGAATCGGTCTTTGCTCCATTGACAGGACCAGTATATACAGTTGCTGAACTTACATTTCCATTTGAATCAGTTGTCCATCTAGTTGATGTTGCAATTGTATCTGTACTAGCTTGCTGGTCAGTAGAAACTTCCCCAGAAGTATTAGAAGTACTTATAGAGCCGTCACTGGAATCACTAGATGAAGAAGAGCTGTTGTTTGATTTATTATCAGCTAGTAAATCTGTTCCCTTATCAACTATTTCAGTAACTTTTTTAGTGTCCTTCAGACCTCCCTTAAAAGCTTCTGCAATACTATTTGCTTTTGCTCCTTTATACCCGCCTGGAGCAGTTGGAATATCATCAGTATCTAATGAACCTTTACTGTTTTCACTTGTGTCTTGTGTGGAACCTTCATTAGAATTATTATTTCCATATATGTTAATGCCTTCACCACTCATGTTAACTTTTCTATTACTTGAAGATGAACTTGAACCCCCTCCAAACCAACTGCTAAAAGTTTTAAGTCTGCTCATAATTGATTCACCTAGACCTGTTATTGCATTTTGAATTTTTTTCTTAGGGGGGTCTCCTGGCCCGGATGGCATCATTCCATCATAATCTATAAAATATATAGGATTATCAAAGGCATAATTATACGGACTATGTTTTCTCATCTTCTCAGCCAAAGGATCAATGTTCATCCATCGTCCACTAGCGGGATCGTAATTACGTGCAGATACATCATACCAATTGAGGTCCAGTTCCTGTTGGTATTCCTTTCCTCCAAACTTCCATTGTTGCGCCAGCGCATTTCCACTACCTGTAACATCTGTATTATATCCATTTTGTTTGAGCCCGAAAGGATAGTAATTGGATTCTTCAATAATTTCATCATTTGGGTCGATGGAGCCATTTAGGTCATCATCGCTATAGCTTAGTCGTACATTCCCTAAATGATCTTTGTACTGGAACACATATTTAAATGCACTGTAGGTGATCTCCTCGCTGCCTGCATCATAGCCTTTTACAGATTTTGTTGTATTGTTAATTACAGGTTCTACATACCCCTCCGGGTGGTTAAAGAATTGTAATTGTAGCGATCCTACCGTTTCCATATCTGAATATACATAATTTCCTGCATACTCTGTATGTACATCTGCATTGGTGCCGGACTGTAAAGTCTTTTTTAGTTTAATCCCCGTAGCATCATAGACATAGGTAATGGTTCCACTTTGGGTGCCATTGTTGATGGTGATCACCTCCGGCAGGTTTAAGTGGTTGTAGCTAATGTTAGTGATCCCTTTGTTTTTATCTATGGTCATATTCCCATTGGTGTCATAATCATAATCTTCGTCCAGATTGATTGCGTCTTTAAAGCCTTTATCTTTATATGCAGCAACAGTAGCATCATCATCCACTTGTTGTAACTGGTTGCCTATATAATGATAGGTAAGGTCGTCCCATACCCCATAGGCGGTTTCATCGTCATTGGAGCCATTCCGTATAAGAGAAAGAATGTTTCCGTTATAGTCATAGGTAATTCCTCCTACATTATGGTGATTGTAAGCCAGCATATTGCTTAATATACTTCCCTTGTATCCTTCTGCCTCCGTAATTCTGTTTAAATCATCATACTTATAGATATACCCTCGCAGGTTCTTGTCCGGACTGTTTGTTTTCCAAAGGGTTTGAGCAATATTCCCATTGTAGAGCGGGGTTCCGTTTAAGGTCCCTTCCACACGGTTGTAATTGATCCTGAAATTAAACAGGTCAGCTTGTTTTTGTTTGATAAGGCCTGTATTGTTAATACCGGTAAGCCAGCCCCTTATATTGTACGTATAATCCATCTTTTGTAAATAGGACTTGATCCCGGTGGCATAGAGTTCCAGGTCCTTTATCCCCGCATTGGGAGAATAAAAGGAAGTATCTCCTACAAAAGAAGGAAAGGATACCTGTAACTGATAACTTATAACAACTGTTCCATTGTGGATATAGTTTATTTGATCCCCTTCTCTTTCCACAGCAAAAGTATCTCCTGAAACATAGGAGGTATTGGGTAGTATCTCTACCACCTGTCCTGTACCATTACGTGCATAACAGCGAAAATAAGGCTGTCCGCTTGTTACCCGAAAACGAATGTAGTAATCCATTCCTCCTGTACCTGAATGTATATTTTCATCATTAAGGCCCGCCTGCATGATATAGCCTTGTTGTGGTACACTAAAAGAAACGCCTCCTTCATGCTCTAATACTCCTTTGGTGGCCAGTCCCGCATCCCAATTATTGGTTGAGGTGGTTTTGTAGATAAGGCCATCGGCACCAATAGCTACATCGTCAATGGCCGTATAACCGGTTTCAAATAATTCGCCTCCTACTTTTTTACTTATCAATTGTCCCAATTCATCGTATTGGTTGGTGGCAATAAGCTGCAGAGGTTCCTCATCTATCTGTTGCATATGGATGTGCAAGCGTCCCATATGGTCGTAAGTGAAATGATCTTTTGTAGTGATGGCATCATTACCTGTCTTCACATGAATGGTGTTAGCCTCAACAGGTTTTCCTGTAAAGTCCAGCTGGCTCATCACCACATTATTGGTGTCTAAATATTCATTGACAGAGCGAGTGTAAATAATACGTCCTTTTTTATCATAGCCTGTAAGGGAGATGATCCAGTCATTGGTGGTATCATCTAAAACACGTACCCTGCTAACAGTGGGTAGTCCTTTAGTAGCATTTGAAACAGGCTCTCCATAGACCGAAGGCGGAAGGTTCATAGGGCCCATATCAGTTACCGTGTCTACATAATCGTCATAATAGTTAACGGTAAGAACCTCTAAGGGAGAAAAAGGATAGGTCTGATTGGCGGTATAGTGCAAAGAAATATCTCCAACCGTAGTAGGTGTAGTGGTTCTTTGTTCATAAAAGACTGTAAGTCCATTGACTATATTTTGAAAACTTTCCCGGCTACCTACCCCTCCAAAGGTTCCGGTATAGATCACTCTTCCAAAAACATCATACTTAGTAAAGAGCCATTTGTTATCATCCTTCAGGTTTTGATCCCTGGTTAAGATCGGCCGGTCCAGTTTGTCATAGACAATTTCTTCCCATCCTTTTCCGGGAAGCTTCTTTTCTATAAGGCGATTTCTGTGGTCATACCGATACTGGTAGCATAGCTTTTTTAATTCATTAGGAGTAATAATCCCATTATTTGTTTGTACAAGGGGTGGGATGACATAGGTAAGATTACCAAAATCATCATAGACATAATAGGTGTCGTGGTAGTTAGGGTCCTGTGGCGCTTTGTTAGGGTCTTCCACAGAGGTTCTTTTTAAGATCACCTGTCCCAGCTTGTTGGTAAACTCATGAGTAATCCCATAGACACCATCGGCAGGCTGCCAGTTTTCATCTTTGGTAACATTTTTATATAATTCACCTCCGGCATAGTAACCTACATAAGCTAACGAAGGAGCCGTCGTGTTTCCATTGTCAAAATCCACTGAAAACCGTTTTACCTCGGTGCTATGATTGCTACTATATTCAAATTTTACAGTATGGTCTGTATTGGCAGTGGTATTTACTTTCCAGTCCACCCCCGGAGCTCCCTGTTCCAGTATTCTATTGAGAGGAGAGTTTTCGAATACTTTTTCGCTATACGGATTGATATAGCCATTACCGTCACTGTCATCGTCAAAATTATTTAAATAAAACTGTGTTAAATTTGCCATAGGATCCACCTGGTAGCCTCCATCATTAACTGCTTTAGGATAGGGTAGATAGTCTTTAGCCTGTCTTCCCAGAGCGTCATATTCCATAGGCGTAATAAGATCTTCAAGGTTTCCTCCTGCACGTTGTGCAATACTTTGTTTGGGCCTTCCCAGACCATCGTAATAGGTAATGGATTCTATTTTATCGTCCTCAGCGACATTTCCATCTGTGGTTGCTACCTGATAGGTGGTTGATTTTACATAATTCTCTGTATTTGTTTGTCCAATTACCAAAAAGGGGAACAAAACAAGTACATAGACACATAGGTTTTTCATAAAAAGCTCAAAATTTATTTGGGGAGAAACCAAATCTATTTGCCTTTTTTGATTTAGAATGTATTAGGGTATCATATCATACTATGTGTTTTCGATGAAAAGAACTATACTTTGGCTGATTTGCAATACTGGAAGAAAAAAATCGGGTTATTATTTAGGCATATCATTAACCTCTTTAATTAAATAGATATATACAGGAAAATGATCGCTATAGCCACCGGTAAAGCTACCATTCGCATAGCTGCGATATGGGTAGCCTTTATAGCGCCCATGCAAGTTAGAAAGATAGGCCTTGTTGTAGATTCCGGCTTTATAGAAACGATAACTGGAAAATTCGTTTTTGAGTAATTCGGCCGAAATGATTATTTGATCAAATAAATTCCAACTATCACGCCATGCCAGTGTTCCCAAACCTTTTTTGTACATATCTTCCATGGGATTAAACAGTTCTTTTAATTTTACTTTTTCACGATCCTTTTTGGCTCCTAGAATTTCTTTTACACTTGGGCTTGTAGGGTCATCATTAAGGTCGCCCATGGTAATGATCTTTGCGTAAGGATTTTCGCTATGTAAAGAGTCTATAATCCGTTTGGTTAATTTTGCTGCTTTGATACGTTTAGGACGGCTGTATGCTTCTCCTCCTCTTCGGGATGGCCAGTGATTTACAATCACATGAACTTTTTCACCATCCAGCATTCCGCTCACTATTAATTGATCTCTGGTGAATACCCGTTTGGCTTTATCATTATCATTGTAAATGTATAATGGTACTGCTTTGTAATTAGTAGGAATAAATAGTTTTTTTTGATATAATAAAGCAACATCGATCCCGCGCCTGTCCGGGGAGTCAAATTGTACAATTCCGTAATTCTTATGTAGGAGAGGTTCCTGATTTACAAGATCATCCAAAACTTTTCTATTCTCGATTTCACAAACGCCTATTAATGAAGGAGTTGTTCCTGTAACATCATGACCTATTTCAGAAATGACCTTTGCCATGTTTTTTAGTTTGGCATTATAGGTTTCTTCAGTCCAGTGATCTTTTCCGGTTGGGGTTCGATCATCGTCAAAGGTTAGAGGATCATCTTCAAAATCAAATAAATTTTCAAGATTGTAGAAAGCAATAGTAGCAACTTTATACGCTTTTTTGTCCTGTGCGATAGCTGTACTGAAAAAAAGAATGAAAAATACTGCGAAATAATAGGATAGCTTCATTGTATATATGAAAAGTGTTTTAATGATTCTCTAAAGAGGTTTTATATTTTGAAATATATCAACAAACTTAAGGGAGTTTCATACAGAAAAAAGAGGGTTGTACACATGATTCAAGAATGGTGTGTGCCTCTTTTTAATTTTTTAAATCAAAAAATATAATTTGCAGCGCTCCCCATTAATTTCTTATCTGTGTACAAAAAAATAAAGGGGAATCGATTCATTTTTTCTTTCTGTGTAGTATTCTTTTTTCTTCCTGTGGGAATAGCACAAGAAACTATTGTGAAGGGAAGGGTTGTAGATATCAATTCAAGCGAAGCACTTCCGGATGTTGAGATTCAAATTAAGGGAACTGTATTTAGTGCTGTTACAAATGCACAAGGGATGTTTTTCATTGAAAACACTCATACTTCACCGGGAGAACAAATAGTTGTAGTAGAAAAGACCGGATATTACACTCAAAGGATTCCTGTCACTATTCAGAAAGGAAAATTAATCAACCTCGACCCTATCTTACTGGAAGTAGATCTAACCCAATTAGAATCCCAAATAGGAATAATACACCTAAGCGATGATGAACTAGGCCGGGATGAAGTGACTTCTTTTAATATATCCGGATTATTACAAGCCTCCGGAGATGTTTTTTTAAAAGCAGCAGCTTTTGATTTTAGCGCAACCTTTTTTCGCCCAAGAGGATTGGACGGTGCAAACGGTAAGGTATTGATCAACGGGATTGAAATGAATAAACAATATACTGGCCGCCCTCAATGGGGAAACTGGGGAGGTTTAAATGATGTGCAGCGCAACCGTGAATTTTCCATGGGTCTAAAAGCAAACGATTATACTTTTGGAGACATTGCAGGGACTACCAATATCATTATGAGGGCCTCACAATATCGCAAAGGAGGGCGTATATCTTTTGCTGCGGCAAATAGAAGTTATGAAGGGAGAGTAATGGGGTCGTACCATAGTGGAATATCTGTAAGCGGTTGGGCTTACTCGGTATTGCTTTCGAGACGTTTTGGAAATGAAGGATTCCAGAATGGTACTTTGTACGATGCTAATTCATTCTTTGCTTCCGTAGAGAAAAAACTAAACGATGAACACAGTTTAAATTTAACAACTTTCTACACCCCTAACCGAAGAGGCAGTTCAACAGCGATCACTCAGGAAGCTAAAACTCTTAAAGGAGTTCGCTACAATCCTAATTGGGGATATCAAGACGGACAGATTCGTAACAGTAGAATTCGTAAGATCGAAGAACCGGTATTACTTATTAATCATTATTGGAAAATAGGAGATAAGGCCACATTGAATACCAACTTAGGGTATCAGTTTGGTAAAAAAGGCAACACACGTATTGATAATGGCGGTACACGGTTAGTTACTTTTAACGGCCAGAACTCTTACTTAGGTGGTGCCCGTAATCCTTTTGGAAATTACTATCAAAGGATGCCAAGCTATTTTCTTCGTTTTGAGGATCCATCACCATACCAGTATCAATTAGCATATCAAGCTGAGCAGGAATTTATTCATGACGGGCAGTTAGACTGGGAAGCTCTATATCTTGCAAATACGAATCCCATAAATGTTGCTAACGGTGGAAATTCTATTTATGCTATTCAGAATGACCGAACAGATGACACACAGTTTACAATAAATCCCATTTTTAATACACCTATTTCTGAAAAAAGCACCATTAGCGGAAACATTAATTACAGAAGCTTGAAAAGTGAGAATTTTGCCGAATTAAGTGACTTGCTGGGAGGAACCGGATATTTGGATATAGATTATTTTGCTGAAGGAGATAATAACCAGGCCATTGTAGATGTAGCTCAAAATGACCTTCGTAATCCAGATCGTATAGTTACGGAAGGAGATCGCTATAAGTACAATTATAAGTTAAAAGCATCAGTGTTTTCAGGCTTTGTGCAAGCTCAGTTTAAATACAATACAGTAGACTTTTATCTGGGAGCAGTGGTTTCCCAAACAAACTATCAGCGTATAGGGTTGTTTGAAAATGGAAACTTTCCAGGAGCAGCTTCTTTCGGTCCAAGTGAGAAATTGAGCTTTACCAATTTTGGAGTAAAAGGGGGATTTACTTATAAAATAACAGGAAGACATTTAGTTGATATGAATGCCGGACTTATTACCAAAGCACCAAGTTTGCGAAATTCTTTTAGTAATTCACGTCAAAATAATGATGCGGTAATTGGCTTGGAAAATGAAGCTATTCAGAATGCAGATGTAAGCTATATTTTTCGTTCTCCAATTGTAAAAGCGAGGCTAACTACATACTACAATACCATTGCAGGTCAAACGGATATCAATTTTTATTTTACCGAATCGGTGCGAGGAAAAGAAAATGGAAATGCTTTTTTGCAGGAAATATTGACAGGAATTGAAAGCCGTCGAATGGGAACGGAACTAGGAGTAGAAGCACAGCTAACGCCAACAGTTAAGTTAAAAACAGCAGCTTCAGTGGGCCAGAACACATATACTAACAATCCGAACCAATATTTTACATCCGAAGATTTCTTAGGTATAACAGATGTTTTAGGAATTGAAAATGGTGTCTTGATCCTTGATGATGGAACAACTAAACTGGAAAACTATCATGTTGCCAGTGGACCGGAACATGCATACCAATTAGGTTTTGAATACAGTGCTCCTGATTTCTGGTGGATAGGTGTTACTTCCAACTACTTTTCAAATGCATATATAGATGTAAGTACCATAAGAAGGTCTGATGCATTTGTGACAGATTTTTCAGGGCAGCCTTTTAACGATTATCATCCGGAAATTGCGAGAACACTATTACAACAAGAAAAGTTTGATGATTATATGCTTTTTAATGTGGTGGGTGGAAAATCGTGGAAAATAAAACGGTACTACATAGGATTCTTTGCATCCATCAACAATGTATTAGGGGAAGAATATATAACGGGAGGCTTCGAAAATTCCCGCTATGCAGATTATCGTAAAGTACTGGAAGAAAGTAAAAGAGAAACTCCTGTATTTGGATCCCGTTATTTCTTCGGAAGAGGAACTACATATTATGCAAACCTTTATGTTAGATTTTAATAGAAAACAACAACTCATATACTATGAAGACCATTAACTTTTATAAAATATTTATACTGTTCTTAGCTTTGATAATTGTGATATCCTGTGTCCAAGACGGAGAGTTTGATATCCCTACGCAGCCAATAGAAGCTGTAAATATAGAACCTGCCAATGTAATTACCATTGGTGCCTTACGCAACCTATTAATTCAGGAAATAAATAATAATGAAAACCAGGTGCTTACATTTAATGATGAGGACCCCGATAATGAGATGTATATTTCAGGATATGTTATTTCCAGTGATGAGGGAGGCAACTACTTTGAAGAGTTAATTCTTCAGAACGCAGCATCAAATCCTTCAGCAGGAGTAAAAGTACTGGCAGACATGAACCCATTATTTACTACTTATGAATTTGGCAGAAAAGTATATGTGAAATTAGATGGATTGACAGTTGGTTTCGATAGCGGTGTTTTAGCTCTTGGTGTACGTGATGGAAATAGTCTGGGAAAAATTGCAGAGTCACAATTATTCAATTTTGTAACAAGAGATTCGGAAGTAGCAGAAATCACCCCCTTGGATTTAAATATCAGTGATTTCAAAGACGAGTTGACCAATTTATATATTCGTTTGAATGATGTACAGTTTGATCGTACCGAAGTATTAGGTGATAGTCCCGTAACCTTTGCGGCAGAACCTACTGATGAGTTTGATGGAGAACGTCTTCTGGAAAGCTGTACCAATGGGGCAAGAGTTATCTTTAGCACATCTGCCTTTGCCGATTTTAAAGCGTTATTACTGCCTATAGGCAGGGGTAGCATAGAGGGAATTCTAACCTATAATTTTTTTGGAGACACACTAAATATCGTGGTAAATGACCCTACTGCTATTAATTTTGATAGTGAGGAACGTTGTGATCCGGATATTTTTGTATGCACAACTCCCAGTGGTGGTGGAACCGGATTGTATGGAGAAAATTTTGAAGACTTTAATACCATTGAAGATTATGAAGTTGCAGGGTGGACAAATGTGAATGTTAGTAATGGAACTACGAAATGGGGCTTAGGAAGTTTTAGTGCAAATAACTACGTACAGATTTCAGGATTTAATTCAGGAGAAGCCACTATAGAAGTATGGTTGGTAAGCCCGGAAATCAATATGGATGCAACTACCGGAGAAGAATTACTGTTTGATATTGAAGCAGCTTATGACAACCGAACTATTTTGACAGTATGGGCCTCCACCAATTTTACGGGAGATGTTACCACAACAGATTGGTTATTATTGGATGCTACTATTCCTATTGGGCCACAGGATGCATTTGGTGGGTTTAAAAATATAGGGCCCATCAATATTTCATGTTTAGACGGGACTGTTCACATTGCTTTCTTTTATAAAGGGTCAGACCCTAGTGCCACTACACGTTACCATATAGACAACATTAAAATAAGTGGGAATTAAGTGCTGTTTTAGTATTTAAAATTTTGGCTACATTTAAGCAAATTAATTACTAAAGATGATATTCAAAATTGCTGAGCTCATTTTATTAACTATACTATGGACATAAAAACTATAAGAATCTTTCTGACCGTATTTTTTATCCCCATTACACTATTTTCTCAGACCGAGTTAAGTATTGTTAATGACGATAATACCATTTGTTTGACTACCTATGGGGAAGGAGATCCTATGTTAATTATTAACGGAGGTCCGGGGATGTCCAGTGAAGGATTCAGACCTTTAGCTAAAATTATGGGCCAATCTCATAAAGCTATTATATATGATCAAAGGGGTACGGGAAAATCTAAAATACCGTATGTTGATACCAAGACTATTACAATGGATGCCATGATCCGGGATATTGAGGCGATTAGAAAACATTTAGAGATTGAGGAATGGATCGTGTTTGGACATTCATTTGGCGGAATGCTGGCATCTTACTACGCATCCAAATTTCCGGAAAAAGTAAAAGGTCTTATTTTATCTTCTTCGGGAGGTGTTAATATGGATCTATTTTCAATAATCAACATCACAGAAGGATTGACCCAATCACAAAGAGATTCTTTGAATTATTGGAACACTAAAATTGCAAATGGAGATACTACCTATTTTGCGAGACTGCAGCGGGGAAGGTTCCTTGCTCCGGCATATTTATATGACAAATCGAATGTTCCTGTAGTTGCCAAAAGGCTAACACAAGGAAATGTTACGATCAATCGACTTGTGTTTCAGAACATGAGAAAGATAGATTTTGATTGTTCGGAAGAACTAAAAGATTTCAAAGCACCGGTTTTAATTGTTCAGGGACAGGAAGATATCATTGATAAGAGTATTGCAGAAACAGCACATAGTGTTTTCAGAAATTCAACAGTAACAATTCTTGAAAAATGTGGGCATTATGGCTGGCTGGACCAACCGGAGCTATACTTTAAGACGATCGAAGATTTTTTGCAGGAGGTAGAATAAAAAATTAACGCTCAACAATAATAAACTCTGAACGTCTGTTCTTTTGGTGCTGTTCTTCGGTGCAATTTTTACCACAATCAATTTTAGGCTGGCCCTCACCATATCCTTTGCCGTTAATACGACTAGCATCAATCCCTTTAGAGATCACATATTGTACCGTAGCTTGTGCACGCCTTTCCGATAAGTCCAGATTATACTCGTCACTGGAACGAGTATCTGTATGACTTTCCACACTGATCTTCATCTTAGGGTATTTCTGCATAATAGCAACAAGTTTATCCAATTCGAAAGCGGCCTGCGGTTTAATGTTATGCTTGTCCAGATCAAATAATATTGGATTTAGAACTACTTTATCATCTTCAATAATAGCTTCAATAGGACGTAGCTCTAACAAGCTGTTAACTTCAGGAATATTTGTTGGGGCAATAGTTACCACATTACTTTCATAGCCTTTGGACAACCCTTGTAGTACATATTCTTTATCACATTCCGCAAGAAAAGTTACGGTACCCTCCGGGCCGGTTGTCATGCTACTTAGCGTATTCTCAAGAGTATCATTTAAATTCACACGGGCTCCATCAATAGGCATATCTGTATACTCGTCCACGACCTTTACATGTATAACCACTTGACAAGGAATTTCCAATTCTTTTACAATATAAATATCATCACTTCCTTTTCCTCCTTTTCGGTTGGAAGAAACATAGCCTGCCATGGTAGCGGAATTGAATTTGAAAGCAAAATCGTCCCCGGGACTGTTTATGTCTTTACCCATATTTTTTACTTCTTCAAATCCGTTTCCGGTAGCTTCAGCAGAAAACACATCTAATCCTCCAATACCCTGATGTCCATCACTGGAAAAATACAAAGTACCATTGCTGTCTACATACGGGAACACTTCTTTTCCTTCAGTATTAATAGTATTTCCTAATCGTTGAGGAGTTCCTAAACTCCCATCCTTGTTAACGGATACTTTGTATATATCACTCATCCCTTTTCCTCCGGGCATATCACTTACAAAATACAGCGTATTGCCATTCGGGCTTAAAGCAGGGTGGCCTGTAGAATATTCATCATTATTAAATGATACAGGCTGAATATCTTTCCAGATACCGTCTACATTTTCGGCATAATACAGGTTGATTTGGTTTATACCTTCGCTATTCTTATCATAATCACCTTTATAATAATCGTTACGATCAAAATACATGCGTTTTCCATCTGCAGTAATAGCTACATTTCCTTCGTGGAACTTCGTATTAATCTCCCCATCGATTAGTTCGGCATTTTTAATAGTTCCGCCTACTTCACTTGCTTTATAAATATCCAGATAGGGTTCTTCGTTCCAGCCGTACTCTTTGCGAGTTGTATTTCTGGTCGAAGAAAAATAGAAGTCCATCCCCATAGTAAAACCACCAAATTCTGAATACTCTGTATTTACCTCTTCCATATTTGTAACCGAATACCTTGGTGCCTCTTCCATAATCTTAGATACATAATTGGGGTTCTTTATAAATGCTATTGCTCTGGAATCGTTGGGTTTCATCTCGGCAAATTTTCTCATATAGATACCATAGTCACTAATTTTCCCATTTGCTTTTAATGATTGTGCATAATTGTAAACAGTTTTTGCTTTTACCTTTCGTCCTTTAACAACACGTCTATAATAGGTTTCTGCTTTTTTGGTATTGTTAATATAATAGTAGCTATTTGCTAATCGCTCAAAGACATAGCGACTGCCTTTTCCTTTTTTCAGCAGTTTTTGATAAGCTTCGGCAGCATCTGTATAGAATAATCTGTCATACAATTGATCTGCCTTTTTGGTATCTTCATTTTGTGCAGTAACAACAGTTATGCTAACTATTAAGAGGAACAAGATTGTATATATATTTTTCATTTTTGAATGAAATTAGATAATTAAAAATATCTGGGGGAACGTTGAGCACGTTTACTAAAGATCAAATTAAAGGTCAGTATGATCTCATGTGAAGAATCACTAACCGCATCAATATCCGAAACGACCCTGTCATAGGCATAGCCTATACGAATCGCAGGTGTAGCCTGAAACCCCACCAAACCACTAAAGGAATCATCCAAACGATATGAAGCTCCAATTTCAAATTTTTCATAAAAGAGTGCATTTACATTTCCATCTATAGATAAAGGCGCATCAAAAGCTGATTTTGCAAGTACAGAAGGCTTCAGTTTAACATTTTCCGAAACCTGAAAGACATATCCTGCCGTTGCAAAATAATGATTGGTTTCGCTACCATATTTAATTCCGTTTTCATCGAGATGAACTGAATTTAAAAGATTGGGTACGGACAGCGCTACATAAAAATTATCTGCATATAGAAAAGCTCCGGCTCCTATATTGGGGTAGGTGTTGTTGATATCCTGTGAGAAAAATGGATCGTTGGGATCTTGTAGTTCCAAATCGATAAGGCCCACATCATGAAAAGTGGCACCTGCTTTTAAACCTAAAGCCAATTCTAAGCTTTCACTTAGCTGTAATGTATAGGAGAAGTCCGCATATACATTTGTTTCACTAATGGGCCCCAACTCGTCTTTGATGACCGAAAGACCTAAACCTACCTTATCGGTTATGGGAGAATGTGCAGAAAAGGTGATAGTCTCAGGGGCTCCTTCAAAACCGGACCACTGCTTACGGTATAAAGCGGTAATGGAAATCGATTCTCTGGAACCGGCATAGGCAGGATTTACCACATTCATATTGTACATATATTGTGTATACTGAGGATCTTGTTGCGCCAAAGCAAGGTCGATGCAAAGCATACTCATTACGAGTACTAATAGCAATAATTTTTTCATTATAAGCGGTTATTTATATTATTCATCGGCGCATTGATTGATAACCGAAGTATTAGAATAGATTCTATTTTTTGTGTACTGAAAATGTACCATACACAGGAAAATGATCACTAATACCACCAATATATTTTCGTCCCACAAATGTTCTGAACGGATTTCCCTTGTTTCTCCCTTTATATTCGACCAGCTCTCTTGGGTTAAAAATTTTAGCCTTCTCAAATCGAAATGAATTACCGTGTTGTTGCATAAAATTGTGAGAAAGCAAAATTTGATCGAACAGATTCCAGTTTCCTCTATGGTTTGTACTGCCCGAATATTTGGTCAGTAAAACTTCCATAGGATTATATAAGTCCTGTGTTGTTAATCCTTTTATGCTCTCACTGTGAGGATCATCATTGAAATCACCCATCACTATGATCTTAGCTGAAGGGTTTTCAGAAATAATCCCGGAAATAATTTCTTTGTTTTTTGCGGCGGCAGCAATTCGTTTATAGGCTGTTTCTTCGGTACCTGCTCTACGTGAAGGCCAGTGGTTCACTAAAATATGCACAGGTTCTTTTTCCAACAACCCCTTTACATGTAAAATATCGCGGGTAAAATCGCGAACACCAAATTCATTATCTAAAAACAGGGTGAAAACTTCTTTGTGCTCCACAGTAAAATATTCAGACCTGTAAAGCAATGCTGTATCGATACCACGTTCGTCCGGAGAATCAAAATGAACAATATCGTATCCTTTATTTTTCAAAAACTTTGAAATCACCAAAGCTTCAAGTACCGCTTGGTTTTCAACTTCTGCTACACCAACCATTACCGGAGGATGATAAATATCACTATAGCCAATACTGGAAATAACACGGCCTAATTTCTTTATTTTTTTCTGAAAACGCTTATCATTCCATTTCTTTTTAGAATCTTCCGTAAAGTCATCATCTAATGTTTTTGGGTCATTTTTTGTGTCGAACAAATTTTCGAGGTTATAAAAAGCAATGTTGTAAAGACTTTTATTTTTTGAAGAATCCTGCATCATGTATTCGTTAATTGACTGTAAAATACAAAAAACCCTTACAAAGTGTTTTGTACCTTTGTAAAAGATATTAAATCTATGCTTGAGAAAACAAATTTAGAATACGAAAAAACGATACTTGTGGGTTTAATTACTCAGCAACAGGATCAGGATAAATCTAAGGAGTATTTAGATGAACTTGAGTTTTTAGCGTATACTGCCGGAGGTGAAGTATTAAAGCGATTTGTTCAGAAAATGGAAATGCCTAACCCTAAAACATTTATTGGGACGGGTAAAATGGAAGAGGTACGTGAATTTGTGGAAGAAAATGATATAGGGATTGCCATTTTTGATGATGAACTATCGCCTGCACAACAAAAGAATATTGAAAAGATATTACAGTGTAAAATTATAGATCGCACCAATTTAATTCTTGATATTTTTGCGCAACGCGCCCAAACAAGTTATGCCCGTACTCAGGTAGAGCTAGCTCAGTACGAATATTTGCTACCCCGTTTGGCAGGAATGTGGACTCACTTAGAAAGACAACGAGGAGGTATTGGTATGAGGGGCCCCGGTGAAACAGAAATTGAAACTGACCGCCGTATTGTTAGGGATCGTATTGCATTACTGAAAAAGAAGATCAAGACTATTGATAAACAAATGTCGGTACAAAGAGGTAATCGCGGAGCATTGGTTCGTGTTGCCTTAGTAGGCTATACCAATGTTGGGAAATCTACTTTAATGAATGTAATAAGTAAAAGTAAAGTGTTTGCAGAAAACAAACTCTTTGCTACCCTTGATACTACTGTGCGTAAAGTAGTGATTGGGAACCTTCCTTTTTTGTTAAGTGACACGGTTGGTTTTATTCGTAAACTTCCCACGCAATTGGTAGAGTCTTTTAAAAGCACACTCGATGAGGTACGTGAAGCAGACCTATTGTTACATGTGGTGGACATCTCACATCCTTCTTTTGAGGATCATATAGCTTCGGTGAATAAAATTCTCGATGAAATAGACAGTGCTGATAAACCCACCATAATGGTATTTAACAAAATTGATGCTTATGAAGCTGAAATTATAGATGAAGACGATTTGGTGACTAAAAAAACAAAAGCACATTATAGTTTGGAAGACTGGAAGCGTACTTGGATGAGTTCGACAGAGAATGACACTATTTTTGTTTCGGCTCTTAAAAAGGAGAATTTTGAAGAGTTTAGAAAACTGGTCTATGAGAAAGTAAAGAAGATCCATGTAAGCAGATTCCCTTACAATCATTTTTTATATGATGAATATACCGAATAAAAAAAGCCGTCGTAAAGACGGCTTTTCCCTGTAGCTTGAACATTTCAACGACTAACTAACCAAAGATATAAAACACATCGAGTTGTTCAATTTATCGCTACAGTTTTAATCAATCAATCTTTCAGGGAATTATTAAAAACCATATGTTACACCAATGCCTAAGGCTTCTCTAATTTGAAAGCCTTGCACGGCATTATCATCATAAATTGCTTGTAAAGTAGCATTTGCAGTAATGTATTTATTAACTGCCATAATTAAATTAAGTGTATAATCAATATCAATATTTTGGGGGTCCTCCAGGTAATTGGAATACAAGTTTAAAACGTTCTCTACCGTTACGTTTTTCATTATATCAAGTTTTGCATAACCTGAAAGAGATACACCTAACTCAAAACGACTGCTTTCATTAGCCTCTACACCAAAATAACCTCCGGCATCATTAAAGGCATCGATCACAGCCTGGTCACTGCCAACATTCGTAAAATCACTATCCACAATAATAAGCTTTGCAGTCGCAGGCGAGATATTTACTTTTAGATTATCACTTTTTTTCCAGAACAATCCTGGCCCTGTTTGTATGTAACCGGGGGATAATAATTTAGTTACCTCTGTACGAATTTCATTTCCATCGATATCTTCTCCATATTCATATCCTGAGGTCATTTGTGTTTTGAAATTTAGAAAGTAAGAATAAAACCAATTGCTTTCTCTAATTTGTTTCCCAATAATAGAATTTAATTCCAAGCGGTCATTTGTTTTACGCGTAAACTCCTGATCCTTTACTTTGGTGATACCATAGTCTGCCACTATGCGATTATCCCAAACTAGTTTTTCCTGACGGTAGTTAAAATCATAAATTAATCCAAGGTTTGCTGCATAGTTGGAAGTTCCACCTCCTGTCCATTCTTCATTAAAAGCGGCCTGACTAAACAACAAAGAGATATTTCCGGCTTTTGTCCAACCATCCTTAGGAGCTTCCTTCTCTTCGGCATCTTGTGCAGAGATGATAAAGGGACAAATTAGTAATAAGAAAAATACCAGGTTTTTCATTAGTTGTGTTTTTATGTGAGACAAATTTATATGTTCTTTTTGCGTTTTGGAAAAATTTATATTCAAAAAAAATGAGCTTTCGACAAGCAACGTTAATCTTTCGATTAAAGACTTATTTTTTTTTATATAATGGAACCGAAGAACAAGCTTCTCCATACATAATGCTCTTTGCTAAAGGCTGAAGTTTTTGAGATAATAAAACAAATGCAGTTGAGGGGATGACTTTATTTGAACAGCCTTTTATGATAACCGATTTGTCTTTAAAATGATCAAGCTGAAGCATATTAACGATTTCAGAGAATAAAAGAATTTCTAATTCATCTAAGGAACCAACAATTGTTTTTTTGGCAAAAGGAGCCAATTTTAAAGACAATAGCATATATGCCCAACTTGGAATAATAGCTTCCGTACTACAGACAAGAGCAACGTAACAATCTGTATATTGCTCCCAATCATGATTATTTGCATATGCTCTATATTCTTTTTCACGAAGGACAATGCCTTCATGTAGCCATTTTGAAATATCAAGAACAATACGCTTTCCTTCAGGATAGAAGTCTTCTAAATCGAAAGTAATTAACTTGCTGTTAGCAACTCTATTTATAATTTCCTTTTCCATTATAACATTCCCAATTCCAATTTAGCCTCCTCACTCATCAGGTCCTGACTCCAGGGCGGATCGAAAGTGATTTCCACTTCGGCATCTTTCACGAGTTTGATGGATTTAACCTTATCTTCTACTTCAACGGGTAATGTTTCGGCAACCGGGCAATTTGGTGTTGTAAGTGTCATAAGAATTTTCACCTCAAAATCTTCATTTACAAATACATCGTAGATTAATCCTAATTCATAAATATCTACAGGAATTTCGGGATCGTAAATAGTTTTAAGCACTTTTACTATTTTTTCGCCTAATTCGGTTGTATCAATATTTGTTGTTGACATATTCTTAGTTTTTAAGTTGTGCCTGATACGCAATAGCGTACAACTTCATTTGTTTGATCATTGAAACCAGGCCGTTGGCACGTGTGGGAGATAAATGCTCCTTTAAACCTATTTCATCAATGAAATTAGTATTAGCGGCAACAATATCTTCTGGTTTTTGATTGGAGAATACTCTAATTAGAATCGCAACAATACCTTTGGTAATAATTGCATCACTATCTGCTGTAAAAACAACTTTGCCATTCTCCAAATCAGAATGTAACCAAACTTTGGATTGGCATCCTTTAATTAATTTGTCGTCTGTTTTAAAAGAAGGATCAATTAGTGGTAATGACTTTCCCAAGTCTATCATATATTCGTATTTCTGCATCCAGTCATTGAATAATGAAAACTCGTCAATTAATTCTTCTTGTATGGCTTCAATTGTCATTATTAGTTTGCTTCTTTAGTATCCTTTTTGGCAGTTAGTAAAACGCTTCTGTCTACCTTAGAATACAGTGTAAGTATGTTTTCTTGTAATGAATAAGACCCCGTATTTCTAAGTGCTTGCATAAAAGCATTTTCTGTAGTCATAATTGGTTCATCACACGCCATTTCTGTCTGGCCAATATCACTAAAACTCAATGCATATAAATCTAAAATATAGCTCCCAAAGAAAGAATTGCATCCGGTATTTCCACGGATGGTCTTATCTAGGGCAGCAAAAGACATATGCACTTTCTTGTCACCTGAAGTGTTTACAGCATTGCCGTTAATATTGGTAACTGTATACATTCCGGATAGTTGTACATTTCCTGCCACATCAATTACTTTTTTAGTTTCATCGCAACTACTGGTTACAATGGTAAAGATAAATACGGTCAGTAAGGTTAGTATTCTCATGATTTAATATTTAAGTTAGCATTAATTTTGCTTTTGTTACTGCTGCCACCAAACTATCTACTTCTTCTTTTGTATTATAAAAAGCAAAAGAAGCACGAACAGTCCCTGGAATCTTATAAAAATCCATTATGGGCTGGGCACAATGATGTCCGGTACGCACTGCTATTCCCAATTTGTCAACAATAGTACCAATATCGTAAGGATGGATACCTTCAATATTAAACGAAATTACAGAAGTCTTCTCTACTCCTGTACCGTAAATTTTTAAGCCTTCAATTTTTAATAATTGTTGAGTTGCGTAATCCAGCAGCTCTTTTTCATAAGCTCCAATGGCTTCAAAGCCAATACTGTTAAGATAATCAATTGCAGCACCAAAAGCAATACCTCCTGCAATGTTGGGAGTTCCTGCTTCAAATTTATGAGGTAATGCTGCATACGTAGTTTTTTCGAAGGTAACTTCCTTGATCATTTCACCACCGCCCTGATAAGGGGGTAATTTGGTAAGCCATTTTTCTTTTCCGTAAAGAATTCCAACCCCTGTTGGGCCACACATTTTATGAGCTGAGGTCACATAAAAATCTGCATTGAGTTGTTGCAGGTCGGGTTTTATATGTGAACATGATTGAGCCCCGTCAATCAACACTGCTGCACCAATGGCATGAGCCTTTTTAATAATAGTTTCAATGGGATTGATAGTTCCCAAAGCATTTGAAATATGGTTAACAAAGACCAACTTTGTTTTTTTTGAAAGCATTGCTTCATATTCTGAAAGGAGTAACACTCCTTCTTCGCTCATTGGAATCACTTTTAAAGTGGCTCCTGTACGTTCGCATAACATTTGCCAGGGGACAATATTGGAATGATGTTCTAAAGCCGAAACAAGAACTTCGTCACCTTGTTTAAGAATTGAAGAAAAGCCATTAGCAACCAGATTGATACTGTGGGTCGCCCCCGAAGTAAAAATTACTTCGTGTAAATGCCTTATATTAAAATGCGTTTGAATTTTTTTTCGAGCTGCTTCATAAGCATCGGTTGCTTCCTGAGAAAGCGAATGCACACCTCGATGTATATTTGCATTGTACTTGCTATAATAATCTACAATACAATCTATTACAACTTGAGGTTTTTGGGAAGTTGCGGCATTATCCAAATATACTAACGGATATCCGTTTACTGTACGGTGAAGGATAGGGAAATCAGTTCGTATTTTTTGAACATCGAATGCCATAAGTGAGATTAAAAGGATTATAAAAATTAAATTTCGAAGCCTAAGTTAACACCAATCTTATTGGCAATTAACTTATTGATTCGTCTTTTTAATTCAGGAATTTTCACACTTTCCAACACTGTATTGGCAAAGGCATACATTAATAAAGCCCGAGCCTCTTTTTTTGCAATTCCGCGAGAACGCATATAAAATAGTGCTTCATCGTCTAATTGGCCAATAGTACAACCGTGAGAACATTTTACATCATCTGCAAAGATTTCCAGCTGTGGTTTTGCATTAATAGTTGCTTTATCGTTGATTAGAATATTGTTGTTTTGTTGAAATGCATCTGTCTTTTGTGCCTCTTTCTCAACGACAACTTTTCCATTAAAAACACCTATTGAAGCATCGCCAAAAATACTTTTGTAATCTTGATGGCTTTCACAGTTCGGAGCAATATGATGTACTAATGTATTATGGTCAACATGTTGTTTATTTTTCAAAATGGTAATCCCTTTTAAGGTTGAATTACAGTATTCTCCATTTTGATAGAAGTTAAGATTGTTTCGGGTTAATTTTCCGCCAAAAGAAAATGTATGAACATTACAATTACTTTCCCGTTCCTGAGCTAAATAGGTATTATCTATTAGTGAAGCTGAAATTAGATTATTTTGAATTTTGTAATAATCAATATAAGCTCTTTTTTCAGCAAAAATTTCCGTTACACTATTAGTAAGTACTTCATTTTCAGAAAGACTTTGATGACGTTCAATAATCTGTACATGAGCATTTTCTCCTACTACAATTAAATTTCGGGGTTGTAAGAATATTGCAGTTTCATTACCGGTTGAGAAGTTAATAATCTCAATGGGTTTTTCTACCTCTTTGTGTTTAGGGATGTGTATATATGCTCCTTCTTTTGCAAAAGCTGTATTAAGGGACGTTAGACTTTCGTCTTTTGCAACCTTATTGAAATAAGCTTCAATTACCGGTTTGTATTTAGGCTTGCTTAATGCTGCCGACAACAAACATACATCTAATTTATCATGTGTTGTTTCTGAAAGGAACGAGCTGTAAACACCGTCTACAAAAACTACTTTATACGTATCAATATCATGAAGAAAATACTTTTTGACATCTTTGAGTTCAATAATATTATCTAATTGCTTTGGAAAAACACTATAATCATTTTTCAGCAAAGAATTTAAGGACGTATATTTCCACGCTTCGTCTTTTTTAGTTGGAAATCCATCGTTTTCAAATTTTTTAATGGACTTATTGCGAATCTCATGTATAGGAGAATCGACTTCTAAATCATCTTCAAAAGCTATATAAGAGGAAAGTAATTTATCTTTTAAACTCATGTTTCAATATTCAAATTGCTGTTAGGCATTTACTTCTTCTTTGATCCAATCGTATCCCTTTTCTTCAAGTTCAAAGGCTAACTCTTTGCCTCCAGACTTAACAATTTTACCATCCATTAACACGTGTACAAAGTCCGGAACAATATAATCCAATAAACGCTGGTAATGTGTAATAACCACTACCGCATTATCTTTGTTTCTTAATTTATTAACTCCGTTAGCAACAATTTTAAGGGCGTCAATATCCAATCCCGAATCGGTTTCATCTAAAATGGCAAGCTTAGGTTCCATCACTGCTAATTGAAATATCTCATTTCTTTTTTTCTCTCCTCCGGAAAACCCTTCATTTAAAGAACGGGATAAAAATTTACGATCGATTTCAAGCATATCTGCTTTTTCTTTGATAAGCTTGAGCATCTCGCTTGCAGGCATGTCTTCTAACCCTTTAGCTTTACGGGTTTCATTGATAGCTGTTTTTATAAAGTTGGTAACTGTTACTCCGGGAATCTCTACCGGATATTGAAAAGATAAAAACACACCCTTGTGCGCTCTTTCTTCGGGATCAAGCTCAGCAATATCTTCCCCATTTAATGTAAGGTCGCCTTTATGAACTTCAAATTCTTCTTTTCCTGCAATTACAGAAGCCAGAGTACTTTTTCCGGAACCGTTAGGTCCCATAATAGCATGTACTTCTCCCGCTTTTACGTTCAGGTTGACACCTTTTAAGATATCTTTTTCCTCTACACCAGCGTGTAAATCTTTAATGTGTAACATTCCTTAACTTTTCTTTTCTTCAAATTTAATATCTGCCTTTGCAGGTTCATCACCTACCTCAAGGATAGCTGTTAAAGTGATAATTTCTTCCCATCCTTCCTGATCTTCAGGTTTAGGAGAGACGATTCCTCTTACAATTACGGGAACCATATCAAACTCATCTTTTTTTACAGTTTTAACTTGCTCGGCAAGTTTGGTAGAGACTTCATTCATAGCAACTCCATAGATAAAAACATCTCCTTTAAACACTGCTATATCATCCATATAAATAAACTCTCCCTGATAGATTCTACCTCCTTTTTCACTTTGTGAGCTTACCTCTGTAACTTCTGAAGTAGTTTCTTCAACTTTTTTTTCTTCTGAATTTTTACAAGAAAATGCGATTAGCATTAGAACGAATAATGAAAGGATCTTTTTCATAATGATAATTGTTTTTTTAATTAACCGACTGAGCCCTCAAGGCTTATTTCTAATAGTTTTTGTGCTTCTACGGCAAATTCCATAGGCAGCTTGTTCAATACTTCTTTACTAAAACCATTCACAATTAAAGCAATGGCTTTCTCTGTGTCAATACCGCGCTGATTACAATAAAATATCTGATCTTCCCCAATCTTACTGGTCGTTGCTTCATGTTCAATTTGAGCTGTCTTATTTTTTACTTCAATATAAGGGAAGGTATGTGCTCCGCAATTGTTTCCCATCAATAACGAATCACATTGTGAAAAATTACGGGCATTGTCTGCATTTGGATTAATTTTAACTAAACCTCGATAACTATTTTGAGATTTTCCAGCCGAAATCCCTTTGGATATAATAGTACTTCTTGTGTTCTTCCCTAAATGGATCATTTTGGTTCCAGTATCTGCTTGCTGATAATTGTTGGTTACGGCTATAGAATAGAACTCTCCAATAGAATTATCTCCTTTCAGGATACAACTGGGATATTTCCAGGTGATAGCACTTCCCGTTTCTACTTGTGTCCAGGATATTTTTGCATTAGATTCACAAAGACCTCTTTTGGTTACGAAATTAAACACGCCACCTTTTCCATCTTTTCCACCCGGATACCAATTTTGTACTGTTGAATATTTAATTTCGGCATTGTCCATTGCGATCAATTCTACAACAGCTGCATGTAATTGGTTCTCATCACGACTGGGAGCCGTACAACCTTCCAAATAACTTACATAACTTCCTTCATCTGCTATTACCAAAGTGCGTTCAAACTGACCCGTTCCTGCTTGATTAATCCTAAAGTAAGTTGATAGTTCCATAGGGCAGCGTACTCCTTTAGGAATATAACAGAAAGAACCATCACTAAATACAGCACTGTTTAACGCTGCATAAAAGTTGTCCTTTTGAGGGACAACGCTACCTATGTATTTCTTAACAAGCTCAGGGTGTTCTTTAATGGCTTCAGAAATAGAACAAAAGATAATTCCTTTTTCTGCAAGGGTATCTTTAAAAGTTGTTGCAACAGAGATAGAATCTATTACAATATCTACTGCGACACCAGCTAATTTTTTTTGCTCTTCTAACGAAATTCCCAGTTTATTGAAGGTTTCTAATAATTCCGGGTCGACTTCATCTATGCTGTCATATTTTGCTTTTTTAGAAGGAGCAGAGTAGTAGGATATATTTTGAAAATCGGGTTTTTCGTACTGAACGTTTGCCCATTCCGGTTCTATCATTTCTTTCCAATGGCGAAATGACTCTAAGCGCCACGCCGTCATCCATTCCGGCTCTTCTTTCTTTTTTGAAATAGCGCGAACAATGTCTTCGTCTAAACCAACAGGGAAGGTTTCAGACTCTATATCTGTATAAAACCCATACTCATACTCTTTGGTTTCGAGCTCTTTTTTTAAATCGTCTTCAGTAAACTTACCCATTTTCTTTTTCAGCTATCATTAAAGAGAGAAACTTTCTCCACATCCACATGTCCTGTTCGCATTAGGATTGTTAAAAACAAACCCTTTTCCGTTAAGGCCACCGCTATACTCTAATGTTGTTCCTACTAAGTATAAAAAACTTTTTTTATCTATTACAATCTTTACCGGGGCGTCTTCAAAGAGTTTATCATTGTCACCCTGATCCTTATCAAAAGTAAGTTCGTAGGACAAACCGGAGCAACCTCCGCTTTTTACTCCAACACGAACAAAATCACTTACAACATCATAACCTTCATCGGTCATGAGCTGTGTAATTTTTGATTTTGCATAGTCACTTACTTTGATCATTTTATATAGATTTGTTCTAAATTAGAGTGCAAATATAAGTTAAAAACGTCTTTTAACCATGCAAGCAAAAGAATTTAAACTTATAGTATTATAGTTTTAGGTAATAATTAACATATTGCTTTTCCAGTAAGTAAAAGCAATTAGGCAGTGGTTAGAAATCCAGGATATTTCCTAAATTAGTTTGGATCCTGAAAGTCAGGATTCGAGATGAATGAGGGGTCTGATAATGTTAGCAAAAAAGCTTTTAGATCGGCTTTGTCTTCTTCGCTCAATTGAACACCTCCCTCAGATACTTTTTTCATTAAGGGGTCTATTGTTTCAGAATATACCAGTCCTTCACTATAATGATTAATAACTTCTTCTAATGTAGCAAATCTACCATCATGCATATATGGAGCGGTGTATGCCAGGTTGCGTAAAGAAGGAGATTTAAATTGACCAAATTCTCTGGGATCACCGGTTATTAGGCCACGTCCACGGTCTGTAAAAGTTTCGTCTAACCCGTTATTATGAAATATATTGTCTGCCCATAAAGGGCTATTGGGGTTTCCGTGGCAATGAAAACAATCACCTCTGTTTTCGTCCATAAAAACATTAAGGCCGTTCAATTCGGAGGGAGTCAACTCTGCTTCCCCTCTGGAATAACGGTCAAATTTTGAATTCGCTGAGATCAATGTTCTTTCAAATTGAGCAATGGCTTTTACAACCAGAGTAGAATCTATAGTAGATGTTCCAAATGCTTTCAGAAATAAGTCGGGATACTCACTACTGGCCTGTAAACTTGACACTGCATTAGGCCAGGTATTTTTCATTTCTATTGGGTTGGTTACAGGGGCAAAAGCCTGATTTTCAACACCAATAGCTCTTCCGTCCCAAAAGAAATTTTCATTAAAATTCCAGGCTACATTAAAGATAGGCATAGAATTTCTGGTTCCTACACTTCCATCAATTCCCACACTAAATTGTTTTGAATCTGTAAATGCATTCTGAGGGTCATGACAACTGGAACAGGATTGTGTGCCGTCTGCTGAAAGAATTGGATCAAAAAAGAGCTTTCTCCCAAGGGCGATCCCTTCAACAGTTTGTGGGTTATCCGCAGGGATTATCGGGTCTAATAGTTTATCCTTAAATAACTGTGGGACAACCAATGGACTTGGCGTAGCTTCATAAGCATCACTGTCATTATCATCTCCCGTATTACAGGAGATGATAAGAAGTGATAATAATAATATTAATAAAGGGCAACGCATTTTTTCTATTTTAATTCTGAGTAACAGCACCTAAACTAAAGGCAGAGGGGCCATTTTCAGACATCATGATCTGTGCATTAAAATTAGGCATTAATACGGTATGTAAAGCATTTAGATCCCAAAGATTAGGGTTTTTATACCATTCTGCCAGATCCATTTTTACTTCAACCTGAGTATCATTGGAAACAGTAACGGTTCCAAGGGTCACAACAAAAGAAGTGTCTTGATTTGTTACAGGTGTTGTACTTATATCTGCTGCTCTAATAGTATGATAGGCATATCCGGTTTCGGTAGAAGTGTTGTCAATAAATTTACCTTCCATTCTCATATAGTGGTATCCGCCACCAAGCATTGCAGGAACATTCCAGCCACCGTCTGCAGAGTTTAGATCGGCATATGCACCATCTATATTGTCTTCATCATCAAACCCAAATGTAAATGAAACAGTATAGTTCCCGGGAGGAATTTGGATATTTGGTGTAAAGGTTAAATTGGTTCCTTCTCTAACGTTAATAAGATTGTAGTCGCCTGCATCAAATGAATCTCCGGATGAATTTGTAAATGTAATATCTGAGATTAGATATACTAGTTTTGATACGCTTAGTTGTTCTCCGTTCTCATTTGTGTATTGAATTTGGTCAAAATCTGAATTTTCAATAGAGCTGCCATCAAAGTTATGAGTAAATAAAAAGTCAACATTTACGGGAGTTGTACTATTGTCGTCATCATTATTACAACTAAATGTAACCAATGCAATTAGGGCTAATAGGGCAATTTTTTTCATTTTTTTTAAAATTTACTAGGTTTATTTATTATTTGATTTTAATTATTAAAAAGTCTTTAATTCCTTTGTTTTGAACGATGTCTACATCATTACTTTCTGTATTTCCAACTACAACTACTTTATTGTCGTTTGTTTCAATAGCATCATTAGCAAAATCTAGGCTTGATCCACCACTGTTGACTTGAAATTCAAGATTTCCTTGTTCATCAATGATATATACCCAAGCATCATTTTCACCATAATTAGCTGTAAGATCTCCATTTCCGCTTCGTGTTGATCCAGATATTAGATAATTTCCATTGGCGAGAGGTTTGACGCTTCTTGCAGATTCAAATTGATTTCCGCCGTAGGTTTTTTGCCAGATAATATTTCCGGAGTCATCAAATTTCACCACCCAGGCATCTGCATTTCCTAATGCAGATGTAATATCACCATCTGAACTACGAGTATCGCCAACGAACATGTAGCTTCCATCTTTAGTTATGGTAGCTGCATATCCTATATCAATTTCGGAACCGCCAAAAGATTTGGTCCATAATTTATCGCCATTACCATTTAGACGGACGGCCCAAAAGTCGTAACTTCCTTTACTATCTGTAATGTCAAAGTCTAAACTTTCTGAAGCACCTACCATTAAAAAACCTCCGTCTGCTGTTTCCAGCGCATCGTAACTTCTATCGTTGTTGGTTCCTCCAAAAAAACGTCTCCATTCTCTATTTCCTCCGGAATCTAATTTAATGGCCCAGTATTCACCAACACCGTGTAGGGTACGACTTTTTCCATCGTCATTCCCCAGGCCTCCGCTTGCGGTCACATCAAGGAATCCGGTAAGAAAATAACCGCCATCTTTTGTTTGAAATGCATCAAATGCCTGATCACTACCGGAAAATCCGTAATTACGGTCCCATTGTATAGCACCCTCGCTATTAACTTTAAGCAGCCAATAGTCATGGAAACCCTCATTGCCAGATACATCGCCATCGCCACTTGAGCTATACCCGCTTAAGAGATAACCACCATCATTAGTTTTAGTGATTTTTGCGCCTTTTTCATCATCACTTCCTCCGTATGTTTTGCTCCATATCTTCTCACCAGTCTGGCTAACTTTTAAAAGCCAAAAATCCAAATCGTTCGATGCTTTGTCTGTGATATCGCCATCGGTACTTCTTGTAGAGCCAAAAATGGTATAAGATCCGTCAGCATTTTCTACTATGGAAACAGCATCATCTTCATCACTTCCTCCAAAGGTCTTAATATATTCTATCTCACCAGCAAAATTATTTATTATAGGATCGGGACTATTATCGTCCTTATCACATGAAGTAAAAACTCCGGCGATAAGTAACAGTCCAATAACTTTAATAATTTGTATTTTTTTTAATAGCATCTTGTATAGGGTTAATTCACCATCAATCTCTTGACGGTATTGTTATTTATTTTTATAAGGTACATTCCTGCGGTAAAGCTGGAAATATCAATAAACGCAGTTCCGTTAGTAAATCCTATAAGGCCATACTCATTGCCATTTTCGGGATCGGTCCATCCCCAGGAATTATTTCCAGAACTGGCCTCTAACGTTGCTAAAGAAAACGAAGATTGTAAATTATATCCGCTACAGGGATAAGAATTAGCAAAACCCCCAACACAGACTATTTGTGCAGGTGCAATTACTGGTATTGTTGCTGCTAGTATAAGGGGCACTAGTTTTTTCATTTCTTTGGTTACAAATATAAAGAAACATAATACTAACCATAACGCAGAAGGTTATACATTAGTATTATGTTCTTTACAAGTGTGTAAATTCAAAAAAGGTTAATTCACTATTAATCTTTTTGTGGTACTATTATTAATTTTCACCAAGTACATTCCGGCAGTCAGGCTAGAAATATCAATACTTTCTGAAACACTGTCAGAATAATTTGAGCTAAAAATAAGCTGTCCTACCAGACTATATACTTCAATTTGTGAAATTGGGTTAGTTTTAGATGAAATAGTAACAGAGGTTTTAGCAGGATTAGGAGACATTGCAAAGTCACTTTCAGTAAAATCTTCAGTTGATAATGTAGAAGGTCTTACTAAAGTAAAGCCCTCAGTCCCGCTTATAACTATGTTCCCACTTGCAAAAAACGGATATACGTTCCAAGCTCCGGCGTAACTGGCATTATTGTTACTTGTGTATGTGTCAAAATATCCTACTTCAGAAATATTTTGATTTCCTATATCGCTAATATCAATAACTCTTAAACTAGCTGCATAATTCGCGAGATAGTACTTATCTCCAACAACATAACCGTTATGATCAACAGCCGAAGTTGGTCCTGAATATTCAAAAGAAAATTGAGGGTTGTCCAGGTCATTAAAATCAAAAATAAGAGTTCGGGTATTGAATCCGAAAGTAAATTCATCTCCTTCATCTCCGGCTATAAAATAACGCTGGTCTTCTGTAAGCCACCCTTGGTGAGTATAATCTACGTTTGAATAGTTTATCGAAGAAATATGTTGTGGGTTTCCTTTATCAGTTATATCTACAATTACGATTTCATTTTCATTACATCCAAAAAATATCTCACGCCCTGTATAGTCGGTATCAGGACCATTATAGATTACTATTTGTGCATCATGGGTATAACCATCTCCTGAATACCCCCCGGCAGCAACCGGATTTGTAGGGTTAGAAATATCAACAAAATGAACTCCGCCTGAAAAAGTGTTATCACCAACACTATAAGCATATCCCAAATTATCATTGATAACGATATTGTGTGAACTTCCAAAGCCATTGTAATGGGCATCTTCAGTAAATGTTTCAGGAGGACTTCCTACCGAACGTAACCTTGTTAGATCAAAAACCTGCATACCATGATTTCCATTTACATCACTTACAATAAAAGCATGGTCGCTATATACTTTTACATCTCTCCAGCTACTACTACCGGTATGAGTAGGTAGCTTACCCAGATAGACAGGGTTAATGGGGTCAGAAATATCTATAAATGCTGTTCCGTTATTAAGGCATATAATTGCATATTCAGTTCCATCTTGAGGGTCGGTCCATCCCCAAGAGTCATTTCCTCCACTGGCACCCATTTGGGCAGGAGTTATTCTGGATAAAAGGTCATATCCGCTACATGGAAAACCACCGGCAAATCCTCCAACACAAGGAGTTTGGGCATAAGTAACTAGAGTTGCTGTTGCAGCTAGTAAAAAGGGTAATAATTTTTTCATTTGATTGATTTTAAATTTATAAAATATACTACTGTTACTAAAACGATAGAATTGGTAGTAGTACTATACTGTTTACAAGTCGTTCATTTTTTATTAAATTACAGATATGTTTATTTTTTTAGTGATTTGATTGTTGGTCGTAACAAAATACAATTCTATATAAAGAACAGATATCTAGTTATTTACCCTACTTAATAAGTGTATACCATCTTTTAATCAAGACCCGTAAAGCTACTAATAAAAAAGCATTAATTATAACTTAATTCGTTAAAAATCAATGCTCTATTAACCTACTAGGCTAATAAACATACTAGTTCTTTAAAATTTTCTTTGTGCTGTTGTTGTTAATTTTTATAAAATATAATCCATTTGAAAATGCAGATAGATCAATTAATTTTGTTTGTGAATTGATCTCTTTTTCAGAATAAATTAAATTCCCTAAAACATCAACAATACGTATTGTTGAAATGATCGTGTTTTCAGATTTCACTGTAACAAGATCAGAAGTTGGGTTTGGATATATAGAAAGGCCATTATCAAAGACGAAGTCATCTGATGCGAGTGTTGAAGGTTTAACCAATAAGAAACCTTCAGTCCTGTCACTTATTACAATGTTTCCACTCTCAAAAAAGGGATACACATTCCATGCTCCGTTGTACCCTGCATTATTATCTGAGATGTAAGAATCAAAATAACCTATTTCTGCCATATTTTGATTGGCAATATCTGAAATATCCATTACTCTAAATCCTGCAGCATTATTTGATAAATAGAACTTATCTCCTTTTACATAACCATTATGATCGGTTGCCGATGTCGAACCTGTATATTCAAAGTGAAACTGGGGGTTGTCCAGATCGTTAAAATCAAAAATGATAGTCCTGCTGCTAAGCCCAAGATTTATTTCATCTCGTTCATCTCCCAATAAAAAGTATCGCTGATTTTCAGTTAACCATCCCTGATGTGTGTATTCCAGATTTGAATATGTAATAGTAGCTATAGTTTGAGGGTTTGTTTTATCGGTAACATCTATTATAACCACTTTGTCTTCATTACTGCCAAAAAGAATCTCACGTCCGGTATAATCTGTATCCGGGCCATTGTAAATAACTACTTGTGCATCGTGGCAATATCCTTCTGCAGAATAACCGCCTTCATTTACGGGATTTAATGGGTCTTGGATGTTTATAAAGTGAGGTCCGCCACTGTTAACTCTGGTGCCAAGACCATAGGCGTAACCGGTAGCTTCATTGATTACAACATTATGGGCTTTACCGAAACCACTATAATGAGCATCTTCTGTAAATATTACAGGAGGGTTGGTTACGTTTCGTAATCTGGTTAAATCAAAAATCTGCATACCATGTCCGGGATCTTCACTAACGATAAACGCAAAATTGTTATAGGTTTTTGCATCTCTCCATGTGCTGCTATTGTTTTCGGTAGGGAGGCTCCCCAGGTAAACAGGGTTAAGAGGGTCTGAGATATCAATAAAAGCAGTGGCTTCAATTAGACAGATAATAGCATATTCTTTTCCATCTTGCGGATCTGTCCAGCCCCAGGAGTCATTTGCCCTCGTGGAATTCATAGTAGCGAGTGGAATATGGGATTGCAGATCGTAACCGCTACAAGGAAAAGAACCGGCCATTCCATTGTTACACGGAGTTTGAGCAACCAACCCTAAAGATGCTAGTGCTATTAAAAAGAATAAAGACTTTTTCATTTATTTTTTTTAGAGAACCATAAAGCTAGCAATAAAAAAAGCACTAACAATAACTAAAGAGTTAAATGTTAGTGCTTTACTGCTTAAAAGTTGTTTTTACTTTATCCAGAGACCATTATTTTTTAATAATTTTCTTTGTGATAGTATTATTTATAGTTACAAAATACAATCCTTTTGAGAATGCTGAGATATTTATTGTTGCTGTTTCTGAATCAATATTTGTATTTGCATAAATACGTTTCCCGGATATGTCAACTACTTCTATGGTAGAAAGGCTTACATTTTTTGAAGCAATTGTAATTACTTCTGAAGCAGGATTAGGAAAAATAACCAATCCTTTTTCAAGCTCAAAATCTGTTGTGCCAAGCTCTTCTTCCACTGTTAGATCAAAAGAACACGTGTCTGTGTTCCCAGATCCGTCTGTAACTTCAAAAGTTATTGTATGAACTCCTACATTTAATTGAGTTCCCGGAACTGGATCTTGAGTTATCACAAGGCCGGCTGCACAGTTATCAGTTGCTGTAACATCTCCCGTTGTATCAAAATTTTCGAGAGTATAAAAAGGATTTCCAGAATCGTAAGCTACAGTAAGACCTACTGGGCAAGTAATTTCAGGATCTATATCGTCTACTACGGTGACTGTTGCAGTACAGTAGTCTTTGTTACCAAAATCATCATATACTTCCAATTCTACCGTATTTGCTCCAAGGTCTGAACAATCGAAAGTATCATCACAAAGAATAAGATATACAGTACCACTGTTATCACTTGAGCCGTTATTTATTTCTGCAGCAGTTACAGAAGCACTGCCATTTGCATCAAGAAAAACAGTTGCATCCTGACAAACAGCGTTAGGAGCAGTAGTATCATCGGTGATAGCCTTTACAAGTAAAAATCCAGCATCTTGGTCACTTATGATGATGTTACCACTATCAAAATATGGAAAAACACTCCATGCTCCATTATTTGTATTCACACTATTACTTGAAGGGTGAGAATCAAAAAACCCTATTTCGGTCATATTTCCATTAGCTATATCACTTACATCCATAACTCGGAGTCCTGCACGATAACTAGCCATATAATATTTAGTTCCTTTCACATACCCATTGTGGTCTGATGCAGATGTAGGCCCTGTAAAGTTGAAGAAGAATTGAGGATTATCCAGATCGTTAAAATCAAAAATGATCGTTTTTGTGTTAAATCCAATGTTTATTTCGTCGGTCTCATCACCTAAAATGAAATACCGTTGATCTTCGGTGAACCATCCCTGGTGAGTATAGCCAACATTTGTATATGAAATTGTAGAGATGCCCACGGGATTTGCTTTGTCTGTAATATCAACAATAGACACTTCATTCTCATTGCTTCCAATCAAAATTTCACGTCCAGAATAATCTTTATCTGGCCCACAATAGGTAACCACTTGTGCATCATGGCTGTAATCATCCATGGCATAACCGCCGGCAGCAACAGGATTGGTAGGGTCTTGAATGTTTATAAAGTGTGGTCCGCCATTGAATGTTGATGTCCCAACACCAAATGCATAACCGCTATCTTCATTAATAACAAGATTATGGGCGCTTCCAAAACCATTGTAATGTGCATCTTCTGAAAAAGTCACAGGTGGATTGGTTACGTTTCGTAGTCTTGTTAAGTCGAAGACCTGCATTCCGTGACCATTTGCTTCACTTACTACAAATGCGTGGTCGCTATATACTTTAATATCTCTCCAGATGCTACTGCTGGTATGAGTAGGAAGTTTACCAAGATAGATTGGACTTGTAGGATTTGAGATATCTATAAATGCAGTTCCGTTATCAAGACCAACAAGAGCGTATTCTTTTCCGTTAGAAGGATCGGTCCAACCCCAGGAGTCGTTTCCAGATCCGGCACTCATTGCCGCTAATGAAATTTCAGATTGTAAAAAATACCCATCACATGGATAACCACCGGCAGAACCACCTGTACAAGGTGTTTGGGCATTTACAAGAGTAAAGCTCATCAAGAGAATTGGGAGTAAGAATTTTTTCATTTTAATGGTTTTAAGTTTTAAGAAATACTACTATTATCAATGTGCAAGATTAACAGCAATGTTACTATGTTATTTAAAAATTGACAATTTTTGTTAAACTACAGCTTAGGCCTTTTTTATTTTGGCATTTGACTCTAACAAAATACCGTCCTTTATAAAGAACAGATACCTTTCAATTTACCCTACTTTTAAAAGCAATGGTGTTTTCTTTTTCATTTTTTATTTAGGTATTTGGATAACGAATGTTTCATGAAAAAATTATTAATACTACAATGAAAACCCATTCACTACTACAAAATTTTCAATCCATGCCTGACTAAGGGTTTCAAAAGTATAAAAAATACGATAGGAGAACTGTTTTTAAACAAGAATTTACCTTTTTGAGTAGATAAAATAAATAGTTGCTTGTAAAATAGAGCATTATTTAAATGCGAAGCGTTATTTTTGTGCCCTGATAATTATAGAACATGCTTGAAAATAAAAACCCTTCAAAGACAAATATTTCACAGCTTGGTGAATTTGGTTTGATCGATCATCTTATCAAAAACTTTGATATTCATCAAAAGACTACAATTAAAGGTATTGGAGATGATGCAGCTGTGATCTCTTCAGAAGGAGATAATCAAATAGTAGTAACTACAGATTTATTGATAGAAGGAGTTCATTTTGATTTGAGTTATATGCCGCTAAAGCATTTAGGTTATAAGGCCGTAATGGTAAATCTGTCCGACGTATATGCCATGAATGCCACAGCAACGCAAATCACCGTTTCAATTGCGGTGTCCAACAGATTTCCTGTGGAAGCTTTAGAAGAGCTATATGCAGGTATAGCGACAGCTGTTAAGATGTATAATGTAGATTTGGTGGGGGGTGACACTACGTCTTCCACAACTGGTTTGATACTTAGTATAACTGCGATTGGGAATGCAAAAAAAGAAACTATTGTGTATCGTAATGGTGCAAAAGAGAATGACCTGTTGGTGGTAACCGGAGATCTGGGAGCAGCTTACTTGGGTTTACAAGTTTTAGAACGAGAAAAAGAGGTTTTTAAAGTCAATCCAAATTCTCAACCCGATCTGGATGCATATACTTATTTAATAGAACGCCAGTTAAAACCTGAAGCCAGAAAGGATATCCCTAAGTTGCTTTCAGAATTAGATGTAAAACCTACTGCAATGATCGATATAAGTGATGGGCTTTCTTCAGAAATTATACATATATGTAAGCAATCGAATGTAGGATGTAATTTATATGAAGATAAAATTCCATTGGATCCTCAGGTCATTAGCACATGCGAAGAATTTAAGTTGGACAGTACTACAGTAGCATTAAGTGGAGGTGAAGATTACGAATTGCTCTTCACTATAAGTACTGAGGATTTTCCAAAAATTAAAGCGAATCCTCACTTAACAGTAATTGGGCATATTACAAATGAAAAAGAAGGAACTCATTTAATTACCCGTGCAGACACAAAAATTCCTTTGATTGCACGAGGATGGAATGCTATGCAAAAAGATGATTAAATCTATGAAGCTGTTCTTTTGGAAAGGTATTTCTCAAAAAATTGATGATTTTCTTTCCAGTATTTGGTAAGTTTTACCATTTGCCCATATCCATCTGTAGTATATCTTTGTTTGCAATGGATACATTCAAATTCCTTAATAAATATGTTGTCCTTTTTGATGGAGGCATAGGTATGCCCTTTTAACTTGCATACAATTTTCTTCATACCTGATTTGTTGATATTCTGCGCATTTTTTTCTGAAAAAATGCAGCAACATTTGTATTAACGTCTTTAATATTTTGCGTCAGTGTTTCTAGTTTTCCACCTTCTCCGTCTGTGACTTCTCGTCCACAGTGAGTACATTTATATTCATTTATGTGATTAGTGACTTTTCTAGTTACGATGTAATCGTGGCCAAATGTAGCGCAAAGTACACCAAATAGCGAAAACGATGTTTTTGGGGAGGAGCTATTCATAGTTGTTAGTTTTAGTTTTGTTAAATATATAGAAATATTTATTCAAAAACCGATAAAAAGTAAAATTATTCGATGAAATGCATAATTTTAACAATTTCATTCTTATTTTCAATATGACTCATGTGCCCTCCCGAAACCTTTTTTAATTCTGTTCCACAAAATTTTGCCCATATTTCTGAAACTGAAAAAGGGACAATAGGATCTTCGGTAGCACAGATCATAATTTTGTTTTTACCAAACTGTTTTAAAATTGAAGTACGGTCCTTACGGATCTTCATTCCCTTAATAGTTGCTATAATACCTCTCAAAGGAAATTGAAAAGCTTCTTTTTTTAGGGTGTCAATTTCTGAAGCATACTTTTCCTGAGAACCTTCTGCAAATAAATTGGTGATTGCCATACCTATAAATGCTCTAGGGTTTTTTTGAATAACAGTTAATGCACGTTCCCTGTTCTCTTTTCGTTCTACAGAATCTTCTGCCGGTGTAGAGTTTAACAAAACTAAAGTTGAAACTTCCGTTTCAAACAATTCGGTATATGCCAAAGCCACATAACCGCCCATAGAATGTCCCACAAAAGCAGCTTCAGTTATATTGAGATATTGCAATACATTATGAACAGCTTCTGCCATGAGTTCCATGGTGTGGATTTCAGAGATACATTCACTTTTTCCATGCCCAGGCAGGTCAATAGTAATTACTTTATGGTCCTTGCTTACTTTGGGTATGATCTCTTTCCACATGGTAGAACTTTCTAAAAACCCATGGAGTAAAACAACAGCAGGACCTTGCCCAAAAACCTCATAAAAAAGCATAGTGTTAGTATAAATCAGGTTCATTTTCTATATTCGGCAAACAAATATCTGTTAATGAACCAGACCAAGCAAACCTTTGTTACTGCTTTTGCGTTATTTTCACTTTTTTTTGGTGCAGGGAATCTTATTTTACCACCTTATTTGGGTTACAATGCTGGTGAAAGTTGGATTTGGGTAACCATTGGATTTGCAATTTCTGCTGTTGTGATTCCCATCTTGGCTATTTATGGGCATGCCCGTTTACAAGGTACCATGTTAGATTTTGCCAATAAAGTATCTCCGGGCTTTGCCATGGTATATGCAATATTAGTGTATGTCATCTCGATATCTTTGCCTTCACCGCGAACTGCATCGGTTACTTATGAAATGTCCATACAACCCTATTTTGAAATTTCATCATTATGGATGAGTACTATTTATTTTGCATTGGTTTTGGTCTTTGTACTCAATCGATCCAAAATGATAAATATTATGGGCAAGTTTTTAACACCTCTAATTATTATCATTCTGTTAGCAATTATTTGTATTGGAACTTTTGGAGATGTGGAACCATTGCGAACTTCTCTTTTTGAGAATTCTTTTACCGGAGGAATATTAGAAGGCTATCAAACTTTTGATGCGATAGGGGGAGTAGTAGTAGGTGGAGTTATTGTAATTTCTTATGCCATGCATGGAAAGTATAATTATATAGAAAAGAAAAGAATGATTGCAAGATCCGGGCTAATAGCGGGATTGGGACTATTCTTTATCTATGGTGGACTTATATTTTTGGGCGCATTAAATAGCGGGACACTTGAAAGTAAAAACCGGACCGAATTACTGATCTCTTTAAGTACACAGGCTTTGGGAGATATTGGTACTACATTTTTAGGGGTATTGGTTGCCTTGGCTTGTTTTACTACTGCTGTTGGGATTGTGACAGGAACTGCAGATTTTGTAAAAGGTATTTCCGGGAACTCTCAACTCGCCTATAAAATTACAGCAGTGCTGGGATGTATTTTAGGAGTAGCTGTAGGGCAATTTGATGTACATTACATTATAGATATTGCAGTCCCGGCACTTATGTTTATCTATCCTATTACCATAGTTCTAATTCTGCTGAACATAGTCCCGGATCGCTTTGCTTCAAAAATGGTTTTTAGAACAGTAACTCTGGTGACTTTGCTCTTTAGTATTCCTGACTTCCTACAATTTGTGATGGCCGAAGAAACAGTAACAGCTATTAAAAGTTGGATTCCTTTAGCAGCTAATAGCTTAGGCTGGGTGCTGCCGGCTATTGCAGCTTTTGTAATTTCAAATGTATTTAAAAGGAAAGGGTAGTTAGCGATTCATTAAATCCTCGATCTCATCTGCCTCAATAGGAATGTTACGCATTAAGTTGAAGGGAGCTCCCTTTTCCTGAATTACCACATCATCTTCCAAACGCACACCAAAACCTTCTTCAGGAATATAAATTCCAGGTTCTACCGTAAAAACCATATTGGCTTTCATAGGCTCCCATAAAATTCCGTAATCATGTGTATCTAGCCCTAGATGATGAGACGTTCCATGCATAAAGTATTTTTTATAGGCAGGCCATTCAGGGTCCTCATTCTGTACATCAGCTTTGTCGATAAGCCCTAAGCCTAATAATTCTGAAGTCATTATTTTGCCAACTTCCACATGATGCTCTTTCCAAAAAGCACCGGGGACTAACATCTTTGTAGCTTCATTTTTCACACGGTTTACAGCATCATAGACCTCGCGTTGACGTTTTGTAAACCTTCCGTTAACAGGAATAGTACGGGTCATATCACTGCTGTAATTAGCATATTCTGCACCCACATCCATCAGGATTAAATCTCCATTATTGCATTGTTGGTTGTTTTCAATATAATGTAAAACATTGGCATTATTTCCACTTGCAACAATAGGAGTATAGGCAAATCCGCGCGAACGATTTCTTATAAACTCGTGCATATATTCAGCTTCAATCTCATATTCCCAAACACCGGGCTTTATGTAGTTTAAGACACGGCGAAATCCTTTTTCAGTAATATCACAAGCAGTTTGCAATAAATCAATTTCAATAGAACTCTTTACTGAGCGAAGGCGTTGCAAAATAGGATTACTTTTTGCCCAGCTATGAGCGGAAAATTTTTCTTTGGCTCTTTTTATAAAACGATCTTCACGGGTTTCAGTTTCAACAGCTTGACGGTAATGCTCATTAGTATTGAAATAAATAGTTTCGGTTTGTGTCATCAATTCAAAAAAGACCTTATCAAATTCATCCAACCAATACACGGTTTTAATTCCACTTACCTCAAAAGCTCTTTCTTTAGTTAACTTTTCACCTTCCCAAACAGCAATATGATCATTGGTCTCTTTCAAAAAAAGAATCTCACGATTTTTTTCTTCGACCGCTTCAGGGAACAATACCAGAATACTTTCCTCCTGATCTACCCCGCATAAAAACAAAATGTCTCTATGTTGTTGAAACGGCATAAGGCTATCCGCACTAATTGGGTATATATCATTACTGTTAAATACTGCTAGACTTTTTGGCTTCATTTGCGCCATGAAGTCTTTTCGATTTTTGATATAAAGATTGCGATCAATTTGATGATATTTCATGGTATTATTATCTAATTAATTGGTTTTGTGTAAAAGTAATTAAAGATATATTTAATTTAAGCAGCCATATGGCTTTAAATTATATTTTTGCGAATTCTACTCATATGCCTTGTTGAAATTCCTAAAAAAGAAGCCAAATAACGTAAAGGGACCTGTTGTAATAATTTGGGCTCGTTGATAAGTAGCTTTTGATATCGATCTTCCGGTGATAGAATAAGTAAGTCTATCCGGTAATCATCAATCAAATAAATTTGATTTTCAATTAAATTATAATAGAATCTATTGAAGGCTTCATTGTTCTTAAGTAAGTATTCAAAGCTTTCGAGATTTATCACCCATAAACCACAGTTAGCTATAGCTTTAATGTTTTTTCTTGAAACAACTTGGTTCCTAAAACTTTTTAAAGCTGAAGTCGATGAATTTTTTAAAGCGAGATACGTTGTTTTTTCCTCTCCTGAAATAGTAATGGAGTGTTGTAAAATACCGCTTTCTATATAACAAAAATAAGGGCAAACTTCCCCTTCTTTTACAAAAAACTCATTTTTGAGAAGCTTTAAGAATGAGAAAGACGTTAAGATGGCAGGTATTTGAGACTCCAGTTCTTCGTCATTTATGATCATTCTCAAATAGTGCTCAAAATTAATTTCCGAATCTTTCATTTGCTACTAATGTTTATTGGTTCGATTTTAAATAGGGATTAGTTTTTTCAAAAATAGGAAATCTAAAATTTCAAACCTTTTGCCGATTTTCTATTTATCTGTATCTTCAGCGTTCTAAATTTACTAACCATGAAAAAAGTACTTCTTCTTTCCTGCTTCATTTTATCTTTTATTTCTTTTGCACAGCAGCCTGCAACATTGGCCTCCGATGTAGAAAATGCATTACAACAAAAAGCTGCGCTTACTAAAAATTCCATTGTAAAGAACCTCCCTTTTAAAAATATAGGGCCTACTGTTATGAGTGGCCGTGTGGTTGGGTTTGCAGTAAATGCGGATAATCCTATAGAATTTTATGTGGGTTATGCCAGTGGAGGTGTTTGGCATACTGAAAACAACGGTACAAGTTTTACTCCTGTTTTAGACAGTAGCCCTACACAAAATGTGGGAAGTTTAGCGGTTGACTGGAAGAACAATACCATTTTGGTAGGGACCGGTGAGGTGAACGCTTCACGTTCGTCTTATGCAGGGATTGGTTTACTGAAATCTTCCAATAATGGAAAAACCTGGGAAAATATAGGGCTAAAAGATTCGCATCATATTAGCAGCATCTTGATCAATCCAAACAATCCAAATGAAATACTTGTGGGAGTAGTAGGGCATTTGTATTCTACCAATGATGAACGAGGAGTTTATAAAACTATGGATGGAGGAAAGTCCTGGAATAAAACATTGTTTGTCAACAACCAATCCGGAATTATTGAACTGGAAAGGGATCCTAATAATTTCAACCTAATGTATGCGGCATCCTGGGATAAAGACAGAAAGGCCTGGAATTTTAGAGGGAACGGTGTTGGCAGTGGTATTTATAAAAGTACTGATGCAGGAAATACCTGGACTAAAGTTTCGGTAGCCGGCAGCGGTTTTCCTACAGGGGAAGGTGTTGGCAGAATTGGCCTTGCCATTTTTGATGCTAACACAGTATATGCAATTCATGATAATCAGGCACGAAGAAAAGCTGATGATGCATCTGATGATGATAGTGATGTTCTTTCCAAAGACAATTTTAAGAATATGACCTCAACACAGTTCTTAGCACTGGATAATAAAAAACTAAATGAATATTTACGTGCAAATCATTTTCCGGAGAAATATAAAGCTGAAAGTGTAAAGAATATGGTACGTAGCGGAACAGTACAACCGGCAGATCTTGCTAAATATTTGGAAGATGCCAACTCTTTATTATTTGACACCCCGGTGATTGGTGCTGAAGTTTATAAAAGTACAGATGGAGGAAAGACTTGGAATAAAACTCACGAAGGCTATTTGGATGGAATCTATTACTCGTATGGTTATTATTTTGGAAAGATTCATGTAGACCCAAGTAATAAGGATGGTATTTATATATATGGAGTTCCTATTCTTAAATCAAAAGATGGAGGAAAAACATTTGCATCAATCAATGCCGATAATGTGCATGTTGATCATCATGCACTTTGGATAAACCCAAAAATGCCAGGCCATTTAATTGATGGTAATGATGGGGGAATTAATATTAGTTATGATGATGGAGAGAACTGGATTAAGAACAATGCGCCGGCGGTTGGACAATTTTATGCTATCAATGTAGACCATGAAACGCCGTATAATGTTTATGGTGGCCTGCAGGACAATGGAGTATGGGTAGGCTCTCATGAATATGAAGAAAGTAAGTATTGGCACCAAAGTGGACAATACCCGTACGAGTCTATTATGGGAGGGGACGGAATGCAAATTCAAATAGACAATAGGAATAGTAATATAGTATATACGGGATATCAATTTGGGAACTACTTTCGAATCAACCGCGAAACCAATGAAACTACCTATATTCAGCCAAAACATGAGCTAGGAGAAAGTCCGTATCGTTTTAATTGGCAGAGCCCCATTTTGTTAAGCCCGCACAATCAGGATATTTTATACTTAGGAGGAAATAAATTAATGCGTAGTATGAATCAAGGAACAGATTGGGAAGCTATTTCCGGTAATTTGACACAAGGCGGAAAGCCTGGGAATGTTGCTTATGGAACTCTAACCAGCATTTCTGAATCAAAGTTTCAATTTGGTCTGTTGTATACAGGAAGTGATGACGGGATGGTTCACATTTCCAGAAATGGCGGAGGAAATTGGACGAATATTTCAGCTTCTTTTCCTAAGGACCTATGGGTAAGTAGAGTGATTGCTTCTTTACATAAAAAAGAACGGGTATATGTAACGCTTAATGGGTATCGTTGGGATGATTTTAAACCTTATGTTTTTGTAAGTGATAATTATGGTGCTACCTGGAAAAGTATTAATGGAAATTTACCTGCTTCTTCTGTAAATGTAATAAAAGAAGATCCTGTAAATGAAAATTTGTTGTATTTGGGCACAGATAATGGAACTTATGTTTCTTTTAACAGAGGAGAAAGTTGGGAAGTATTTTCCGGAGGATTACCAAATGTGGCTGTTCATGATTTAGTTGTGCAGCCCGAAGCCAAAGATCTGGTTGTAGGAACACACGGGAGGTCCATCTATGTGGCAGATATTGCTCTGCTTCAGCTAATGAATAGCGAAAATACAAATGATGTCTTGCTTGCTGAAACAGAACCTGTTTATGCTTCAAATCGTTGGGGAGACAGTTTTAGCCCCTGGAGGGATGTGTTAGAGCCTTCGATTGTAATTCAGGCTTATAGTCCGCAGGAAGGAAAAGCAACAATTACCGTCGAAACTGAAGAAGGAGAAAAACTGCAACAATTTGATCTTGATGCTTCAAAAGGAGTTAATATCATTGATTACGATGTAACGGTTTCAGAAAAGGGAGTAAAGGTTCTTGAGAAAGCCGGAACAAAAATAAAGAAGGCTAAAAATGAGAAGCATTATTTACCAAAAGGAGTGTATACTATTGCAATAAACCAAAACGGGAAAACAGCAAAAGTCTCTTTTGAAGTAAAGTAGTGTTTATAATAGTTCTAAATAGCTGGTAAAACAAATCATATTGTTTGGCAAAAATGGCTTTGCGCCGTATTTTTGTACTTTAATTTTCTATAAAAGAAAACCATAATGGGAATAATATCCTCTTCAATAGCCAAGAAAGTAGCAATGGCACTTTCAGGCTTGTTTCTTGTGTTTTTTCTGGCACAACATTTTGTAATAAATCTCACTTCTGTAATTGCTCCGGACGTTTTTAACAGCTGGTCACATTTTATGGGGACGAATGGCTTGGTGCAATATATCTTGCAACCTATACTCATTTTTGGAGTCGTGTACCATTTTGTAATGGGAATTGTGCTAGAATTAAAAAACAGAAATGCACGTGCTGTGAGTTACAAATCTTATAAAGGAAGTGCTAATGCAAGTTGGGCCTCTAGAAATATGATTATTTCCGGGCTTGTGATTTTAGCATTTTTGGGACTGCATTTTTATGATTTCTGGATACCGGAAATAGTACATAAATATATTGAATCTCACCCTGAAGACCCTACAAGATATTTATCTGAGACAGTCCATAAATTTGAAAGCCCTGTACGGGTAAGTTTGTATGTATTGGCATTTATATTACTTATTTTTCATTTGTGGCATGGATTCTCATCAGCTTTCCAAAGTATAGGATTTAATAATTCCTATTCAAAGGCGCTAAAAGGATTTACAAAATTGTTTGCAGTATTAATTCCGTTAGGTTTTATTTTCATTGCCATCTATCATCATTTTAATCAAATACCCCACTAAATAATAAGCTATGTCGATATTAGATTCTAAAATACCTGAGGGACCCATTGCTCATAAGTGGACAAACCATAAAAACAAAATAGACCTTGTTAATCCGGCAAACAAACGTAACATTGATATTATTGTTGTAGGTACAGGATTGGCTGGAGGGAGTGCAGCTGCTACGTTGGCTGAGCTAGGTTATAATGTTAAAGCCTATTGTTACCAAGATTCTCCAAGACGTGCACACTCGATTGCTGCCCAGGGAGGAATCAATGCAGCAAAAAACTATCAAGGGGATGGAGATTCTACCTACCGCCTTTTTTACGACACTGTAAAAGGAGGAGATTATCGCTCCCGGGAAGCAAACGTATATCGTCTGGCTGAAGTTTCGGCAAATATTATTGATCAATGTGTAGCACAAGGAGTTCCATTTGCCCGCGATTATGGAGGATTGTTGGACAATCGTTCTTTTGGAGGAGTTTTGGTTTCCCGTACTTTTTATGCCAAAGGCCAAACAGGGCAGCAATTATTATTAGGTGCTTATTCTGCAATGAATCGACAAATTGCACGTGGTAAAATAGAAATGTTTAACCGACATGAAATGTTGGATGTCGTAAAAATAGACGGTAAGGCAAGAGGGATTATAACCCGAAATTTAGTGACCGGAGAAATTGAACGCCATTCTGCACATGCAGTTGTAATTGCTTCCGGAGGATACGGAAACGTTTATTTCTTATCGACCAACGCAATGGGGTCTAATGCCACTGCTGCTTGGAAAATTCATAAGAAAGGAGCGTTTTTTGCAAACCCGTGTTATACACAAATTCATCCAACCTGTATTCCACGTTCAGGGGATTATCAATCTAAATTAACATTGATGTCCGAATCCCTTCGAAACGATGGACGTATTTGGGTGCCAAAGAATATGAAAGATGTGCTGGCTATTAGAGAAGGAAAACTAAAACCAACTCAAATTGCTGAAGAAGATAGAGACTACTATTTGGAGAGACGGTATCCTGCCTTTGGGAACCTGGTGCCTCGTGATGTAGCTTCCAGAGCAGCAAAAGAAAGGTGTGATGAGGGGTATGGTGTTAATGCGACCAGTGAAGCCGTGTATTTGGATTTTAAATCGGCTATTGAAAGATATGGTAAGGAACAAGCAAAATTACACCATATTGAAAATCCTTCCGAAGAAAAAATAAAAGAATTAGGAGAAGCTGTTGTAGAAGCCAAATATGGAAATCTTTTTCAAATGTATGAGAAAATCGTTGATGAGAACCCATATAAAACACCTATGATGATCTACCCTGCTACCCACTATACTATGGGAGGTGTTTGGGTGGACTATAATTTGATGACCACTGTTCCCGGGCTATATTGTATTGGAGAAGCTAATTTTTCTGATCACGGGGCAAATCGCTTAGGTGCTTCGGCCTTAATGCAAGGGCTGGCAGATGGATATTTTGTACTTCCATATACTATCGGAGATTATTTGTCTGATGATATTCGGACAGGAGAAATATCGACTGATACCCCTGAATTTGCTGCTGCTGAAAAAGAAGTAAAAAGCAAGATCGATTTCTTTATAAATAATAACGGAAAGTACTCTGTAGATTATTATCACAAAAAGTTAGGTAAGATCATGTGGGATAAAGTAGGTATGGCAAGAAATGCTAAAGGATTGACTGAAGCAATTTCAGAAATAAAAGAACTTCGGGAGGATTTTTGGAAAAATATAAAAGTTCCCGGAATTGCAGATGAAATGAACCCCGAGCTAGAAAAAGCCGGTAGAGTGGCAGATTTCCTGGAGTTGGGAGAATTGTTTGCAAAAGATGCTTTAATGCGGGAGGAATCCTGTGGAGGTCATTTTAGAGAAGAATCTGTAGAGTTGGATGGAGAACAAAAAGGAGAGGCTAAGCGAAAGGATGATGAATATGCTTTTGTTGCTGCCTGGGAATATAAAGGAGAACCTAGTGATGCTGTATTGCATAAAGAAGAACTAGAGTTTAATGATATTGAGTTAAAACAACGATCTTATAAATAGAAAGGCGATATGAATCTTACATTAAAAATATGGAGACAAAAAGACTCGAAAACTAAGGGTCAAATGGTCGAATATAAAGTATCTGATATTTCAGAACATATGTCTTTTTTAGAAATGATGGATGTTTTGAACGAACAACTTATAAATTCCGGCGATGAACCTGTGGCTTTTGACCATGATTGCCGTGAAGGAATTTGTGGAATGTGCTCGATGTTTATCAATGGAGAAGCACATGGACCCGACAGAGGAATAACAACCTGCCAACTTCATATGAGAATGTTTAAGGATGGCGATACAATTACGATTGAGCCTTTTAGAGCAAAAGCCTTCCCTGTTATTAAGGATTTGGTTGTCGACAGGTCCTCTTTTGAACGCATTCAGCAAGCCGGAGGATACATTTCAGTAAACACTTCAGGAAATACACAAGACGCTAATGCTATTCCAATAGCCAAAGAAGCTGCAGACAAAGCTATGGATGCCGCAACATGTATTGGATGTGGAGCCTGTGTTGCTACTTGCAAAAATTCTTCTGCTATGTTATTTGTAGGAGCAAAAATTTCTCAATATGCATTACTGCCACAAGGGCGTGTAGAAGCAACAGAACGAGTTTTAAGCATGGTAGAACAAATGGACAAAGAAGGATTTGGGAATTGTACTAATACCGGTGCTTGTGAGATCGAATGCCCTAAAGGAATCTCTTTGGAGAATATCGCACGAATGAATCGCGAATATTTGAGCGCTACCCTAAAAGGATAATCAATTACATAGCTTTTAGCTGTGAAAGCTTCTTTGAGGGATCTGAAACTTCTGTAATATTCTTCAAAATTGTTTGTATAAATTTTGTTACATCGTAAGGTTTTACAATGATATCGTTCATTCCGGATTCAAAAATACTATAACGCATTTCTTCTACTTCTACTGCGGTCAATGCGAGAATAGGAATACTTTTATTGAATTTTCTAATTTCTTTTGTTGCGCTTATTCCGTTTTTAACAGGCATATTAATGTCCATTAAAATCAGATCGAATTTTTCTGAAGCTGCTTTTTCAATCGCGATTTGACCATTCTCTGCAATTGTACAATGCATGCCGTTTTTTTCCAGAATCTTTTTGGTTACTGTTTGATTAATTCTATTATCTTCTGCTACTAGAATCTTTTTATCTTTCAACAAACTGCAATCTAAGAAAGTCGATATTTTTTCCTCTTTTGTTTCATTAACGATATCATATTCAATAGTAAATGAAAATAATGATCCTTTGCCGGGATTGCTTTTGAGTGTGATATCGGCATTGTCAAGTTTCAATAGTTTTTTTACAATAGGAAGCCCCAATCCGGTACCGTGGTATTTATAGTCATTGGCACCTAACTGTGAAAATTCTTCAAAAATATTTCCCTGCTTTTCGATAGGAATTCCCATCCCGGTATCTCTAATGTAAAATTTAATAGCGGTCTTGTCAAGAGTGTTCTTGGTAGTCTCGGCAATTATATAAATGTTTCCGTCTTCAGTGAACTTACACGCATTACCAATAAGATTCATCAATACCTGGGATAAACGAACCGAATTTCCAAAAACAAATTCCGGAACAGAGTCTGAAATATGAATATGCATCTCATTATTGTTTTGAATACGCATATATTCAAAAGAAGATGCGATCTTTTTGATTAGTTCCCGAATATCAAAAGATGTTTGTTCATTATCAATGCTATTTGAGTCTATTTTATTAATTTGTAATACATCATTGATCAATGCCAAAAGGTAATCTGCAGAAAACTTTAAAGATTTCAGGTCCTTTAAATGGCTCTTAAGTGATTTGTCTTCAAGCAGAATTGTTGTTAAACCAATAACACCATATAGTGGGGTTCGAAGCTCATGACTTATAGTTGAAAAGAATTTACTTTTCGCTTTGGATAGTTTTTCGGTCTCTTCCTTAGCTATTAAATATTCTTTGTTTTTCACTTTCAATTCTCGTACAAGTTCTTTCCTTTTTCTATAAGCAAAATACAGAGCAATAAATAGGATAAGAAAGCATGCAAATCCGAAAATTAAAATATTATTAAGCCTACTTTTATTCTGTACTATCTGTGCTTGAAGTTGGTATTGTAATTCTGCTTTTTGAACATCCTTTTTATATTCTGCTACCTGGTGATTTGCAGAGGCAATTTCAATTTCAGCAGATATGTTTTTTTGTTGATTGATCTCAAAATATTTTTCATACTCCATTCGTGCTTCATAAGCATCTTTATAATTTTTTTGTTTGAACAAATTTTCACTATAATAATAATAAGCATCTTCGAGGACAATTGTCTTTTCTTCTTTTTCAGCAGTTTTAATAACTTTTGTGAAATAAAGTCCGGCCATCTCGTAATTCCCTTTTAAATAGTAATATTGACCAAGAAGGTTTTCTAAACTAATTGCATAATTGGGATCACCATATTTAATAAACTTTTTTGCCTTAATAATATGCACATAGGCTTTATTAAAATTTTCACCTTCTATTGCAGTGAGGACTGTATTGTAATGAGCTTTTGCCAAACCTGTAGAGTCATTCAATTTCTCAAAAAGCTCAATGGATTTATTGTGATAGTCAAAAGCTTCTTCTATACGATCTCCCGAAATAGAATATATATTAGCCAAGTCCATAAAAGTATGGGCTCTTACGGTGTCGTTTTTTGTAAGTTGTGCTTGTTTTTCAGATTTTTCGAAGCTTTCTTTTGCCATCAATGTATCACCTAAAACAAGGTAATCATAAGCCAGATTTCTATAACCTTTATGAATGTAGTAAGGGTCGTCAATCTCAAAAGCTAAACTTAAAAGGCCAAAGTTTAACGCCAGATCTTTTCTATAATCCCCATTGTTATAATGTGCATTTGAAGAGTCAAGTAGCTTTTGAAATTGTATTTTCTTTGCAGATAAATCCTGGTCATACGAATCTTGTGTAGACAAAAGACTTTGTCCACAAGCGGGGAAAATACATAAGTAAAACAACAAGAAATGTAGGTATTTCTTCATTGATTTAATAGATTTGGGATGACGAATATACGATTTTTCTTACAAAAAAGAGGAAAATATAAATTTTGACTTTTGAAAATAAACCATTTAACTATTTTAAGTATATGATAATATCTAAACTTCCTTCAGTTTCATCCTCTATTTTCTCGGTTATGAGTGCTATGGCAAAAAAACATGATGCCATTAACTTGTCACAGGGGTTTCCAAATTTTAGAAGTGATTCAATGCTTGTAGAACTTGTTACAAAAGCAATGAAAGATGGATATAATCAATATGCTCCAATGGCAGGAGATATGAAGTTACGGGAAGAAATTTCTAAAAAGGTAGAAATGCTTTATGGTAAAAAATACAACCCAAATAATGAAATTACTATAACCGTTGGGGCTTCACAGGCAATTTTTACTGCAATTGCAACAACAATAGGCAGAGGTGATGAGGTTATAATTTTCACACCGGCATATGATTGTTACGAACCGACGATTCATTTATTTGGGGGTATTTCGGTCCCAATTCAGTTAAAAGCTCCAAATTATGAGCCGGATTGGAATGAAGTTTCAGAAAAAATAAGCTCCAAAACAAAACTTATCATTATTAATACCCCCCACAATCCAAGCGGGATGCTGTTTTCTGAAAGTGATATGCTTCAGCTCCAGCAAATCTCTGAGAAATATGACCTTTTGGTTATTAGTGATGAAGTATATGAACATATCATTTTTGATGAAGAAATACATCAAAGTGCTGCAAGATTTGAAGCATTATCAAATAGAACATTTATTGCAGCATCATTTGGGAAGACCTTTCACAATACCGGCTGGAAAGTAGGATATTGTGTAGCGCCCAAAAGTTTGATGAAAGAGTTTCAAAAAGTACATCAATACAATGTATTTTGTGTAAATCATCCGGTTCAAAAAGCATTAGCCACTTATCTTGAAGAACCTCAGCATTACCTTCAACTTTCAATATTTTATGAACAAAAAAGGAACTTTTTCCTAAATTTAATCAAAGATTCCCGGTTTAAAGTTCTCCCTTCAAAGGGAACTTATTTCCAATTATTGGATTTTTCTGAAATTTCTTCAGAAAATGATATTGCTTTTGCCGAACGATTGACCAAAGATTATAAAATTGCAACAATTCCCACATCAGTATTTAATACCCACAAAGAAGACTTCAAACAAATCCGGGTTTGCTTTGCGAAAACCCAAGATACACTCGAGACAGCTGCGGCTATCTTGAAAGGAATACAATATTAAAATTCAATTGTTTTTAGCTCTAAGTATAAATTTTATCAATAGATAAATTATTACATACAATTGATTAGGTAAGTATCCGCCAGTTTTATTTTTTAATTTTAGACTTATTCTGATTTAAAACAAAAAAATTATGGACGATACAAAAAGTTACAATATGCATGAAGGTGGTGATATAAATAAATGCCCATTTATGGGGGGTACTCAAAATCATGTGGCCGGTGGCGGTACCTCGAATAGGGATTGGTGGCCAAATCAGTTGAAGTTAAATATCTTACGGCAAAACGCAGTTAAGTCAGACCCTATGGATAATAGATTCAACTATGCAGAGGAGTTCAAGAGCCTTGACCTTAATGCCGTAAAAAAGGATCTCTATGATTTGATGACAAAATCTCAAGACTGGTGGCCTGCAGACTTTGGTCATTATGGACCTCTTTTTATTCGTATGGCCTGGCATAGTGCCGGTACGTATCGTATTGGTGATGGCCGGGGTGGAGCAGGTTCAGGAACTCAGCGTTTTGCCCCACTTAATAGTTGGCCGGATAATGGAAATCTAGACAAGGCACGGTTATTATTGTGGCCCATTAAAAAGAAATACGGAAGAAAAATCTCCTGGGCGGATTTAATGATACTTGCCGGTAATTGTGCTTTAGAGTCAATGGACTTTGAGACTTTCGGTTTTGCAGGTGGGCGAGAGGATGTTTGGGAACCTGAACAAGACATTTATTGGGGTTCTGAAGCTGAATGGCTTGGAGATAAGCGTTACGAAGGAGATCGTGATCTCGAGAATCCTCTAGGTGCAGTTCAGATGGGACTTATTTATGTAAACCCTGAAGGACCCAATGGAAACCCTGACCCAATCTTGGCCGCGCATGATATAAGAGAAACTTTTGGGCGTATGGCTATGAACGATGAGGAAACGGTTGCGCTTATAGCGGGGGGGCATACATTTGGTAAAGCACATGGTGCTGCCGATGCAGATAAATATGTAGGTAGAGAACCTGCTGCAGCAAGTATAGAGGAACAAAGTATGGGTTGGAAAAATACATTTGGTTCTGGAAATGCAGGAGATACAATTACCAGTGGGCTTGAAGGTACCTGGACTACTACCCCAACCAAATGGAGTAATAATTTCTTTGAGAACCTATTCGGTTATGAATGGGAACTAACCAAGAGTCCGGCGGGGGCATACCAGTGGAAGCCAAAAGGAGGTGCAGGCGAAGGAGCAGTACCGGATGCTCATGACCCATCTAAAAGTCAAACACCTTTTATGTTAACGACTGATCTCTCCTTAATAGAAGATCCGGAATATGCAAAAATTTCAAAACGTTTTTATGAAAACCCTAAGGAGTTTGCAGATGCTTTTGCTCGTGCCTGGTATAAGTTAACACATCGCGATATGGGGCCCATTAGTCGTTATTTAGGGCCGGAAGTTCCTAAGGAAGAACTTATTTGGCAAGACCCAATTCCTAGTGTTACACACGAATTGATAGACGATCAGGATATTGCTTCGTTAAAAAATACAATTCTTAACTCGGGACTTTCTATATCTCAATTGGTATCTACTGCCTGGGCATCAGCTTCTACTTACCGTGATTCAGATAAGCGCGGTGGAGCTAATGGTGCTCGTATTCGTCTTGCTCCACAGAAAAACTGGGAAGTAAACAACCCGGCAGAACTATCGAAAATTTTAGAATCGCTAGAACGTATTCAACAGGAATTTAATAATGCTCAAAATGGTGATAAGCTGGTTTCTTTAGCAGATATAATTGTTCTAGGTGGATGTGCAGCTATAGAGCAGGCAGCTAAAAATGCAGGATATAATTTGACGGTGCCTTTTGTTTCTGGTCGGGCAGATGCATCACTAAAACAAACAGATGTAGAATCATTTGCTTATCTTGAACCCGTTGCAGATGGTTTTAGAAATTACATTAAAAAAGGTCAAAAAGTACCGGCGGAGGAATTGTTGGTTGACAAAGCACAATTAATGACACTTTCGGTGCCGGAAATGACTGTATTAGTTGGTGGTATGCGTGTTCTTAATACAAACTTCGATCAGTCTAATTATGGTGTCTTCACAAATGATTCGGAGAAACTAAACAATAATTTCTTTGTTAACCTCCTTGATTTGGGAACGACTTGGAAGGCAATTTCAGATGATCAAAATGTATTTGAGGGACGTGATCGTACTACTGGTGAACTCAAATGGACTGGAACACGAGCTGATCTTATTTTTGGATCAAACTCTGAGCTTCGTGCTATTGCTGAGGTTTACGCATGCAATGATTCTCAAGAACGCTTTGTGAGAGACTTTGTTTCTGCCTGGACTAAGGTGATGAACCTAGACCGTTTTGATTTGACTTAGCTCTAATATGCTTCCTGCCGAACGGGAGTTATAATGAATGACTTACTTTTTTGAAGCAGCATAGTATCTATGTTGCTTCATTTTTTTAACTTGTGAAAGACTATGGATGAAGTATTTTTTAATGCCATTAGAGAAGGAGATCAGGTGCAAGTGAAGCATCTTCTGGCCGGGAAACCGGATTTGGTGAACACTAAAGATCAGCGAGGTTCCACTCCGTTATTGCTGGCAACTTACTACGGTCATAATGCAATTGCTGAAGAAATTCTGCAACATCCTCAGGATATTGATGCCCGGGACGCTTCGGGAAATACAGCCCTGATGGGAGTGAGTTTTAAAGGATTCCTGCCATTGGCAGAATTGTTAATTGAAAAAGGAGCCAATGTCAATATTAGAAATTATAATGGAGCTACTGCGCTAATTTTTGCGGCTACTTTTGGTAAGGTTGCAATTGTAAAATTATTATTGAATAGTGGAGCTGACTCAGAGATCTTAGATGATAGAGGTAATACTGCCTTAGCACACGCCAAGATGCAAGATATTAAGGATGTTGTTCAAATATTAGAAGCAATATAATATGCAAAGAACGCTTTCCGTAACAATAATTCAATCACATTTGCATTGGGAAAATCCAATTGCTAACAGGAAGCAGTTTTCAGATAAGATTAATGATATTTCTGGAAAAACAGATTTGATAGTGCTCCCGGAAATGTTTACAACAGGATTCTCTATGAATGCTAAAAATCTGGCAGAGAAATCCAATGGCGAAACACTACAATGGATGATCCTGGAGGCAAAAAAACATACTACTGCCATTACAGGAAGCGTAATTATTTCAGAAGACAATACTTTTTATAACCGGTTGTTTTTTGTCTTTCCAAATGGAGATTATAAAACATACGATAAGCGTCACACCTTTACATTAGCAGGAGAGGATAAAACCTATTCTGCGGGGACTAAAAGGCTAATTCTTGATTACAAAGGCTTTAAAATATGCCCTTTGATCTGTTATGATCTTCGTTTTCCGGTTTGGGCCCGAAATACGATTGGTTACGATGTATTGTTATATGTTGCCAATTGGCCTGAAAAGCGAATTACAGCATGGGATGTATTATTAAAAGCACGTGCTATAGAAAACATGAGTTATTGTATAGGGGTAAATCGGGTTGGATTGGATGGTAATGGTTATGAATATGTGGGACATTCTGTGGTTTATAATGTATTAGGTAAGCAAATTTCTACCTGTGTTTCTGAAAAAGAATTTACAGAAACTGTTGTTTTAGAAAAGGAACATATTACAAAACACAGAAAGCACCTGCAGTTTTTAAATGACCGGGATAATTTTAATCTAGTGTAAATATTTCGTTGAGGCTCCAATTTGCCAAAATTTCCAGTTGAGAAGGATAATACACTATTCTTTCGGGTTGTATACGTTCTAAAAAATTACCGGTATCCCAAATTCCATTTTCGTTTTCGTCAAACACGACACGCAGATAATAAATTCCGGGATCTATATAGTCAAAATATACAGTATTGTTTTCAGGAAGAGGTTTTTCGGTAATTAATTCAAACTTACTATCAACCAATTGTACTATCAAAGCTGTTTCTTTTACATTATTTAATGTGAACGTCAATGTACCATAATCTGAAAATGCTTTGGTCCTAACGCCATAGTTTAACGTATCATTTACAGTTTCAAAGAAATCGGTTATTGCTCCGGGAAACAGTTTTATGTTATAGGTTTGTTCTTCGGTTTTTGGGAAAATAATTTCGGCAGTATTAAAGCGTTTATTGATTTGTGCTGTTGCAGTAATTACAGTGGAATCTTTATCTATGATTTCAATTTTTTCAGTATTTATAGTACTTAGGGGAGTGTTTGCCTTTAATTTTAAGGTATCCTTAGGGAGCAGAATTCTACTGTTAATTGGCGAAACCGTTAACGTATCTTTAAACAGGTTTCGCATTCGAACGTTAAGAGTATCAATAGTACCGTAATTTTTAGCAATGAATACCAGAGAGTCACTTTCTATTTGAGGTTTAAGCCAATAGTGTAAGGTATCCGTTTTGCTATCCTGATATGTTTTAGAAGTGAATCCTTCAGGCACTGTTGAGAGCAATTCGACGGATAGCTCTTTTGCATCTCCTTCAAAACCAAAAAGAATATGGTTTTTGGATTCGTGTTTAGGGCGTGCTATTTTATAATTTGGTATTTCTTTAAATAGATTAAGTTGAAATGTACTATCCGTTGGAAGTGAAATAACCTCATTTGCAAAGGCAATTTTATCATGTATTGACTGAAATGTATAATCGTTATTTTTTTCTTTAAGAGCCACCAGCAAGTAATTCCCTTCCTTTAAATTGGTAAGTTCAAAAGTGCTGGTACTATCTTTTGTAGTAGTGATATACATGGGTTTTTCTGAAAAAATAACCGAATCTTTGAATGTTTCATCCACCTCATACAACATCACGGCAGTAGGGATTTCAGGTTTTAATAATAATACGTCTTTTACAACACCGGAAAGTTTTAAACTATCTATATAGCTTCCGGTTGAAAAAACATATTTAAAGTATTCAAAAGGATTCTCTTCATTATTATCAACAATGCTTTGTCCGAAATTGATAGAATAGGTGGTATTGGCAATTAAAGTGTCTAAGATCTTTATTTTCACAAATTTGGCTGTACTCAAAGGAGTAATTTCCGGAGCATATTTTAAAGGAGGAGAAATTATAAGGTTTTTTTGAAGATCTTTTAGTTTCACATATTCATCAAAATAAATCCTTATTTCATTTTCAGAAAAATTAGTACTGAAATTTTCCGGAATGCTTTTTACCAGTACCGGAGGGATCGAATCTTTTTTTCCGCCTGAAGGAGTTCCCTTTTTAGCACAATCAGCAAAGGAAAGCAAAAACAAAAAGACAATTGGAATATAGAGCAGACGGTGTTTCACACATTTAGAGTTATGAGATAGCAAAAATAGGTATTTTTATGCGATAGCAATGGTCGCCAGGCTAAGTTTAATGTTTGTACTTTTAAGTAATTGTAAAGCACAGTTTTCTATTGTAGCACCGGTAGTTATAATATCGTCGACCAACAAAATATGCTTATTCTCGATACGTTCGGGTCTTTGTACGGTAAAAATTTCTTCTGTTTCAAAGCGGGTAAAACGCTTTTTAAAGACCTGCGAATTTGTTTTGGAGATTTTTAGCAAAATATCGTCCTGATAAGGAATATCTAAAGCAGCTGCGATTTCTTTTCCAAAACCTTCTACCTGATTGTAACCTCTTTTTTTAAGCTTTTGTTTGTGTAATGGTACAGGGATCACCAGATCTAAACTTTGGTATTCTTTTATTGAAGATAATTCGGACCCCAGCCATCTGCCAAAAAAGAAGCTGATCTCTTTTTGCCCCTTATATTTAAGATTGTGTAAGATCTCTTGCGTAATTCCCTTTTTTTGAAATTGTAATAATGCAGTAGCATTTTCCACTACAAACCTCCCATAAAAAATATTTTTCATAGATTGGTTTGCTGTTTTATGATGACAAACAAGAGGAAGTCTGTGTAAACATTGAGTACAGAGTGTGTTTTCAGCTTTTAATAAAATCTTTTTACAGCCATTACAAACTTTTGGAAATAAGATATTTAACATATTTTAATTTTTTTTACCATTTTTTAAACGTTTATATCTTAATCCCCTTAGTACTTTTGACCCCTAAATCTATTCTAAACCTATAATTATGAGCACAGAAAACAACAGCACTAAATTTAAAGTATTAATTGGAGTGCTTTCTGCATTGTTGATAGCTTTGGCTGTTTACACCGTAACTCTATACAATGATAGTAAAAATACGGTAACCGGGCTTGAGAAGCAAAAAGTGGAAATCGAAGGTGAGTTAGAAGAACTCATAGCAAATTACGACGAGATTATACAGGATAATGAACTAAAGGATAAAGACCTTTTGGATGCCCGTCAGCGAATTGAGATTCTGCTTGATTCTGTTAAAACATCAGAAGCAAATGTAGCTTTAATTGGGCGTTACAAAGCTGAAATTGGGAGACTAAAGCAGGAGCGTAAGTTGTTATTTAAAAGAGCTGACAGTTTAATTGCTGCAAATCAACTCCTTGCTATGGAGCGAGATAGTACAAATATGGTGTTGAGCAATACCATAAAGGTTGTAGACTCTGTAAATGAAAAAAATGTGGCAATGGCCGAAACCATTAAAAAAGGATCCATTGTAAATGCTGTTGATCTTCGTGGAGAAGCTGTTATTATTAGAAGCAGCGGAAAAATTGTAGATACCAGACGTTCCAGTCGTGCCGATAAAGTTAGAGCATGTTTTACACTAACTCCTAATCCTATTGCTGAAAAAGGAGACAGAACATTATTTGTTCAGGTCATCAACCCTAAGAATAATTTACTGGGAGATAAAGAAAACTTACAGTTTGATGGAGAAGTACTTAATTATAGTGCAGCTACAAATGTCTTTTATGAAAATGAAGAATTAGATGTTTGTGTACTTGTAAATGCCAAGGAGGAAGACCTTATTGAAGGAAGGTACATCATCAATGTTTTTGATGGTTCTAAACAAGTTGCATCAACTACCATGGAGCTCAAATAAAAAATGAAATAAAAAATTGAAACCGCTGCGATGTTATCGTAGCGGTTTTTTTATTTTTGCGCTATGGCAAACAATGAAGATCAATTTAAAAAAGTAGTATCGCACGCAAAAGAGTATGGTTACATTTTTGCATCGAGTGAAATTTACGATGGCCTTAGCGCTGTGTATGACTATGCACAAAACGGTGTAGAACTTAAAAAGAACATACGTGAGTATTGGTGGCGAAGTATGGTATATATGCACCAAAACATTGTGGGGATAGACGCTGCTATTTTAATGCACCCTACGACATGGAAAGCTTCAGGTCACGTAGATGCTTTTAATGATCCATTGATCGATAATAAAGACTCAAAGAAACGCTATCGTGCAGATGTGTTAATCGAGGATTATGCAGAAAAACTGAATCAAAAAGCACAAAAGGAAATAGAAAAAGCCCGCAAACGCTTTGGAGAAAGCTTTGATGAAGAACAATATGTGACCACTAACGAACGTGTAATTGGATATAAAGCAAAACAAAGAGAAGTCTTAGAGCGGATGGCTCGAGCTTTAGATGCTGAAGATCTGGCAGATGTTAAGGCACTCATCGAAGAACTGGGAATTGCTGACCCCGAAACAGGTAGTAAGAACTGGACTGAAGTACGGCAGTTTAATTTGATGTTTGGAACTAAGTTAGGAGCTTCGGCCGAAAGTGCTACCAATTTATACCTTCGCCCTGAAACTGCTCAGGGAATTTTTGTGAATTTCTTAAATGTGCAAAAAACAGGTAGAATGAAAATTCCATTTGGAATTGCACAAACCGGGAAAGCTTTCCGTAATGAAATTGTAGCAAGACAATTTATCTTTAGAATGCGTGAGTTTGAGCAAATGGAAATGCAGTTTTTTGTACGTCCAGGTGAAGAAATGAAGTGGTATGAATACTGGAAAGAAACACGTTTAAACTGGCATCATTCTTTAGGATTAGGGAAAGAAAACTATCGCTTTCATGACCATGAGAAATTAGCCCATTATGCAAATGCAGCAGCAGATATAGAATTTAAATTCCCTTTTGGGTTTAAAGAATTAGAAGGAATACATTCCCGTACAGATTTCGACCTTAAAGCACACGAAGAATACAGTGGTAAAAAATTACAGTTTTTTGATCCTGAATTAAATAAAAACTACACTCCTTATGTAGTGGAAACATCTATTGGTCTGGATAGAATGTTCCTTGCGGTTCTAAGTAATTCACTTCAGGAAGAAAACTTAGAAGATGGTAGTACCCGAACCGTACTTAAATTACCCTCAATTTTAGCACCTGTAAAAGCAGCTGTATTGCCTTTGATTAAAAGAGACGGTTTACCGGAAATAGCTCAATCAATTATTGATACTTTAAAATGGGACTACAATGTGATTTATGATGAAAAAGACGCAGTAGGAAGGCGCTATCGTCGCCAAGATGCGGCAGGGACGCCTTTTTGTATTACTGTAGATCATCAAACAAAAGAGGACCAAACAGTTACCATACGTTATAGAGATACTATGAAACAAGAACGGATTTCTATTCAGGAAATCTCAAAAAAAATAAGCGAAAGCGTTTCATACAAGACCTGGCTGCAATAAATTAGGGCGTTTTCTTTTTTTAAAAGAGTTGGAATTGTTATTTTTATAAACTTAATACATTTATAATTTAAAAAAACAACTCTATGAAATTAAGAAATTATTTTTTTGTACTGCTCTTGGTAGCTTTTACAGGTTCTGTGTATGCACAGCAAACTGTAAATACAGGAGCTGATGAAACAGGAATATTGGCGGATCCCATTTATGTTCCCAGTATTGCCAAACAAATCCAAAACGGGACATTAGTACTCGCAGACAATACACCTACAGAAGGAAGACCTAAAAGGCAATATGGAAATAGAGTAATTCCTGGAAAAGGTTCTATGGGGCCGGATCTGGCATTACAAACAACACCTCCTACAAGAATGGCAAACCCTCCATTCCTTACTTTTGAGGCAGATATTTCACAGGCAACACCTTCAGACCCTACCGGTGCAATTGGACCTAACCATTATATAGGTGCGTGGAATTCGGCTTTCAGAATATTTGATAAATCTGGAAACCCATTAACTCCGGAAGCTTCTCTATCTACATTATTCCCGGGGAATAACATTGGAGATCCTATTGTTATCTATGACCAAATGGCAGATCGATTCCTTATCACTGAATTTGATTCTTCACCAAACGGATTTAATGTTGCTGTTTGTCAAGGTCCAGACCCAGTAAACGACGATTGGTATATTTATACGACCGGTTTTGGAACAGGAAGCTTTCCTGATTATACAAAATTCTCTGTTTGGCCTGATGGATATTATGTTACAGCTAATATTGGTAACAGAAGAGTTTTTGCAGTAGAGCGTGAGAAAATGTTGACAGGCGATACAGCCCAGTTTCAATTTTTTAACCTAACTGGGATTCAAACCAGCGGATTTTTTAGCCCACAAGGATTTCACCATACTGCAGGGTCTCATCCAAAACCCGGAAACTTTAATGTGGTATACTTGCAAGACGATGCATGGGCAGGTGTTGCAACAGATCATCTAAAAATATGGACTATTAATGTAGATTGGGAAACACCGGGAAATTCTACAATTTCCACAGCGCAGGAACTTGCAACTACAGATTTTATTAGTGTTTTTGACGGAGGTAGCTTTTCAAATTTAAGTCAGCCGGGAGGCCCGGATATTGATGCTTTACAAGCTACTATTATGAACCAGGCACAATTTAGACAATTTGACGGATATAACTCTGCCGTATTCAATTTTGTAGTAGATACAGACCCAACTGCCGGTGAGCTGGCTGGTATTCGCTGGTATGAATTACGCCAAACAGAATCCGGAATGCCATGGACGATCCATCAGGAAGGAACATATACTGCTCCTTCAGGAAGGCATGCATTTTCAGGAAGTATGGCAATGGATATTTATGGTAATATTGGAATGGGATATAGTTCTGTAAGTACAACCGATATGATCTCCATTAGATATACAGGGAGATTACAAGGAGATGCTCCGGGAACAATGTCCGTTGCTGAAGGTTTGATTGGCCAAAGTACTGCAAATAGCCCTAATCTTAGATTCGCAGACTATGTACATTTAACAGTAGATCCAGAGAATGATAGAGATTTTTGGCATATTGCTGAATATTTCAACCCTAGTAGAAGAGATGTTGTTGGGGCATTTAATCTGGAAAACACATTACCGGCAGATGATGTAGCCATAGTAGATATTTTACCTAATAGTGGAGCTTTAACTGCTACGGAAGATATTACCATTACAATCGAAAACTATGGTACATCAACACAAACCAATATTCCGGTAACGTATAGCATTGATGGTGGGACCCCTGTTAGTGAGGTATATACGGGATCTATTGCTCCTGGAGCAACAGACACATATACTTTTACGGTTCAGGCAGATTTATCTACTCCCGGGCAATTATATAGAATTGAAACTGAAACAAACTTAGTAGGAGATAATTTCACCGATAATGATTTTTATGCTGAAAATCCTAAAAATGACGGCGTACTATCTGTTGGAGATCTTGAAATTGCCAATGCCGAATTGATTGTGTCTTCTACAGACAATAAGAAATTTGATATTGTCTTGAATACTAATTACAATGAAGTATTACCTCTTAGCGTATATGACGTTACCGGTAAAATACTTGTATTTAATAATCTTGTTAATGAAGGCAATAAGTTTACATATTCATTGGATATGTCTTATGTTGCCAGTGGAGTTTATTTAATAAAAATAGGAGATACATCCATTGAGAAAACTGCAAAGATTATTGTAAAATAAATCTTTTCAGAATTCATTTAGAAATTTAAAAAGCGGAGGAAACTCCGCTTTTTTTGTAAAAACTTTTCATCATTTTTTTACTTGTTTAAGCAAGAATCCTTATAAACCCAGTAATTAAGTATAGGTGTAATAATTTAATAATCAATGGATAAAAAACAATTTCTCAAAAATTTCTCTTGTATATTAAAAAATAGTTGGTAATTTAGGAACCCTTTTAAAAAATCTTAAAACTAAATTATTTACTAAAAAACTTATTTATGAAATCTAAAATTTCTCTACTAGTGCTATTTTTTGCTGTTGTTTTCACAGCAAAGGCACAAGAAAACAAGGAGCAAAAGGCAATTTATTCCGGAACAGTGGAATCTATGATGTATGTTCCATCATTGGCCTCAAAAGAGTATCTAGAACCTGCGGATACTTCTTTAAAAGAGGCAAAAGACAAAAGATCTGGTCAAAACCCGGTTATAATTGGTAAAGACCCTCAAACTGAAAACGATTATTTGGCTAGTAATCCTCATCCTTTAACAGGAAAAATACAAAGCAGAGCTTTACTTTTTGAATTTGAAGCTTCTGCTTCGGGTTCTTCTCCTACAGATCCTTCGTTAGGTGTAGGCCCTAATCATGTGGTATCTGTATTTAACACAGGATTTAGAATTTTTGATAAGACAGGAACCCCATTAACTGGTCAGTTAGGAGTAACTAATATATTTTCTGGTGGAGGTTGTTGTGACCTTACCGTGTCTTATGACGCAGCTGCAGATAGATGGGTGTTAAGTTATTTGTGGTCCAGCAACGGACAAATTCAAGTTGCTGTATCTGATGGCCCTGATCCTGTAAACGATGGATGGTATGTTTATACCATACCTAATGTAAATGACTACAATAAACTTTCAGTATGGAGCGATGGATATTATGTAACTGCTAATGTAGGAGGATCTAACAGAGTATGGGCTTTAGAGAGAGCCGAAATGCTTTTGGGAAATCCTGCTGCAGGAGTTCAGACGTTTAACCTTCCGGGGATAGCAACGAGTGGTTTCTATAGTCCACAAGCGCTTAACGTTACCGATGATAATATGCCAGCAGCCGGAGGTGCAACTATTGTATACTTACAGGATGATGCCTGGGGTGGAGTAGCAACAGATCACGTAAAATATTGGACAATAGATGTAGACTGGGCAACTCCTGGAAATTCGACAGTCTCAGCTGCTACAGAGATAGCTTTAACTCCTTATATCTCAGTATTTGACGGAGGAAGCTTCTCTAATTTGTCACAGCCTGGAGGCGGAGCTTCGATAGATGCTTTACAGGCGACTATTATGAATCAGGCACAGTTTAAAAAATTCCCGGGATATAATTCCGCACTATTCAACTTTGTGGTAGATACAGATGCTTCGGCTGTTGAACTTGCGGGTGTACGCTGGATGGAGTTTCGCCAAACAGCAGATAACCAACCTTGGACCTTATTCCAGGAAGGTACTTATACTGCTCCGGACGGAAGACATGCATGGCACGCTAGTTTAGCTATGGATGATCAAGGGAATATAGGTATGGGATATACGAGTATGGCAGGTCCAACTACTCCAAACCCAACAGACTTTAGAGTGAGTTCTTATTATACGGGAAGATTTGCTGCAGATCCTGCAGGAACTATGACTGTTGCAGAAACTTTGATCAAAGCGGGAACTAATAATATTCCAAATTTCAGATACGGGGATTATTCAAAAATTGATGTTGATCCTGCAGATGATAAAACATTCTGGTTTATCAATGAAATTGCAAACCCGGGAAGAAGAGATCACGTAGGTGTTTTCCAAATTGCTCCTAGTCTTGCAGATGATGTAGGTGCTATTAGTATAGACGCACCTGTAGATGGTGCATTAACCAGTGCAGAATCAGTAACTGTTACTATTTTTAACTATGGTATTGATCCACAATCAAATATTCCGGTAAACTTAACAATTGATGGAAATAGTATTGCTGATGAAGTGTTTGCAGGACCGTTAGCTGCATCTGCATCTGCTCAATATACATTTACTGCGACTGGAGATTTTTCTACTCCCGGTCAGACATATGTTGTAGAAGTTACTACAAACCTTGCTGGTGACCAGGAAAATTCAAATGATAGTACAACGAAGAGCATTACCAACACTACTTTAGGTACTGAAGACAATGTTGTTAAGGATTCTGACCTAATGATTGTTGATAAAGGGAATAATCATTTTGATGTATCATTAAAAACTACAATTACAGAACCTCTAACTTTAACTGTTACTAATATTCTTGGACAAACATTATTAAACTATAATATTGATAATGAAAATGGAAAAGGGTATTTCTATAATCTGGATATGTCTTATGCTGCTTCCGGAGTTTATATAGTTAGACTAGGAAACAATAAGGCAGGTAATTCGAAAAAAATAATTGTTAAGTAATTTTTTAAGAATTGTTATAATAAAATATTAGAGCGGAGTTTTACTCCGCTCTTTTTTGTATATCCTTGATGCTAACCGGAGTAGCATTATCACAACGATTCATCATTCGAAGTCCACTATATGTAACCCAAACCTTCATTCCATTACTCTTATAGCTTTCATCAAGATTAATAGGATCTAACAAATATGGCACATCATCTTCCATTTGTAACGTAAAAGGACAATCACCTTCTTTCGTAGAAGCTATAATGGTAGCTTTTTTGTAACCGGCTTCCATCATTTTTTTAGCTTCCTTAGCAGTTTCTGTTTCAGAAGAAGAATTTTTATCGATGTTAGCTGAGCCACAAGACATTATCGCTAAAGACAAAATTGCTAATGAGGTTTTAATAAATGTCATAATTATAATTTTTAGTGTTTTACATGTTGTTAAATTACAAATAATGTGCCGCTTAATAACTATAGTTAAAAACCTTTTCCCTTTTTAACCAGAAGTCCCTATTAACCTAATAGGGAATAAAATTAATAACTATTTAATAGTCAATGTGTTGTGATTAATAATTTATCAAAAATTGCCATTGTATATTTAAAAATTGTTGGTACTTTAGAAACCCTTAAATTATTTATTTATATAAACCCTTATTTTATGAAATCAAAAATTTCTCTAGTATTGTTGCTTTTTGCTTTTATTTTTACGGCAAATGCACAAGAAAATCAAGAAGCCGGCGCCTCATATGTTGGAACAGTTGGCTCAATGAGAATAGTGCCTCCTTTGGCATCTAAAACGACCCTAAATCCTGCAATACCTTTAACCGAAGAACCTAAAGACGGAAGATCTTCAAGAAATAAAGTTATAATTGGGAAAGATAAACAAACAGAAGATGATTACTTTTTTAGAAATCAAGATCCTTTAACTCAAAAACTACAAGGAAAAGCTCCTTCTTTAGTGTTTGATCTTAACAATACTGTAGGCCCACCATCTGACCCTTCATTAGGCGTTGGACCAAATCATGTTTTTATGGTTTATAACACTGGCTTTATGATTTACGATAAAGCGGGAGTTGATTTAACAGGACCTCTTAACGTGAACAATATTTTTTCTAACGGAGGTTGTTGTGACCTTACCGTATCTTATGACAATGCAGCAGACAGATGGGTAGTTACCTATTTATTTGTAGGCGCAGGAGCTGAAATAGCTGTTTCCGACGGACCTGACCCAATTACATCAAGCTGGTATTTATACAGCATTCCTCAGATCAATGATTACCAGAAGCTTTCAATATGGAGTGACGGATATTATATCACCGATAATACTTCCTCTAGCAATAAAGTGTGGGCATTGGAAAGAGATGAGATGCTAGCCGGAAACGCAGCAGCAGGTATTCAAGGATTTGACTTAACCGGAATTGCAACCAGTGGTTTTTACAGCCCGCAAGCACTTAACGTAAGTGATGGAAATATGCCGGCTGCAGGAAGTGCACCTATTATTTATTTACAAGATGATGCATGGGGCGGTGTAGCAACAGATCATATTAAGGTATGGACTATTGATGTTGACTGGGCAACACCAGGAAATTCAACTATTTCTGCACCTAATGAACTTGTAACAACACCATATATTTCTGTTTTTGATGGGGGTAGTTTTTCTAACTTAACTCAACCTGGTGGAGGAACACCAATTGACGCATTACAGGCTACCATTATGAATCAGGCTCAGTTTAGAAAATTTGCCGGGCACAATTCAGCGGTATTTAACTTCGTGATAGATGTAGATGCTACTACCGGAGAGCATGCAGCTGTTCGCTGGTATGAATTACGTCAGGCAGGCGATGGACAGCCGTGGAGTATTTTTCAGGAAGGTACCTATACAGCTCCCGGAGACAAACATGCATGGCACGCAAGTATGATGATGGACGTACAGGGGAATATTGGTATGGGATACTCAGGGATGACCATAGACCCTAATGATCCTAATCCAATACAAGTAAGTTCTTACTATACAGGAAGATTTGCAGCAGATCCTATCAATACGATGACTATTGCTGAAGAGTTAATTGCAAACGGTAATCAAAATATTCCAGGATTTCGCTACGGGGATTATAGTAAAATAGACGTAGACCCTAATGACGATAAAACATTCTGGTTTATCAATGAATATATGAATAATGGCGGAGCTAATGTTGTTGGAGTATTTAAAATTGCACCTAATTTTAATAATGACCTTGGTGCAGTGAATTTGGATACCCCGGTTACAGGAACACTTACCAATGCTGAAACAGTTACGGTTACCATCTTTAATTATGGTCAACTTGATGCTTCAGGATTCAATGTAACCTTCCAGATAGATGGAGGCCTTGTAGTTTCAGAACCTTTTGTAGGGACTATTCCAACATCAACATCTGCACAGTTTACATTTGCCGCAACAGCAGATTTATCTACTGTTGGACAAACCTACTCTATTACTGTAGGTACTGTATATGGAGCAGATGAGGATAATACTAACGATGAAATTACGGTAGATGTGACTCACTTGCAACCAAATGATCTGGGGGTAGTTTCTATTAGTTCACCAACTTCAGGAGTTGGTCTGACTAATGCAGAACCAATTACTGTTTCGATCAATAACTTTGGCGGAGCTACACAATCTAATTTTGATGTAACATACAATTTAGATGGTAATGATGTAACAGAAGTTGTTGCTGGACCACTTCCCGGGAATACATCAATGTCATATACATTTACTCAGACAGGTGATTTCTCTGCTCTTGGATCTTATAATTTAAGTGCTACTACTTCTTTAGCTGGAGATAGTGATACTGCTAACGATGAAACTTCTGTAGTAGTTGTTAATTCAAACTGTCAGCCAACTGCAGATTGTTCTCTTGGTGATGGATTCCAGTTATTTAGTGTATCCAATATCAATAACCCATCTGCTTGTGAAGGGTATGGTGATTTTACCAACCTTGTCGCTAATATGGAACAAGATACTACTTACGAACTTACGGTAACTACAGGATATGGAGATCAATTTGTAACTGTATGGATCGATTTTAATGATGACTTTGTATTTACTTCTAATGAAGTAGTTGTGGACAACTATGAGATTGCCAATGGCCAGGCAGGCGGAACTTATACTGAAACAATGGATTTAGTAATTCCTGCAGGAGCTGCTGTTGGGCAACATATTATGAGGGCAAAAACAAATTGGGATGCTCCGGTACCTGCTGATGCCTGTGAAGAAACTCAGTATGGTGAGACCGAAGACTATTCTGCAAACATTGGTACTTTAGGTGTTAATGATAATGTACTGGCCGATGCAGACTTCACTGTTATTGAAACAGCAAAGAATATTTTTGATGTAACGTTAAGTAATACCAGTTACGATGATAAGCTTGACCTACAGGTTTACAATGTATTGGGGCAAAGATTACTTTATTACAGGGTAGAGAAAGAAAATGATTCTTATAACTACCAACTAGATATGTCTTACGCTTCCAGTGGTGTATACTTAGTGAAACTAGGAACTGCAAATGGAGGAAAAGTAAAACGTATTGTTGTTAAATAACCTTTTCTGAAATAAAGTTCTATTTAAAAAGAAAAGTCCTCAAGTAATTGAGGACTTTTTTTATTAGAAAAATGCTCTAAGCTGAATACTTCCGGTATGTATGGTTTTAGAGTTTTCACTTTTTCTTCCAAAGTACGAAAGATTGGCATCTAAATATTTGGTGATCCTTTTTTGAAGCAGCAAATTCCAGGTGAAGTTGGTGCCAGGTTGTAGTCCCTCCAGCATTTGATACGCTACAGGCGAAAAAGCACTTCCTGTAAAAGCATTGCTTATAAAATTAAACTCTCCGTTTACAGAAATTTTTTGCTCATTACTATAAGCAAAGGATACTCCTATTTTTTGTTGATCCAATTGCTCCATTTCTCCCAAAGAGTTGTCTTTATTTAAAAACCTGTAAAACACATCAAAACGGGTTTTTGAATTTAATAGATAAGAAATTTTAGGGGCAATTTCATAGGTGTCCAGAGTATAATTCCTCGAAACAAAATTTTCAGAAATACTTTTATTCGTCCCCAAAGCTCCTTTAAGGTTAGCCAGCCAGCTTTCCCAAAATTTGTGGTTAAAGTTTAATTGGTGGCTTTCCAGTTTGTTTTTTTGTAACCCTAAAGAAAGTAGATTGTTGCTTGATGTTGTAATATAACTATAGCTTGTGGTATATTTTTGTTTTCCACGATTAAAAAATAATGCATTTCTGAAATTTGAAACCAAGCCTAGTTGCTCATCACCACCATCTTCAAAAGGGTTGATATTTAAGCCGTCACTTTTTCGTTCTACTTTTCTATCTAACACATAAGATGTTTGGTTATAGAAATGCGATAAGAATTTTTTAAACCCTTTACTGTTTTCCCAAGATCTTGGATTTAGCGTAATAATCTGACTGAACTTATTTTCCCTGATCTTTAGAAAAATCTGGTTAGGCAACAAAATACGGACATACTCTGCTTCGTCCTGAAACTGAGCTATTTCAAATTCTTCCAGATCCTGTATTCCATCATTGTTGTAATCTATCCATGTAAAAACACCCTCTCCCGGTTCTACTTTCACATAGGTAAATTCCTGTTGGGGAATAACCCCATTGTTTGAAGCTAAGGATGTATTAATATTGATGCCTCCATTAAGTAGAGTTTGATTATATAGTATTTGTGAATTAAGTGATTTCTCATCGGGATCATCCCCATCTTCATCTTTTAAAACACGATAGTTTGCAAACAAAGAGAGTTTTGAGTTTTTACTATTGATGAGCCGTGATTTTACAAAATAGGTGTTAGAGGTATTTACTTTTTGTAAAACCGAATTACGAATACTGTCATTAACCTGAAATCTGTATCCGGCCTCTACGAAAATCTTAGTGCTGTCGCCAATACCCGAAAATATTTCAAATGCATTATATTTTTGGGTCGCAAGTGTTAAACTGTCATTACGGATATTACGCATCTGATTGTCTTCAAAGCTCACTTTTCCACCTATCCAGACTTTTTTTAGACCATATACAGTAGTATTATTTAACCTAAAGAATTTTGAATCCAGAGAATCGCCTGTACTTTTTAAATAACTTCCATGAGTTTGAATTTTTAATTTACCGAACAGCATATTAGAAGTCATTACTTGTCGTGAGCCACTAAAGTTTTCTGAAAATTCCAGATTCTGAAACTCATACCGCCCACCCCCGTTCTTAGGATGAAAAATCTCTATTCCTGAAATTAAGAATGTTTGATTCCCCAAAGGATTTATAAGGTTCCAGTCACGATTAAATTCTATGTTGTAAACTCTTTCAATATTCCTGAAATCTTTATTCACATAGTCCATTGACGCAAAGCCGTTTATTTTTAATGAATCTGTAGTCGTGATAAGGGTTTGCTGTGCAGCGATCCTGCCTGCAAATCCTTCATTGTTTCCATCATTGATTCCAGAGAATAAATTAAGGTCATTTTTACTTCCCGCTACCTCAAAAGCAATATTTGTCTTTTCAGAAGGATGGTAACTGCCGTTAATGCCTCCAATCTGCAATCTGGTAGGAGCCGTTAATTGAATAATAGGTTCGTAATTGCCTTGTGGCACTCCGTTTACGGGAGGGATATATTCAAAGATCCGGCTAATGGCACTATTATCACTAACAATATAATTCCCCATAGTGTCACCCACAAGCGTAAATCGAACATTAAACAATTCATCATTTGGGTTGCTGGAAAAAACAAATACTTCAACACCGTTTACAGTTTCTTTCTTATATAGAATTTTATTTTCCGAATATGTATCCGGCACTGCAGAGGGAGCAGTCATTGCTTCCATATTGTCTCCTGCAGCTTGTAAGATCGTTACCTGTTCTTCAGATAAGTTTTGCTGTAAAGGCTGGTTTTTAGCATCACTTTCAGAATAAAGATAAACACCCAGATCTAGTTTATCATTACTGTAGTTTCCTCCTCCATATCCAATGAATCGTGTATAGTTCCTATCTGTATATTGATACTCTACACTAATTCTCATATTGGCATTGATAGGGTAAGTAGGGTTAAATTTCAGCTCTCCCGCATTGTAATCAATCACATAATCTTCATTTTCTCCACGTTTTAAAAGCAAACCATTAACATACACACGCTCACTCCCCGAAACAATTAAAATAAAGAGCTCGCCATTAGGCCCTACTAATTTATATGGCCCTTGGTTACCTTCCTGACCGGTGAATTTACTTTCGGCAAAGACCCCTCGCACCAACGCCCCGGAAGCGAAAGCACTTGTTTTAGAACCATCATTATGTGCAAAGGTTCCACCTAAAGAAATACCCTGTACCTTTTTATTGAATTTTCCAAAATAGCTATCTTGATTTTGAAGGTCAACATCTCCGGCACGTATGTTCCAACTTTTGCCATATAGCTCTATAAAGATTTGGTCGAACTCATCCAGACTCTGGGAGTAACCTCCTTCCTGAGTAGGTATATTAGCATCTTGTATAGAAGCTCTTATGGAAACTTTATCACTTAATCTTCCGGTGATCTGTAAATCCAGTTGAGAATTTACAACAGCGTTTTGATTGTTACCAATTGTAACTCCTCTGGAGATACTACCCACAGTGTTTAATCCTTCAAAAGGAGTAAATTCTCTTTGTGCAGTACTTTCTTCCAAAGAGTATAATTTATCGATAGCTCCGGAATTTTCAACAATAATTTTGGAATCGAATTCATAATAATCCTTGGTTAAGAAATTGGGATAACGGAGATAATTTACCGTAATTGAATCCTGAGATTGTTTTACATCTTGAGAAAGGATAAGGATTGCTTTTTTGTAGTCAATTTTATAACCTAAAGAATCCAGTATTTCTCCTGTGTTACCTATTATTTGAAATCGCGTCGGATTAATACTTACACTGTCAACAACAATTGTATCACTTATGGCTACTTTTTTGCTGCGATAATTTGAAGAAATATCTTGTGCAAAGCCTAAACTAGCAACAAAGAACAATAAAAGAGTAAGATATAACTTCATTAGGTATACAACTTAACACAGCGCTGTTTATTTTGTTGATTGTTTTTTAAAATCTTTTTGGCGATGTTCATTGTAAAAATACAATGTTATTTAATTTAGTGGGAATTATATAAAACAGCTTATATGAAGATAATTTCATACAATGTAAATGGTATTCGGGCAGCAATGAGAAAAGGGTTCATTGAATGGCTTCAAACTGCAAATCCAGATGTTATTTGTATTCAGGAAACCAAAGCAAATATTGATCAGGTTGAAGTTGCCGAAATTGAAAATGCAGGATATCCACATCATTATTGGTACAGTGCGCAAAAGAAGGGGTATAGTGGTGTAGCAATTTTTTCAAAAACAGCTCCTAAACATGTGGAATATGGCACCGGGATAGATTATATGGATTTTGAAGGCCGTAATATTCGTCTGGATTTTGAAAATGTATCGATAATGAGCTTATACCTTCCCAGTGGGAGCAATGAAGCTCGAATAGCAAATAAGTTGAAATATATGGATGACTTTCAGGAATACATAGATCAACTTAAAAAGGAAATTCCCAACCTGGTAATTTGTGGGGATTATAACATTTGTCATGAAGCAATAGATATACATGACCCGGTTCGAAATAAAAATGTTTCGGGTTTCCTTCCGGTAGAGCGCGAGTGGATTGGTAATTTTATTGGAAGTGGATTTATAGATTCTTTCCGTTATTTCAATAAAGAACCTCACAACTACACCTGGTGGAGCTATCGGGCAAATTCTCGCGCAAATAACAAAGGTTGGCGTATTGACTATAATATGGTTGCACAGCCATTGCAAGAAAATTTAAAACGAGCCGTTATATTACCCGAAGCATATCATAGTGACCATTGCCCACATCTGGTAGAATTGAAATTTTAGAGGTATGAGTTTTCCAAAAGATCTTTATACTCACATGAAGGCACATAATTATGTCGAAATTAAAGGAGGAGTACAAAGAGATACTTTTCTGGAAATTTGGATGGTTACTGTAAATGAACGAATTTTTGCCAGAAGCTGGAATAAAAGCAAGAGAAGTTGGTTTACGGCTTTTCTTGAGACCGGAATGGGACAATTAAAATACGGCGATAAAATAATTTCAGTAAAAGGAGAAAAACTAAACAAGAATTTAGAGATCCACTCATTGATAAATGAAGCGTATCGTACCAGATATAACGAACCGGAGAATATATATTATTCAGAAGGGATAAGTCAGCCGGAGTATGCTGATTATACAATGGAATTTTTTTATTCTGAAAATTTAAAAAACAACCCCACAACCCCATAAAAATGAACATAACTATAAAACAAATTTTCTTTGCAGTAGTCATTGCAACAATGGCTACTTCCTGCGTTTCCTCAAAAATTTATGATGACCTGAAAAGCAAATACGACCTGCTGAAGACCGAAAATGAATCTCTGATGTCTCAACTGGATGATACCGAAGGAAATGGAGAAAAATATACAGTTGCAAATCTTCAGAAAGAAATTGAAACGCTAAAAGCAGATAAAAGCCGCCTTGCAATGGAGCTGGCAGCTTCCGAAAACAAATACAAAAGATTAAAAGACTCTTATGATGCTTTAGAAGCGAATAGCTCTTCTGCATTGACCGAAAATTTAGAACGTAACCGGAGCCTGTTAACACAACTCGAGGCAAAAGAAAAAGCACTGGCACTGGAAAGCGAACGCCTCGAGAAGTTAAAAAAGGATTTAGCAGCACGATCAAAACGAGTAGAAGAACTGGAAGGTATTATTGCTTCAAAAGATGCAAAAATGAAAGCCTTAAAAGATGCTATTTCGGCAGCACTTACAAATTTTGAAGGCAATGGCCTGACTGTAGAACAGCGCGATGGTAAAGTATATGTTTCCATGGAAAATAAGCTATTATTTGAAAGCGGGAGCTGGGCTGTGAATTCCCGAGGTAGAGAGGCAGTGGTAGCTTTAGGAAAGGTATTAGCTCAAAATAAGGAAATTGCTGTTCTTATAGAAGGACATACCGATAATGTACCCTATGGCGGAAGTGGAAATATTAAGGATAACTGGGACCTTTCTACAAAACGAGCAACTGCTATCGTCTCTATTTTAACTGAAAATTCCGGCATACCAAAAGATAATTTAACAGCTGCAGGTAGAGGAGAGTATGCACCCATCGCTACTAATACCTCCTCTGAAGGGAAAGCAAAGAACCGGAGAATTGAAGTAATCCTTACACCGAAACTGGACGAGATCTCCAAATTGTTAAACGAACTATAATTAATGTGAAAATGTCTCTTTGATAACCAACAAGAGAACTTTATATGAAATACACTATACTCCCTAACACTAATCTTAACGTAAGTAAAATATGCCTTGGCACAATGACTTTTGGTCGTCAAAACACTGAAAATGATGCGCATGAGCAATTAGATTTGGCGATTGACAAAGGAATTAATTTTATAGATACCGCAGAGATGTATGCTGTTCCATTTACAATGGAAACACAAGGGTTGACTGAAAAATTTATAGGAACCTGGCTGGAAAAAAACAACAATCGAAGTGAGATTACCTTAGCTACAAAAATAACAGGACCAGGCAGAGGTATTTTTAAAGATCTTCGCAAACATTTAGATTTTAGTGTCAATTCTTTAGAAGATGCGCTGCATAAAAGCTTAAAAAGACTACAAACAGATTATATAGATTTATATCAATTACATTGGCCAGAACGTGCTGTAAATATCTTTGGAGTTCGTGATTACAATTATGCAGTTAACCAACAATGGGAAGATAATATAGGAGCGATACTTGATAGACTAGAAATCTTTGTAAAGCAAGGCAAAGTAAGACATATTGGATTGTCCAACGAAACACCTTTTGGAGTAATGCGGTATATGGAAGAACATCGCAAAGGAAAATTAAAAATGGTATCAGTTCAAAACTCTTATAACTTATTACAGAGGCGAGACGAAGTTGGTTTAACAGAAGTTCTACTTCGGGAAAATATAGGTTACCTGCCATATTCTCCTTTAGCTTTTGGAATGCTCTCCGGAAAATATTTGAATGGGGCAACACCTGCCAAAGCAAGGGTTACTTTGTTCCCCAATTATTCAAGATATCATGGAGAAGGTTCTTTTGAAGCAACACAAAAATATAGTAAAATAGCTGAAGCATATGGTTTAAGCTTAGCTCAAATGAGTATTGCATTTGTGCAACAACAACCATTTGTAACATCTACAATTATTGGTGCAACTTCATTAGCACAATTGTCGGAGAATATTGATAGTGTGAATGTAACTCTTTCACAAGAAAATTTAAGAGAGATTGAACAAGTACATAGTAGAATGCCTAATCCTGCACCTTAGCTAGCCAAAAAGATGATGCACCACATCATGTACTTTTGCAACTTTGATAATAGTAATTGTATAATTACTTCTTTCTATTTTGCAGTATTTCGAGATAATAATACTAGTGTATCCCAGTTTTTGTGCTTCTAAAATTCGTTGATCCACCCTTGTAACCGGACGAACTTCTCCAGCCAATCCAATTTCTGCTGCAAAACACATGGATTTGTCAATGGCAATATCAATGTTTGACGATAACACTGCAGCTACAACAGCCAGATCTATTGCCGGATCATCAACGGTAATTCCTCCGGTGACATTTAAAAACACATCTTTCGCTCCCAATTTAAATCCGGCACGTTTTTCCAATACAGCAAGGATCATATTCAATCGTTTCGCATTATAACCGGTTGCACTGCGTTGAGGAGTACCATATACAGCAGTACTTACCAGTGCCTGAATTTCGATCATTAACGGACGCATACCTTCTAAGGTTGCGGAGATTGCTGTTCCGCTGAGGTCTTCTTCATTCTTTGAGATTAATATTTCTGAGGGATTGTTCACTTCTCGTAAGCCACTACCTTGCATTTCATATATGCCTAATTCATGTGTGCTGCCAAAACGATTTTTATTGGCACGAAGAATCCTGTAAATATGATTACGATCGCCTTCAAACTGAAGGACCATATCTACCATATGCTCCAGGATTTTGGGCCCTGCAATATTTCCGTCTTTGGTAATGTGTCCAATTAAAATAACAGGGGTGGCTGTTTCTTTGGCAAATTTAATAAGCTCTGTTGTGGTCTCTCTGATTTGTGAAATACTTCCGGCACTACTTTCTATATAATCTGTATGGAGGGTTTGGATAGAATCTATCACGATAATATCCGGTTCAATTTCTTCTATTTGACGAAAGATATTTTGTGTCTTTGTTTCGGTTAAAATATAACAAGTTGAGGAATCCGGCTGAATGCGGTCTGCACGCATTTTAATTTGTTGCGCGCTTTCTTCTCCCGAAACATATAAGGTCTTATAGGGTAATTGTAATGCAATTTGAAGCATTAATGTACTCTTTCCAATTCCGGGTTCACCTCCCAAAAGAGTAAGTGATCCAGGGACCAGGCCACCTCCTAAAACTCTGTTGAGTTCATTGTTTTTGGTATCTAACCGTGTTTCGGTTTGAGAGGAAATTTCTGAGATCTTTTGAGGTTTGGAAACACGTTTAGTATTGCTTTTAGCTGATTTCCATGAAACTTTTTCAGCTTTTTGTATTACCTCTTCAGCAATGGTGTTCCATTCTTTACATGAGGTGCATTGCCCTTGCCACTTGGCGAATTGTGCTCCGCAATTTTGACAAAAAAAAGTGGTTTTAGTTTTAGCCATAATTAGTTTTGCTAAAATATTAGTGTTAATACGTATTTCATAAAAGATAATTTAAAAATATCTTAGCGCTATAGATAGCAAAATATTATTGAGGAGTAATTAAGGCTTACTATAAAACTAACTAACCAAAGAACCCTTCAGAGTTTATACTGTGGAGGGTTTGTTTTATATAAAACTAATATCCAAAATCATCTTTGATCTTATCAGCCTTGTCCAGCATCAGGTCAATTGTAATAAAATCCACTTCTTCTTTATCGAAAGCTCCTTGATAGGTTCGCATTGCTTTTTTAGGGTCACCGGTTTCTTCATAATAACGCGCCAGATAATAATCGCCTAAAACCGTATCCGGATATTGTTTTTTTGCCATAGTGGCAATGTCACGAAGGGACTCCCATTGTTTTCTCTTTTCTGAAGCTTTACACACAGCGATAAAATCATTCACCCGAATCGTATTGGTAAGACCAAAAAGATCTTCTATGGTCTTATATTTATCCACCAAGTATTGGTGTATGGGTGTCTCCATCTTTAAAAGTACGTCGGTATATTCCTGCTTGCTAATGGGGCGATAGACAGAAAAGATCTTTTCCATTGCCGATGGTATAGCTCTAGCTACTAGTGAATAATGTGTAGCACCATCAAAATTGTCATAGAAATAATTAAAGCTATCACTTTTTAGATGCTTCAATAACATATTGGTTCGTTCTGCATTTTCCATTAAGTCTTTTATATCATCTGTTCCGGTTGCCAGATAATAAAAGATTTTAGATTTTATCTCAGGAATACGAGCTGGAAGGCGGTCTTCCATCATTGGAGCAGGATCAGGGCTTAGAGCTATGTAGCCGTTGAATAAAGGCGGATCTTTAAACAGGTAATAATTTATAAAGTTTGCGGTAAAATCGTGGCCTACAGCAATTATAAACTTAGCAGTTCTAAAGTTTTCATCGATATAAGGAATTAATTCTAAACCAATAAATTCAAAGAAATCCGCACCTTTATCTACCGGTAAAAAATTGGTGTCATCATAGTCACAATCTTCATAACGACCATCTCCCTGCATAATACCTACAACGATGGATTCTGGCATATCTTCCCAATATCCAAAATAATCAACATTTCCAGCGACGGGTTCAAAAAGGTAGTTGGCATCAAGCACTACCACAATAGGATATACTTTTTCTGTATTCGTCTCATAGTCCCGGGGAAGTTGAATTTTTAACTTTCGTGTCTCATCCAATTTATACGAATCAAATTCTTCATAAATAACCTTAGATTGAGACAGCAATGAAAAACTACTTAGAAAGCAGATAGAAAGCAGAATTAATTTCTTCATAAGAGGTTTTTTTGAATATGGAAAGATAGTAAATTTTGAAATTGGCATACTTTCGAATAAAACTACTTTATGAGTCTATTATAAATTGGCAACATAAAAAAGGAAAGCCCTCCAAAAAAGATAATGGATGCAATATTTGATGTCCATACTATCCATCCAAAGGCAGTTCCTAAAGTTTCTGAAATACCAAAAACGGCTAAAATTCCTGCTACAAAAAACGGATATGACCCAAAGCCACTATTAGTGAATGCAAAAGAAAAACTTCCTACTACAAAAGTAATAATAAGTGTAGCAATGGTTATGGTTGAAGTTTCTTCCAAAGCAAACGTTGCAGTATAAAAAGAAAGCAGATACAATCCCCAGATAATAAACGTATGTGTAATAAATGCTCTTTTTTTCTTCATTTTAAGAACACTAAAAACCCCATCTTTTAATCCCTTGAAAAACTGTTTTACCTTTTGTTTCCATTTTGATTTTGAAAACTTCAGGAATAATAGTAATACAAACATGAGCACCACAAACACTCCTAAAGCATACATTATTTTTGAAGCGGGAATATTTTCAGATAAATACGCAAATAGAACATCAAACTGAAGTAATAATGCGATAAGAGTAAACCCAAACAGGAATATCACATCTATAACTCTTTCGGAAATAATGGTGCCAAATGCTTTGTCGAAAGGTACATTTTCATATTTATTAATGACTACTGCCCTGGAAACCTCACCACTTTTAGGGATGAATATATTCATAAGATATGCAATATAGACTGCCATAAAATTATTGAGTAATTTAGGTTGATATCCTAAAGGCTCCAACATGAAATTCCAACGATATGCACGTGAGATATGACTAAGAACACCAAAAGTTACAGCCAAAATTATAAAACCGTAATTGGCATTTTCAAAATGGAACTTGATCTCGGTAAGTTGTTCAGGAGAAAATCTTGAGTAAGAATACCAAATTAAAAAAACCCCAAGGCCAAGAGGGACTGCAATCTTTAAGAATTTGGTTAAAGAGGTGTTCAAACTACATTAATAAGTTATTTTCTTCATTTGGAAAAACCAATGCCGGCTTGAAGTTTTTAGCTAAAGAAGCCTCCATAAGAGCATAAGTAATTAAAATGAGGATATCTCCCGGGGCTACTTTACGGGCTGCAGCACCATTTAAGGTGATCTCGCCACTTCCACGTGGGCCTGGTATAGCATACGTTTCTAAACGCTCTCCATTATTATTATTAACAATCTGTATTTTTTCACCTTCTATTATGTTAGCAGCGTCCATAAGGTCCTCATCAATAGTAATACTACCAATATAGTTAAGATCTGCGCCTGTAACTTTTACTCTGTGAATTTTAGATTTTACTACATGTATTTGCATTGTGCAAAGATATTAATTTAAAGGCATATTATCTATTAAACGAACGGGTCCTGCAAAAGCAGCTATAAATCCCCTATAGGCGTTTTTTTTATGTTTCCGTTTTGCAGTCTTGAGGTTTTTTTCGTTGACTATTTCAAAATATTCCAGTTCTATACTATCGTTACTCAAAAACCGTTCCTTAACCAGTTTATTTAATTGTGAAATAGTATGTGTTTTAAACTTTTCCTGCACCTCTTTCAGCGTTTTCGAAATTATAGCAGCTTTTTCAAATTGTTTTTTGGAAAGACGCTTGTTTCGGGAACTCATTGCAAGTCCGTTCTTCTCCCGAACTATAGGGCATCCTACAATTTCAATCGGAAATTTTTCAAGCTGCACCAACTTTTTTATGATTTGTAATTGTTGAAAATCCTTTTCTCCAAAATAGGCAAAGTCCGGTTTTACAATTTTAAAAAAGTAACTTACAATTGTGCCAACCCCGTAAAAATGTCCTTTTCGATGCTTACCTTCCATTTCAAACTCGATTCCACCATAGTTAAATTGTTTTGAAGCTACTTTTTTGGGGTATATATCTGAAATTTCCGGAGTAAAAACCAGAATAGTTCCTTTTAAAGTGTTCAACAAATGAATATCTTTCTCTAAAGTACGAGGATATTTTTCTAAATCACTAACATTATCAAATTGGGTGGGGTTTACAAAAATACTTACAACAACACAGTCGTTTTCCTGCAAAGCTCTTTGCACTAGAGATAAGTGACCCTTGTGAAGTGCCCCCATTGTGGGAACAAAACCAATTTTTTTAATATTTCTATCAGTAGAAAGAGCTAGTGAAAGAGAATCACTATTTGTATAGATATTCATAAATATGAAATAAGCACGAGCAAAATTAATATATTAAGGCCAATCTTCATAAATTTTCGTAATTTTGCGTGTTTTTAACAACAAAGCCAGTATAAAGTAAATTTTTATGAAAGATAAGAGAATCTTGTATGTGTCTTCTGAAGTAATTCCATACCTCCCGGAGACCGAGATTTCTTCAATGTCGTTTGAAGCTCCCAGAATGGTTAATAATAATGAAGGTCAAATTCGAATCTTCATGCCTCGTTATGGCAATATTAACGAACGTAGACACCAATTACATGAAGTTATTAGATTATCAGGAATGAACTTGGTAATAAATGATATGGACATGCCTTTGATAATAAAAGTGGCGTCCATTCCCAAAGAACGTATGCAGGTCTATTTTATAGATAATGAAGACTACTTTAAGCGTAAAGCTACTTATGCAGATGAGGATGGGAACTTTTTTGAAGATAATGACGAACGAGCCATCTTTTTTGCAAAAGGAGTAATTGAAACTGTAAAAAAATTAAACTGGTCGCCTGACATTATCCATGTTCATGGCTGGTTAGCTTCTTTTTTACCATTATACCTTAAAAATTACTATGACAATGAACCTTTGTTTGAAAATAGTAAAATAGTCCTTTCTGTATACAATCAAGGCTTTGATGCTACGTTAGATAAAAAGCTTATTGAAAAAATTAAGTTTGATGGAATTGAGGAGGAACAAATTATTGAATTAAAGGATCCGGACTATGTGAATATAATGAAAGTAGCCGTTAAAAATTCGGATGCAGTAATTGTTGGGTCCGAAGAAATTCCCGAAGAACTGAGTTCATTTCTTAATAATCTCGAAAAGCCAGTGTTAAAATATCATAATATGGATGATTTTTCTCAGGCGTATTTAGACTTTTACCAATCAAAAGTATTGGTTTAATACACACATTATTGCATATGAAGATCACGAATACATTGCCAAAGCTAATGGCAATATTTATATTTATAGTAGCCTTAGCTTCCTGTGAAGAGGATTTTGAACCTTTGGTCTCAAATATTGGAGTACAAAACTTTGATTCGGACCTGTACACCAGCAATAAACTTGCAGCTTATAGCAAAAAATTGTCCCCTGTACAGACCAATGCCTTACCTTATTATCAATTAGGAGTTTATAATGACCCTGTTTATGGAAAGTCTACAGTAAACTTACTATCGCAGGTTATAATGGATGATCCGGACCCTGATTTTGGAGATAGTACAGAACTTAAAAGTGTATTTCTATACATTCCTTTCTTTGCCGAAGGGACTACTACAGGAGATGAGACAACATATACTCTAGATTCTATTTTTGGTTCTCAACCAATAAATATAAAGATTTCCGAGTCAAATTATTTCTTGAGAGATTTAGATCCAAATGAAAATTTTGAAGAACTTCAAAAATACTATGCAAATCAAAAACAACTCTTTGAAGAGAATTTAATCGATAATGGCTCAGGGAACAGAAATCTTTTAACAACAATTATTGAAGATTTCACCCCAAGTTCAGAAGAGATAATTGTTGCCGAGGACGATGATACAACTGATGATGTAGATGAAGAAGTTAAATTATCACCAGGCTTAAGAGTTGAGCTGCCGGTAGACTTTTTTAAAGAAAAAATTATAGATAAGGAAGGGACTCCCGAACTATTAAATAACAATAATTTCAAAGAATACTTTAGAGGCATATATTTTGAAACAACATCAGATACCGATGATGGGACTCTTTTTGGTTTTGATGTGGCCGAAGCGAATATTACTCTTAATTACACACGCGTTGTAACTACTACAAGTGATGATACCACAACTTCTGAAACAATAGATGAAACTTTTATATTATCTTTAGGAGGCGTAAGTGTGAATGTTTTTGAGAATGAATTAGATTCAACCATAGAAGCAGCAATACAAAACCCCGATGTTGAGAATGGAGAGGAATCATTGTATGTAAGAGGGGGAGACGGAATTATAACTGTTGTAGACCTTTTTAAAGATGTTGATGAAAAAGCAGTACTGGATGGAGTATTGGTTGATGGTGAAAATGGAATCCCTGATGAATTGGATTCTTTGAGAATTCAAAACTGGCTTATTAATGAAGCGAATCTAATATTTTATGTAGATCAAAGCAAAATTACCGGAGGATCTTCTGAACCGGATCGTTTGGTGATTTTCGATATAAATAATGGAAGGCTGTTATTAGATTATACTTTTGACACCAGTTCATCTGCAGAACCTATTGATGCGAAAACAGAACATTTGGGAAGACTGGATAGGGGAAGTGATGAGAACGGAGATTTTTATAAGATTAGGGTTACTAATCATATAAGTAATCTTATTAGAAAAGATTCAACAAATGTGTCTTTAGGTCTTATGGTTTCTCAAAATGTATTAGTTACAGATTTTCAAGATCTAGAAGACGCGCAATCTCCGGGAATTGAAAGAGTTCCCGCAGCAAGTATTATTTCTCCGGAAGGGACCATATTATTTGGAAATAATACTACAGATCAAGATAAAAAATTAAAGCTCCAAATCTATTATACTAAACCTAATTAAAATCTCATGATGCTATGTGTGGAATTGTTGGTTACATTGGTAAAAGAGAAGCATACCCTATTATTCTTAATGGTTTAAAACGATTAGAATATAGAGGATATGATAGTGCTGGTATTGCATTATATGATGGTGCTAATATTCAACTCTGTAAAACAAAAGGAAAAGTATCGGACCTTGAAAGTAAGGTCAATGGATCCATATCATTAAATGGCAGTCTGGGAATTGGGCATACCCGTTGGGCAACACACGGTGTTCCAAATGATATTAATTCACATCCACATTATTCGCAAAGTGGAGATTTGGTAATCATTCACAATGGGATTATCGAAAACTATGCTTCCATTAAAAAGGAATTGATAAAAAGGGGGTATAAATTCATTACCGACACTGATACCGAAGTATTGGTAAACCTTATTGAAGATATTAAAAAGAATGAAAATGTAAAACTTGGAAAAGCTGTTCAAATAGCTTTAAACCAAGTAGTAGGAGCTTATGCAATTGCTCTTTTCGATAGAAATAAACCCGATGAAATTGTGGTTGCAAAATTAGGAAGCCCATTGGCCATAGGTATAGGTGATGATGAGTTTTTTGTGGCTAGCGATGCTTCACCTTTTATAGAATTTACCAATAATGCTATTTATCTAGAAGACGAAGAGATGGCGATTATCCGCCGCGGACGAGATGTAAAAGTTCGCAAGATAAAAGATGATACCCTGGTAGCTCCTTATGTACATGAATTGCAACTTAATTTAGAACAAATTGAAAAAGGAGGTTTTGATCACTTTATGTTAAAGGAGATTTACGAACAACCTTCGGTGATAAAAGACACATATCGTGGCCGGTTGCTTGCAGATAAAGGAATTATAAAGCTTGGTGGACTCGAAGATTATATTGAAAAATTCACTAATGCAGACCGGATCATTATTGTTGCCTGTGGGACTTCCTGGCATGCAGGATTGGTAGCCGAATATATTTTTGAAGATTGGGCGAGAATTCCGGTTGAGGTGGAATATGCTTCAGAATTCAGATATAGAAACCCTATCATTACTGAAAAAGATGTCGTAATTGCAATTTCTCAAAGTGGAGAAACAGCAGATACATTGGCTGCTATTAAATTGGCTAAAGAAAAAGGCGCATTTGTTTACGGTATTTGTAATGTAGTAGGCTCTACGATCTCTCGTGAGACACATAGTGGCACCTATACACACGCAGGCCCCGAAATAGGTGTAGCATCTACAAAGGCGTTTACTACACAGATTACTGTGCTTACTATGATCGCTTTGAAATTAGCTAAAATTAAAGGGACCATTTCTCATAGAGATTTTATGTTACACTTACGTGAGTTGGAAATGATACCAACCAAGGTTGGGGAAACTTTAGAAAGTGACGAACACATTAAGGAAATTGCTGAAATTTTTAAAACTGCGAAGAACTTTTTATACTTAGGAAGAGGGTATAACTTCCCTGTAGCATTAGAAGGTGCATTAAAACTTAAAGAAATATCCTATATCCATGCAGAAGGATATCCTGCGGCCGAAATGAAACATGGCCCTATCGCTCTTATTGACGAGCACATGCCTGTAGTCGTAATTGCTGTAAATAGTAATCATTATGAAAAGGTTGTAAGCAATATTCAGGAAATCAAGTCCCGTGCAGGAAAGATTATTGCTGTTGTTACAGAAGGAGACACTACAGTAAGAGAACTGGCAGATTATGTTATGGAAGTACCTCAAACACCGGAAGCCTTAACACCTCTTGTAACTACTATTCCGTTACAGTTGCTTTCATATTATATTGCTGTAATGTTGGGGAGAAATGTTGACCAGCCCCGTAACTTGGCTAAGTCTGTTACGGTAGAATAATCAAAGGGATCAACAATTTTTTACTAACAACCTTAACAGGAATCTAAGCTTATCACCAGCTTCAATGATTGCTACAAAAAATTCGGCATTTCCATTGCAATATTCTAAGAGAAAAAACTATCTTTGCACCGTTGAAAAACGGGGTGCTTTTATCACTCTTAGATAACTAAAAAATAAACAGTTACTCATGTCACAAGTTACAGGAAAAGTTGCACAAATTATTGGCCCGGTAGTAGATGTTTCGTTTGAAAGCGGAGCAGAACTTCCAAAGATTTATGATTCATTAGAAGTAAATAATAATGGAAATTTATTAATTCTAGAAGTACAATCTCACATTGGTGAAAATACGGTACGTACTATCTCTATGGACTCTACCGATGGTTTAAGCCGGGGAGAAGATGCTGTTACTACGGGTGCTCCTATTCAAATGCCAATTGGTGAGGATGTATACGGACGCCTTTTTAATGTAATTGGAGATGCAATTGACGGTATAGGGAACTTACCTAAATCAGGAAAAGACGGATTGCCAATTCACCGTGAAGCTCCAAAATTTGAAGACCTGTCTACTTCTACAGAAGTTTTATTTACAGGTATTAAGGTAATCGATTTGATCGAGCCTTATGCAAAGGGTGGTAAAATTGGATTATTTGGTGGAGCCGGGGTTGGTAAAACAGTATTGATTCAGGAGTTAATCAACAATATTGCAAAAGGACATGGTGGATTATCTGTATTTGCAGGAGTAGGAGAACGTACTCGTGAAGGAAACGATTTGCTTCGTGAAATGCTGGAATCAGGAATTATCAAGTATGGTGATGATTTCTTACATTCTATGGAAGCAGGTGGATGGGATCTTTCTAAGGTCGATAAAAAAGCCATGAAAGAATCTAAAGCTACTTTTGTGTTTGGACAGATGAATGAACCTCCCGGAGCACGTGCACGTGTGGCCCTTTCTGGATTAACAATTGCTGAGTATTTCCGTGATGGAGCAGGTGATGGTCAAGGGAAAGATGTATTGTTCTTCGTAGATAATATTTTCCGTTTTACACAAGCAGGTTCCGAGGTTTCGGCTCTATTAGGCCGTATGCCTTCTGCAGTAGGTTATCAACCAACTCTTGCTACAGAGATGGGTACCATGCAGGAACGTATTACTTCAACAAAGAGAGGTTCTATTACGTCTGTGCAAGCAGTATATGTGCCTGCGGATGACCTTACAGATCCTGCACCGGCAACAACGTTTGCCCACTTAGATGCAACAACAGTATTATCTCGTAAAATTGCTGAGTTAGGAATTTATCCTGCAGTAGATCCATTGGATTCTACTTCTCGTATTTTAACAGCAGATATTTTAGGAAATGAGCACTATGATTGTGCACAACGTGTAAAAGAATTATTGCAACGCTATAAAGAATTACAGGATATTATTGCCATTTTGGGAATGGAAGAATTATCTGAAGAAGATAAAATGGCAGTAGGACGTGCACGTCGTGTACAACGTTTCTTATCACAACCTTTCCACGTAGCAGAACAATTTACAGGAATTCCAGGAGTATTGGTAGATATTAAAGAAACTATCAAGGGATTCAATATGATCATGGATGGTGAGTTAGATCATTTACCTGAAGCTGCTTTTAACTTAAAAGGGACTATCGAAGAAGCGATTGAAGCCGGAGAGAAAATGTTAGCTGAAGCATAAAAATAATAGTAAACAGTGTGAACAGTAACAGTTGACAAAAAAACTGATACTAAACATTGAATACTGAATACTGAAAAACCTATGTATTTAGAAATTGTAACCCCTGAAGCATCTATAGTATCCGGTGAAGTAGAATCAGTGACTGTACCGGGAGTAGAAGGCCCTTTCCAGATGTTGAATAATCACGCCGCTATTGTTTCTTTACTAGATGCCGGTAAAGTAAAATTTAAAGGAAATCCTACTATTACAGAAGGTTTCGAAAATAAATTTACCAAAGAAGATACTGGTAAATGGGTATTGGAAATTAATGGTGGTACGGTCGAAATGAACGACAATAAAATAATTGTATTAGCAGATTAAGTACTAGACTTTAAAATAAATATATAAACTCCAAGTTCTTAAAAGAGCTTGGAGTTTTTTATTTTATAAATTCCTTGCTGCGTCTAAATGAAAAGAAAAAACCATTTTTTAATGAATCCATGCAACCCTTATACTTTTTATACTGTCTTTAGCAATATACAATCAAAAAAAACGTACAAATCAATATGACAAAAAACATTTTAATAGGCACCTTGCTTTTATTTTGCACACAAATGCTAGCGCAGGAAAAATATAGTATTAGCGGGTATGTAAAAGATCAAGTAAATGGAGAAACCGTTCTTGGCGCAACGGTTTACTTAAAAGGGACAACCATTGGTTCTATAACAAACGAATATGGCTTCTTTTCGATAACTGCTCCAAAAGGCACTTACGAATTAACGATTTCTTATGTAGGGTATCAGGAAGTAACCAATACAATTACACTAGATGCCAATCAAAGTATGAACTTTGAAATTATGGAAGCTTCTACAACACTTAAGGAGGTTTTAATTATTGCTGAAGAACCGGAACGAACCAATATAAGAACTCCACAAATGGGTGTATTTAAGTTGAAAGCGGCAACTATAAAACAAATGCCGGCTGTTCTTGGAGAAGTAGATCTTATAAAGTCAATACAAATGCTTCCGGGAGTGACAAATAATGGAGAAGGAACAGCTGGCTTTAACGTAAGAGGTGGAGCTGCAGATCAGAATTTAGTATTGCTCGATGAAGCAATTATTTATAATACTTCTCACTTTTTTGGCTTCTTTTCGGTATTTAATCAAGATGCTATTAAGGACATTAAATTGTATAAGGGGGATATGCCTGCTAATTTTGGAGGAAGAGTTTCTTCGGTTTTAGACGTACGTCAAAAAGACGGTAATAGTAAAAACTTTGGCCTTACAGGAGGTATAGGAATTATTTCCAGCAGAGTTGCTGCAGAAGGACCTTTGTTTGGTGATAAAGGATCCTTCCTTGTTGCTGGAAGAGCATCTTATGCACACCTATTAACAAAGGGGATTAAGGACTTAAAAGATGACAAAGTTTCGTTTTATGACCTTAACCTTAAGACGAATTATGAGATTAATAAAAACAATCGAGTATACCTTTCGGGTTATTTTGGAAGAGATATTTTCAATATAAATAAAATAGTAAAGAATAACTACGGTAATGCTTCGGGAAATCTACGATGGAATCATGTATTTAACGATAGGCTTTTTTCAAACTTGTCTTTGATATATAGTAAGTATGATTACCAATTAATTTTAGAGTTTATAAAATTGGATTGGAATGCAGATATCAAAAATTATAATTTAAAGTATGATTTAGGATACTATGTTAATGAAAATTTAAAAATAGACTTTGGAGTAAACGGAATTTTATACCGCCTTAATCCTGGAGAAGTTAGGCCCACAGAAGATAACTCTGCAATCAACTATTTAAAGCTTGATCAAAAAAGAGCTTTTGAAGGAGGGGCCTATGCAAGTGTAGAACATAAATTAACACCAAAACTTACAGCCAGATATGGATTACGGTATAGCACATTTTCAAGACTTGGAGGCCAGAATATGGTAAACTACGTTAACGATCAACCGGTAGTATATAACAGCGAATTAGGTATTTATGAAGAAGGAATTGCCGAAAGTGAAACAACTTTTAAGAAAGGAGAAACAATCAAAAATTTTGGAAACCTGGAACCTCGTTTTGGGCTATCATATCAGTTAAATCAGTCGTCTTCGGTTAAAGCAAGTTATACCAGAGCATCGCAATATCTACATTTGTTGTCCAATACTTCTTCGGTAACTCCATTAGATGTTTGGGCGCCTAGCGGAAAATATATAAAACCGCAATTGTCAAATCAATATTCAGTTGGGTATTACAAAAACTTTAAGGACGATATGTATTCTATAGAAGTAGAATCTTATTACAAGACAGTAGATAATAGAATAGATTATGTAGATGGCTCAGATATTATAGGAACTAATACTATTGAAACAGAAATATTAAAGGGTGAAGCGAGAGCCTATGGTTTAGAGTTTTTGCTAAGAAAAAATAAAGGAAAATTTACAGGCTGGTTTGCTTATACACTTTCAAAGTCTGAGCAACGTGCATTAGGTGGTAATGCCGGAGGTCCTGGAATTAATAATGGGAATTGGTACAATACACCATATGACCGTACCCATGATTTCTCGGCGACAGGAGTTTATAAGTTGACCGATAAATGGAACTTAAGTGCAAATCTGGTATTCCAAACTGGAAGGCCAGTGACCTATCCCAATGGACAGTATGAGTATGAAGGGTTATCAATAGCAAGTTTTTCTGATAGAAATGCAGATAGACTTCCTGCATATCACAGATTAGATATTTCGGCAACGTATAAGCCTAATAACAAACCCGATAGAAAGTGGAAGGGAGAGTGGGTTTTTGGTATTTACAATGTATATAATCGTAGAAATGCAGCTTCCATTTCTTTTAATCAAAATCCTGATAATGGGCAAAATGAAGCAACAAGAACAGCGATTTTTGGTATTATACCTTCTATAACCTATAATTTTAAATTTTAATACTATGAAACTTTATATAAAACTAGCAATATTAACCTTTGGTATTTTATTATCAGGCTGTGAAGATCCTATCTCGGTAGATTTGAATGATGCACCTCCAAGATTGGTAATTGAAGCTTCTCTAGATTTGCAGAAAGGAACACAAGGGAACAATCAAACAATACAATTAAGTCTTTCCACTCCTTTCTTTAGTAATGATACAGATGCATTTGTTACCGGTGCTTCGGTTGTTGTAACCAATATAGATACAAATGAAGTATTTTCCTTTGTAGATCAAAACGACGGCAGTTATACTACATCAGTGTTTAACCCAATTATAAATAATAACTACGAGCTGGAAGTTATCTACAATGGTGAGGTGTATATGGCTTCAGAGAAACTGATGTCTGTTTCAGAAATCAAAAGAGTAGAGCAATCTTTTGAAGGTGGTTTTGATGAAGAAGTATTGGATGTAAGTATCTTTTTTGACGATCCTGAAGATGAAGAAAACTATTACTTTGTTAGATTAGTAGAAGAAGGTAATTTTCCAACTCTGGAAGCTTTCAAGGATGAATTTATAAATGGCAATGAAATTGATGTATTCTTCGAAAATGATGAAGATGAAGATGATCCAAATGCAGAATTTAACCCCGGGGATACTGTAGATATTTTTTTGTACGGTATTTCAAAACAATATTACAACTACCTAAACATACTTATAGAACAATATGATAGTGGCGGAGACCCTTTTAGTCCAACACCGGCCAGAATCAAAGGTAATTGCATAAATACTACAAATACAGATAATTATGCGTTTGGATATTTTAGAGTTTCCGAGTTTGACACGGTATCTTACACCTTTGAATGATTTCAACACAAATTTTAGGAGCCGTGCAACCCTTCTTTTTTTTAATTGTCTTTTAAAATAGATAAAGATGCAACAGCAAAATTAGAATCTTATATACTCGGGTGGATAACGCTATACTTTATAGACATAAAGAGCTTATAGAAAAATGCAAAATGGGAGATCGTAAGATGCAGTACACGCTGTATTCTCTTTACGTTGATGCCATGTACAATGTAAGTATTCGGATTGTAAAAGTAAAGGAAGATGCAGAAGATGTAGTTCAAGATAGCTTTATAAGTGCCTTTAAAAATTTAGATTCTTTTAAATATGAAAGCACTTTTGGTTCCTGGCTTAAGCGCATAGTGATTAATAAGAGTATTAATTATTTAAAAATTAAAAAAATCCCTCTGGTTGCATTAGATGAAGAAAATTGGGGAATCGAACCCGAACCCGAAGAAATCAATGATGCACAATTGGACGTTGATAAAATAAAGAAGGGGATACAAGCATTGCCGGAAGGTTATAAAACCATAATCAATCTATACTTAATTGAAGGGTATGATCATGTTGAAATCGGAGAAATACTGGAAATAAGTGTTTCTACATCAAAATCGCAATACCATCGAGCAAAAAAGAAATTAGTAGAATTAATAGCGTAGTATGAAAAAGAAGTTAGAAGAATATGTAGCCCAAAACAGGAAAGCATTTGATGAGTTCCAGATAGACAAGGAACGTCTGTGGGATCGTATTGAAAAGGAACTACCAAAAAGCCAGACAAAAGTTATTCCACTTTGGAAAAGAAGTGGTTGGCAGGTTGCGGCCAGTATTGTATTGATAGTAGGGAGCGGCTTGTTTTTTGCAAATAGAATGAATGATTCATTTACAAATCAAGAGTTACTGGAAGTAGATAATTATTACGGTACTTTGATAAACCAACAAGTAACATTAATTAAAAACAATCCAAATCTTACTGAAGAAGAACGAACAGATTTCTTATTACTGATAGACGACCTGGATGCTGAGTATGCTAAGCTAAAACTAGAATTGAAAGAAGGAATTAATGATAAAAAGATCATGCAGGCAATCATTAATAACTATAGAAAGAAAATACAATTGATGGAAAATCTTTTGAACAAAACGTATCCGTCTAAAAAAGAAGAAGAAGATGAAAAAGCGTATATTTTATAGAAAAACTTTACTGTTATTTGCGTTGCTTACTGCCTTTATAACAATGGCACAAGAAACTGTAAGTAAACAAATAAAGGAATCGTATCCTTTTACTCAAAATGGAAGCGTGTCTATAACCAATAAATATGGAGATGTAACTATCTACGGGTGGGATAAAAATGAGGTTGAGATTACAATTGAAATCGATTCGCAAGGAAAAGATGAAGAAATAGCTAAAGATTTACTAGACAGGATTCAACCCAATATAAAGGCTTCAAAAAACAGGATTTCCATAACTTCTATTATCAATAAAAAAGAAGAAGGGATGTTTCGTAAATTTTTAAATAAGATAAGTGCTACTGTTGGGTCTAAAGCAAATTCTCAAATTGATTATACCATTTATGTACCGCAAAATATCGAAATAGAAGTGGTTAATAAATATGGAGACATAAGAGTTTCAGATTGGGATGGTTATCTTATAGCAAATGTAGAGCATGGTGATGTAAGACTTTCTCATGAGATCAAAGAATCAAATATTTCGATTAAGTATGGCACACTAAAAGCATTTAATCTGCAAAAAACGACCATTAGTGCCTATGATGCTACCTTGAACATTAACAATGCATCACAATTAAAATTGATGTCAAACGGATCTGACATTACACTAGACCAAATGGAAACAATTCAATTGGATTCCAATAAAGACGAAATTGAAATAGCTAGTGTTAAGCACTTGGACGGAGAAAGCAAATACGGGACTATAATTGTCAAACAACTCTCAGAAAAAATAAATATTGACCTAGATCTAACCGAACTTAGAATAGCCGGGTTCTCAACTCCTACGCCGGCAGTAAGAATAAATCAAGAAAACTCTGAAGTGTATGTAAATATTTCGAATACCTCGTTTAAGTTTAATGCAAACCTGGAACAGGGTGTGCTTAGATTACCTAAGACTATGCGGAATATTCAATCCGACTTATTAGATAAGAAAAATATGGTACGAAGCATAAATGCTAATTATGGAAATCAAACCGGACACATTTTTTCAGTTATAGGCGTAAAGGGAGTTATTATTCTTAAGGAGCTATGACATTATTTTTTACTGAATTTAATTATATGACCAATGAAAAAAATTAATACAATACTGTTTATACTGCTGGCATGTAGTACTCTTGTTGCACAAACAAATGAAACTGATACTTATGTAGAATTTGATGACCGTAATAATGTAGTTCATGGTTTTTATGTGGGCTTTAGCGCTCAATATGGTAGAATTAAAAAAAAGGGGACTTTCTCTGGTAATATAAAAATGGCCTATGTTGCAAATCAAAAATTAGAAATTGGATTTGGATTTACGGGGTTATATAGGGAGATGGATAATACAAGCCCAAATATATTTAGGGGTGAAAAAATCGCTCTTATAGGAGGATATGGAGGCTTTCATATAGAGCCAATTTTATTTGGAAAGAAGTTTATAAGTGTTTCCTTTCCTGTTCTTATAGGTGGTGGAGGGGTAGCCTATACAGATGCGGATAGAATAAAAGATGAAACTGCCGAATTTGAAGAAGATGATTTTGACGGTTTTTTTGTAGTGGAACCTGGGATAAATTTGTTGTATAATTTTACACGCTATACACAATTGGAAACAGGAATTCGTTATCGCTTTACAAGTGATTATGAGTTGCTGCCTTTTGATAAGGATAATCTTAACGGGTTCTCAGTTGTGGTTGGCCTTAAGATTGGAGTATTTAATTTAGGAAGGAAAAAACCGGTAAAGGATAAATTTTAATAGCGTTAAATAGCTTTCTAAGACAAATAGATCAATTCCCAATCTCTCCCACTTGCTTTGTAGTTTGAAAGTGTTTTAAATCCAATAGCGTAATGCGCATCAAGGGAACGGACATTTGTTGTATCTACTTCGGTAATGATCGTTGAAAATTCCGGGATAACAGCTTCTTTCATTGTTTCGTATAATTTTCTGAAGATACCTTGCTTTCTATAGGCTTTATCAATACAAACCTGCCCCATTACTATATATTTTTCAGAAAAAACCTTATTGATCTCAGAAAACATTAGTTTTAATACTTCAATTTCATTTCCAAATTTGGGATGCATGCACAAAGCATAACCAACAACCTTTTCGCGGTCTTTTGCAACAATGTGCGAACAGGCATTGTTCATTCGGTTTAGGATATCAAAATCATGATGTACTGTTACAAATCCTTCGTTTTGTTTTTCTAATGAAGAGATTGCTTGCGGGAGATTGGCTTGCTGAAGCAATAAAATTTGTTGTAATTCTTTTGAGGTCGATGCTGTTTTATAGGTAATCATTAGCAAAGGTTTACTTAAAGATACTTAAATTTGGAACGTGAGTCAATTACCCAAAAAACTTCAGAAAAAAATAGAGGACCGTATAGCAAATAATGCTTTGCGGGTTTTGGATAATTTTGGCGAATTGGTAGATTTTTCTTCTAATGATTATTTGGGGTTTAGTACTTCAGAAACCATTTTTAACAGAGCTTCAAAGATCTTAAAAGAGAACAACTTACAACAAAACGGAGCTACAGGCTCAAGGTTACTTTCGGGAAATTACAAACTTTACAAAGAAACAGAAAGTCTTATTGCAGTTATTCATAAATGTGAAACGGCATTAATTTTCAATAGTGGCTATGCTGCCAATAGCGGGTTTTTTAGTAGTGTTCCACAGCGCGGAGATGTGATTTTCTATGATGAATTGATCCATGCGTCCATTCGAGATGGAATATTAATGAGCAATGCAAAGGCATATAAGTTCAGACATAACGATATAGAAGATTTAAAGATAGTTGTTGAGCGAAGTCAAAGCAACCAGGAAGTATATATTGTCACCGAGTCTGTTTTTTCAATGGATGGAGATATCCCGGATATAAAATCACTGGCTAACTATTGTTCAGAAAATAACTATCACTTAATCGTAGATGAAGCACATGCATTAGGTGTTATAGGTATGGGAAAAGGAATTGTACAGGAATTAAGCTTGGAGAATAAGGTTTTTGCACGTGTTGTTACATTTGGAAAAGCTTTGGGATGCCATGGAGCTGCAATTTTGGGAAGTAATGATTTAAAGGAGTATTTAATCAATTTTTGCAGAAGTTTTATATATACCACAGCACTACCTCCACATTCTGTGGCAACTATAAAAACTACTTATGAATTGTTGACCATTCGGGATGGCGAGGAAGAAATACAAAAACTTAATAGAAATATTGCGATATTACGATTATATATTGAAAAACATGAATTAAAACACTTTTTTATTGAAAGCGGTTCGGCAATTCATTGTTGTCTCGTACCGGGGAATGATCGTGTGAAAAGTATTTCAGAAAAGATTAGAAAAGAAGGGTTTAATGTAAAGCCTATTCTTTCGCCAACAGTTTTAAAAGGGCAGGAACGTTTGCGACTTTGCATTCATAGCTTTAATACTGAAAAAGAGATTAAAACAATTGTAGAACTATTAGCTATATTCATTAAATGACGGACACCTATTTCATAACAGGTATTGATACCGATGTTGGTAAGACAATTGTTTCGGCAATAATTACAGAAGCCTTGGAAGCAGATTATTGGAAGCCTATACAAGCCGGTGAACTTGACAATAGCGATACTCATAAAGTAAAAAGATTGATTTCAAATTCAAAAACAAAGTTTCATCCAAGCATGTTCAATTTAGAGACTCCAATGAGTCCGCATGGAGCAGCAGAAATAGATGGTATTCATATTGAAGTTAAAAACATTAAACGGCCAAGTACAAAGAATAACCTTGTAATAGAAGGTGCCGGAGGCCTCTTAGTGCCTTTGAATAATAAAGAAACGGTAATAGATCTCATTAAGCCCACAGATAAAGTAATTGTTGTGTCGCGTCATGTGCTGGGGAGTATCAATCATTCGTTATTGACGATTGAAGCCTTAAAGAATAGAAAACTTAATATCTTCGGTTGTATTTTTAATGGAGATGAACACCCGTCCACGGAGACTATTATTTCAAAGATGACCGGAATACCAATTTTAGGACGCATAGATATTGAACTTTATTTTGATAAGAATGTGATTAGAGAATATGCCGAAAAATTTAAAAATGAACTTACAGGAAAGAGATAAAAAACATATCTGGCACCCACTTACGCAACATCAGACCGCCACAGCGCCAATAGGTATTGTAAAAGCTAAAGATGCTTTGCTATGGGATGAAGATGGGAATGAATATATAGACGGGATAGCTTCTTGGTATACAGCCATGTATGGGCATTGTAATGATTATATTATTTCTTGTGCTTCTGAACAGATGAAGGAATTGGACCAGATAGTTTTTACAGGTTTTACACATAAGCCTGCTATAGAACTTTCCGAAAAATTAATGAAGATTCTACCTTCAAACCAACAAAAGATATTTTTCAATGACAATGGCTCCACTGCAGTAGAAGCAGGAATTAAAATGGCATTACAGTACCATTTTAACAGAGGAGAAAAACGAGATACCTTATTGGCTTTTGAAGATGGATTCCATGGCGATACATTTGGAGCAATGAGTGTTTCAGGACTTTCTGTGTATAATGGCCCGTTTGAAGATTTCTTTCTAAAGGTTGAAAGAATTCCCGTTCCGCAAAAAGATAATTTGGCGGAGGTGCTTATAAAATTGAAGCAAATTAGTAATGAAAACAAATGTGCCGCATTTGTGTATGAACCTTTGGTGCAAGGTGCTGCCGGAATGAAATTTCATGATGCCGGGGGATTAGAAGAGATTCTGAAACTCTGTCAGCAAAACAATATTCTTTGTATAGCAGATGAAATAATGACCGGTTTTGGAAAAACCGGAAAACATTTTGCATCATCGTATTTAGAAACACAACCCGATATCATTTGTTTAAGCAAAGCATTAACTGCCGGTATGGTGGCTATGAGTATTACAAGTTGTACACAAGCAGTATTTGATGCCTTTTTGGATGATGAAATTGGGAAAGGATTTTTTCACGCACATACCTATAGTGCTAACCCTATAGCATGTGCAACTGCCATTGCCGGAATTGAGTTACTGACTTCAGAAGAAATTCAAAATGATATTTCTCGTATCGCCATCGCACACCAATCATTTATAAAGAAAATAGCTAATCATTCTAAAGTTAATTCTGTTAGGTCTTTAGGAGTAATTTTTGCATTAGACTTAAATATTGAAATGGAGCGTTATGGTGACCTTCGCGATCAACTGTTTCAATTTTTTATGAAGCAAGGTGTTTTTTTACGTCCTTTAGGGAATACCATTTATATGATTCCTCCTTATGTAATTACAGATAAACAACTGAAAAAAATACATACAACTATTGAGAAAAGTTTATCGATTCTCTAATGTATTTTCAATAATAAGTAACGGAATGGTTTCACCGGTATCTTCAAGGGTTACTTCTAGTGTTTGATATTCCCACACTTCTGTATACTTGTCTGCAACTACAGTGATTAAAGCTTTTCCCTTAGGGCCTTTAATAGGTATTTCAAGATTAGTATGGCCTTCACCGCCAGAGTAATTAATCCCTCCGTTTATCATCCCATAAGTTTCAATGGGTTCTCCTAAAGCATCAATTACAATTTCATTGTTTTGAGCCTTTAAAACAGCTTCTTTATAAGGCTCCGAATCTTTAAACATGGATGTAACCCCCACAAATAATGTTCCTGCAAAGACTATGAAAAGGATGATAATTAATAGACAACCACCTGAAGGAACTACCCATTTCCAGTTTCTGCCAAACCAACTTCTATGATCTGAATTTTCTTCCATATAATTTTGAATTAGGGTGTTTACAAAAACTAGAACCCTTATTTTTGCAACAAATTAATAAAAAAGTTGCACAAACCTATTTCAATTTCAAATATTGCTTCTGTTTCTGCTTTAGGAGCTTCTCAAAATGAAGTTTGGCAAAGTTATATAGAGAAACGTCCGCTTTTCACTAAAAAGGGATTCAATAAAGCTGAAATTTGGGTTTCCGGGCTCAATGCTGATGCAGAAAATAGATTGATGAAACTTCAGAGCGAAAATTCTGTTTATCAAAAACTGGATCGCTCTGTTTTACTTGCAATATTAGCTTCCAGGCAAGCTTTTTCAATTGAAGAATATTTAACTAAAAACGTAGGGATAAATATTGGGTCTTCACGTGGAGCTACACAATTGTTTGAAAAGTACCATTCGCAGTTTTTGAAAAGCGAAAGCATTTCGGCGTATACATCTCCTACAACCACTTTGGGGAATATATCTTCCTGGGTAGGACAGGAATTAGGAATTGAAGGAGTACAAATAGGGCATTCTGTTACCTGCTCTACTGCTCTGCATGCAATGCTCAACGGAATTGCATGGTTGCAAGCAGATATGGTAGATGCTTTTGTAGTTGGTGGTAGCGAAGCAGCGTTAACACCTTTTACGATTGCACAAATGCAGGCATTGAAGCTCTATTCTAAATCTGAAAATGTAATGGCCTGTGAGTCGTTGCGGCTTCAGAAAAAGAAAAATACAATGGTGTTGGGAGAAGGTGCAGCAGTAGCTGTTTTGGAAAAAGGAATTTCAGAAAGAACACAAGCGATCATTAGCGGATATGGATATGCGACCGAAAAGTTGGTACACAACAGTTCTATTTCCGAAAATGCCGAATGTTTTCAGAAATCTATGCGTATGGCACTTCAAAAAGCAAAACTGGAAACAGTAGATATCGTTATAATGCATGCTCCCGGAACCGTAAAAGGAGATATGGCAGAGTATAATTCGGTTGTAAATGTCTTTGGAAATAATATACCATTACTTACTTCCAATAAATGGTTGGTAGGACATACTTTTGCAGCTTCTGGAATGTTAAGTGTGGAGATGGCTGTTTTAATGTTGCAACATAACAAACTAATTGAAAACCCGTTTTTCAGTAACCAAAGACATTTACCTGACACATTAAAAACAGTAATGATTAATGCTGTTGGGTTTGGCGGTAACGCTGTTAGTATTATTATATCCAATCCCTGATTTTAGATTTATATTTTATTTATTTTTGACTTATGAGCGACATTAAATACAACTGGACCAAACAAGAGATTTTAGATGTTTATAATAAACCCATGATGGAACTACTGTATGAAGCAGCAACGATACATCGCGGGTTTCATAATCCAAATCATGTACAAGTTTCTACCTTACTTTCTATAAAGACAGGAGGCTGTCCGGAAGATTGCGGGTATTGTCCGCAAGCAGCCAGATATCATACAGATATTGAAGGGAATGATCTAATGAGTGTACAACATGTAAAAGCACAGGCTTTACGTGCAAAAGCTTCAGGAAGTTCCCGGGTTTGTATGGGGGCTGCATGGCGTAATGTAAAAGATGGTGAAGAATTTGATCAGGTTTTGGAGATGGTACGAACCATTAATAAATTGGATATGGAAGTTTGCTGTACGCTTGGAATGATCACAGAAAATCAGGCAAAAAGACTGGCAGAAGCTGGTTTGTATGCTTATAATCATAATTTGGATACCAGTGAAGATTATTACAAAGATGTGATCTCTACACGTGCATATCAGGACCGTTTGGATACTATTGATAATGTTAGAAAAACAAATGTTACTATCTGTAGCGGGGGAATTATTGGTATGGGAGAAAAACTGGAGGATCGTGCAGGAATGCTGGTAGCCTTGGCTACTTTAAATCCACAACCGGAATCTGTACCTATCAATGCACTGGTTGCTGTGGAAGGAACGCCTATGTCAGAGATAGAACCCGTTTCTATTTGGGAAATGATACGTATGGTTGCGACTACTCGTATTGTAATGCCTCAAACACAAGTAAGGCTTTCGGCAGGGAGGACAGAAATGAGCAGAGAAGGGCAGGCAATGTGCTTCTTTGCCGGAGCAAATTCAATTTTTGCCGGAGATAAACTCTTAACTACACCTAATCCCGATGTAAATGAAGACATGGAAATGTTTAAATTACTTGGATTAGAGCCTCAAAAACCTTTTGTAAAAAAAGCTCAGCCCGAAACTGTGGAAGCCGAAGCTTCACAATATCAAACCTTAGGAGAAAAACCAAAATGGAGCCGTCCGGGGCATACTATTGAACGGAATGAAGAAGCTAAGCAGAAAGCAAAGGCTTCAGAATAACCTTTATTTTTTTAGATTTTTAAATATTTCGGAAGACTTTTCGTTAAACAACAAACAAACATATTATTTATGAAAAAGATTTTTTTGGTAGTTTTTTTGGCCATTGCGGTGATTTCTTGTAAAAAAGATGATGATGGGACCAATAATAATTGTGACACACCAATATCTATTTCCGTGTTACAAGTGAACAGTACTTCATTACTTTTTGAATGGGATACAAACATGGGAACAGCCTGGCAAATTGAATATGGCCAAACAGGTTTTCAACTGGGTACGGGTACTGTAGTGCAAACTTCACAGCTTAATTACTTAATCGAGAATTTAACTCCTTCTACGAGTTACACAATTTATTTACGTAACAATTGTGGAAGTGACGGATTTAGTAATTATATCACTTTGGATTTTATCACACTTGACCCTGTAGTAATCTGTAATACTCCTACAGATCTTATACAAATAGGTTTGGGGTCTAACTTCATAGATATAACCTGGAATGAGAATAATGAAACAGCTTGGGAGATTGAATACGGACTTGTAGGCCATCCGGTAGGTAGTGGAACCATTGTGCCGACATCTCAAAATAGTTACAGGATTGATGGATTAACTCCGGCTACAACCTATGAAATCTATGTGAGGGCTAATTGCGGTTCGGATGGTTTCAGTGAATATACCAATGCCCTTGTAATTACTACAAACAATTAACATATTGATAAATAATTTAAAAAGACCGGTTTTACGCCGGTCTTTTTTATATGATTATATGGCTTTAAAAGAATATTGCATAAGATTTGTATTTTTGAAGTCTTATTATAGAATATGCAGTTACAAGAAGTAGACAGAGTTAAAACCATTACTAAGAAAGATTTTCTTAAAAATTATTTTAAACCTCAAAAACCAGTTGTAATAGAGCGGTTTGTTGAGGATTGGCCGGCATTTAAAAACTGGAACCTGGATTATATGGCCGAGGTTGCAGGTGATAAAATTGTGCCTCTTTATGATAACCGGCCTGTGGATTATAAAGATGGATTCAATGAACCGCATGCGAAAATGAGAATGAGCGAATACATTGACCTCTTAAAACGTGAGCCTACTAAATTTCGAATTTTTTTGTGGAATATTTTAAAAGAAGTACCAACTTTACAAAACGATTTTTCATATCCTGATTTTGGTTTAAAATTATTGAAAGGCCTGCCTATGTTATTTTTTGGTGGAAAGGATAGTTATACCTTTATGCATTATGATATCGATTTGGCAAATATCTTCCATTTTCATTTTCACGGGAAAAAAGAAACCATTCTTTTTGACCAAAAACAAAATGATTTTCTCTACAAAATACCTCATTCATTAATTACGCGCGAAGATATAGACTTTACAAATCCTGATTATGAAAAATGGCCGGCCCTTAAAAAAGCGAAAGGTTATATTGCCCATTTGGAGCATGGTAATGTACTTTATATGCCCGAAGGTTATTGGCATTATATGCGCTACCTCACGCCAGGATTTTCTATGAGTTTACGTGCAATAGCACGAAACCCCAAAAATTTTGGAAAGGCATTATATAATATTTTTATCATGCGACATTATGATAACTTAATGAGAAGATTCAAAGGGCAAGCCTGGATAGATGCTAAAAATAAAAAAGCCATTACGAAGACACATCGTAAATTAGGTATCTCCTAGCATATTATTTCATTTACTTTTTCATACACCAAACTGCTTTCCCATCCACGGTATAACAGATAATTAGTTAGTTTTTTTCTTTTTTTCTGAAGATCACTCTCAGATGCTAATTGGGTAAATCGTTTTTCAGCAAGCTCTTGGAATGTTTGGTAATATTCGGTTTTATTAATTTCTTTTAAAGCAGCTGTTATATTGTATTTTGAAATATTACGGAATTTTAATTCGCGAACAATACGATTTTTCCCCCATTTTTTGTTTTTGAATTTTCCACGAGCAAAGGCTTGTGAAAACCGTGTTTCGTTTAAAAAGTTATTCTGTAGTAAATGAAATACGATTTGATCAACCGCATCGGGGATCATTCGCATTTCCTTCAGCTTTTGGTGTACTTCTTTATGACAACGTTCTTGATAGGTGCAGTAGTGTTCCATACGTTTCGTAGCTTCGGAAACAGAATATGTTTTGTATTTTTTCAAGAAGGGAAATTAAAAAATCTTTTCAGAATAAGACATAAAAAAACCCTTCCTAATTAGAAAGGGTTTTACTTTATTTTATCATTTCTCCGTTTTTATCGTGGAAATGATACTCAAGATACGTGTAAGCGTCTCTAGGTTGAATTTTTATCCATTTTTTGTGCTCCATAAACCACTTGGTTCGCACAGACGGAAAACCTTTTGTTAAAAAGGCTGCTATAAAAGGATGCGCATTAAGCGTAATCTTTTTATAGTCTTTTTGGATGAGGCGTTTAACCTCCTCATTAATTTTATCTACCACTATGATAGGGGCTTCGATTTCTCCGCTTTCACCACCATTATTGTTGGGGTTTTCTTCGCGGGTCTTAATATTCATCTCAGGCCTTACCCGTTGGCGAGTAATCTGTATTAATCCAAATTTAGTTGGTGGAAGTATTTTATGTTTCGCTCTGTCATCGTTCATTTCATCACGAAGATGATTAAAGAGCTTCTTGCGGTTGCCGGCATTTGCCATGTCTATAAAATCGACCACAATAATACCACCCATGTCTCGCAAACGCAATTGCCGTGCTACTTCGGTAGCAGCAATTAAGTTTACTTCGAGCGCTGTATCTTCCTGGTTTTTGGATTTGTTACTACGGTTACCACTATTCACGTCTATGACGTGCATGGCTTCTGTATGTTCTATCACCAAATATGCTCCTTTACTACCGGAAACAGTTTTACCGAAAGAAGTTTTAATTTGACGCTCGATCCCAAATTTTTCAAAAATGGGGACTTTGGAATCATAATACTTTACGATATTCTCTTTATTAGGTGCAATCTCCTGCACATAATCTTTTATTTGTAAATAGAGTGTTTCATCGTCTATGTGTATGGCCGAGAATGAATCGTTAAATACATCTCGGATCATAGAAGAACCCCTACTTAATTCACTAAGCACCTTACTAGGATGGTGCGCTCCTTGTAGCTTTTTACACATCGCTGTCCAGCGATCTGCGAGATTTTGTAAATCTCTATCCAGTTCTGCTACTTTTTTACCCTCTGCTACTGTACGTATAATAACACCAAATCCTTTAGGTTTTATACTTGTAATCAAGCGTTTTAACCTTTCTTTTTCTTCTTTGGATTCTATTTTTTGAGAAATAGAAACTCGGTCTGAAAAAGGAACCAAAACAATATAACGTCCAGCTATGGAAAGCTCGGAGCTAATTCTTGGTCCTTTTGTGGAAATAGGCTCTTTAACGATTTGTACCAGAATAGATTGATTGGATTTAAGGGCATCGTTAATACCTCCATTTTTATCAATCTCTTTTTCAAATGGGAATTCTTTTAAAGAGTAATCTTTAAGTTTACCTGTGCTTACACGTTTTACGAATTTTAAAAGAGAAAGAACTTTTGGCCCTAAATCATGATAATGCAAAAATGCATCTTTTTCGTAACCTACATTTACAAATGCAGCATTAAGGCCAGGAACAGTTTTTCTAATTTTGGCGAGATAAACATCACCAACCGAAAACTTGTTGTCCTCTTCCTCTTTATTTAATTCTACTAGTTTTCCATCTTTTAAAAGGGCAAAATCAACTTCTTGTGAACTGGATCTAATAAATAATTCGTAGTTCACTTTTAATTAATTTTTATCCATCACGCTTTAGCATGACAAATGGATTAAACAATAATTTATCACAGGTTTTATAATAAACCCGTCGAAACTAATTGCTTTAAGGTATAAAAGCAATATAATTTCATTTTCAAAGAACGTTTTCTTTCTTAAACGAAAAAAGTAGTTGGGAAAACTACTTTTTCTTGTGGCGGTTAGCGCGTCTTCTTTTCTTGCGCTTATGCGTTGCTACCTTATGTCTTTTTCTTTTTTTACCACTAGGCATACTAACTTTTTTTTAATGTTATTATTATTTTACTTCAACATTAGTCTTAACGCCTTCTACAAATACCTTTGCAGGTTTAAACGCCGGAATGTTGTGTGCAGGAATTTTAATTGTAGTATTTTTTGAAATATTTCTACCGGTTTTTTCAGCTCTTTTTTTAATAATAAAACTTCCAAATCCTCTTAAGTAAACGTTGTCCCCACTTTCAAGAGAGTTTTTAACCTCATCCATAAAGGTTTCTACTGTAGCCTGAACATCACCTTTTTCCATTCCTAATTTTTCGGAAATTTTTGCTACGATATCTGCTTTAGTCATTCTGTAAATTCTTTAAATTATAATTATTATGTTTATTTTTCAAGAGGGCAAATATAAGGATTTTAAAATCAATAATTCAAACCATAATCCGTTAAATTATAATTAGATAAAGGCTATTTTTGTGAAATGCCAAAAAAAGCCACTTTTTTATATAAAAAACTCATTCCGTGGTATTTAGAAAATAAACGTGACCTCCCCTGGAGAGGAACAACAAATCCATACTTTGTTTGGCTATCCGAAATAATGCTACAGCAAACCCGTGTACAACAAGGATTACCGTACTATTTAAAATTTATTAGGACATTTCCTACTATTAAAGACCTTGCCAATGCTCCTGAATCACAAATTTTAAAATTATGGCAGGGGTTGGGCTACTATTCACGCGCCAGAAATCTACACTTTACAGCAAAATATATATCAAATGAATTAAACGGAGAATTTCCTGATACTTATAAAGAACTTATAAAACTAAAAGGTATTGGTGATTATACGGCAAGCGCCATTGCTTCTATTTGCTTTAATAAGCCGACAGCTGTTGTAGATGGGAATGTCTATAGAGTTTTGTCCCGCCTTTTCGGAATTGAAACTCCAATTAACAGTACCACGGGAATCAAGGAGTTTAAACAATTAGCACAGTGTCTTATAGATGTATCGCAACCGGGAACTTGTAATCAGGCAATTATGGAATTTGGAGCCCGATACTGCATTCCACAAAATCCGGAGTGTAATAACTGCATTTTTAATGATACCTGCGAAGCTTTTAAAAATAAGCGAGTTTCAAAACTACCGGTGAAGCTTAAAAAGCTGAAAGTTAGAAAGAGATATTTTAATTATATGGTAGTACTTTCTGAAAATGATCATACAATTTTACAACAGCGAACCAAAAAAGGAATCTGGCAGCAGTTGTACGAGTTTCCATTAATTGAAAGTGTTTCGGAAATAGATATAGGATCACTAAAACAGCTTTCTGAATATAGAACGTTTGCCAAAGATTTAAACCTTCGGTCAGTTACTCTTTTCAATGAAGAACCTGTGGTTCATAAATTATCTCATCAACACCTCTATACCCGGTTTTGGATTGTGGAAGTTTCAGAATTAAAAAGAAAAGGTATTCCTGTTTCTGAAATAGGCAGCTATGCTGTCCCGGTACTAATTGAAAATTTTATTTCGAATTTTTCTCCCATGAAAAACTGAAAATTTACCTATATTTAAAACACAAAATTTACCTTTGTATATTAATTCAATTTAAAGACCATGAGTGGAACATTAAACAAAGTAATGCTAATAGGACATACCGGTGATGAAGTAAAAATGCACTATTTTGATGGAGGTGGAAGTATAGGAAGATTTCCCTTGGCAACCAATGAGTCCTATACCAACCGAACCACAGGGGAACGTGTCACTAATACTGAATGGCACAATATTGTTGTACGTAACAAAGCTGCTGAAATTTGCGAAAAATACTTGAAGAAAGGAGATAAAATTTATGTGGAAGGAAGATTGAAAACACGCAAATGGCAAGATGATCAAGGAAACGACCGCTATAGCACAGAAATACAATGTACAGAGTTTACATTTTTAACTCCAAAGGGTGAGAGTGGAGCCATGCCGCAAACAAATGCGGGTACTATGACTCCCGAAGCTCCTAAAACGGAACCACAAAATCCTCAGGTTCAAGAAACCATTGCAGAGGATGATGATGATTTACCGTTTTAATGTTTAATCAATATCAACACATTGGATATAGAGCCTCCCAGTTTATTATTAATTGCATTAATTAACTTCACACATATAACAGGCATTATTGTATTAATTGTGCTACTTTTATGTTCTGCTTTAATTTCCGGTGCAGAGGTTGCCTTTTTTTCATTAACTCCTGCCGATTTTGAAGGAAATGAAGGAAAATCTCCTTCGAAAAGGCTTGCAATTGTCCAAAAGCTTTTATCAAAGCCTAAAAAGTTATTAGCTACGATTTTAGTAGCCAATAATACTATTAACATTGCCATTGTTTTGTTGTTTGAATCTTTGAGCTCGGTTTGGTTTGAAGGATGGAACTACAGACTTGATCTCTATTTTTTTGAAATCGATTCGGTTTTTTTATTGAAAATAGGCCTGGCAACTTTTCTTATTTTACTATTCGGAGAAATTCTCCCAAAAGTATATGCCAGTAGAAATAGGGTTTCATTTGCTTCATTTATGGCATACCCGTTAAACGTTTTGGACAAGTTATTTGCTCCTTTAAGTCTACCTATGCGCTCTGCAACAATTTATCTTCAGGAAAAGTTTGGAAAACAAAAATCCAATTTGAGTGTGGACCAATTATCACAAGCATTGGAACTCACTAGTGAAGAAGATACAACCCGTGAAGAACAGAAAATCCTAAAAGGAATTGTCACTTTTGGAAATACAGACACTAAACAAGTAATGAAACCTCGTATGGAAGTATTTGCATTGAATGAAGAGACTGCTTTTAAAGACATCATTCCGGAAATTATTTCTCATGGGTACTCACGAATACCGGTTTATAAGGATAGTATAGATACTATTACGGGGGTCTTGTATGTAAAGGACCTGATTCCTTTTATAGATCGAAAAAGCTTAGATTGGGTCTCTTTAAAACGAGAAGCATACTTTGTTCCTGAAAATAAAAAACTAGATGATTTGCTAAATGAATTTAAAGACATGAAGATGCATTTAGCGATTGTAGTGGATGAATATGGCGGAACCAGTGGACTTATTTCTTTGGAAGATATTATTGAAGAAATCGTTGGAGAGATTAGTGATGAATTTGATGATGAAGATCTTATATTTTCAAAATTAGATGAGAACACCTTTGTGTTTGAAGGTAAAACACCTTTAAAGGATTTTTATAAAGTAATACAACTGGAAGACCCGGAAATATTTGAGAGTGAAAAAGGAGAGGCTGAAACACTTGCAGGCTTTCTTTTGGAGATATCGAAAGGGTTTCCTAGGAAAAATGAAGTAATAACCTTTTATAATTATACGTTTACCATTGAAGCGTTTGAAAATAAACGCATCAAGCAAATTAAACTTTCTATTGTTATCTAGTATGCGAATTATCTTTTTGTTATTATTTATGGGTTTTCTGGTTTCTTGTGATGATGATGTCGTCATAAAGCCAAGCGCAATGCTTCGGTTGGACTATCCCGTAGCTTCCTATAAAAAAACTACAGATAATTGTCCATATGTGTTTGAAAAAAATGAACAAGCTGTGCTTCAGCAAAAGAAAAATTGCTGGTTGAATTTGGAATATCCAACTATGAGAGCAACAGTTTATTTAACATATAGGGAGATCAAGAATAATAATCTAGATTCCTTATTATACGATGCCCAAAAACTTACGTATGATCATACTATTAAAGCAGAAGCCATTTTTGAACAACCTCGTGTAGATTCCATTAACAAGGTATATGGAATGTTTTATATGATCAACGGGGATGCCGCTACTCAATCTCAGTTTTATGTAACAGACAGTATCAATCATTTTGTTACCGGTTCACTTTATTTTGAGTCCAAACCTAACTTCGATTCTATTTACCCTGCAGTCGTTTACCTCCGAAATGACATTCGCCGTATAATGGAAACAATTTCTTGGCAAAAGAATTAGCTTTTTAGCAATACTTAATCCTAATTTTTCAGACTTTTGTTTTTTGAAAACAAAAAATGAAAAACACCAATCTTAAATGGATATATCTCCTCATACTTTCTATTATATGGGGGAGTTCTTTTATCCTTATTAAGAAAAGCTTAGTTGGATTAACAGATTATCAGGTAGGGGCACTCCGTATAGTAATAACTTCCCTTTTTCTATTTAGCGTTGGTTTTAAGAGCTTAAAACAGGTAAAAAAGCGGCATTGGAAATGGGTTGTCATTTCGGGTTTTGTAAGTTCGTTTTTCCCACCTTTCTTATTTGCAATGGCTCAAAATCATATTGACAGTGCTATTGCTTCTATATTAAACTCTTTAACACCTTTGGCAACTGTTGCCATAGGGATTTTATTATTTAAGATACTTAGTTCCAGACTACAAATTTTGGGTGTTATAGTTGGGCTCGTTGGAACCGTATTACTTATTTTGGCGGGAGCAGATCTAAACCCTAATCAAAATTATTGGTATAGTACCCTTATCATTTTGGCAACAATAGGTTATGCGTTTAATGTAAACATTATTAAGAAGTATTTAAATGACATTAGTGCCTTGGCTGTAACCACAGGGAATTTTATATTTCTTTTTCTACCTGCTTTGGCAATCTTGTACCTGACAGGTTTTTTTGAGACCATTTTAGATTCCAGGGAGATGCAAATATCTTTTGGCTATGTTGCTATTCTATCATTGTTTGGTACTGCGATCGCAAAAGTGATATTCAATAAACTGGTCCAAATTGCAAGCCCGGTTTTTGCTTCTTCGGTAACATATACCATGCCCATAGTAGCAGTTATGTGGGGATTAATAGACGGGGAATCTTTTGGTTTTCTTCAGGCATTTGCAGCGGCCATTATATTATTTGGCGTGTATTTGGGGAATAAAAAATAATATAAAGGATAATAAAGCTTTAATTATCAGGTATTTCTGAATTTTTTTCCGAAATTTATAGAACACCAATATTTTGAGCTATGGGAAAATATTATCTAAAATATGGAATTGCTATTGCTATTGCTTTAATCGCCTATTTCCTAATTACAAAATTATTAGGATTACATCAATATCCTGTGTTAAGTGCTGCAAATGCAGTAATTTTTGGTGCAGGAATTTTAATGGCAATGAAAAAATACAAATCAGAAAAAACCAGTTTTAAATATCAGAATGGCTTTCAAATAGGACTTTTTACAGGAGGTGTCGCTACGATACTTTTTGCAGTATTTATGGCGATCTATATTTTTCAGATTGATGAACAATTTGCACAAGCAATATTGGATTCCTGGGGATTAAACTATAATAAAGGAGGGCTTATTATAATTATTTCTTTAGTAATGATGGGCTTTTCTACTACACTAGTCCTTACGTTAGCATTTATGCAATTGCTTAAAGAATCCTGGAATCAAAATTCTTAGACCTTACGTCTTTAATTTTATAGAAACTGTTTGCGGTTTAATTAATTAGAATTATATTTGCACCCGCTTTTATCGTAGGGATAGAAGGATTTGTATAACTAATTATAATAAACGATTACGCTATGTACGCAATTGTAGAGATAGCAGGGCAGCAAATAAAAGTTGCGAAAGACCAAAAAGTCTTTGTCAATCGTTTGCCTGTAGAAGAAGGTAAAAAAGTGTCTTTTGACAATGTTCTTCTTATTGGTGACGGAGACAAAGTAACTATTGGCGCCCCGGCTATAAACGGCGCTCAAATTGGAGCAAAAGTCGTAAAGCACCTTAAAGGTGATAAAGTTATTGTTTTCAAAAAGAAACGTAGAAAAGGATACCGTGTTAAAAACGGACACAGACAATCTCTTTCTCAAATTGTTATTGAAAGCATTGTAGCTTCAGGAGCAAAAAAAGCAACTCCGGCGAAAGCTGAGAAAGCGGCTCCAAAGAAAGAAACCAAAGCAACTGCTCCTAAAAAGGAAACCAAAGCAACTGCACCTAAAGCTAAAGCTGAAAAGAAAGCTGCTCCGGCAGAAGATTTGAGTAAAATGACAGTTGCTCAATTAAAAGAATTGGCAAAAGCAAAAGGGATTAGTGGTATTTCTTCTATGAAGAAAGCCGATTTAATTGCTGCATTAAGTAAATAATAATATAAAACCGAAAGAAAATGGCTCACAAAAAAGGAGTTGGTAGTTCTAAGAACGGTCGTGAATCAGAATCGAAACGCTTAGGCGTTAAGATATTTGGTGGTCAAGCTGCCGTAGCAGGAAATATCATCGTAAGACAAAGAGGTACACACCATAATCCAGGTGAGAATGTGTATCTCGGTAAAGACCACACCTTACACGCTAAGGTGGACGGGACTGTAAAGTTTACTAAAAAGAAAGACAACAAATCTTACGTTTCTATTATACCAAGTGCAGAAGCTTAAGAACTTTTCTTTACTGAATATAAAACCCTCAACATTAACGTTGAGGGTTTTTTTGTTATGATTATTTTTCCGGAAGAGGGTTTATTTGGATATTTTATCTTAATTTGAAATCTAATCTTAAACATAATATAATTATGAGAAAACTAGTTATTTGTAGTGCTTTATCAGCTTCCCTTTTATTTTCAAGCTGTTTGGGTTCATTTAGTGCCTTTAACAATTTAAAGGACTGGAATCATGAGATAAGCGATAGTAAATTTGTAAACAACTTAGTGTTTTGGGGATTGAATATTATTCCAGTCTATGGATTGTTTTTTGTAGGAGATGTTTTAATATTCAATGTGATAGAATTTTGGAGTGGCAGCAATCCTATTGCGATGACCGAGGGAGAATATGAAACACAAATAGTTGAACATAATGGTACACAACTTGAAATGACTGCTTCTAAGAACAGATTTGAGATCGTGATATTAGATGGTGACAGAAAGGGAGAACGTGTAGATCTGGTTTATAAGCCTTCCGAAAGATCATGGAATGCTGTAAAGCAAAACGGAGAACTTATTAAACTATCTTCTATTGAAGAGGGATTGATCGTGTATCATTTACCAAATGGAGAGAAGATCAAACTGGACCCTGCTACCCCTCGTGAAGAAAGACTGGCAAAAATTAACAATGAGATCTATAATTACAAAGACTGTATAACGGCTGTTGGAAATTAATATCTTTCAATAGTATGAATTAAAAAAGCTCAACTTTTTAAGTTGAGCTTTTTTCCTTTAATCTTCCCACCCACACAAGGTTCTACCTTTATGTTTGGCTTCATTTAGATAAACTTTTTTAATTTCACTCTTACAATTAGAGAGTCCTCGACAATTTTTATTGTAATGGTATCGCTTACTGTATTTTCCGGTACAAATAAAGACATCTGTTATTTCTGCTGTATTTTTGATTAGGGTATCATTTTCATTGACCGTGTCAGCTAATGTGATGAATAGTAATCCGGTAATAAGTAAGGTTTTCATTTTTTTTGTATTTAGTTAATAACAACTACATTTATAACCCATGATGTATTTGTGAAATCGTTTTCCATAGGAGTCTGAATCTCCATACCCACCATATTGGAAGTTAGCCCAATTTTGAGAAGGAATATCACAAAAAATATAACTATTTGTGTTATAGTTATATTCACTTTCTTTAATTTCTGCTACAACATATATTTTATATTCGTAACTGTAAGCAGTTATTTTATATAACCAAGAAGAATCTAATGTATAAGAATTAATTGTAGATTTTTTTTGACCATTATCAACAATAAACTCAAAAAGATCGTTACATGAAACATTTTGTGAATATATGTTAGAAAAGGATGCAATAGCAATAATAATAGCAGTTAAAGTTTTCATTTTCTTTAAAGAAAGTTAAATTTATTTTCTCATTTCGGCAACTAATTTTTGAGTAGCGTCTTTAATAAAAATTTCTAATTCATTTTTTTCTACTCCTTCATACCCTATTTTATTATTTTTCTCTTTCTTTCTTCTCTCTTTCATCAATTCTTTAATAGATTTTGAAATTATACACCCCTCAGTACAAGGGGTATAATTGAACTTATAAACTCCTGCAAATTCATTTGAATTAATTAATACAACTTTGAATTCTACAGAAGCTCCAAACCTTTCGTAAGAGTATAGTTTTTCTACTTTTGGGTCATTATTTTTATTGTAATACTTGTTAGTCTTATATAACACCTGTGAATCAAGTTTTGTTAATTCTATAATTAAATCTGTATCAGATTTATTTTTTAAAACTTCATAATCTATATTATTATCCTTATTTCCAATAATCTGGTTGAACAATTGACGATCTCTAACTATATATCCACTAGCTAATAATTGGTTTTCAATTGCATTATATAGATAATCATTACTTTCGTTTTCCGTTACATTATTAGAACTTTCTCTAACCCTAAGTACTACTTTTGGGTTTTTATTTTGAGCTAGAAAAGTTTTGAGCGATTCAGTTTTTACGATATCATCCGTTTTTTTGGAAAATCTTAAAGTTTTTGAGCTTGAACAGCTAAAAGAAACTAATATTAATAAAAGATAGGTAGATATAATAGTCCATTTCATGTCAACAGTATTTAATTTAGAGATATAAACTTATAGACATAAACCATCAATTCCTTGTGGAAATCCGCAAGGAATTGATTTTTGACTCATCGCTCTCCCCAGATCGATGAGGTCGTGTTTGATTTTATGTCTTTGATTAATCTATCTGCAATATCATCCTCATTAATTATTTTATGATTAGGAAGAATCATTTTTACTTTTCCACTAATAGAATCTTCAAAAACTTGAAATCCCGATCTGCAATTATGAAATCTAAACCAAAGAGCTTCTATCCCACTAAAAAATCCATTCTCTTGTGTTGTTTCATAAACATAGTTAGAACAAGATTTTTTGAAAATGCATTTTTTGCGTTTTGATTTTGGAAGAATTATCCAATATACTTGGATGAGTAATAATAAGACATATTTCATGTTTACTTAGCAAATACAGCCATCTGTTTATATATAGTATAACCAGGCTTATCACCAAAACCAAAACAACCCGTTTCTGCTCTTACATATGTAGTGACGCTTTCTAATCGAACATATTTCCATCCTTGATTGGAAAAGTTCTTAATCATTTCCTCAAGTTGCTCTGCAGATTGCAAGGATGCATTTTTATTTCTATCAATTGATGGTGCAAAAGGGACAACTTTATATTCCATTTCTCTTTGTTTATAGATTATCAATTATTATGTCTTTTGTATCAAGCTGAAATGCAAAATCAACTCTGCTTATACCACTATGTTTTTTTGCAGCTATTATGTCTTGCTTAATTATTCTTATTGCAGATATTCGGGTAATCTCATCTTTGAATGAAGCCTTCCAAGTTGTTGTTAGAGTTGATAATTTGTTCCAGCTTTCATTTTTGAGAATAGAATAAAAAGATTCTCTCTGTTTGTCAGTTGCATTTTGTAAGTCTAGCGTAATTAATACTTTAAGTCCCATGTTATTAGATTTGTTTTTACAAACTTAAGATAGCTTGATACTAATTCTTTGTGGGAATCCGCAGATAGGTAAAAAGTTTTATAGAATATTAAATGAGGCCCAGTGAATTGGCAATATAGATAAGTTGTGCAGTCGTAGTTGCATTAAATTCGTCCTTAAGTTTGCTAATATGTCCTTCGATGGACCGAATACTATTGGGGGTAATATTTTTGGATTTAAAATGACCACTTATTTCACTTTGTTTTAATCCATCTGCAAGGAGGCGCAGTAATTGCTTGTCATATGCATCTAATTTCAGAACGTTCTTCTGTTGTAGCACAGCAGTTGAAACAGGACAGGTGTAGGTTTGATTTATTGAAACTGCATCTAACGCTTTAATAAGCTCTTTTAGCCCGTAAAGCCCTTTACAAACATAGCCATCGATCTTTAACTCATTTAAAAGAAATTTAATAATTAACTGCTTGTCTTCTACCGAAAATACAATGACCTTAATATCTGGCTGGACTTCTTTTACTTTAGTAATTAATTCCTTTCCGGAGGTTATATTGTTTCTCCCGTGTGATGGGGTAAAATGATAATCACTAATTAAAAGCTGATAAGGTGATCCGTCTAAAGAAGCCTTTTTAACTTTTAAAAAAGCATCATCGCAAAACTGAGATTGATGCACAACAGGAATAGATAGTTCAACGAGTGTATCCACAACACCTTTTTTATTACTATCGGTATCTTCCGCAACTAATATTTTAGTGAATAACATATTTGTAGTTAAGAAGTAAACATAATTTTTGCATTAAAACCTTCGGTAGGTTTAGAATCAAAAGTAATAGTCCCACCAATAGTATCTATGCGGTTTTCCACACTTTTAAGTCCTGTATTGAGTTTAAGGATTTCAACGCCCACCCCATTGTCTACATAATTCACAAAGATTTTATTGCCTTTTTTTGCAAAAGTAACAGCAGCAAAGGTAGCTTTGCTATGCTTTTTCATATTGGTAAGTAATTCCTGTAATACACGGTATATTTCCTTTTTTTTATAATCTGAAACAGCTTTCCAAAAACCGGTTTCTAATTCTGTAGTAATTATTTTGGTCTGATCATTTCCATAGGAATTTAATAGTGCAGCAATCTCATCTCCATAAGCATCTCCCGTATCAATACTTGTAAGTTCTTTTGAAATATCACGTGCTTTATTATAAACTTCATTTAAACCATCTAGTATCTTTAATCCTTCAGCATCTTTTACTATAGAAGGATTTTTTTGAATCTGAGTCATGATGTAAAAAATATCGTTACCTACTTCATCGTGAATTTTTTTGGAAAGAATTTTTTCAGTATAATGCCTTTCGTTTATCATCCCAATCTTTTTTTGTTGCTTTAGGAAGAAGTATAGAAATATGGATCCCAACAAGATCACTAATGCTGAAGCAAAATAGGTATTCTTTTGATTTTTTTCTTTTTCAATTTGGAGTCCATCTTCAGCTTTCTCCTTTAAAAGCTTTTCATTATCAAATTTTGTTACTGCATATATCTTTTGATTTTTTGTATTAATATTTTCAAGAGTTTTGTCTATAGTGATGTAATAAAGGGAAAGATCATTAGCAATAGGCTCTTTCAAATCATTTTTGATATCAAATAAAAGTCGGAGCGCTTCCAGAGAAGCATTCATACTATTCCTTTCTTTGGCATTAAAAAATGCTGCTTCTGCATAGGCTGATGCTTTACGTTTATCTGTTTTTGAATAATACTTAGTAAGGTGAATATTACTGGCAATTAGGCCTTGAATATCATTAGAAGCTTTACGTAATTGTAAAGAATTCAATAACAATGCTTCCGATTCACTATTTGCTTCATTCTCCCGCCATTTTATAAAACCCTTATTACTAAGTACCCGAGCGTATTCTTTTTTATTTTTTATAACAATTGAATCGTTTAACAGACTATCCAGTATTCTAATGGCATTTTTATACTCGACTTTATCTGCCAGGATATTAGCTTTTGTGTTTAATAATTTCAAGTGATTTATTTTCCCTATTTTTCTTAAAGCCTTCTCATCTTTACAAAGCTGTATGGCCTTGTAATTATAATCTAAAGCGCTTTCATAATTTTCCTGTGCTCTAAAAGCTGTAGAAATATTTTGGTACAAACCGGCAAGACTCTTAATTTCTGCAGAACCTTCTAAATATTGCACTCCTTCTATTGCAGTAGATTTGCTGCCGTTATAATCTCCCAGGCTTTTTTGAATATCAGCCATAGAGTGTAAATTTTTGCCGGCAGAAATAGTATCTCCACGATACTTTTGAATTTTATATGCTTCTGCAAAGTAATTAAAAGCAGTAGGTAATTTGTTTATGGACTTATGATAAAGACCAAGCTTTGTAAGTCCTTTTCCCATATATAATGTATCCCCATTTTTTTTAGCAGTAGTATACAATTTGTTTGAAAAGTAAATAGCACTATCCTTTTGGTTTTTTTTAGAATGTAAGGAGGTTTTTAACATAAGTGCTCTGTACAGTAAGGTATCTTCATTTGAATGAAGTACTTCCTTAAGGAAGTTGTTTGTGATCTCTAATTTTTCTTTTATAGATATTGAGTCATTGTTATAGATGTTATTTAATTTTTTTTCTAAAGGAGAAACAAAAGGGTTAGTTTTCTGTTTTGTTTCACAGGAGAGAAGAGAAACAAAGCTAATTATATAAAGAAAAAAGAGGGATGTAACACACATATGTTTCATCCCTCTAAATTACTAAATTAAATCATTGATAATTTAGCCATTACCTCCATCATCATCGTCTTCTTCAATTTCTCCGTCCTCACCTTCGGTAGGAGAAAGATCTACTTGTTGAGAGAGTGGAGTAGGTGTACAAGATGTAAAGTGCGTGCTCATAAAAAGAGCAAATAGTATATAAAAAAGAATTTTCATGATTTTTAAATTTTTAAATTGAACAAAAGGGTTGCTATCCGTGTTTTGCAACACAGTTATCCTTTCGGGCTATAGCAACCCGTTAGAGTTTGGAGTACTCCTAAGTTTTTGGAAAGTGAAAATCCTGTACGGTAACTTTTAGCTACTTTCCATTTGGCTTTCAGCTAGCCGTATGTGGATTTCCGTAGTGTCAGTTTTGTACATTTGTTATGTTAGCAAAGCATAACTTGACTGATACTGAAGCAAATAAAGGGTGGATTATTGAAGTGAGTGTAGACATAACTAGGACATCTATTTGACATTTATAAGACATTAATTATTTTGTTTTTAAGTATTTGATAATCAAATCACTATGAAATGAAAGATAAAAGAGCTATAGAAACAGATAAAGAAAGATTACTGGAAGAGTTGATGGAATTTGTGTTTGAAAAAGCCAAAAGGACCTCTAAAAAAAATACTGGAGGAGGGCTTTCAAATTATCTTTCTGAACACATGGAGAAAAAATTCAATTTAATTATTGATAAAAGAACTTTTAACAGATATTATGAAGGGTATATAACAAAAGTGATAGAGAGGATAGAACCTCAAGATGATACTCTTAATGCTCTTTGTAAATATTTGGGTTATGTGGATTTTAAGGACTTTGAAGAAAAAAGAAAAGAAGAAAATGAAAACGAAAAATTGAAAAGAAGATTGAAGTTTTGTTACATAGTTGGTATTATTTTAATTGTAGTACTAACCTTATTTATATTGAAGTATTATAAAAAGAATTGTATGTTATGGGTTGAAGATCATTTTGAAAAGATTAGGTGTTCTGGTCTGGAAAATGAAGAAAAGTTAGATATAGTTAGATTAGAGAAATTTAAAAAAGTCCCTGTTTGCAAAGACTCTACTTTTTTTAAAGATGGAAAACCAATTAAGTGGTATGATAGACAAAACAATGTATTTACATACTTCACTTATTCAGGGATAAATCCTGAAAGCGACAGAACAGTAAAAGCTATAACTAAAACAATAATCAATTCAAGGGTACAACCATGTGATTCTATCAAATAAAACCTAAATCACTTCACCCTAATCCTAATTGTTTTAGAAAAAGAATCACTACTCTTTATAGTAAGCAAATAAACCCCTTCTGAAAAAGAACCGGTTTGCAGAGCATAGATCGTTTCAGCACTTCCAATTTTGTCATGAGCTACTAATTTACCATCAATGCCGTAAAGCTCATAGTCTAATACACCGGAAAGATGGTTTCGATCTATATGTACATTAATGAGATCAGATTTCTCAGGTGAGTAAGTCACAACGATCGCATTGTCGGTTAATAAGTTATCTTCAAATCCAAGGCCTATCCCATTGTGGATTTTAAGATTACCAATATTTATTTTGTAGTTGTTTAAAGTTTCGGCAGAAGCAAACCGTAAACCTATAGTGGCAAGTTCCCTGCCTGCATGCTCCTGTAAGATGGCACTTCTTCCAAACCAACCCGGAGCTGCACCCGGATTGATCCAATACTGAACAGTTTCAGTAGGATTGTCTGCAAAAGTTAATAGCACTCTAAGGCGGGTGTTGTCAATTTGACTATAATTAAAGACAATGTCCAGTTTAGAATCAGAGGTCAATAACAATTTTGTTTTGTACAAAAGAAGGTCATTATTTTCTCCGGCATTGAGCGTTCCTTCTACCTTTAACGAACTTCCTCCGTTGTAAGCATCGTCAAAATCCCAGGAAGCAGATACAGTGTTGTTTTCTGTAAATGCAAATTGCCAGTTAGGTAAGATATCCTGATCGTTCATGTTGTGCCAGGGCGTGGCACTGGTTTCAATTCCCTCTGTAAACTTTTTTAATCCGTGGCCTGTATTAAAATTAGTTTCAAAAGGAATTTCAGTAATGGTAGACGCTGCTGGAATCCAATTGGCATAACCTTTAAACCCTGTAGCATCTTCCAATCGGGGGTTGCGGTCTGCGCCTGCGAACATATGTCTTTCTTCGCTGTAAAAATCTACATAGTCTGAAGGATCGTTATTGAAATTACTATATACTGAGTTATTAAATATACAATTAGGGGCAAAGAGCCCTAAGGAAGTATAAGGAGTAGTTGTATTTTCATGTAACAATCCCATCCAATTATTACCCCCGGTCTGGAATGGAGCCTGATTTCTTCCCGGCCATACATCAACCCCGGTAAAAACCTCAAATGCAGAACGTCCAATTGTATTGGCTCTGTCTCTTGATGAACTTGGGAAGGCACTATTACTCCAAAAGAAATTAATAAAGATATTGCTGCTTACACGCTGCTCAAAACCGTTTGAGGTGTCCCCATCTTCATCATTTTGTACAAAGACACTATTACCGGCATTCAATCTGTTTTGCCAACCTACAGAACCCGAAAGAAGCATGGCATCATACCACATAACCTCTTTATCAAGCGCTTCTACTGCTGTAGTCAGGTCTCTCAAAAATTCATACATCAATTGAGCTGTAGCACCATCTGTAGAGGTTTCTTCATTGATAAACCAACCGTCAAAATTATAGTATTGCATCATGTTTACCATGATAGGGATCACTACGAAATCACCACTTCCGTCTTGTTCCAGAAAATCTAACATCGTAGCAGTGGAGCCTCCAAAAGCATTTGGTGCAAAAAAGACATTTCCAAACACCTTAACTCCATTTTTATGAGCAGCGTTCGTCCACGGTGCAGAGGGAAGTTGTACGGTCTGACTCGCAGTACCTCCAAACCATACCAGCTTATCTATATAAGACCAGTTTGTAAAATTATATAAATTGAATTGTGATTGTTCTTCACCATAGTTTGCAAAATTATTCATACCGTCCGGTAAATATGCAATTCCCATATCATTGGGAAGGCTTGGATTAAATTGAGTATCTGTATTTATAAAACGTTCCGCTAATGGCTCGGAAGCAATTAATAACGGATCTGCTGTTGTCCCGGTTTCTGTCCAGTTCTTTAATTCGGCGATCGTGAGTACATAAGGCGCTTGATCATTTATAATTTGCGAGAAGGCGGTAAATTGAAGACATATAATACAAACAAGTGTAATTTTTTTAATCATGGTACTGTTATATAATTAGCAAAAACTAAAAGTAATAAAAAAAGCCCGCATCAATTTGATGCAGGCTTTTTTATTTCAGAAAAAGACTTTGTTTAGTATCTGTAATATTCAGGCTTATAAGGCCCTTCTACCTGTACGCCAATATAATCGGCTTGTTCTTTTCGAAGCTCTGTCAATTCCACTCCAATTTTCTCTAAATGTAGTTTTGCTACTTTTTCATCCAGATGCTTCGGAAGCATATATACTTTGTTCTCATATTGGTCACTGTTCTTCCAAAGCTCAATTTGGGCTAAGGTCTGGTTTGTAAAGGAGTTGCTCATCACAAAACTTGGGTGCCCCGTAGCGCATCCTAAGTTCACCAAACGACCTTCAGCCAGTAAAATGATGTCTTTACCGTTTATAGTATACTTATCAACCTGCGGTTTAATTTCCACTTTAGTATTTCCATAGTTATCGTTTAACCAGGCAACAGCAATTTCATTGTCAAAGTGACCGATATTACAAACAATGGTTTTGTCTTTCATTGCTTTAAAGTGTTCTCCGGTTATTATGTCTTTGTTTCCTGTAGTAGTGATAACTATATCGGTTTTCGCTATAACAGTTTCCAGTTTTTTAACTTCAAAGCCATCCATAGCAGCTTGTAATGCACAAATAGGATCGATCTCAGTAACTGTTACAATAGACCCGGCACCTTTAAATGAAGCAGCAGTACCTTTACCTACATCGCCATACCCACAAACTACTACACGTTTTCCGGCAAGCATTATATCTGTAGCACGTCTTATAGCATCCACAGCACTTTCACGACAACCATATTTATTATCGAATTTAGACTTGGTCACACTATCGTTTACATTGATAGCAGGCATTACCAAAGTACCATTATTCATACGTTCGTATAAACGATGTACTCCGGTAGTGGTTTCTTCCGAAAGGCCCTTAATTCCGGAAGCTAACTCAGGATATTTATCAAATACCATATTGGTTAGATCACCCCCGTCATCTAAGATCATATTCAAAGGCTTGCGGTCTTCACCAAAGAAAAGTGTCTGTTCAATACACCAGTCAAATTCTTCTTCAGTCATATCTTTCCATGCATAGACTGGAGTGCCTGTGGCAGCAATAGCAGCAGCAGCTTGATCTTGTGTAGAAAAAATATTACAAGAGCTCCAGGTCACTTCAGCTCCCAAAGTTTGTAACGTTTCGATCAATACAGCAGTTTGTATGGTCATGTGCAAACAACCTGCAATACGTGCACCTTTCAAAGGTTGCTCATTTTTGTATTCTTCGCGTAAAGACATAAGACCGGGCATTTCAGCTTCTGCCAATTCAATTTCTTTACGTCCCCATTCTGCAAGGGAAATATCTTTTACTTTATACGCTGTGTAAGGCACTGTTTTAGTTGACATATTACTATATTTGAATTTATTAATTTTTTCCTTTCCGAAGGCAATTCGGATTGCAAAAATACATAATATCTGCAATATTATATGCCACTTTACAAAACTATAACAGTTAGCCCTACTACTAAAGTTCTTATTTGGAAGATAGATGAATCTTTTGAGGAACTTTCTGAAGGGATTATACTCACTAAAAATTGTCGTACCCGGGTGGATGGAATGAAAAGTGATCTGCACCGGCGCGGATTTATGAGTGTAAGACACCTACTGGCTAATGAAGGCTATACCGATCATGATTTGTTTTATGATACATACGGAAAACCGCATTTAAAAGACAATAAACATATCTCGATTACACATTCTTTTATCTTTTCGGCTATCATTATCAGTGATACAGAAGTGGGGATAGATATTGAAAAACAGCGCCTCAAGATTCTAAAAATAGCTCACAAATTCACACCTGTCGAAGAATATAGAACTCTTGCGAATGAAGACGCTATTATGCGAAAATTGACTATGGTCTGGGGTGCTAAAGAGTCTTTGTATAAAAGTTTTGCAACTCCGGGCGTAAGTTTTTTACAACATATTTATGTTGACAATTTTAATTTGGAAGAACTACAGTCTACGGCAAATGTTAGGTTTGAAGACAAAAAGGAACTATACAATGTCTGGTTTTTAGAATTTGAAGGATTTACCTGTGCGTATGCATTAATTTCTGAAGAAATAGAACAATGACACAAATCTATTACCAAACCTTACTTGATGGTGTCTCTGAAGGGAAAAAATTCCTCGCCATTCTCATAGACCCGGATAAATTTGATGCTTCTGAAGTTGAAACTTTTTTGAAGAAGATCCCTTCACAAACCACACATCTTTTTGTTGGCGGAAGTACTGTTGTCAATGGTTATACCGAAGCAACCGTAGATGCACTTAAGAAATACACTGAGTTACCAATTTTTTTATTTCCCGGAGATTATTCGCAAGTGACACCTTCAGCTAACGCTCTGTTGTTTTTATCATTACTTTCCGGAAGAAATGCAGAATATCTTGTAGGGCAACAAGTAAAGTCTGTTTCAAAACTTCGTGATTCAGATTTAGAGATAATTTCCACCGGATATTTATTGCTGGACGGCGGGAATGAATCGGCTGTAGCACGCATTACAAATACCAATCCTATCCCTCAAAATGAATTGGAAACTATTGTAAATACTGCATTGGCAGGCCAATATATGGGAGCTAAATTAATTTATTTGGAAGCAGGGAGCGGAGCAGAATTTCCGGTAAACTCTGCAATTATACAAGCTGTAAAAGAAGTGTTACAGGTCCCGTTATTAGTGGGAGGAGGCATTAAAAATGAAACTCAAAAAAAGTTAGCGTATGATGCCGGTGCCGATTTGGTGGTTATGGGCACTGCATTTGAAACTAAAACCACCTAGAAAGTTAGTATGAACCAAATTATAGACTTTTTCTTAGAACCTTACAAAACAGCAACCACAGCAAATATTATACTTGAAGTAATGGCTGTTCTGTTTGGTGTCGCAAGTGTTTGGTTTGCAAAAAGAGAAAATATTTGGGTATATCCTACAGGCATTATTAGTACTGTGATTTATATTTATATCTGTTACAAGTTTGTACTATATGGAGATTTGATCATAAACACATATTATACACTAATGAGTATTTATGGTTGGTATATGTGGACAAGAGTAATAGAAGGGCATCATATAGAGATTTCAACTTTAAATAGGGCTGATACTCTAAAGGCTTTAGGCATCTTCTTATCAACAGCTGTATTCGTTATATTCATATATTTATATTTTAATCGTTTTGATAGATTAACAGATTATTTTGACACTTTTACAACCGGAGTATTTTTTGCTGCCATGTGGCTTATGGCAAATAAAAAAATAGAACACTGGTTGCTTTGGATTGCAGGAAATATTATTTCTATTCCACTTTATTTTATAAAAGGATTAGGGTTTACAGGATTGCAGTTTACTATATTTTTACTCATAGCAATTTTTGGATACTTAGAATGGAAAAAGCACTTGAACAGCAGCCGTCAACCTGCCTGAAAATAGCTTTATTTGGCCCTGAATCTACGGGGAAAACTACGCTTGCAAAGCAGTTGTCAGAATACTTTAATACATTATGGGTGCCTGAATATATGCGTGAATACCTTCAGGAAAAATGGGATGCCAAGAAAGAAAAGTGTACTAAAGAAGATCTACTCCCTATAGCCATAGGACAAATGAAAGCCGAAAACGATGCGGCAAGAAAAGTGAAAACTGTCCTCTTTTGTGATACTAATTTGCTGGAAATTAAAGTATATTCCCAATATTATTACAATGGGTTTTGCCCTCGGGAAATTGAAGAATATACTTATAAAAACACTTATGATCTTTATTTTCTAACCTATGTGGATACTCCCTGGGTTTTCGATAATTTAAGGGACAGACCTGATGACAGACAAAAAATGTTTTGTATTTTTGAAAAGGAGCTTAAAAAGCTTGCTGTTCCCTACAAGATTTTAAAAGGATCCAATTCTGAGCGTTTAAACAACGCTGTTATAACTATTCAAAAATTGCTCAAGGAGAAGACCTAATGTTAACAAAGAAAGACCTTCAACAAATTGAAAATCACGGCCTCTCTGTAGATAATATAGTTAATCAACTAGAAACTTTTTCACGAGGAATACCCTATGTACAGGTTGTAACTACAGCTTCGGTGGGTAATGGAATAGAGGTGATTCCGGAAGAAATTAAGCAAAAGCTGGTTTCACTCTATGAGGGCAAAAAGAATAAGTTGGATATTGTAAAGTTTGTTCCTGCATCCGGAGCAGCTACCAGAATGTTCCAATTTTTACATCGTTTCTTGCAGGAATATGACCCTGAAAAAGAAAAACTTAATAAATATCTAAAAAATGCAGATGCGAAAGACCTGATTACTTTTTTTAATTCTCTTAAAGAATTTGCATTTGTAAATGCTGCCAGAAAGAAGATCAGGGAAAACTATACAAATTATAAGCATTGTACCAAAGGAATGCGGAGTTACTATTTTGTAAAAACAATGTTGGAAGAAAAAGGTCTTAATTTTGGCAATCTTCCAAAGGGGCTGATACCTTTCCATAAATATGCAAAATACGCTACTACTGCTTTCGAAGAACAACTATTTGAAGCTGCATTTTATGCTTCGGTGAAAGATGATGCTTTTATACACTTTACTCTTTCAAAAGACCATGTTCCTTTTTTCAAGAAAGAATACAATAATGTTAGAAAACGTGTCAGCAAAAAAACAAAGACCAATTTTAACCTATCGTATTCGTTTCAGAAAAATGAAACCGATACTATTGCTGTTACCGAAGAAAATAAACCATTTCGGGACGATAAAGGTAATTTGATTTTTCGTCCTTCCGGTCATGGCGCATTATTGGAAAACCTCAATGAAATAGATGCAGATATTATTTTTATAAAAAACATAGACAATGTTGTTGCCGAAGAGTATATAGAAGATATTGCCTTTTATAAAAAATTGCTTGCAGGAAAATTACTTTGGCTACAACAGAAGATATTTAACTACTTAAAAGAGATCAATACAGAGAGTGGCTCGTCAGAATCTGTCAAAGAAATTAAATCCTTTCTTTGGAATGAGCTTAGTATAAAGGATATTCCGGAAAGTAAACAGGAGATCATCTATATTCTTAATAGGCCTTTGCGGGTATGTGGAGTGGTAAAAAATACAGGAGCTCCGGGGGGAGGACCGTTTTGGGTTAAGAGTGAAACCGGGATCACAACGCTTCAGATTATAGAAACTGCGCAAATCGATATGAACAATGCCCGTCAGAGTTCTGTTGTAGATGAAGCTACACATTTTAATCCTGTTGATATTGTTTGCGGTGTTAGGGATTATAAAGGGAATAAATTTGATCTTTCAAAATATAGAGACCCCAGAACCGGATTTATTTCAGAAAAATCTCAAAACGGAAAAAAATTAAAAGCACTTGAGCTTCCCGGTTTGTGGAATGGCGGTATGGCAAAGTGGAACACAGCATTTATAGAAGTACCTCAGTTAACATTTAATCCTGTAAAAACGGTTAATGATCTTTTAAGCAAAGAACATCGCCCTAATGCCTGATGCATACCGAGACCCTCATAAAAGAATTTAATTTTAAAGCAATACGCAGCAGCGGTTCCGGAGGGCAGCATGTTAATAAAACGGCAACAAAAGTTGAGGTGTCATTTAATATAGAGGCTTCAGAAGGACTTACAACATTAGAGAAAGAACAGCTTAAGCGTAAATTGACTTCAAAAATTTCTTCGGAAGGGAATATTACTTTACAATGTGGCGAAACCCGTAGCCAATACCGGAACAAATCTATTGTGACCGAACGGCTTTTGGAATTGCTGAAACAACACTTAAAGGTCTCTAAACCTCGTAAAAAAACAAAACCTTCTAAAAGTGTTATTGAGCAGAGACTAAAGGCTAAAAAATCACAGGCATTAAAAAAGTCCAATAGGAAACCACCAAAAATAGAGTAGTACTTAGATACATTTTATGTGTAAAGATTATACAATTGTATATCAAAATTACACACTCTTCTAGTTTTTAGAAAAAATAAAAACCTCTGTAAATATCACAAAATAAGTAGTTTAACTGTTTTTCTAATACCTGGCACTACTTTTTCAATCTACATTGCATATTAAAAAGATTTAGAAATATTAAAATTCAAAAAAAGAATGAAAAAGTTAATTTTTGCCTCAGTATTTGCATTAGGAACACTAACCGCAGTAAATGCACAAACAGAAGAAAAACAGCCTACAACTATGAATGAGACTTCTGTTGAAACAGTTGCTGTAAAAAAGGACGCTTCCTTAACAACCCAAGATTACAAAGAGTTAAAAGCGTCAGAGCTACCAAAACCTGTAAAGGATGCAGTAGCTAAAGCCTATCAGGATGCTACCATTTCTAAAGCCTACAAAAATGGGAAAGGAGAATTTAAGCTGGTTATCACTACTCTGGCTGCCGATGGTTCAAAAAAAGCAAGTAAGACGGTTTATCTAGACAGTAACGGCAAATGGATAAAAGGTAAATAAGTAACCGGTCCATTAGATTCAACAGAAAAAGGTGTCCTAACAGGATGCCTTTTTTTATGAAAACTTTAAAGATTCTAAGCTCATATACTCCTTATTTTTACGTTGCCATAAGGGAAGTATGAGACAGCAAATAATTATAGTAGAAGATGATATTGCCTTCGGTAAAATGTTAACTACATTTTTAGAGCGAAAAAGTTTTAATGTGGTATTAAGCTATAATGGTAAAGATGCCCGTAAGAAACTGCAACAACAAAAATTCGATTTACTTATTACAGACTTGAAGCTTCCCGATGATTCCGGCCTTGAATTGCTGGATTTTGCCAAAAGAGTTGCTCCCGGTACTAAAACGATCCTTATGACAAGTTATGCTGAGGTTTCCTCAGCTGTAGATGCGATTAAGAAGGGTGCGCTGGATTATATCTCAAAACCCTTTCGTCCTGAAGAATTGTTGATGGTTATCAATGAAGCTTCGGAGACCGAAAGTATATCTCATGCTATAGATACAGATGTAGTTAATAAAGAAATAGGCTCGAAAAGTGTAACAGAGGAGAACTCATTTGTAACAGGAATGAGTGATAGCTCTAAAAAATTTAATGAGTACATTAAATTAGTAGGGCCTACAGATATGTATGTGTTAATACAAGGAGAAAGTGGTACAGGTAAAGAAGTAGCAGCAAAAGCAATACATGAATATAGTTCTCGAAAAAATGAAAAGTTTGTCGCTGTGGATTGTGGAGCGATCCCTAAAGAGATTGCTTCCAGCGAATTTTTTGGTCATTTAAAAGGCAGTTTTACCGGAGCAATTAGTGATAAAAAAGGGCATTTTGAGACAGCACATAAAGGAACTCTTTTCTTAGATGAAATAGGAAATCTTTCATATGAAAACCAGATACAGCTGTTACGGGTTTTACAGGAAAAGAAAATAAAACCTGTTGGTGGTAATACTGAAATTGAAGTAGATGTACGAATCATATCTGCTACTAATGAGAATTTGACAGTAGCAGTAAGTGAAGGGAAATTTAGAGAGGACTTATTTCACAGACTTAATGAATTTTCTATTCATATTCCTTCGCTACGGGAACGCAGTGAAGACATGATGCTTTTTACTGAATATTTTTTATCTCAGGCCAACGCATCATTAGGAAAAGATATCATTGGGTTTTCCAAAGAAGTGAAACTTGCTTTTAAAAGGTATACCTGGCCAGGAAATCTTCGGGAATTAAAAAATGTAATTAAGCGATCTGTATTATTAACACAAGGATCTTTAGTCCCTTTAGAAGCAATTCCTAAAGAGGTTTTAACCACAACTAAGGCTACTGTTGTAGATTTTTCAAAACAGTTCAATGAAAGACAATTGATCTTGAATGCTCTTAAAGAAGCAGATTTTAATAAATCTCAAGCTGCGAAATTATTGAAGATAACTCGAAAAACACTCTACAATAAAATTGCGCAATACAAATTAGAACTGTAACTCACTTCTATTTTTAAGGGCTTCCACGAGTTTTTTCATTTCAATTTTCAATTTTTCAAAAAGTACTTTCATTTCAAGCTTAGTACAAGTTTTGCCGTGACATCTTTCAAAAGTATCAAGCAGGGCTATTATTTCTTTGGCTTCAAGTTGCCGGCACATTGTAAGCATTTTATGTGCAATTGCCGTTATGGTTTTATAGTCTGATTTTTGAATAGCATTCTCCAATTGAAAAAGATCTTCTTCAGACTGATTGTAAAATACATCAAGCACTTCACTTAGTGCTTCTTCAGTATCTAAAAAGGATCTTAAAAGTGCTAAATTATAAATATTGTTTTCATCAGTTTTATAGAGAGAACCTATCTCTTCAGACTTTTTTTCTAAAAAGTAATGAGGAAAAATTTTATTTAAAACCATTACTAACTGTTGCCTTTTAAACGGTTTTTGAAGCATTTCGGAGAACCCTTTATTTAAATATTCTTCTCGTGTAAATTTGCGGTTTCCAGTCATGGCAATCACTGGTTGATCTTTATAACTCAAGATTTCCCCACTTCTAAGAGCGTTTAAAACTTCAAAACCATTTACTCCCGGCATTTGAATATCGGTAAGGACAAAATCAAATTGAAGATCAGTATTCTTTAAAAAGGCATTGAAGTCTGTACAAGCAAAGCATTCAATATTCATTTGCGCAAAGAGCTCACTTAATAGGGCGATCATAGAAGGATCATCATCTATAACCAATGCTTTTAAAGGAAAAAGTCCTTTTGATACTTCAACAGGAATATTTAAACCAATTGCATCAATTTTCGTCAATGGTACTATTAGAGTAAAAGTACTTCCCTTGCCTAAACTACTTTCTACTTTTAGAGCTCCTTTTAGTAATTTGGTTAATTTTTTTGAGATCGTCAAACCTAATCCACTACCGCCAAATTTATGTATAGTCTCTGCTTCAGCTTGTGTAAATTCTTTAAATATTAACTGCTGTTTTTCTTCTGAAATACCAATCCCGGAATCTTTTACTGAAATTTCAATTGTTGCTATATCTTGATTACAGCTTAGTTGTTTTGCTGCAATGGCGATCTGCCCTTGTTCAGTAAACTTAAAAGCGTTTCCCACCAGGTTATTTATAATTTGCTGAATACGCAACGGATCACTTTTAAATAGGGCTCCTCTTATAAACGCATCAATTGATATGGTAAGGTCTATAGGTTTTTGCGAATGGATTTTTTGTATTGCTTTTACATTTTCATGTATCAGGTGTTCTAATGAAAAAGGCACAGGTTCAATGGATAGCTTACCGGCATCTAATTTTGAAAGGTCTAAAAGGTCATCTGCCAGTTTGTTAATAAAGTTAGAACTGTACGTAATCTGTTTGATATAATGTTTTTGTTTTTTGGTAAGAAGTGTATTTTCAAATAATTCTGAATAGCCTACAATTGTGTTTAAGGGTGTTTTTAAGTCATGACTTACAGTGGCTATAAGCTGTTCGCGGCTTTTTAGTAATGAATCTGAATATTGCTTGGCTTTTTTAAGGTTTTGTTTAAATTTTTCCGCTTTAAAAAAATCGTTCAAAATTAAGTAGCTAAAGAAAAAAACTAACAAAAAACCAATGACCCCTGCTATTTTAAAAATTTCTTGAGCTCGGTCAATGGAGGCTTGTTGTGCTGCTTTTTCCAAGAAATTGTTTTTGGTAACTTCGGTATCAAGGGTAGTGATAATTTGTTGTAATCGTCTCGAAATGTTAAGATCATTACGTATTAGTTCATTTTCTTTTTGCTGAAGTGACTTTCGTATTTCCGAATTTTCTTTTTTAGCTTCAGAAACAATATAGCGTGACGCCACTAACATAGAATCTACAGTTTTAGATTTTAATTTTGACGTATCACTTATAGTATTCATATTTAGCCAATCAACATAAGATTGCCATATTCTGGTTTCCTTTTTTGTTAATTTTGAAGGGTTTTTTATCATTGTTTCCAATGAATTTTTTCCCATCGTTATTTCAAGTGCTTTAATTTCTTTAAGAATATCATCTAAACTATTATCCTGACTACTTGTAAGCTTTAAAACCCTAAGTTGTTCAATATTTCTGTTTTTTTGAGTAAGTAACTCTTTAACACTATCCAGCAGTTGTTTTTGATATGCCCCGGAGGTTAGTAATTTAAGTTCTTCAATTTTATTGAAAAGAGTATCTGTTTTGGATGTATAAAGCTCAAAATCTTTTTCTTTCTTGGTAAGCAGTGCAAGGCGGGAGAAACTATCTGTCTGGTACAATGTATTTATTAATGTTCCGGTTTCAATAAATTTTTCCTTTTCGGCATTTTTTACATTGAAGGCTAAAAAATCCTTATATTCTGAATATAAAAAAATACTCACCAAGACAGCCAAAGCACCTAATACAATATAACTTAGGATAATTTTTAAGGTGAATTTATTTTTAAAAATAACCATATCATAAAGTTAGGTACTATAAAAACGGATAAGTATTAAGGATATGATAAAAAATTCTCTAAATAATGAATGAAATAACTACCTTTGTACACATCTCAAAGGGGTGCTGTAAAAAGCTGAGATTATACCCATAGAACCTGGAACAGGTAATGCTGTTTAGGAAATCAAGCGCTAAGAAAATGTATATGAACATTTTCAATAATACGCTGGCCGGTTGAAGGATGTGAATTCTAAACTGGTTTTTTTAATAACCAATTAACATAGAATAATGACCCCTTTTATTCGTAAAATCGTTACGAATGAAAAAGTTATTTAGTGTACTCGTTTTAGGAGTAATGTGCTGTACTATTTCGGCACAGGAAACAGTAGTAGATACTACTAAAGTTGAAAACCTTGAGGTTGTTATTGTAAAATCTGTTCGAGTTGAAGCAGATTCGCCAATAACACACTCCAATCTCGAAAAAGAAGAGTTGGAAAAAAGGAATTTGGGGCAGGACATACCCTATATGCTCAGTTATTTGCCATCTGTGGTAACTACCAGTGACGCAGGAGCAGGTATTGGATACACCTATATTCGTGTAAGAGGGAGCGATGCTTCCAGAGTAAATGTTACCCTTAACGGTATCCCTTTTAACGATGCCGAAAGCCAAGGAACTTTTTGGGTAAACTTACCGGATTTTACGTCTTCGGTGCAAAATCTGCAATTGCAAAGAGGAGTAGGGACTTCAACAAATGGCTCAGGGGCTTTTGGCGCGAGTTTGAACCTTTTGACAGATGCAGTTTCGGAAGAAGCATATGGAGAAATTGCAAATTCATTTGGTTCTTATAATACAAGAAAACACAATGTAAAATTTAGTACAGGAATAATAAGTGACCAATTTGAAATTGCCGGACGCCTGTCGACAATTCAGTCAGACGGCTATATTGATCGGGCACGTTCCGACCTTAAATCGTACTTTCTTCAAGGGGCCTTCAAAGATCATAATACACTGATAAAAGCAATTACCTTTGGCGGAAGAGAAGAAACGTATCAAGCTTGGAATGGGATTGATAAAGAAACATTGGAGAGCAACAGGACGGCAAATTTTGCAGGATCTTATACAGATGAAGAAGGAAATCAACAATACTACGATAACGAAGTAGACAATTATTCACAGGACTACTATCAACTGGTGTGGAACCAACGTTACAATAACAACTGGAGCAGTAATGTAACATTTAATTATACGTATGGAAGAGGCTATTTTGAACAATATAAAGAGGACGAAAACTTTGAATTTTATGATTTCACACCTATCGAGATAGGAGGAGATACTATTAATACTACAGATTTAATTCGCCGCCGTTGGTTGGATAATAATTTTTATGCGCTAAGTACTAATGTAAACTATAAAAACAATAAAATTGATGTAAGAGCAGGAGCATTTTATAGTAAGTATGACGGAGATCATTTTGGAGAAGTAATCTGGGCAAGATATGCAAGTACCGGTGAAATTAGAGATCGCTATTACTTTGGAACCGGAGACAAAAGTGAATTTACTTTTTTTACAAAAGCTACATGGTTGATCAATGATCATTGGAGTATTTTTGGAGATTTGCAGGAAAGATTCGTTATGTATAAAACTTCTGGATTAACTTCAGATCGGGAGCTTTTGGAAATAAATGAGGACTATAGCTTTTTTAATCCAAAAGCGGGTGTTTCATTTCAGGTAAATACCAAAAATCAATTATATACCTCTTATGGAAGGGCTAATCGCGAACCGCGAAGAAGCGATTTTGAACAAGGGATAAATACTTCAGAAAAATTAGACGATTTTGAACTTGGCTGGCGTTATGCCTCCAAGGCAATACAGGTAAACAGCAATCTTTTTTATATGAATTATAAAGACCAATTGGTACTTACCGGAGCTATTGATGATGTTGGAGCACCTGTCAGGGCTACAAGTGGTAAAAGTTACCGATTGGGACTGGAAATAGATGCAAATATTGCTGTTACTTCAACAATTAAATTTCGTCCTAATTTAGCGTTGAGTTCTAATAAAAATGTGGATTTTGTAACCTCTCGTGATGGTGAATTGATAAATTTGGGAAATACCAATATCTCTTTTTCACCACAGGTTATAGCAGGAAATATAATAGAATACCATCCTTTTAAGAACTTTCAGGTAGCATTACTTACAAAATTTGTTGGCGAGCAGTATATGGGGAATATCGATAGTGAAGTTTCAAAATTGGACAGTTTTTTTATCAACGACCTTAATGTAAATTATACTTTAGAAAATGTACCTTATGTAAAAGCCATACACTTTTCGGGCTTGATAAATAACGTTTTCAATGTAGAATATGTTTCTAACGGGTATTTCTTTACATATGATGACGATTTTAGTGATCCCGGAACCATAACGACTATAGAAGGAGCAGGGTATTACCCGCAGGCAACAACCAATTTTTTAGTAGGAGCTACTGTTAAATTTTAATTGGAAATCACAATATTATTACCTGTTCTTACAGCAAGGTATTGAAGCATTGGAAACATACTTTCATCACTTTGGTGTTGCCCGGTAACAATATCATATTCATTTGAATCATTTGCGCAAGGGCAACTTGCAATAATGCCTTCAATATCCATTCTTGAGCAGTTACTTGGAGTATGGTTTGGGTCACTAAGCTCAAAAGCTGTATATAGGTCATTGTTTACATTGTAAATTACAATTCCTTTAATACCCTGCTGATTAATAATGATGCTATTTCCTGGAAACTTTAGAGCATTGTACTCTGGGAGGTTCAGATTGAGGTTTAAACTTACTAAAGGATCAACCAAATAAGGATTATTAGTGTTTACGTTATCGTCTTTTTTACAGCCAATAAACATTAAAAGTACCAATAAAGTAAAAATTTGAATTTTCATAAATTGAAAAAAATGTAGGGGCGAAAGTACAATAAAAACAGTCAAAATTAAATTTTTAGTATATTTGTTAAACGAAATCCCGTCACGTATGGGATTTTTTGTGTTTTAATCAACCAGCCCTATTTTTTCGGGATTTGTTGAAAAATTTGAATAACCGTGTTATACTAACACAAACGATGAAGTTATGAGTAAAGTATCTTATTATACTGCGGAAGGATTAAAAAAATTACGGGAAGAGTTAGATCAATTACGTGATGTGGAACGCCCAAAAGCTTCGCAAGCTATTGCGGAAGCTCGTGATAAGGGAGATTTAAGTGAAAATGCCGAATACGATGCCGCTAAAGAAGCTCAGGGAATGCTGGAAATGCGTATCTCTAAATTAGAAGAAACCGTTGCTAATGCACGCCTTATTGATGAATCTATTCTTGATACGTCTAAAGTATTGGTGCACTCTACTGTGAAGATAAAAAATCAAGCCAATGGTATGGAAATGCAATATAAATTGGTGGCACAAAGTGAAGCCGATCTTAAAACCGGGAAAATATCAGTAGACTCTCCTATTGGAAAGGGCTTGTTAGGGAAAGAAGTTGGTGAAATTGCTGAAATACAAGTCCCAAACGGAATTATTAAATTTGAAATTTTAGAAATTTCAAGGGATTAACAATGGCCTCTATTTTTACAAAAATAATTGAAGGAAAAATTCCATGCTATAAAGTAGCAGAGGATGAGAATTTTATTGCTTTTTTAGATATTAATCCTAACGCAAAAGGGCATACCTTGTGTGTACCCAAAGAAGAGGTTAATAAAATCTTTGATCTGGAAGAAGATGCCTACCTTCAATTGATGCAATTCTCAAGAAAAATTGCAAAAGCTTTAGAAAGAACCGTACCCTGTGAACGGATTGGAATGGCAGTAATTGGTCTGGAAGTACCACATGTACATGTGCACCTTATCCCTATCAACGAGATGAAGGAGATGACGTTTGCACATAAAGTTGCAATGACTCCCGAAGAATTTTCAAACTTAGCGACAGCAATTCAAGAGAATATTTCTTAATACTTTTCTAATAAAAGAACTAAGATGGTTACCATTACTATTCCTGCTAATAAAAGGATATAGCTTATTGATTTAAAACGGATTCCTGCTTTTTTAATAACGACTATTTTTTTGTTGTATAGGTATACCCGTTCTATATCGTCTGTCCAATTTACAGGATAAATAGTATTCTTACAGGTATGACAATATAAATTTTCATTGATGCTTTTATTTGCCTTTTTATAGAATCGTGTATCGGTTTCTTTCTGGCTAAAAGTAAACTCTAAACCATCAGTTGCAAAGCACTCCGGACAGTTATTTGTAAGATGTGCGGTGTGTAAAATATGATTTATAACGGTCATGTTAAGAATACAATAATAAAGAGATTTCCATAATAGTACCTTCTCCAGGAATGCTTTTTAAAACGCGTATTTTACCATTATGGTATTTTTCAATGATCCTTTTAACTAATGAAAGGCCCAATCCCCAACCTCTTTTTTTTGTGGTAAAACCCGGTTTAAAGATTTTAGAGAAGTTCTTTTTTGAAATTCCTTTTCCGGTATCTGCGATACGTACCAAAGCATATTTTGAACCACTTTCAATGGTGATCTTAATTTTTCCTTTGCCTTTCATAGCATCGATAGAGTTTTTCACAAGGTTTTCTATAGTCCAACTAAATAACTGTGAATTTAAGGCAACAAAAACAGGTTCATCGAGAATTTCTAATTCAAAATCAATTAATTTCGAGCTTCTGCTTTTAAGATAATCAAAAGATTTACGAGTTTCACCGACCAGATCTTTTCGTTCCAGTTTTGGAACAGACCCAATTTTGGAAAACCGCTCGGTAATCGTTTTTAACCTGTCAACGTCTTTTTCCATTTCTGCAACATATTCTGGATTGACATTTTCCGATTTCAAAATTTCGTTCCATCCTACAAGAGAAGATAAAGGAGTGCCAATTTGATGCGCAGTTTCTTTAGCCATCCCGGCCCAAAGCCTGTTTTGTTCTGCAGACTTTGCAGTTTGATAAAAGAAATACAATGCTAAAAAGAAAAACACAATAATGAGGATCAATACCAGAGGATAGTATTTTAATTTATTAATGATAGGAGAATTTCCATAATATATCGTCTGTAATAATTCCTCTTTATAGGTAACTTCAATGGGCTTATACTCTGAAGAGAACTTTTTTGTAAGCGCTATTCTTTTTTCTCTCAGTTTTATTGAATCTGTTTCTTTTTCAACAATATTACGTACATTATAAGAGTCCTCCCTATGGGTATATACGATCATGGGAGTTGCCGTATTACTTTGAAGGACATCTAATACTATCCTATTGATCTCCCCATCCCCTAAACCAACTTTTTGAAATTCTTCCTGTGCGGCTGCCCAAATTTGCATTTTATCACGTTCATTCTCTTTTAATTGATTGAAAAACACATAAGTGTTCCATAAGATCAAACTAATGATACAAATAGAGATAATAACAAAAAACCAACGAATAAATGTAGTCTTATTCTGCATAAAAAATTTCTGAGATCAGCATTTAAATATAAAGCAAATATGTTAATATTATTGTGCAATCAAATTTTTACAACCTATATACTTTGGGTACATTTGCAAGCAATGATTTCAATTAATCCTCAAGATATTAGCACTGGAAAACTACACGGCTACCTTTTAGGCGCCATTTCTCCACGCCCTATATGCTTTGCAAGTACTGTGGACGCTAAAGGGAACGTTAATTTGTCTCCGTATAGTTTTTTCAATGTTTTTAGTGCCAACCCTCCGGTTTTAATTTTTTCTCCGGCAAGGAGAGTTCGTGATAATACCACTAAACATACACTGGAAAATATTTTAGAAACAAAAGAAGCGGTCGTTAATATTGTAAGTTACGATATGGTACAACAGATGTCTTTGTCTTCTACGGAATATGCCAAAGATGTCAACGAATTTATAAAAGCCGGATTTACAGAGGTTCCTTCTCATGTTGTAAAACCTCCCCGGGTGGCTGAAGCTCCGGTACAGTTTGAATGCAAAGTACTCAATGTGGTAGCTTTAGGAACTGAGGGCGGTGCCGGAAATTTGGTGATCTGCAATGTGGTAAAATTACATATTAAAGAAGAAATTTTAGATACAGAAGGTAAAATTGATCCACTTAAAATCGATACCGTAGCACGTATGGGTGGTAATTGGTACAGCCGTGCTAAGGAAGGGTTATTTGAAGTGCCTAAACCATTGTCCACCTTAGGAATTGGCGTGGACGCATTACCGGATGCAATCAAAAACAGTACTACACTAACCGGAAACGATCTTGGAATGCTTGCAAATGTAGAAGAATTGCCTGCAGGAGCTGAGGTTTTTGTTAATGCTTCGGAAGAAGCACATAAAAGAGCACAAGATTCGCTAAGAAACGGTACTGTTTCCGAAGCGTGGAAAATATTAACAGCACGATGATTTTTCAGAATAAACATAACAACAGAAAATTAATTATAGAATAATGGAAGTACAAGGAAAGATTAAAATGATAGATGAGACCAAGACCTACGGGAACAACGGTTTTAGAAAAAGAGAGTTGGTTATTACTACCGAAGAGCAATATCCGCAACATATTATGATAGAGTTTGTGCAGGATAAAACCGAATTACTGAATAATTTCCAGGTAGGACAAAATGTGAAAGTGAGCATTAACCTTCGTGGGCGAGAATGGACAAACCCACAAGGAGAAGTAAAATATTTTAACTCTATACAAGGATGGCGTCTTGAAAATATAGATCAATCTGTAACTGAGGACATGCCGCCAATGCCTCCTGCAGATGCTTTTGAACCTGCCAACGACCTAAACGAAGAAGATCACGACGATTTACCGTTTTAATATACCCATCAACGTTGTAAGCTTAAAGCCTAAGAGTCTCTGAAGAGTATTCTTGGGCTTTTCTTATTTTAGCAGAATGAAGATCACCCAAACTATAGAAACCATTTTTAAACGGTTTTTACCCTCTCCATTTTCAATAGCGATCATACTAACAGTAGTAACAATAGGTCTGGCATTCTTTTTTACAGATGCTCCTAAGGAAGAAAATCACCTGTTAGCAATTCTATCGTATTGGGAAAATGGTATTTGGAATAACAGTCTGCTGGTCTTTGCCTATCAAATGATGCTTATTCTGGTTTTGGGGCATATACTGGTGCTTAGCAAACCTATTAATTACCTCATACAAGGGCTTACTAATTTGGTGAGTAATACTGCTAATGCTGTATTATTGGTGAGTATTGCAACGATGTTGGTATCCTTTTTTAATTGGGGACTGGGTCTTATTTTTGGAGCTATTATGGCGCGTAAAGTAGCCGAAGCTGCTCAAATGCGTGGATTTAAGATCAATTACCCACTTGTTGGTGCCTCCGGCTATGTAGGCTTGATGATCTGGCATGGAGGAATGAGTGGTTCAGCTCCTTTAAAAGTAGCAGAAACCGGACATCTGGCGAGTTTAATGACAGGAATCAGCGATACAACAGTACAAGCTCAACTTCCGGATTTAATTCCGTTTAGTGCCACGATCCTTAGCGGATTCAATTTAGTTCTCTTTGGAATTTTACTGATTGTCATTCCCTCTTTTTTGTATGTTCTGGGAAAGAAAGCACCTGTAAAAGCAACACAACTTCCTATTTATACAGGTCCTGCTTCAGAAAATGGAAAATTACGTGGTGCGGAACGTATCGATCAGTCCAGGATTTTTGGAATAGGCTTTGGAATCATTGTGTTGATTGCTTTTTTTTATCAATATCATGAAGCCATTTTAAGCCTTGCCATCACACCCAATTTGCTCAATTTCTTTATGTTGGGTCTGGCCTTGCTTTTACACGGCAGTTTTTCCAGTTTTTTGAATGCTTTGGAAGAAGCTATCAAGGGTGCATCTGGTATTTTAATTCAGTTTCCGTTATATTTTGGAATTATGGGTATTATGCGCGATAGTGGTATGGTGGTACAGATATCGGACTTTTTTGTATCTATAGCTACCACAACCACCTTGCCTATTTTTACATTTTTTAGTGCCGGATTGGTAAATATATTTGTGCCTAGCGGAGGTGGTCAATGGGCAGTACAAGGCCCTATAGTGGTAGAATCTGCTTTAAAATTAGGTGTTCCACTGCCTAAAGCAATTATGGCGTTGGCCTATGGAGATCAGATCACCAATATGTTGCAGCCTTTCTGGGCTTTGCCATTATTAGGGATAACAAAGTTGAAGGCCAAAGAGATCTTACCATATACACTTCTCTTAATGTGTATAGGGAGTGCCGTATTTTTAATAGGTTTGTTGTTATTCTAATAAAAAAAGTGCAAATACTCTTGAATAGAGTTGTTGTTTGTCATTATTCATGAAATTGTTATCTCAAAATCTTGATTTTCCAAACCCAGAGGAAGCTTCAGAAGAAGGGCTTCTGGCCATTGGTGGAGATTTGTCGACAGATCGACTATTGTTGGCGTATCGTTCAGGGATTTTTCCGTGGTATGATCAAGAAAGTCCAATACTTTGGTGGAGCCCAGACCCCAGGATGGTATTATTTCCGGATAAATTTATAATATCTAAGAGTCTTCGGAAAACAATAACAAGTAAAAAATTTGACGTGACTTTTAATACAGCTTTTACTGAAGTGATTTCAAATTGTGCTTCTATAAAAAGAATAGGGCAAAAAGATACCTGGATTACTTCTGAAATGAAAGAAGCATATATTGAAATGTACCACCTAAAGCATATTATATCTGTTGAAGTTTGGAAAAATAATGAATTGGTTGGGGGGCTATATGGTGTTGATCTTCCGGAAAAGAAACTATTTTGTGGTGAAAGCATGTTTAGTAAAGCAACCGATGCTTCTAAAGTAGGATTCTATCACTTGGTAATGTATTTAAAGTCCGAAGGATACCAACTTATAGATTGTCAGGTATATACCAAGCATTTGGAGAGTTTAGGAGCAGAAGAGATTTCCCGAAAAGACTTCTTGAAACACCTTAACTACTAAGTTTTCAGTGCTTTGCCTTAAAATAATATAAATTTGAAGTATATTCGTGTACTAAAAAATTACACACTATGAAACGTTTTTATCCCAAAGCAATCCTATTGTTTTTATTGATATTGTATTCTTCTTTTGCTTTCTCTCAGGAGAAAGAGGTCCTTCCCAAAGGGCTTACTGATGCTGAAAAAGGATTGATTTCTCAATTCGAGTTCACAAATTCACTAAGAACCCCTCCTCCTACAGGTCCTGTACGGGCAGCTGCAGAATGGGAAGAGATAGAATATTTAGTAATTACATGGCAATCTAATTTTCAAAATATTTTACGTCAAATTGTTGCAGTTGGTGTTAATGAATGTAAAGTGGTCATCACGACACAAAATCAAGCAGCGGTATCATCTTATTTAACTGCTGGAGGTATTGACCTTACCAATGTAATTTTTATGAATACAAACTGGGATAGTATCTGGATTCGTGATTATGCCGGAAATACAATTTATTCGGATGATGTGGGAGAAAGAGCTTTGGCCGACTGGATATATAATCGCCCACGCCCTAATGACAATGTAATGCCTTCGGCACATGCAAATTTATTGAGCCTTCCCATTTATATAACCGATTCCGGTACAAACGACCTGGTGAATACAGGAGGTAATTATATGTCTGATGGTTTAGGAAATGCATTTGCTTCCAAACTTGTCTTAGATGAGAATAAAGCTGGAAACCCTTATGGTGTTACAGCCAAAACCGAAACCCAGATCAATGATATTATGCTAAATTATATGGGGATTCAAAATTATATCAAAATGGAAACCCTTCCCTATGATGCCATCCATCATATAGACATGCATATGAAACTTTTGGATGAGGAAACTATTTTGGTAAGCCAATATCCAACAGGAGTAGCAGACGGACCACAAATAGAAGCAAATATTGATTATGTACTAAATAATTTTCAATCGCCTTTTGGTACTCCATACGATATTAAATGGATTCCGGCACCACCAAGTTCTTCAGGAAGTTACCCGGATACAGGAGGCTATTACCGAACATATTCTAATGCAGTTTTCATTAACAAATCTATTATAGTACCTACTTACAGGCCGGAAGTAGATGACCCCGCGTTGGCTTTATGGCAGGAGTTAATGCCTGGGTATAATATTGTAGGAATAGATGTGGATAATCCAGGTGAGAACCTAATCTCTCTTTTTGGAGCGATTCACTGTATAACACATAGTATTGGAGTAGATGAACCTTTATGGATTGTACACCAACCAATAGATGATGCCAACCAGAATACAACAGTGACCATTGATGCAATGATCAAGCATATTTCAGGAGTAAATAACGCAAAGGTCTTATGGAGAGAAACCGGAACAGCTACTTTCAATGAAACAGCAATGTCGTTTGTAAGTAATGATAACTGGACAGCAGGCCTTTCTATAAGCACTACAAATATTGAATACTACATCCTTGCAGAAGCCAATTCCGGAAAAACACTAACGCGACCTATTGTTGCCCCACAGGGCTACTGGACCATTAATGTTGAAAATCTTTCGGTGAGCGATTGGGCGCAAAACAATATTTCTGCTCCATACCCTAATCCTACAAATGGAGGTGTATCGTTTAATTTGAATAATATTAGCGGACCCATTCATATTTCTATTCACAATATTTTAGGACAAAGATTATTTGAAACAGATATTGCAAACGGAAACGGTATTGTTAATCTGGATTTGAATGCTAACTGGAAAGGAACACTGTTTATTACTTTCGAAGGGGACTTTGGAAGAGTTAATAAAAAGATCATCAAACTATAGTTTTTTACTAAACATATATTTCAATAAAAAGCACTACAATAATCTGTAGTGCTTTTTGTTTTATAGTAATTAGGGTTTACGTTTAATTTACACTTTATCGATTTTATTTGGATAACTGTTAAATATGTAACATATTTACGATCAATAATTTAAAGCCCCTAAATTATGAAAATTAAGAATCTACTGCTATTGCTGGCCTTTGCTTGCATTCCGTTTGTCTCTTTTTCACAAATGCAAGCCAAAGCAAAAACAGACGTTAATAAAGACGTTGATATCACCGTAGTTTATGAACAAGTTGTGAAAGAAGGCTATGGAACTGCTTTTATTTATAAAGAATTAGCAAATGCATATTATTTTAAGAATGATCATACAAATGCTAAAAAATGGTTCGAGAAATTGTTTGAAGTTGAAAAACCAACTGACGAAACCCTAAAATTTCGTTATAAGCAAACACTTAAGGCCCTTAATTTGGCTACCAACACCAACGAATACCTTTTTACTGTAGATATAGACGGGTCTAATTAAGCTATACCTCATTATATTTAAAGCAACTTACCAGATGGTCGTTGACCATTCCGGTCGCTTGCATATGTGCGTATACGACAGTAGTCCCAACAAACTTGAACCCGCGTTTTTTTAAATCTTTACTAATAGTATCACTTAGCGGGGTATTTGCAGGAATTTCGGATGTTAGTTTAAATTTATTCTTTATGGGCTTACCGTTTACAAACCCCCAGATATAATTACTAAAACTTCCAAATTCCTTTTGTATTTCCATAAATGCCAATGCATTTGTAATAGCAGCGTTTATCTTCAGTTTGTTTCGAATAATTCCGGCATCCGATAATAAGGAATCAATTTTTTTCTGGTCGTATTTGGCAATCTTTTTATAGTTAAATTCATCAAAAGCAACCCGAAAATTCTCCCGTTTTCGCAGAACAGTGATCCAGCTTAAACCAGCTTGAAATGTTTCTAATGTTAAAAATTCAAATAATGTTGCATCATCAAATACGGGAACTCCCCATTCCTGATCATGGTATGCTACATATAGCGGATCATCTCCACACCAAAGGCATCGTTCTTTTTTCATGTATTTAATTAAACAGTTATAAAATACAAGGTAGTAAGTTTTTTATAAAAATACCGTCATAGTTTCTATGGAAAATACAATAGAAAAACCCCAAAAAGACACAATTCAGAATAGTCTAAAAAATTCGGTATCATACCAAGAGTATAGAAACATAGTTTCCAACCACAGACAGCAGGGGACAAGTACGGGGCCTGACCAAACGGAAGCGTTAACACAATATACGTTGTTAAATGATTCACGTATGCGCAGGTTGGATAAAACAACAAAAATTCCGGAAGATATAATTCATAAGTTTACAAATTTTGATGGATTTCAAACATGGTTGGTGATCACTGAGAGCTGGTGTGGTGATGCTGCACATTCAATGCCGGTAATGAATAAACTTGCATCTCTTTCCGAAAAAATTAATTTGAGGGTTGTGCTTAGAGATGAGAACCCTGAATTAATGAACTTGTTTTTAACAAACGGTACTAAATCAATCCCAAAGCTCATTGTGATCGATAACAAGACCGATACTGTAGTAGGTGATTGGGGTCCAAGACCTTCTGTAGCGTCAAAAGCAGTACACGATTTTAAGTTAAAGAACGGTTCTTTGACACCAGAATTTAAAAAAGATCTTCAGGTGTGGTACAATAAAGACAAGGGACAAAATAGTATTGAAGATTTGGCACGACTTATTTAGTGCTATTTAGTTTGTCCGGGGAAATGGTAGGTTACAGTCCCAATCTGTGATAGAGTGCCTGCATCCGTATTAAAACGGGCTTCTTTGGCATATTTAACAGCACTTTCAATTAAACATTCATTTTTTGTAGTGGAACTAGCTTTGTTATAACTGGTTTTGGTAACTTTTCCCAGATTATTTACTTCAATATTGATTACAACCTTACCAAATCCATTGCAGGTATATACGGGATTAGGAATTTTTAATGCGCTTCGGTTTATCAGGCTATAGCTTATTGTGGTTTGGCGACTTGAACCGGAAATAAGTGTATTATTTTTCTTTTTAGTACTATTAGAAAGCTTTTCCTGAGCCTCTCTTATTTTTGCTTTGGCTTTTGCAATTTCTGCTTCATTGTCAAAATCGTTTGCAATACCTATAGCCTTATTCATCTCCTGGAGCTTTTCTTCGGCAGTTTCTTCGGGTGCCGTACGGCTATTCTCTAATTCTGAAATAAACTTTTCTGCTTCGTTATAAGCACGGTTTGTTTCAATTTTGACTCGTTCAACCGAAGTAGCAGCCAGATCTTCCTCTTCCGGAATAAAGTCTTCTTCAGTATATTCAACATTATAGCTTTCTTCACTAGCTACTTCATATTTTGAAAGTTTTATGCTTTTAAAAGCTAAAAACAAAATAGCGAAGAGTAGAGATGTAATTATAAAGGCCCGGTATGAATAATTGAAATTCATGATTGCAATAACTGAATTTTTTATCTAAAAAACCTTACAGGAGAGCAAATTTAAGACATTTTTAAGAGCATTAATGGATCTTAAAAACAGAACTACTGTAGCACAATTGGGGTGATTCAGGATAAAATAACTTATTAAATACATATCTTTATTCATATGAAAGAGAGTATTGTAATTTTTTTGTGGTTGGCAGGTATTTTTTCAATAAATGCTCAAATTGTAACGATTCCCGACGCTAATTTTAAAAATGCTTTGATCAATTTTGAAGTAGTGGATACTACCGGCAATGGGATAGGAGATAGTATTGCCGATACTAATGGGGATGGAGAGATACAGGTAAGTGAAGCAGAAGTCATTACAGGGTTAATTGTCTCTTACCATGAAATAGTTTCTTTAGAAGGTATCCAAAGTTTTGTCAACCTTGAAACATTAAAAAGCCGGGGTAATTTTGTGGAAACAGTTGACCTTTCTCAAAATATCAAGCTGGAATGGCTGCATTTATCTACAAACCCTTTAAAGAGTCTGGATGTGTCCCAAAATATAAACTTAGGACGCTTATGGGTATATAATAATGAATTAACCGTTTTGGATGTATCTCAAAACCCAAACCTGGAGTCACTGCGATGTTACACTAATAATTTAACCCAACTGAATATTGCTAATGGGAATAATGCGATACTTCATAATTTTCTGGCCTATGAAAATCCGCTGCTCAACTGTATTCAGGTAGACGATGTGGTTTTTGCAAAGGACCAACCAGACTGGCATAAAGATGCAGACGCCATGTATAGTGAAGATTGCTCATTAGGGATGGATGATTACAAAATTGAATCAATACTATTACATCCAAATCCTGTAACCGAGATACTTCATATTCAACCTAAAACACTAATAGCTGAAGAAATAATGATTGTTGATATTCAGGGAAGGGTTTTAATTACAAAAGTTTCAAATACAATTGATGTGTCTAATTTACCGGCAGGGATGTACTTTCTTCGATTTTTTTCGGAAGGGAAAAATATCACAAAACAGTTTATAAAAGAGTGATCTGTTTTTCAAAAATTTCAATTGAAATGGCATCTTCTACAGAAAACTCCCCAATCTTTGTGCGCCGCAATGCCGAAAGATGAGCTCCGTTATTCAATGCTTTTCCAAAATCATGTGCTAAGGAACGTATATAGGTTCCCTTGCTGCAAGCTACTCTAAAATTAACCATGGGTAGATCTATTTGAGTAATTTCAAATGCTGAAATATGTACAGTACGGGAAGGGACATCTACTTCTTCTCCTGCACGTGCAAATTCATACAAACGTTTCCCTTCTTTTTTTAAAGCTGAAAAAACCGGGGGTTGCTGTTGTATCTCACCTACAAATTGCAGGCAGGCTTTATTGATATCGTTTTCCGTTATTTCTGAAATATCGAAGGTATTGTCAATTTCAGTTTCCAAATCGTAGCTTGGAGTAGTGGCACCTAATGTAAAAGTTCCTGTATACTCTTTTTCCTTAGCCTGATAGCTTTCAATTTGCTTGGTAAACTTTCCAGTACAAAGAATGAGTAGTCCTGTTGCCAAAGGGTCCAGTGTTCCTGCATGGCCAACCTTTATTTTTTTGATATTGAATTGTTTTCTGATCAACCAACGAATTTTATTCACCACCTGAAATGAGGTCCATTCCAAAGGCTTGTCAATTAAAATAAGCTGTCCGTTTTTGTAGTCTTCAGCAGTCATCAGGAAAAGAAACTTACAGTAATGGCGATCAGCCCAACAATTACACAATAGATAGCAAAGTATTTTAATTTGCTGTTACGTACCAATGCGATCATCCATGTACAGGCAATTAGTCCGCAAATAAATGCAGCGATAAAGCCTAGCCCCAGTGTTGTGAAGTTAGTACTTTCTGAAGTTAATTCTCCGCTAAATATATCTTTAGCAATTTTTCCAAGGATCAAAGGGACTACCATTAAAAATGAAAAGCGGGCCGCTTTACTTTTGTCATTCCCCAATAGCACCGAAGTAGAAATAGTGGCGCCGCTTCGGGAAATTCCCGGAAGCATTGCAATAGCTTGCGAGACTCCTATTACAAATGCATTTCCATAGGTTACTTTATTACCTGTGTTTTTAGCACGATCTGCCAGCCATAATAAGATAGCTGTTACAATGAGCATACAACCCACAAATGCAATATTTCCTCCAAAAAAAGCTTCGAGTTCTTCTTCAAAAAATAACCCGATTATAACTGCCGGAAGCATTGAGAGGATAATGTTTACAGAGAATTGGGTCTCCTTGTTCCATTTAAATTTTAACAATCCGCTAATAATTTCCAGTATGTCCTTTCTAAAAACTACAATAGTACTAAGTGCAGTAGCAAAATGAAGAACAACGGTAAATAACAGGCTTTCTTCCGGGACAGAAGTATCCCCCAGAATTGCTTTTCCCAATTCTAAGTGGCCACTGGAAGAAACAGGTAAAAATTCGGTAAAACCTTGAACAATGCCAAGAACAATAGCTTCCCAAGCATCCATAGATTATTTTTTCTTGTGTGGGTTTAATAAGATGGCATACACTTCAATGCCAAAACCAATTAAAATAAGAGCAGGAGCTAAACGAATACGCCTCCAACTGTAAATCTCAGGATTAAAAACAGCAGGGTCATCGCTTCCTCCTCCGGTCATTAGAATAAAGCCCAAAGTGATAAACGCAATACCAATAAGCATGAATTTATAGTTCTTCCTTTCAAAAATAAAATGCTTTTTTTTCGCTTCTTCCTTTCTTTTTTTCTCTCCCATAGTTACTTAAATTCGGTATAAAAAATAGAATCATTAACCTTTAGCTGTGCAATATGCCTTGATGTTCCGACCATTGTTTTTGCCAGGTGCAAGGTAGCTTTTTTATTTAAAATACGGCTCTGCAGATCTTTAATGGCAAGCCCTTGTTCTAAGCCACGATTGATATAATAAGTATTATTAGTATCGTCAAGCACGATATCTTTTGAGCTTCCTTCATAGACCTTGGCCACAGTCACTTCTTTTACCTCACATTTTTCTGGTTTTGGGTTTTGAATAATACAGCTTTTCAGTAAAAAAACCGAGACAAATAATAGGCAGATATTTTTAATAGTAGAGCTCATCGGTTCTTAAGTTTAAGAAACGTTGTGTCGCAAAAAAAGTACTGATCCACGTAATGACCAATCCCATAAAAAAGATGAACAAAAACAATATTCCCAACAAAAGCTTATCGTTTAGTAACTGTAATTCAGGGAAACTTATGTTGAGGTAATATAATACGGCTCCCATTCCTATCATTGCTAAAATAGCACCTATCATTCCTAAGCGAATACTTTTCCAAATAAAAGGGCGTCTTATAAAGCGTTTGGTAGCACCTACCATTTGCATTGTTTTTATTGTAAATCGTTTGGCATATACCGAGAGGCGTATGGAACTATTGATCAACAATACGGCTATAAAGGTGAACAATCCGCTAATGACCAAAACCCAAAGGCTAATTTTTTTTACGTTGTCGTTAAGTAAAGCGATCAACGGTTTATCGTAAACCACTTCATCAACAAAATCCTTGGTAATAATTTCATTTGTGACCTCTTCCAATTTTGAAGGAGACACATAATCTGCCAGTAAATATACATCTATACTGTTCTGTAGTGGATTGTAACCCAGAAACTCCATGAAATTCTCTCCGATAGTTGCTGTATGCTCTTCGGCGGCTTGTTCTTTAGAGATGAATTCAGCAGATTTTGTATACTCAGCTAAGGCGAGGCTTTGTTTTAGTTGGGTGATTTCAACCTCTTTGGCATTATCTTTTAAATAGACAGTTAGAGCTATCTTTTCTTTAAAATGATCGGCAACTTTTTTTGTATTTAGCACCAATAATCCCAGCAATCCCAATAAAAAAAGAACCAAAGAAATACTGATAACTACTGAGAAGTATGAAGAGATCAACCTGCGCTTTTGGTATTTTTCAAAAGAAGATGCCATAAAATGTCTTAATTGGTTGTGTAAAAATACAATGAAATTTATACCTGATACATAACAACGTTTAAAGTTTTCATAATGTTGTAAAATGGTTGGATTTGGATTATATAATTTTTTGGTATTAGTAATTTAATGATTTTGTTACAAATTTATCGATCTGGATGCACTATACCATGTAGGTTCTATATAGTTTTCCGAGAGATTGAAGAACTGTAATTACATAGACCCTACAGTTCCGGATATTTCCTTAATGTTCTTTTTTGGGAGATTACTCTTTCTAATTTGAAATTAGCATTTTCTTTGTCTTGTAACTGCCATTTTGAGAAAGTGTGCAAAAATATATTCCATTTGGCACATCAAAATCTTTAATTGAAAAACTGTGACTGCCGGGTATACTTACATTACGATTTGTTTTTTCTATGATACGCCCTCGTACATCCCTAATGGTGAGTTCTATAGGTCCGGGCTTTGAAACGCAAAAGACGATTTGCAATAAATTACCTGAAATGATTTTAAATTTTTCTAACTCGCAAAAACTCTCGGTGATGTCGTTTATTCCCAGGCTACCTTCTTGAGAAAATATTTCGGTTTCAAAAAGATATTCTGTTTGGAAACCAGAAGCACATATTAATTTAGAATTATCATCAATTAAGATGCTTCCACTATTCCCTGTTAGCCATGCAGTAGGCTTTGATGGCAGTTGTATCCATACATCGGTATCTGGGTTATAAAAATAGGTTTCATTTGAGAAAGTATCGAAAGTATTATCTGTACTCCCGCCAGTCATAATAATGCCGTCTTTCCATGGATGTGCATTAAAAAAGGTTCTCGTTTCCCCGGGAAATGGTGTGGCGTCTGTCCAGGTAATAATTGATCTGTCATTAGGGTCTATTGTTCCAACCTTAACGGTATTCCAATAATTTGGTGATAGAAAGCCATCACTCCCGCATACATAAATAAGTTTGTTGTTATGTATTGTAAACCCTCCCCAGTTAAGACCATTTCAAGATGGAGATACAGGGGTTGCTTCTCGCCAATGATCATAGGTGCTATTGTACAAATAAGTTTTGTGTTGGTATCCGCCAATAACATAGATAAGACTGTCTTGGTATACTACTGCCTTAGCATCTACAATAGTTCTTGGGAAATTAGCTGCTTGTGACCAGTTATTAGTTTCAATATTGTACTTTCGAACTGTGTTGATAGGGCTTCCCGGAGTGGTTGTTAGCCCGCCAATAGTATAAAGTGTATCCTTCAAAATTGCAGTAGCGCCTCCCAATAATGGGGTAGGGTGTGGCGCTAAAGTACTCCAGGAATTAGTGCTTAATTGATATTTTTGAGTTGTAGTAGTTATGATTTCATCCTGATTTCTTCCGGATGTGATTAATAGGAAACCTTCTCCATCTTTAATATAAGAAGCTGTTTGACCGGCTCGAATACGTTCAGGGATATCTGAACCTGTGGCCCATTGTGCTTTAGAAATTTGTGATGATAAGACAACAATTAAGAAATAAAACAGATACTTCATTTTTTTGATTTTATATTCAAACTTATATCAAATGAATCACCGATCTTTTCCTATGTTGCAGAAGTAATTCGGGTTGCCATAGAAGACTGTTTAATTGCTTCTAAAGGAGTTTTTTCTATTTGTCTGTAAAATGGTGTTGTTTGTGCATTTAAATAGGTCTTTGATAGTACTTTTAAAAGGGTAACTGTTAAAGATGTATTTTTGTAATATGCGGAAACGATGGGTAAAGCATTTTCTTTTCTGGTTGGCATACCATGCGTTTGAAGTATATGCTGATCTTTTATGGTTTGTTAACAAATACAACTTATCTGTCTCAGAGGCATTTTCTATTTCGTTTAAAGCAGAAACTTTAATGTTGTTGGCCATCAAACTACCGATGGTATATATCATGTTTTTTATACTTTCAAAGTATTCATCCAAGAAAGTAAATATTTGGCAGTTAGTTTTATCGCTTAGTTTTGTTCTTATTTTGTTTACTGCAATTGCTCAAATCATAATTGTATATATTTTATCTCCAACACTTTATGTGAATTTTGATATTGAAGAAACTTTTGCTTATCAGGGTGTTATAAATTCATTTATGGATAAAATTTTCATTGCTTGTTTGGCGATTTCTCTTAAACTAATGTCTAATGCTCAAAGACAAAGAGAAAGGGAGCAATTTCTAATAAAAGAGAAACTTAAGACCGAACTTAACTTTTTAAAATCACAAATTAACCCACATTTTCTCTTCAATACCCTCAATAATATCTATTCGCTTGCTCGAAAAAAATCGGAAAAGACACCAGAAGTGGTTGTTAAGCTTTCAAATCTCTTACGTTTTGTTTTATATGAAAGCAAGAATCAATACATTTATGTTGAGAAGGAATTGGATTTTTTAAAAAATTATGTTGAACTACATAAAATTAGATATGATGACCGCCTTGAAATTGTTTTTAAGAATCAAATAGACGATTACAATGCTAAAATTAAACCACTTCTTTTAATGCCTTTTGTTGAAAATGCTTTTAAACATGGTGTGTATCATTCAACAAATAGATCCTATATATATATTGAATTAATTGTACGGAAGAATAAATTAACATTTAAGGTTGAAAACTCTTTTGACCCTAATTACCAAAATATTGATAAAGAGGATGGAATTGGACTCAAAAATCTGAAGCGCCAACTTGAATTGATGTATCCAAAATATCATCTTGAAACAAGGAAACACGGGAAAAAGTTTTTGGCTGAAATTTTTCTGGATTTAAATCAGGGAGTATGAACATTAAATGCATTATTATAGAAGACGAACCATTGGCAGTAGACGTTCTTAAAGATTTTATTTGTCAGGTTGATTTTTTGCAGCTGGAGGCAATATGTAATGATGCTATTTCGGCAATGAAGGTTTTGAACAAGAAAAAAATTGATTTAATTTTTCTTGACATTCATCTCCCAAAATTAACTGGTTTAGAGTTCTTAGGTGCTCTAAAGAAGCCACCAAAAGTAATCATAACTACAGCATACCATGAGTTTGCTTTAGAAAGCTATAATTATCAGGTCTTGGATTATCTTTTAAAGCCTATTGAGTTTGGCCGGTTTATGATTGCGATACAAAAAATGATGGGCCAACCAAATAGCTATACCCCGAATCACGAAGACAATTTAACAAACCAAAGCTTATTTTTTACAGTCAACAAACGGAAAGCAAAAGTAGACCTCAATTCAATATTATATATTGAAAGTCAAAGAGAAAATGTAAAAATAGTTACAGAAGCCAAAACAATTTACACTCGTATTACTATTAGTGAATTAGAAAAAAAATTACCAAATAACTTTATTCGTATTCATCGTTCATTCATAATACAAAAATCAAAAATTGAATTTATAGATGCTAATGAAATTGAAATACAGGGTAAACATTTACCTATTGGTCGAAGTTATAAGGATATGGTGTATTTAGCATTGGGCTTCAAAAAATAATGAAGTCGTTTAGAAAAAAATTCCAGGCGATTTTTCTTTTTGAGATTTTTAACATTAAGGAAATTAGGCTCTGGCGAGACGGTTAAATATAATGGTAGAATTCCTCAATAATTTTATTGGAAACATTAATATTCTAATCCTGATTATTGTCTGCATAGGATAATCTCACATTTCCAAACAGTCTTTGTATTGATATATAAATAATTACTATAGGTAGTTTGTGCTGTACATGAATTATAGCCTTTCCGATAATTAAAGAATTGCAATTGTATAGATTCTGAAGTTCCAGATATTTCCCTGATGCCCTAATTTAAAACACGTAGCGGACAATAATCCCATTCATATATGACTCAATCGGGAGAATATATGTATATTTTATGCGTATATAAACCAGTTGACTGCAATTTGAGAAAACTACTATTTATTCTGATATTTCTAATTGTTCCCGTAACTATATTAGCTCAAACGGATTCTCTTAAATCTAAACTAATTTTTGATTTGGATTTTCGGTTTCGCGTTGAGCAAGACTGGAACTCGAAAAAATCTGACGGTACGTTCAGAGACGATAGAACCAGACTTCGCTACAGATTGAGGGCGGGTGTTAAATATGGAGCTAAGTGGTATGAAACAGGATTTAGATTAAGAACGGGTAATCCCCGTAAGCAACAAGACCCACAATTAACACTTGGAGATGGATTTAAAGAATTTGGGACGTTGTCCATTGGTATAGAGAAAGCATATTTTCAAGGTAATTGGAATACATTCAAATTTTGGGTTGGCAAGAATACTTTTCCTTTCGAAAAAAGTAATGAACTCTTTTGGAGTGACAATGTGTATCCGGAGGGAATTTCTCTTGAAAAAAGCTTCGGAATAAACTCAAACATTATTGATTCCTTCATCTTTAGAGGAGGCCATTACATTATAGCTACTTCTAATAGATCTTTAAATAAGGACTCTTATTTTCAAGGTTATCAAATTTCCACTTCTTTTTTAAATAAACGATTGGTCCTGTTTCCTTCGCTGTACTTATTTAAGAATATCCCTAATATACCTGATGGTAATGATACATTCTTACTTGATTATTCTATACTACATCTAGGCACAAAATTTAAGGTTCTAAATAATAAACCCTTGAATATTGAATTAGATTACTACAGAAATCTACAAGATTATAACAAGAACGATTCCATACCCAACAAATTTAAAGGCCAAAAATTCGGATGGGTCTTAGGTTTAAAATACGGAACTTTAAAGAAAAAAGGAGATTGGTTGTTTAGTACAAGTTATGCAAAACTTCAACAATTTTCTGCAGTTGACTTCCTTGCTCAAAATGATTGGGCAAGATGGGACTATTCTTCATTTGGGTCGCCAGATGGAAGACTAACCAACTTTAATGGAATTGAGCTTGTTGCAGGATATAAAATTGATAAAAAAATAAGCTTAAAAATGAAGTATTATTTTGTTGAACAACTTATTCCTTTGGGAACAGCAAAGGAAAATGGGAGTAGAGTTAGGCTTGATTTGGATGTCAAATTTTAAACACTTCCCTGCAATTATCATAATTAACTAGTAATCAGCATTTGAAATACATCATTTTTTAAAAGCGCCAATCTCCTACATTACCAAAGAAAGCCTGTAAAATTTCTAAAAATTAGCATATCCCTTTTTTTAATGATAATTAGGTTTTACTTCTTCTAAGAAATCTTAAATTTGCTTTTCTTAGAAAATAAGCAATGAGTAAATATCATTTCAACACCATAGAAAAATTCTGGCAGGACTACTGGGCTGAGAACGGAACTTTTGAAGCTGAGGATCAAAGTGAAAAGCCTAAGTACTATGTACTGGATATGTTTCCGTACCCGTCTGGTGCAGGGCTGCATGTAGGACACCCGCTAGGATATATTGCAAGTGATATTTATGCTCGTTATAAACGCCACAAAGGTTATAATGTCTTACACCCGCAAGGATACGATTCGTTTGGACTGCCGGCAGAGCAATATGCTATTCAAACCGGGCAGCATCCTCGAAGAACTACCGAAGAAAACATCACCCGCTACCGTGAGCAACTTGACAGAATTGGATTTTCCTTCGATTGGAGCAGAGAGGTACGTACTTCAGACCCCAATTATTATAAGTGGACACAGTGGATATTTATTCAATTATTTGAAAGCTGGTATTGCAAAAGACATGAAAAAGCTTTTCCAATTTCCGAATTGGTCAAAGTGTTTTCTGAACAGGGGAATGAAAGTATCAACGCAGAATGTGAAGTCGATATCCCTGTTTTTACTGCGGAAGAATGGAATTCCTTTTCCGAAAAACGAAAAGAAAAGAAATTACTTAAATACAGGTTGGCATACCTGGCTGAAACCGAAGTGAATTGGTGTCCGCAACTGGGGACCGTATTAGCAAACGACGAAATTGTGAATGGTGTTTCCGAGCGTGGAGGCTATCCGGTGGTCCGAAAACGAATGATGCAATGGAGTATGCGAATTACTGCTTATGCACAACGTTTACTGGACGGACTTGATACTATAGACTGGCCACAACCACTGAAGGATTCACAAACCAATTGGATAGGACGTTCCAAAGGAGCATTGGTACATTTTAAACTGAAAGACCATGATGGAAGCATTGAGGTTTTTACCACACGCCCCGATACCATTTTTGGAGCCAGTTTTATGACCTTGGCACCGGAACATGAACTTGTAGATAGAATTACAACCATGGAACAGCGTTTTGAGGTCTCAAAATATATTGAAGCTACAGCAAAACGAAGTGAACGAGAACGTATGGCAGATGTAAAGAGCATTAGCGGTGTCTTTACAGGCGCTTATGCTGTACATCCTTTTACCGGTGAAGATGTTCCCATCTGGATAGGAGATTATGTGTTGGCAAGTTATGGAACAGGAGCTGTAATGAGTGTACCTTGTGGTGACCAAAGGGATTATGACTTTGCAACACATTTTAATATTCCTATCCCAAATATTTTTGAAGAAATAGATATTTCTGAAGAAGCTTATGCCGATAAGGACAATACAATTATCGCTAATAGCGATTTCTTAAATGGCTTTAACTACACCGAAGCAACTCAAAAGGTGATAGATGCTTTAGAAGAAAAAGGAATTGGCAAAGGGAAAATAAATTATCGCTTGCGAGATGCTGTATTTTCAAGACAACGTTACTGGGGAGAGCCGTTCCCTGTGTACTATGAAAACAAATTACCCAAAATGATCGCCACGGAGCATTTACCTTTAATGCTTCCGGAAGTAGAAAAATACCTACCTACCGAAGATGGGGAGCCTCCTTTGGGACGAGCGGATGTATGGGCCTGGGATACAGAGAAAAATGAAGTGGTCCCTAACCATAAAATAGACAATAAAACCATCTTTCCTTTAGAATTGAATACCATGCCGGGCTGGGCAGGAAGCAGTTGTTATATGTTCCGGTATATGGACCCTCATAACAATAATGAACTTGCTTCCAAAGCAGCGATGGACTATTGGGGAAATGTAGACCTCTATGTGGGAGGAAGTGAACATGCTACGGGTCACTTGCTCTATAGTCGCTTTTGGGTGAAATTCTTGTACGACCGTGGGGTTTTACATGTGGATGAACCTTTTAAGAAACTCATCAACCAGGGGATGATTCTTGGGGAGAGTGCTTTTGTATATAAGGTGATCTATGCGAATGGCTGTGAAAGAGACCGTGTTTTTGATATTGATACAGAGTTTCTGAAAAGTTTACCGAACGAATTATTTATAACAAAAAGTAAATTAAATACTGATTATGGTAATACTTACGAGTGTAGCCATGATGATACATTTAATGAAACGATAAGAAATTATTTGCTGAAACGAGGATTTATTGGAAGAGATGATTTTAATAAGGTCTATTGTGATGCGATACAAGTTCATGCAAATGTCTCTTTAGTGAATGCCTCTAATGAATTAGATATAGAAGCCTTTAAAAAATGGCGTCTGGAATATAAAGACGCTGAATTTATCACTGAGGATGATGGTTTTTTTAAAGTTTCACGTGAAGCTGAAAAAATGTCCAAGTCCAAATATAACGTGGTGAATCCCGATGATATTTGTGAGCAATATGGAGCAGATACACTACGTCTGTATGAAATGTTCTTAGGCCCGCTGGAGCAGGCAAAACCCTGGAATACTGCCGGAATCACCGGAGTACATTCTTTCTTAAAAAAGCTATGGAAATTATACCATACCGGAGCAGATGAAAGTTTTAATGTTTCAGAAGAAAAGGCAGCTAAAGACAGCTTAAAAACCTTGCACAAGACCATTAAGAAAGTGGAAGAGGATATTGAGAACTTTAGTTTTAATACTTCGGTCTCCAGCTTTATGATCGCTGTTAATGAGCTGACCGCTCAAAAATGTGACAACCGGGAAATTCTGGAACCGCTGGCAATCCTAATTTCACCCTATGCGCCACATATTGCTGAAGAATTATGGAATAGATTAGGGTATTCAGAAAGCATCTCAGCTACTCCTTTTCCGAAGTTTGATGAAGGTCATTTGGTGGAAAGTACTAAAGAATATCCCATTTCTTTTAATGGAAAAATGCGTTTCACGATGGAATTGCCTCTTGACATGTCTAAAGATGACATAGAGACTGCCGTGATGTCACATGAGAAGACAGCCCATTATTTGGAGGGTCGTACGCCTAAAAAGGTGATTATTGTTCCCGGAAAGATTGTAAATATTGTTGGCTAAACTTTTTGCATAGTATTTGCTGTGTTTAAGATAATTTAGTAACATTTAAAAAGACACCCGTTTTTACGGGACAATAGTTATGATTGGATATTATATACTGGCAGGAATTATCTTTTTGGTGAGCATGTATGTTAGCAATAAGCTAAAAAGCAAGTTCAAAAAATATTCTCAAATTCATCTTCAAAATGGAATGAGCGGTAAAGAGGTTGCCGAAAAAATGCTAAGCGACAATGGTATACATGATGTGAAAGTGATATCGGTTGCAGGGCAATTAACAGACCATTACAATCCGGCAACTAAAACAGTTAATCTTAGTGAACCGGTCTATATGCAACGTAATGCTGCAGCTGCTGCGGTTGCTGCACATGAATGCGGACATGCTGTACAGCATGCTACCGCATATAGCTGGTTAAAAATGCGTTCGGCAATAGTTCCGGCAGTAAATATCTCAAGTAAGCTTTCCAACTTTGTAATCATGGCTGGATTGGTGCTTTCTGTAACGGGATCGTTTATTGGGAATTCCATTTTCTTAGTTGGGATTCTGTTATTTGCTATGACAACCTTATTTACATTTATTACGCTTCCTGTAGAGTTTGATGCCAGCAAAAGGGCCTTAGTTTGGTTGCAGCGTGAAAATATGGTGACTCAGCAGGAGTATGCGGGAGCGAAAGACGCTTTAAAGTGGGCAGCCAGAACCTATGTGGTTTCAGCATTGGGTTCATTAGCAACTTTGCTATATTTTGTAAGTATCTTCTTAGGCAGGAGGTAAATCAATAAAACTAAAAGTTTTCGGTTATCCTTCTACATTGTCAGGGTTATAGCCCAAATAAGGCACTTGGTTTTCTTTGAAAGTAATTCCGAAGGACTCCAATTCTTTCAAAATGGGCTCATACACTTCTTTGGCAATAGGAATTTGTACTCCGGGAGTGGTAATTTCTCCATTCAGGATCTTTAAAGCAGCAATAGCAACTGGCAGCCCAACGGTCTTTGCCATAGCAGTGTGTGTTTGGTTACTACCTTTAATGACCATATTACTGTCTATTTGTTTTTTTTCACCATTTAATTCGTAGCCAAATTTATGATACATGACGATCATATCTTTATCTTCTTCGGCGAGGGTCCATTTATCCATTAGTATTTTCTGAAGTGCCTTAGCCGGAGATGCATCTTTAATACCAATTTTCTTTTCGGTATTAAAAATATCAAGTTCTAACAATTTTCCCCACATAAGGTCATCCTGATCAATTTTTAAACTATGGCGCAATTTCAATTCTACAGAATCAGTTGGAGAATACGGCAAGAAAAGATTGATGAAATCCCTGTATGAAAGGTTTTCAGAATCCGGTATAGTATAACTGTCATCTGTCATTCCCAACTGGACAAACATATTCCATGCTTTGCTAAAACCTACCCGGCGAATGGTTCCACGATACAAAGTTAAAATATCTTCCAGGCCGTATACTTTTCTATATTTCAATGAATTTCTATTGGCGTAAGCTTCAAATTTTCCATAGCCTTCAATTTCCAGAAATTCTGTTCTTCTGAACAGCCTGTGGTATGGAATATATTTATAGGTTCCTTCCTGAATAAATTCTGCAGCACCGCCTTGTCCTGCTAAAACTACATTTCGGGGATTCCATGTGAATTTATAATGCCAAAGGTTATCATCATTTTCCGGTGCGATCAATCCACCCGTAAAGGATTCGAAAAGTAACATCTTCCCACCATTCTCCCGTATACGGTCAATCACTTGTATTGCACTCATATGATCAATCCCGGGGTCAAGACCTATTTCATTCATAAACACCAGTCCTTTGGCTTTGGCTTTTTTGTCTAGAAGCTGCATTTGATCACTTACGTAAGAAGCTGTCACCAGGTGTTTGCCAAATTCTATGCAGTCCTTTGCCACTTCAATATGAAAACGTGCCGGAAGCATCGAGATTACCAAGTCACTATTGGAAATGGCATTTTTTCGCTGAGATTCGTTAAATACATCAAGTACAATTCCACGGACATTGGGGTGTTTTTCATTGAACTTCTGGGCATTTTGTACAGAAATATCACCAATGGTGATAAATAGTTCTTCAGCTTCAGCTCTGTCAATTAAATATTGAATCAAACTTATAGCAGAACGGCCTGCTCCAATTATCAAAATGTTTCTCATCCGTAGGTTTTTTACTAGCTTTGTAGCAGTAGTGTTTAACAAGACGAAAGTACTAATTGTAAGTGTAATTCATGAGGAATTTTGATAAAAAAATTGTGGTGACGGCTTCGTTATTAGCTGCTGTTACTATTGCAATTGGGGCATTTGGGGCGCATGGGTTAAAAGAACTTGTAGACGCACAGGCGCTTAGCTCTTTTGAAACCGGAGTGCGGTATCAAATGTATCATGCACTGGCACTTTTAGTGATTGGTTTTGCAACGGGGATTCCTTCCAAAACCAGAAAATGGGTGTTTTGGTTTTTTCTCATGGGAATACTATTCTTTTCAGGCTCAATATACCTATTAGCCTTAAAAACCGTACTGCCTTTTAGTGTTTCTTTCTTAGGCCCTGTAACTCCAATTGGGGGTATACTCTTTATCGTTGGGTGGTTACGCTTGGTCTATGGTTTATTAACAATTAAGTAGGGATAATTATACTTTTTTAACCATTTTATCTCTGTTAGATTTATTATTTTTGTAGCCACAACAATTAAAACTAGTTATGGTCGATAAAAACCAAACTGCAAAATCGATTTCGTTAGACTCTTATGGAATCAAGAATGCAAAAGTTAATTATCAATTATCTTCTCAAGAACTTCACAACGAGACATTACGAAAAGGACAAGGAAAGGAAGCAAGCAGTGGGGCACTTGCAGTAAATACCGGTGAATTTACGGGAAGATCTCCTAAAGATCGGTTTATAGTAAAAGATGATATTACTCGTGATAAAATATGGTGGGGAAATATCAACATTCCGTTTCCAACGGATATGTTTGATGTTTTATATGAAAAAGTAGTTGATTATCTTTCTGAAAAAGAAATTTACGTTCGGGACAGCTATGCCTGTGCCAATGATGACTATCGTTTAAACATACGTGTTATTAATGAATATCCCTGGTCTAACATGTTTTCCTATAACATGTTTTTACGCCCGACAGAAGAAGAATTAGAAGACTTTGATCCGGAATGGCTTGTTGTAAATGCCCCCGGGTTTATGGCAGACCCTGAAGTAGATGGTACACGGCAACACAATTTTGCTATTTTAAATTTTACAAAAAAAATAGCTTTAATAGGAGGTACGGGATATACCGGAGAGATTAAAAAAGGAATTTTTTCCGCACTTAATTTTATACTTCCGGTAGATAAAAACACAATGCCAATGCACTGTTCTGCCAATGTAGGCGAGAACGGGGAAACGGCTATATTCTTTGGTCTGTCCGGAACTGGTAAAACCACGCTCTCTGCAGACCCAAACCGTAAATTAATTGGAGACGATGAGCATGGATGGACTGCTGAGAATACCATCTTTAATTTTGAAGGAGGTTGTTATGCAAAAGTGATCAATCTTTCTGAAGAAAACGAACCGGATATTTATCATGCGATCAAACCCGGAGCTATTTTGGAAAATGTAGTTATGGACGAAAATGGCGAAGTGGATTTTGCCGATACTTCCATTACACAAAATACACGTGTAAGCTACCCTATTTATCATATAGAAAATATTCAGGAGCCCTCTATAGGAGAAAACCCTAAAAACATCTTCTTTTTAACGGCGGATGCTTTTGGTGTTTTGCCTCCTATTTCAAAATTAACACCAGGACAAGCAGCATACCATTTTATTAGTGGATATACTGCCAAAGTTGCTGGGACCGAAGAAGGGGTCAACGAACCATTACCAAGTTTCTCGGCTTGTTTTGGAGCGCCGTTTATGCCGTTGCACCCTACAAAATATGCTGAAATGTTAAGTGCTAAAATGAAAGAGGCCGGAGTAAATGTATGGTTGATCAATACAGGATGGACAGGAGGTCCTTATGGTGTAGGGACCCGAATGAAACTTAAATACACTCGTGCTATGATCACAGCTGCACTTGATGGCGAACTGGATAATGTACCATACGAGCAACACCCAATCTTTCGGTTGAATGTTCCACAGGAATGCCCTAATGTTCCAACTGAAGTGTTAAATCCTAAAGAAACCTGGAAGAACAAGAAAGCGTACGATATTCAAGCAAAAGAATTGGCAACTTCTTTTAAAGACAATTTTAAAAAGTTTGAAGAATATGCCAATAATGAAATTCTTCTAGGTGCGCCGCAGGTAGGATAAATAAAAGTTTGAAATAAAAAAAGCCTTCGGAAATTTCGAAGGCTTTTTTTATTTCAATACAACTGAAAAATTATTTTTTATTGACTTCTTTAATATATTTTTCCAAAGCCATGGTCATTGATGGTGTTTCCGGAGTGGGTGCTTGTATATCAACACGTAAACCACTTTCTGTAGCTGCTTTTACAGTGGTGTTTCCGAAAACAGCAATACGGGTATCATTTTGTTCGAAATTCGGAAAATTTTGAAGTAAAGATTCTATTCCGCTTGGGCTAAAGAAAACCAAAATATCATAATATACGTCACGCAGATCGGATAGGTCACTTACTACAGTTTTGTAAAAAGTAGCTTGTTTCCAGTTTACGCCCAAATCGTTTAATACAGAAGGAACTTCAGGTTTTAACTTATCTGAAGAAGGCATTAAAAACTTCTCGGTTTTATATTTCTTTATAAGGGGGGAAAGTTCGGTAAATGTCCTTTTGCCTACGTATATTTTTCTTTTACGGTATACCACATATTTCTGAAGATAAAATGCTACAGCTTCACTTTGGCAAAAATACTTCATTGTATCCGGCACTTTGAAACGCAATTCGTCAGCAATTCTGAAAAAGTGATCAACAGAATTTCTACTATTTAAAATGATAGCTGTATAATTGGTAAGATCTACCTTTTGAGAACGCACATCTTTCCCTGAAACACCTTCTACATGAATAAAAGGCCTGAAATCTATCTTTACTTTTTGTTTTTCAATTAAATTGAAATAAGGAGAGTTTTCAACTTTAGGTTCGGGTTGAGAAACTAAAATAGTTTTCACTTTCATAAGCAGCATATTAAATTTACCTTCTATGATAACGCTTTATAGAGTATAATATAAGGTGAAATTTCAAGAGCGCAAAGATACAAAATAAAATAAAAGAAATTACCTAAAATTAGGTTTCCATTTGTTTTATAACTGTAAAACAGTGCAATACCGTTTAGCAATAAAATGACCGAAACAAAGATAAACAATAGATTAAGTGAAGGATTCAGGACGTAAAAAAAGATAAGATTTCCAACAAAAAAAAGTATTGCCATGAGGTTTCTGTAACTTAATTTATGATATAAATAACTATTTATAAGTGAGTCAATAGAGAAAATAGCACCAATAATCTTCTCAATTGAGAATTTTATAAATACAAAGACAATATAACCTGTAGAAATTTGAACGAATAACCATGCATTGTTTTTTGGTATTTCAGGGTCGATTTTTTTTATGATAAGGTAAATGAATAATGAAACTGAGATTACTTGAGAAGCAAATAATAATATATTAAAAGGATGTTGTATTTCATCATTCCTGCCTTGCACCAAAAAATATTTATTGGTAATAGGCAACAATATAAATTCCTCAAACCGTTTAGGATATAAATATTTTGCAAAGGCAAGCAATACAAAACAACACACTAATAACAGTGTGATCCAATCTAAGGTTTCTGTGTGTCGTTCTATGTATTGCACATTAAGTTTTATAGCAAAGGTACACCAAAATAGATTTGTAAAAAGGAGTTCAATTCGAATTTCATTCGCATATTGTTTAGGTAAAAAGAGGTACATTTGCCCAAAAAAAGGGAAATATGTCCGAAGCGGTAGTGGTAATTCCCACTTACAACGAAATTGAAAATATTGAACGCCTTATTCGTAACATTTTTTCATTACAACGAGCGTTTGATATTTTAGTGGTGGATGATAATTCTCCGGATGGTACTGCAAATGCTGTTAAATCACTATTTGAAACTTACCCTGGTCAGCTTTTTATTTTGGAGCGTGAAGAGAAAAAAGGACTGGGGACTGCATACATTGCCGGCTTTAAATGGGCATTGGAAAGAAAGTATAATTACATTTTTGAAATGGATGCAGATTTCTCTCACAATCCAAATGATCTAATTCGTTTATATAATGCTTGTGCTAAAGAAGGATATGACCTTTCTATTGGTTCCCGTTATGTAAAGGGAGTGAATGTTGTCAATTGGCCTATGAGCAGGGTTTTGTTGTCTTGGGTGGCTTCAAAATATGTGCGATTTATCACGGGAATGAATATTTATGATACTACGGCAGGATTTGTATGCTATAAACGTGCTGTATTAGAGAAAATACATCTGGATAAAATTCAATTTATAGGGTATGCGTTTCAAATTGAAATGAAATTTAAGGCCTATCTCAGTAAATTTAAAATTGTGGAAGTCCCTGTGGTCTTTACCGATAGAACCAGAGGAGAATCAAAAATGAGTAGTGGGATTATTTCCGAAGCCATTTTTGGAGTAATAAAAATGAAGTTTAAAAGTCTTTTTACCAAGTACGATATTTAATGAAGAATATTTTAATAAAGAACGCAAATATTGTTAACGAGGGAGCGATCTTTCTTGGTGATGTGCTTGTTGAAAATGATCGCATCATTGAAGTGTCTGAGAGCATTAGTGTAAAATCTGCAGATACTAGAGTAATAGATGCAGACGGGCATTACCTGTTTCCCGGGATGATAGATGATCAGGTACATTTTAGAGAACCGGGACTCACACATAAAGCAACGATCGAAACCGAATCGAGAGCAGCTGTAGCGGGAGGGATCACTTCTTATATAGAAATGCCCAATACTGTACCACAGGCTACCACTATTGAGTTGTTAGAAGAAAAATTTACAATTGCCCAAAAAACTTCTTGGGCCAATTACTCTTTTATGTTTGGCGGCACCAATGATAATTTGTCTGAGATACTAAAAGTAGATGAAACCAAAGTGGCAGGTCTCAAGTTGTTTTTAGGTTCATCTACAGGAAATATGTTGGTAGACGATCCTAAAATTTTAAAAGAGATCTTCAGTAAAACCAACCTGTTGATTTCTGCTCATTGTGAAGATGAGTCAACGATCAAAGAAAATTTAGCAAAATATAAGGCAGAATATGGTGATGCCATCCCAATAGAATTACACCCTATTATCCGAAGCGAAGAGGCATGTTACATCTCTTCGTCAAGAGCAATTGAACTTGCCAGAAAAACAGGTGCACGTTTACACGTTTTTCATCTTTCTACGGAAAAGGAAACACATCTTTTCAGTAATAAAGAGCCATTAGCCAAAAAGAAGATTACTGCTGAGGTTTGCATACACCATTTATGGTTTACAGATGAGGATTACAAGACCAAAGGCACTAAGATAAAATGGAATCCTGCAGTAAAAACACAAAAAGATAGAGACGGACTTTGGAAAGCTTTAAATGATGGGCGTATTGATGTGATCGCTACAGATCATGCACCGCATACTATAGAAGAGAAAGATAATGTATATACCAAAGCTCCTTCTGGAGGGCCTTTGGTACAACATGCTTTAGAAGCATTGTTCGAAATGTATCATAAAGGAAGGATTTCCATTGAGAAAATAGTGGAGAAAACAGCACATAACCCGGCGATATTATTTCAGATAAAAGAACGCGGATTTATAAGAGAAGGATATAAAGCAGATCTGGTTTTAATAAATCCTAATGCTCCCTGGACCGTTACAAAAGAGAATCTGGCTTATAAGTGTGGTTGGTCACCTTTTGAAGGGACAACTTTTAGGTCCCGCATTACACATACATTTGTAAACGGCCAGATTGTATACGAAAACGGGAAGTATTTAAATCGTGGTAATGCAGAGCGCTTAACATTTAACAGAGGATGAGATATTTTTTAGGCATTGTAATTATATTGTTTTTATGGGGCTGTCAAGATGTTAAACGGCCCGAGAAACCTGAGAATTTGATCCCGAAAGAAAAAATGATCGACATTTTAACAGATTCTTATTTAATGAATGCCGCCCGAAGTATTAATTCAAGAATCATTAATGATAAAGGGATAAAATTGGATTCTACACTTTATAAAAAATATGATATTGACAGTCTGCAATTTGCAAAAAGTAATGCATATTATACTTCAGATCTCAATGGCTATACTGCCATGTTCAATAAGGTGGAACAACGATTAATTCAAATTGAAAAAGAGCACGATAGTATCAAGCTGGCCAATACAAAAAAGACTAAGGCAGAAATAGAAACAAATGCTAAGAAAGATAGTATTGAAACTCCAACCGGATTAATTGACCCGGTGCAGACTGATACAAATTAAAACTTTGATCCATAATTTTTGGTGATCCGCAGAAATGTTTCTTCGTGTGATGTGTATTTGAAATCTAACTCCCGCTCTATTTTTGAAGCATCATAAAAAGAAGTAGCATACAATAAATTCACAGTAGCTTTTAGTAATTTTCTTTTTGTTCCAAATAATTTTGCTGAAAACCAATCGAGAATTCTCATAAATGTCAAGATCCATTTAGGAGCTAATTTTTTTGGCGGCCTGTTTTTGAAATAATAGGATAAACTTGAAAGCAATTCTTTGTAATGGATGTTTTTTCCCACCAAAATGTAATTTTGTCCTTTCATTGAACTTTTCATTAATGAAACCATAGCATTGACCACATCTTTTACATCTACAATTCCCAAACCGCCAGTGGTGTAAAAAGAAACTCCTTTTGAAGCTCTTTTTATGATCATTCCGCTGCCGGAGTTCCAGAATCCTTCTCCGAGAATAACACCCGGGTTTACAATTACAGCATTTAAACCTTCTTGGGTGCCACGCCATACTTCCATCTCTGCACCATATTTGGTAATGGCATATACACTATTGTCATCTTCCGGGTTCCAAACGGTTTTTTCATTGATTAGATCATTTTTTTCTGCACTTCCCAAGGTGGCGACAGAACTTACATAACAGATTTTTTTAACCTTATTCTCCAGACAGAGGTTTACAATATTGGCAGTACCTTCTATGTTTGCTTTTTTAAGTTTATGGTAATGCTTTGGGTTAAAACTAATATATGCTGCAGCGTGATAAACATGTGTAATATCTTTAAAAGCTAATGTCAAAGCAGGTATGTCTGTGATATTTGCTTCTACCCAATCAATTTTGTGGAATAGAACCTCAGGTTCAGAGGTAAAGTACGAGAATACTTTTTTTACAGCTTCCAGATCGCTTGAACTTCTATGAATGGCACGAACACTTTCATTGTCTTTCAGTAATGAATACAACAAATGTGAACCTACCAAACCTGTACCTCCAGTAACTAAAACCATAGGGCTAATGTAATAGTTCTTGGTGAAATATAGTTTGATTTTTTGTTTCTGCCTTAATAACAATAACTTCCAAGAGAATAATCGTATATTTACTATTACTATGATACGGTTTTTAGCTGTTGCTTGCTATCCTATATGAAAAAGAATTATTTTATACTGTTCCTGCTTGTAATGTGCAATTTTGCGTATTCACAGATCGTAAATATTCCTGATGCCAATTTTAAGAATGCATTGGTCAATGAAAATGTGGTTGATTTTGATGGTGATGGCAACCCGGAAAGTAACGCCGATACTAATAATGACGGTGAAATACAGGTTAGTGAAGCAGAGGCTGTAGTATGGTTATATGTAAGAGCTGAGGAAATTGCTTCCCTAGAAGGAATTGAGAGCTTTATCAATATTGAAAGCCTTAACTGTAGTCAAAATTTACTGACGACTTTAGACCTGTCACAAAACGTAAAGTTGGAGAGTTTGAGTTGTTTTTTTAACGATATTACTAACTTGAATGTTACTCAAAACCCAAATCTTAAAGAAATTTATTGTGATTTCAATAAACTCACTTCAATAGACGTTACTCAAAACCCGAATCTGGAGCAAATTAGATTTTCTGGTAATCAATTGACAACTATTGATTTTTCTCAAAATATAAACTTAAGGGATATCAATCTAAATTTTAATAACTTGGTTTCACTGGACCTATCACAAAACACCAATCTTGAAATACTTTGTTTTAGCCAAAATAACTTGAGTGCCATTGACCTAACCGAAAATCCAGATCTTGTTATTTTGGATACTGCTTTTAATCAATTAATTAATCTGGATATTTCAGAGAACTCCAATATTACTAAGTTGTGGTGTAATAATAATCGATTAATGAACTTAAACATCCAAAACGGAAATAATTCTTCTTTTCTCATATTTAATGCAGAGAACAATCCCAACTTAAATTGTATTCAGGTAGATAACGAAGCGTTTGCTAATAGCCAAACCGGATGGATTAAAGATTCTACTGCAGACTATAGTGAAAATTGTATTTTGGGGTTGAATGACGTTGAGAATCCATTACAAATTATACTCTACCCAAACCCCGCAGATACTATTATCTATTTTGAAAACACTGATGGATTGACTATAGGTGCTATTGAGGTGTACGATATACTGGGAGGAAAAGTTCTTGCTAAAACAACTAATATCGATCTGCTAGATGTCTCTAATCTAAAAACCGGGGTATACTTTATAAAAATAAATACCAATAAAGGCGATCTGGTCCAAAAATTTATAAAAGAATAGTCTTTTTTACAATACTCTTTTCTCTTTTAATGCTTCCACCTATCTTTGCTGAAATCTTTAAAACAACAAAACTTTGAAACTTAAAAATTTCGTTGAAGAGCTACAGTGGAGAGGGATGATTCACGATGTAATGCCTGAGACCGAGGAACACCTCATGGAACAAATGCGAGCTGCGTATATTGGGTTTGACCCAACGGCAGATTCGTTACATATTGGGAATCTGGTTCCTATTATGTTGTTAGCATTTTACCAACGTTGCGGACATAAGCCGGTTGCATTGGTAGGAGGTGCCACAGGTATGATTGGAGACCCTTCAGGAAAATCTAGCGAACGAAATTTATTGGATGAAAAGACACTGCGACACAATCAAGAGTGTGTTCGTAAACAGTTATCTCAGTTTTTAGACTTTACGTCCGGGGAAGCCAATGAAGCTATCATGGTGAATAATTATGATTGGATGAAGGAGTTTTCTTTTTTAGATTTTATTCGTGACGTAGGTAAGCATATTACTATCAATTATATGATGGCGAAAGATTCTGTAAAGAACAGGATCACAGGAGAAGGGACTGAAGGGATGTCTTTTACCGAATTTACCTACCAATTAGTACAAGGATATGATTTTTTGCATTTGTACAGGAATCATGATTGCACACTACAAATGGGTGGAAGTGACCAATGGGGGAATATTACAACAGGAACCGAATTGATTCGCCGGATTGCAAGTGGAAAAGGTTATGCTTTAACCTGCCCGTTAATTACAAAGAGTGATGGCAGCAAGTTTGGAAAAAGCGAAGGTGGAAATGTATGGTTGGATGCCAACAGGACTTCACCTTATAAATTCTACCAGTATTGGTTAAATACCAGTGACGAAGATGCCGAAAAATATATCAAGATCTTCACTTTTTTAGACAAATCGACTATCGATGGATTAGTTGCCGAACATAAGGAAGCACCTCATATGCGCTTACTTCAGAGACGGTTGGCGCAGGAAGTAACAACTACAGTTCATAACGAAGAAGAGCTGGAGAAGGCTGTGAAGGCTTCAGCTATTTTATTTGGTAAGTCTACTTCGGAAAATCTAAAAGAATTAGATGAAAAGACGTTTTTAGATGTATTTGAAGGTGTTCCACAAGCAGAGGTTTCAGTTTCAGAAATTAAAAATGGTTTGAATATCATTGGGGTATTGGCTGAAAAGACAGAATTCCTTAAATCGAATGGTGAGGCTCGACGCGCTTTAAAAGAAAATTCGATTTCTGTAAATAAAGAAAAAGTTACTGAAGGATATACAATTTCCACAACAGATTTAATAAACGATCAATTTGTTTTATTACAACGCGGAAAGAAAAATTATTTCATTATAAAAGTGGTGTAAAAAATGAAAATCCCAACATAAAAAATGTCAGGATTTTCAATACTAACTAACCAACCAAATTATGAAAAAGCTTTCCCGCTTTCATAACATAGAGTTGGTCTTAGATAAACTAAAAACCTTACAATTTTTATAAATAATTAGTTACTTCTGGATAAGGGATCAATGAACTTATTAAAAGAGCGATACTATCCTTAGCGATAAGGGTAATGCTTATCAAAGTAGCCACTACTATTAATGAGACAGAAAGATTATTTTGTTGTATTTCCTTGAACTCATTTATCCCTTTGGTCAATATAGAGAACAGAAAAAATACGGAACCATTTATAAAAATTGCCATCACAAAACCTATAAAAAGATACATGCCCGAATATTTTGCGATCATTATAAGGTCAATAGCTTCATTTTGATTTAAAGAAAGTCTGATTACATTGGTAATAGATGGTAGAATTTCACTTAAAATGATACCAATAGACAATACTATTCCGGAAGTAAACACAGTAAAGGCTAAATTAGATCCGCCCAGTTCTTCTTTTTTGAAAAATAACTTCTTCAGCATTTTATAGGAAACAAAAATGATAACGACAGTGATGATCACTGATAGCAAGATTTCCAGAAGCGCAAGAGTAAAAAGTTGTGTATTCATAGTTTTATTATTTGCTGGTTAGTACCACATTCCAATAGGTAATATCATTAAAACCCGGAGACAAATATCCTGCCTCAAAATATTTTGCAGTGGTTTCCCAAAGAATGTATTTTTTCCCGTTGTAGATCTTATTCAAACCACTTGCCGGGAGGTTAATCCCTAAAATAGAATGTTTGTAAAAGTCACTATTTAAAATAGCAACATCATAATTAAAATGTTTCAGGATAGCATAAATGATTACAGTGCGAGTGTCGCAATCTCCTTTTAAATTTTGAATAAATGATACAGGATTCTGAATGCCGTACATTATATTCCCAATACAACATTCCGGGCATTTTTCTAAAATTTGCTTGATGGATTCTTCATAGTGTTGGGCGGGCAAACACGCTTCCTGAAATACAAATGAATAAGGTATATCCTGAATGCAACTCACGACCATTTCGGCAAACTCCATTTGGTTTAGTTTTTTTTCGGCATTAATAGATTCAAAGGTCTGAATCACCAAATCTAAGCTGGGAGTGTCCTTTCGGTCGATATAATCATACAAGTTTCCCCAGAAATTTCCCCCGCCTGGTGGCCTGTATGAATTAATATGCCCTTTTAAACTGAAAAAATCTTGTTCTCTTACGGTAAGGTTTCCTGCATAATTGTTTCCATAATTATCTTTCCATACCCTATTACTATTATATACAGAAATGGTGTCTTTATCTTCAATTAGCGTTGTTTTTGAAACAGATTCGTCTTTTGCAAATGTTACTTCCTCGTTAACGTAAGGGGTTATAACCGAAAATAAATATGAAAAAATTGTAAAAACACTGTAAATAATAACTATAACAACAACCCCTTGAGTAATTATTTTTCTAGGTTGCCCGCCAAAAATTTTGAGCGTAAAAAAAACAGATATGCCTAACGCTAATATCAGGGAAATAAAGCTGTGAAAACTAAATGCGTTTTTAATAACTGCATAGCCGATCAATGTAAAGATTCCGGAAACAATCATCCAGAAACAACCATTATTACTTTTTTTTGGAGCATCCATTTATAAAACCATCAAATTGCAGCCACGAATATCGCTGGTATCAAATCTACCCAAAATTTCGAAACTACCGTTAGGATACCTTTTTCCCAGATCCTGTGTAGCTATAAATGAACAAGAGTAGAGGTTGGCTAGGTCAATAACGTTTATACCTCCTGTTTTTTTGGACGTTAAAGTGAGTGCATCTTCAGTATCACGGGTAATAATCTTCATCCATGGCGGACATATAAAAACTCCATTGCCTTTTGAATAAGCCTGAGAAAGCAATTCGGTCATTCCGTATTCACTATGAATTGTTTCTACATCAAATCCTTTTTTTAATATCTCATGCAGCTCATCTTTTACCATTTCTTTACGTCTCCCCTTCATACCTCCGGTTTCCATTATGAGTGTATTTTTTAAATGAAAGTTCTGTAATTTTAATAAATCCAAAAGAGCATAAGAAACACCAATAAGTAGTGTTTTTTGTTGGCAAGCTTCTAAAAAATTTAATTTATCAATTAATGCAGCAGTATTGTCCAGATAAAATCCGCTATGAGAATTTGCGCCTTTTTTTATAAGATGATCTACCATATAAACCAGTGAAGAATCCCCCCTTTCCAAATAAGAAGGAAGTAAAGCAAGAATGGTATATGTTGAAATATCTCCATAGCTATGTATAAATGCTTTATTAAAGCTTTGTTCATATAGAGAAAGGTCTGCTATGAGGTGGGTGCTGTGGGTACTTCCGGTTGTTCCACTACTAATAAATCTCTTTTCTGCGGTATGACCATCAGCCAGAATTTTATGAGTCTTAAAAAATTGTATGGGTAAGAAAGGGATGGTATCGATGCTTTTTACAGAAGTTTCTGTTACTTTCAAAAAATCACAAAACTCTCGATATACTTTAGTATTATGGTATTGAAATTTAAAAACTTCGAGAGCTAGGTTTTCAAATTCTTCAGAATCAGCAATTGTAAAAATGTCTTTTTCGAGCATTAGGAGTTTCAGAAAAATATATTTCAAAAATAGGCAATAAAAAAAGCTTCTGTTCTCACAAAAGCTTTAAAATTTGTAATAAATAAGTGATTACTTCACTACTAATTTCTTATTAATAGTCAAGTTTTCCTGTGTAATTCTCACAATATATATACCTCTGCTAAGGGAAGAAACATCTAATCTGTCGCCGTTAATGGAGGTATGAATTATCCTTTCTCCCAAAACATTATAAATAGATATTGCTTTAGGACCAAATCCCCGCGATAGAACATTTATGTAACTATTTGCAGGATTGGGAAAAATAGAGAATTGGCTGTTCTGAAAATGGTTGGTTCCTAATGTTCCGTTAAACACTATGTTGTCAAAGTAGAAAGCTTCTGTGCCCGCATTGTTCCTGGCCTCAATGACCAATTGCACAGTAGTATTTGCAAGTAGTGTGGCTTCCCCGGTGATCCAGCTTCCTTCGATTAAAAGATCATTAATATCGCTTCCGGTTGTATCTAAGATGTCTATTTCAGAAGAATTGGTGTGGTCCTTAACATAAATGCGTAACCTGTCTGAAGCAGCTTCGTTTACAGTTCCATCACCTTCATAACTGGTTTCAGTTAAAAAATAATCAAGCGTTAAAGTAGGTGAATTTGCACCTGTTAGATCTACAGGGTCGAACTCTAAAATAAAATTTCCGTCTACATCGCTAATCACATATCCTTTAGAACCATTTGGGAATGGGTTGGTGCTATTGGGAGGATTATCGGTAACACCTGCCAAATTACCATCTGTTAATCCAACACCAGGTGTTTCATAGGGAGTATATGTAGCGTTAAATCCTAATTCTCCACCTGTAGTGCTATAGTTTACGAGAGGTTCATTAATGTTGTTGACAAGATCATGCATTAAACCGGCATCACCAGTGTCTGTGTAAAAACCGTTAAAAAGATCCGGTTCTTCAAAACTTGTGCCTGTAATTTGGGACGAAGAAGTAATACTTAAAAGGAGTGTTGCTAAAAGAATAAATTTTTTCATTTTTAATGAGGTATAAGAAAATATGAATATACCTGGGGAGCCATTAAGAATGAATCAAACGAATTTGATGACCCCAATGTAGAAATTAAAAGCAAAAAACAAAAAAATTTTAACTATTAATGAATATGTTATCTAATCGTTAACAATTACCTTGTAAAAGTTTCTAAAATGTAATTAGTAGTATATTTAGCTTCTTTAAAAACCTTTATAATACTATGAAGAAAAAGGATACAAGAATACTTTTAGTAGATGATGAACCGGATATTTTGGAAATTGTAGGTTATAACCTTTCTGCGGAAGGATATCAGGTAATTACTGCCGAAAATGGACTAAAGGCTATTTCACAAGCTAAAAAGAGTAAGCCCCATTTAATAATTTTAGATGTTATGATGCCCGAAATGGACGGGATCGAAGCTTGTGAAAAATTGCGGAATATCCCTGAGCTTTCTGAAACGGTTATAACTTTTTTAACAGCTAGAGGGGAAGATTATTCCCAGGTAGCGGGATTTGAGGCCGGTGCAGATGATTATATCACAAAGCCTGTAAAACCAAAGGTTTTAATTAGCAAAGTGAAAGCTTTATTACGCCGTTTTAAAGAATCTACTGAGGAGGAAACCCATATGAAATTGGGTAATTTGATAATAAACAGAGAAGAATATAAAATTCTGAAAGGCAAAGAAGAAATAATATTGCCTCGAAAAGAATTTGAATTATTATCGTTATTAGCTTCAAAACCGGGAAAAGTTTTTAAAAGAGAAGATATTCTGGATAGAGTTTGGGGAAACGAAGTAGTCGTAGGTGGTAGAACCATCGATGTACATATTCGTAAACTACGTGAAAAAATTGGAGATGAAAAATTTAAAACTGTTAAAGGAGTTGGGTATAAGTTTGTAGTTTAATGGCAGACAATTTTAAGAGAAAATATAATTTTGCAGCTTTTACTTCTGCATCCATTACACTTTTTTTGACACTTGTAATGGGTGTTTTTTTTTATTTCTACCAAGGAATTGATTTCTGGTTCTTAATTGGTTTTGCGCTAATATGTTATTTTTTTTCGTTCTTCATTATTCAACGGCTGGTTGAGAAGTTTATATATAGACGGATTAAAAAGATCTACGATGATGTAAGTCTTTTAGATGCTTCTACTCTAAATCCGGAACGAATCACAACAGATATGGAAACGCTCACCAAAGAAGTAGAGCGTTTTGCAAAGGATAAAAAATTGGAGATAGAAAGTTTGAAAGTTCGTGAAAACTACCGAAAAGAATTTATTGGGAATATTTCTCACGAACTTAAAACACCCTTGTTTACTGTTCAGGGATATATTTTGACTTTACTGGATGGTGCAATGAAGGATAAATTGGTTCGAAAGAAGTATTTACAACGTGCAAATAGAGGGGTAGAAAGACTTATTTATATTATTAAAGATTTAGACATGATTACTAAACTTGAAGTGGGTGACCTAAATCTTGTAAAGGAAGATTTCAATATTATTGAATTGGTTCAAAATGTATTTGATTTGATCGAGATGAAAGCAGCCAAAAAGAACATTTCCCTGATATTTGATATCGATTATAAAGATCCAATATTTGTAAATGCAGATAGAGAAAGAATCCAACAAGTGCTCTCTAACCTTATCGTAAATTCTATTAAATATGGAAAAAATGGCGGAACAACGGAGGTAAGTATTGAAGGGCTTATTAAAAATAAAGTGATTGTAAGGGTGACCGATAATGGCGAGGGAATCGAAAAAGAACACATTCCACGGCTTTTCGAAAGATTCTACAGGGTAGATAAAAGTGGATCTAGAAAAGAGGGAGGTAGCGGATTAGGGCTTTCCATTGTGAAACATATAGTAGAGGCGCATGATGAAAAAATCTATGTTGAAAGCCAGATAGGTATAGGCTCAGAATTTTCATTTACCCTCGAAAAGTCCAAATAAGTGATCAACCCTATAAGAAACTTTAAAACCTTTTAATCCTTTATAGAAAGAAACTTCATCTAATTTTTCAATCGTAAAGTTGTCTTGTTTGCAATAAGGGACCAACCTTAAACTCTTTAAACGTTTTGCAAGGTATTTTTGTTCGTATTGCCCGGGGGTAGGAATAAAAAAGGCTTTTTTTTCTAATATGGCAAGATCCATAATTGTAGTATAACCAGAGCGTGAAACTACTATTTCACTTTCATTAATTGCAGTTTCCAATTGGGGAGTGTCCATAAAATTAACGATAGTGATGTTTTTAAACTGATCTGTTTTTTGTTCTGTTTCTACTATACCCCGGACCAATAATACTTTTACTCCTTTTTCAGTAAATTCTTCCAATAATTTTTCCTCCAGAATAGTTCGCTGAGGTTCCGGCCCGGAGAGTAAAGCCATAAAATCATATTTTTTAACAGCTTCTTTTTTTTGCATTCTACTTAGTGGCCCAATGTATTTTAATTTTAGATTTGCTGCATTAATATGGCCTAATCTTCCACTTAAATTTGGAGATTTTTCTACGTCCGGGACCCAGCATTCATCAAATTTTTTAATGATGCTTTGGTGTAGTTTACTGCTCCAATAAGTGGTTTTTCCTGAAAGTACATTGAGTTGATGTGTTATGAATACTGTAGGAACTTTTTTACTGTGTATACCAAATCGATTATCACTTATAATTCCATCAATCACATTTTCAGAAACAAGCTTTTTGACGATTCTTTTTTCAGAAGCTATTGTTTTTTTGATGTGGGGTAATTTAAAAAACAATGACCATTTAAAATATTCCCCTTTTTTTGGATAAGTAATATTATAAGAAGGTAATTCGATGGTTGGTAGTTGAGGAAATTCTCTTTGCAGTAATAATAGTGCAGCTCCATCTGAGGCGATAATAACATTATAGGTGTTCAATAATTCCCGTATAATAGGAATACATCGTGTGGCATGTCCCAAACCCCAGTGTAACGGTGCTACTAAAATGGTTTTTTGCTTTGCCATAAAAACAAAGGTACGGATATTAGTAAGGGTATAATATTTCCTTAATTTTACCAAAAAATTAATTCTGTGGGAAGTAAAAACAAATTAAAACGGTTTAAAGAAAATGAAACCTTTGCAAATGTGGTTCAGCCGTCTCGGGATGAAATTCTTAATGATACTCATGAATTAAAGGGAAACTGGAGAAGAGATTTTTTCAAAAACAATAACCCAATCGTACTGGAACTAGGCTGTGGTAAAGGAGAGTATTCAATAAATTTAGCACAACGATCTCCCGGTAAGAACTTTATAGGGATAGACATTAAAGGTGCCCGTTTCTGGAGAGGAGCAAAAACTGCATTAGACGAAAACCTTACTAATGTATGTTTTTTGAGAATTCAAATTGAGTTAATTGATCGCCTTTTTGACGAAAATGAAGTAGACGAAATATGGATTACTTTTCCGGACCCTCAAATAAAATATAAACGAACCAAACACAGATTGACCAATATTGAATTTCTAAACAAGTATAAACGAATATTAAAACCAGATGGTGTTGTCCACCTAAAGACAGATAGTGAGTTTATGCATGGTTATACGTTAGGATTATTGCATGGACTTGACGAAGAAATTGAATACGCTCATCATGATGTTTATGGGAATAACCATTCTCCGGAAGAAGTAACACAAATACAAACTTTTTACGAAAGCCAATACTTAGAAGAAAACAAAAAAATTACCTATGTTCGGTTTAAATTCCGGTTCGTATAATTTTGTTTATATTCACGGTATTAACAAACATAAATGGCTCTGATTTTAAATTTTGTAGTTGGCTTTTTAGCCTCATTTGTGGGCGTGATTCCGCCAGGGTTACTAAATATGTCTGCCGCAAAAATTAGTATGAAAGAAGGGCGGAAAAAAGGACTTCTTTTTTCCATTGGTGTTTGTGTAACCGTAATGGTGCAAACATATATTGCGCTCTTATTTGCCGGTTATCTTGACAGGCACCCTGAAGTGGTGGATATGCTTCAAAAAGTAGCCTTAGGGATATTCATTTGTATTACCATTTTCTTTTTTTTCATTGCCAAGGATACACGCAGGGAAATGCCGGAAGAAGTCAATAAATCCAAAACAAGTAAGTTTTTCTCCGGGATGTTTTTAGGAGCACTCAACTTATTGCCATTACCATATTGGGTATATATAAGTATTACGTTTGCTGGATTTGGGTGGTTTAAATTTACACAGCCCGAGCTTTTGGCAGCAGTCATTGCTTCAGGGTTTGGAGCGTTTACTATGTTGATTATTTATGTACAGTATTTTCGAAGAAAGGAAGATCAGGGAAAATTGAAGGTGAATATGAACTACATCATAGGATTTATAACAGCAGTGATTTCTATAATTACTGCCATAAAAATCTTCAATAATTTTTAAATATGTCTGAAACCGGCTTTTTTGAAAAAGTATATGAAGTAGCCAGGCTTATTCCTTACGGAAGAGTAACTTCCTATGGAGCAATTGCTAATTACTTAGGAGCCTCCGGAAGTGCCAGAATGGTGGGTTGGGCCATGAATGCCAGTGGAAATAAAGAGGGTGTCCCGGCACACCGGGTTGTAAACCGAAAAGGACTGCTTACCGGAAAACATCACTTTGATGGCACCAATTTAATGCAACAATTGTTAGAAAGTGAAGGAGTAGAAGTAATAGAAAACCAGATCCAAAATTTCGACAAATTATTTTGGGACCCTATGAAAGAATTATAAGCTTAAAATAGATCTTCCAATCCAAGTAAAATACTACTTATCGTACTATAAATCATTTCAATGCCGTCACTTCATTTTCCGAAGTTTTACTACTATATTTGTACTTTAGAATGAATCTAAATATTGCTGAAAGAAAATATGAAGCTTAATAAACAAGATATATTAAAAGCCCTTGAATCCATTACTATTGCTGGAGAGGGGAAAAATATGGTAGAAAGCGGTGCGGTCCAAAATGTAGTAACTTTTGCAGATGAAGTGATCGTAGACCTGAAATTAGCTACACCGGCATTACATATTAAAAAGCGTGCTGAAGCAGATGTAATAAAAGTTATTAAGGAACAGGTGTATGCAGATGCACAAGTACAAGTAAACATAAAGGTAGAAGCTCCTGCCAAACCTCAAAACCCAAATCTTATTAAAGGAAAGCCCATTCCGGGTATTCAAAATATTGTTGCTGTTGCCTCCGGGAAGGGAGGCGTTGGGAAGTCTACGGTAGCTGCAAATCTGGCGGTAACACTTTCAAAAATGGGTTTTAAAGTGGGAATTTTGGATGCAGATATTTACGGGCCTTCAATTCCTATTATGTTTGATGTTGCTATGGAGAAACCTTTGTCTGTTAATGTCGATGGAAAAAGCAAGATGAAACCTATTGAAAATTATGGAGTAAAAGTACTTTCCATTGGGTTTTTTACCCAACCTAATCAGGCAGTGATCTGGCGTGGACCTATGGCAGCTAAAGCTCTTAATCAATTAATTTTTGATGCTGCCTGGGGAGAACTGGATTTTATGTTGATCGATCTTCCTCCCGGAACCGGTGACATACACTTGAGTATTATGCAATCACTACCTATTACCGGAGCTGTTGTAGTAAGTACTCCCCAAAACGTAGCATTGGCAGACGCACGTAAAGGAGTTGCAATGTTTCAACAGGAGAACATAGATGTACCTGTGCTTGGGATTATTGAGAATATGGCATATTTTACACCGGAAGAACTACCGGAAAACAAGTATTATATATTCGGAAAAGAAGGAGCACATCATCTCGCAGAAGATTTGGAAGTACCTTTCTTAGGGGAGATTCCTTTAGTGCAAAGTATTCGAGAAGCTGGTGATAGTGGGCGACCAGCGGCTTTGCAAACAGCAACACTTCTGGAGGAAGCTTTTGAAAATATCACAAAAAATGTAGTAGAAGAAACAGTTCGAAGGAACACAAACCTTCCTCCCACCGAAGCAATAAAAATAACCACTATGGCAGGTTGTAGTGCCGTAAAGAAATAATATGAATCAAAAAGAATTACAAACAAAAGTTGAGGAAGCGCTCGATGAAATCCGGCCTTTTTTACAAAGTGACGGAGGTGATATCTCATTGATGTCCATTGATAATGGAAAAATTGTCCGTGTTCAACTGAAAGGTGCTTGTGTAGGCTGTTCGGTGAACCAAATGACACTTAAAAGCGGAGTGGAAATGACCATTAAAAAGTACGCTCCTCAGATTGAAAGTGTTGTAAGTGTAGATGAAACGTGACAAATATCATTTACTAAACTTATAAGAGAAGTTACTTTTGCCCAGAAATCAACAAGGTCATTTTACATGATAAAAACAGACATACTTATTATTGGTGCTGGACCCACGGGTCTTTTTACTGTTTTTGAGGCAGGCTTATTAAAACTACGATGTCACTTAATTGATGCCTTACCCCAACCCGGAGGACAATGCGCCGAAATATATCCCAAGAAACCTATATACGATATTCCTGCTTTTCCTGAAATTTTGGCGGGAGATCTGGTAGACAATTTAATGAAACAAATTGAACCCTTTGAACCGGGTTTTACATTAGGAGAGCGAGCTGAAACAATTGAAAAATTGGATGATGAAACTTTTATTGTAACGACCAATAAAGGCACAAAACATAGTGCGCCTATTGTTGCTATTGCAGGAGGGCTAGGAAGCTTTGAACCCAGAAAACCTCCAATTAACAATATTTCAGATTTTGAAGATACAGGAGTAGAATATATTATTCGTGACCCGGAAATCTATCGTGACAAAAAAGTTGTTATTGCCGGAGGTGGTGATTCGGCATTGGACTGGAGTATTTTTTTGACGGATGTAGCTTCCAGTGTAACCCTTATTCATAGACGAAACGAATTCCGTGGGGCATTGGATAGTGTTGAGAAAGTTCAGGAATTGAAAAATCTTGGAAAGATTGAACTAATCACACCTGCAGAGGTCATTGATATCTTAGGGAATGATAGAGTGGAAGGCGTTTCTATTAAAAGAGGTGCCGAAGTCTTTAATAGAGCGTGTGACCATTTTATACCTTTATTTGGATTGGCACCAAAATTAGGCCCTATTGCAGATTGGGGACTGGAAATTGAGAAGAACGCTATTAAAGTTGACAATTCTTTAGATTATCAAACCAACATTCCCGGAATTTATGCTATTGGAGATATTAATACCTACCCCGGAAAACTAAAATTAATTCTTTGCGGTTTTCATGAAGCAACTCTAATGTGTCAAAGTGCATACCAACGTATCTTCCCCGATAAACGTTATGTTATGAAATATACAACTGTTAGTGGTGTAGAGGGCTTTGACGGTAGTAAAAAAGAAGCTCCTAAAGCAGTAATTAAATCGATCGATTAATTGATGACCGACATTAAAATTACTATCATAGATCGAAAAGGCATTTTGCATGAGGTTGACGCCCCAACCGATATGAATATGAATTTGATGGAAATAGTTCGATCTTATGAACTGGCACCGGAAGGAACTATAGGTATTTGTGGAGGAATGGCAATGTGTGCTTCCTGCCAATGTTATGTGTTAAGCGACCATGAATTGCCGGAAATGAGTTATGATGAAGATGCTATGCTGGCAGAAGCCTTCCATGTAAAAGAAAATAGTCGTTTAGGTTGTCAAATACATATGAAACCGGAAATGAACGGGCTTAAAGTTGAATTAGCCCCGGAAAGCTAAAAGTTAAGATTCAATCTACAGCTATTTTAAGTATTTTGGTCCCAAATTTGAAAAATACACTATGAGAGCCATCTTCATCTTCCTTCTTTTTTCACTAGGAGCTTATGCTCAGGAGTTTTATATCTGTGATTTTAAGAATACTACTAACCAAAGTACTATTCGTTTGGTAGATTCAAATTTTAATGTGACACATGTTGTAGATGTTAACCAGAATGCGGGAATAATATACGATATTGCTTATGCAGGACCCACAGGAAAAATGTACGCTGTGACAAGTATTCACCTAATTGTGGAGATAGATCTGCAAACCGGAGCCTATCAGGAGGTTTACAATGCGTTTGATAAGAATTTCAACAATTTAGCATATACTGCAAATAATGAATTAATATTTATAGAATCTCCCGATAATTTATTAAAAGTACTGGATCTGGATACAGGTTTGATCACTTCCTCTATTCCAATAGGTCATTCGACCCCGGGAGACCTGACATTTTATAAAGGAAATCTATTATTTCAAAGTGGTTCTACGTTACACATATCGACGGTGGTTAACCAATCTGTCGTTACTGTATCCTGCGGTGGACCGGCTGAGTATTATGGCTTTTCTAACTATACCACAGACTGCAATAGTAATTTGTTATATGCTTTTTCTGAAAGCGGACAAATTTATGAGTACGATATCGAAAATAACTCATATGTGTTAGTTGCAAACATTGCTGCCAATGTTCAGGATGTTAATGGATCTACCACTGCTAATGAATACCTTGCGTCTACATGTGCATTACAGACCTTAGATGTTGTAAATTGTAATTTAGGACTTACAGAAGCTGCTTTTAATGAACTTCGGTTTTACCCTAATCCTGTTGTGGAAACTCTATATGTTAATCAGAAATATTTTTCTGAAGACTTGTTCTATAGCATTCAATCTATGGAGGGTAAAGTAATCACTTCAGGAATAATGAACTCCGAAATTGACATGAGTATGTTGCAAGCCGGTTTTTATTTTATTACCGTTCACGATGCAGCTGGAAGCGTTACGGTTTCAAAAAAAGTGATTAAGTCTTAAACAGTTCTGTAATCTTGTATATCCTGAGGTCCTTCTAATAGCTTTCTAATCACTTTTAAAGTCCCGTCTTCTGTAGTGGCAATTTGCCATTTTATCAATGATATCTTACCATTTTCTATCTCCAGGCCGGTAATGCTCCGGGGGTGTACGCAACTACCGTCATTAAAATAGGCTATATCGCCGGGTTCCGGGAAACGTGGCCTGTGTGTATGTCCTGTAATTGTGAAAATGTTTTCGTTTTCAATGATCCATTTCTTGGTGCGCCGCTCCACCTTTTTAAGTTCACGGTAGTTTTTTGCGGGACTGGTAGGGTCTCCGATCCCAAATATCTGTAATTGTCGCCACAACACTCTCACCATAAATCTATTGAATTTCCATCCTCGATAATTCATCCAATCTGCTTGATGCCCGTGAGCCATAAATATTTTTTGCCCTGTTTCTTCATGCTCTAACAATAGTCCTTCGGTAAATGTAATTCCCGGAAATAAAGGTTCTTCTTTACCGGTTACTTTGTTGAAATAAGTATACAGATGCCTTTCTACAAATCGTTGATTTTTATATACCATATCGTGGTTTCCCAATAAACGGTATAGACGATTTTCATTAAAAAAGAGGCGCATTAAATCATAGACATTTTGATGGGCTTCAAAAATAGATTTAAACTCAATATTTTCCCAAAGTTCATCCCCATCTCCAAGTTCGCAATATGTAAAGCCCTCATTATAATAGTGTTTTAAGGCATGGTAGTATATATTTCGGTTGTTTGCGAAGTCATCTGCAAAGCTATTATCACCGCGATGACAGTCACTGAAAACAATGAACTTGGAAGAATCATTAAAAGAAATACGACGGGCATTTTTGAATGCACGACTAATTCTTCTTTGTGATGACATAGGTTTTCTTTTTTTAAAGATACAATTTGAAATGATTTCTACGTAAATAGAAATAAAAAAGGCTTCAGAAAATATCTGAAGCCCTTAAAGAAAGTCTGTTTTTTACTATTTAAAAGCATTTAATCCGGTAACATCTAATCCGGTAATCAATAAATGAATATCGTGGGTACCTTCATAGGTAATTACACTTTCTAAATTCATGGAATGACGCATAATACTGTATTCGCCGGTAATTCCCATTCCTCCCAACATCTGGCGTGCTTCACGGGCAATGTTTATGGCCATATCTACATTGTTGCGTTTTGCCATAGAAATTTGAGCGGATGTTGCTCTTCCTTCATTACGCAAAACACCTAAACGCCACGTAAGTAGCTGCGCTTTAGTGATTTCGGTGATCATTTCGGCTAATTTTTTTTGTTGTAACTGAAACTGCCCAATAGGTTTCCCAAATTGAATTCGTTCTTTTGAATATCGTAAAGCAGTATCGTAGCAATCCATTGCAGCACCAATAGCACCCCAGGCAATACCAAAACGCGCTGAGTCTAAACATCCAAGCGGCGCTCCTAAACCAGATTTGTTAGGTAATAAATTTTCTTTTGGAACCTTCACATTATCAAAGATCAACTCTCCTGTTGCCGAAGCTCGCAGGGACCACTTATTGTGTGTTTCCGGTGTGCTGAAACCTTCCATACCACGTTCTACAATTAACCCGTGAATTCGCCCGCTTTCATCTTTAGCCCAAACAACTGCAACTTGTGCAAAAGGGGCATTACTAATCCACATTTTGGCACCATTCAATAGATAATGATCTCCTTTGTCTTTAAAATTGGTAACCATTCCGGCGGGATTACTTCCATGATCAGGTTCGGTCAATCCAAAACAGCCCATCCATTCACCGGAAGCCAATTTTGGTAAATATTTTTTGCGTTGCTCTTCGTTTCCGTATTTCCAGATAGGGTACATCACTAAAGAAGACTGTACCGATGCAGTGGAACGAACACCACTGTCACCACGCTCAATCTCCTGCATGATGAGTCCGTACGAGATTTGATCTAAGCCGGCACCTCCATATTCTTCAGGAATATAAGGCCCAAAAGCACCAATTTCTGCCAAACCATTGATGATTTGTTCTGGAAATTCTGCTTTTTGAGCATATTCTTCTATAATAGGAGATACATCGCGCTTTACCCATTCACGGGCAGCATCACGTACTAATTTGTGTTCGTCTGTTAATAGATTGTCAAGATTGTAATAATCCGGTGCTTCAAATAGATCGGGCTTCATTTTCTGAAATTTTTAGGTTTACAAATGTAAAAATCACAAGTCGAATCACCTACATTTTCAAATAAAAATCTTGCACTAAATTTTTATAGCCTTCGGTATATTCGTGTCGTGATATTTCAATGGTAAGTTCTTCGGTCTTTATTTCAGTCTTATTGAAAGAAAATTCCAGCAGACTCCTTTTTTCTTCCGAAGTCATTGTGCCACGTACCCTACAGATTCTATTTGGGAATAAACTTACTTTAGAAGCAAGGGCAATGAAGTTTTTTTCTTCTTTCTTCGGAATAATGGTTGCAAAGGTACCTTGCTCTGAAAGTAATACCGAAACACTGTCAATTAATTCTTTAAATGGTAAGGATTCATTGAACCGGGCAACATCGCGAATTTTGTCATTACTTTTGTAATCTTCACTATAGAATGGTGGGTTGGATACGATTAGATTGTATGTCTCATCAATTTCTTCAACAAATTCATCTAAAGCCGCATGATAACAGAACAAGCGATCTCCCCACGGTGAGTTTTCAAAGTTTTCTACACATTGTTCGTAAGCATTTTCGTCTATTTCCAGAGCATCAATTAATTCGGACTGAGTACGTTGCCCTAACTGCAAAGCAATGATGCCAGTACCGGCGCCAATATCTAAAACTGAAATGGGATTATTTTGTACAGAGACCCACGCACCAAGTAAAACTCCGTCTGTGCCTATTTTCATGGCGCAGCGGTCTTGATTTATAGTGAATTGTTTGAATTTAAAAGAGGCCGCCATCCTAAAGGTATAAATCAATCAGCCCTTCCGGAACGTCGAGGTGTATTGTTTTAGTTGTGCGGTCTACTTTTTTAATGAAATTGTCATTAATAGGAATGAGAATTTCTTTGCCATCACGATTAATTTCAAAAAGAGCTTGTGCTGTACTATCATTTACCGAAGTGATGGTTCCAACCACACCAAAAACTGTGTCTTTTACCGTAAAACCAATGATCTCATGGTAATAAAACTGGTTGCCGGTTAATTTTGGAAGGGCTTCCAAGGGTAAATATAGAACAGCTCCTAATAAAGTATTAGCATCTTCTTCGGTGTCTACTTCTTCAAATTTTATCCGTAGTAGTTCAGATTTGTGAAGCGAACTTTGCTCAATAAAAAATGGAATCAAATTTTTGTGTTGTTCCACAAAAACCGATTCCATTTCTATAAATTGTTCGGGGTCGTCTGTATCCAGTTTTACAAGCAATTCCCCTTTAAAGCTATATTTCTTAACGATTTTGCCTAAGTAGAAACAGTTCTCCTTTTGCATTGTTAAAAAGCTTACTCTTCTTCTTTAGAAGCTTCCTCTTTTTTCGCTTCGGCAGCAGGAGCTGCAGGAGCTTCTTCGGTAACTGCCTCTTCAGCAGGAGCCTCGGCCTCAGCAGCAACTTCTTCAACAGGAGCTTCAACTTCAGCGGTTTCAACAGCAGCAGTTTCTTCTGCTACTTCTTCAGTTGCAGGTTCTTCTGCAATAGCTTCAGCAGCATCGGCAGCACGTTTTTCATTTACGGCTTTTTCAGCAGCAAGTGCTTCGGCCTTAGCCTTAGCTTTAGCATCTGAAAGGTTAGCACGTTTTTTGTCAACAGCTTTTGCTTTCTCTTCTAACCAGTTATTGAATTTTTCTTCGGCTTGTTCTTCGGTTAATGCACCTTTACGTACACCGCCGGCAAGGTGATGCTTTAGCATTACCCCTTTATAAGAAAGGATAGCTCTTGCAGTATCTGTAGGTTGCGCACCGTTTTGAAGCCATTGAACTGCACCATCTAAATTTACTTCGATCTGTGCAGGGTTTACATTTGGATTGTAAATTCCTAATTTGTCAAGAAATTTACCATCTCTTTTTGAGCGGGAATCTGCCGCTACGATCCAGTAAAAAGGCTTCCCTTTTTTACCGTGTCTTTGTAATCTGATTTTTACAGGCATAAAAATTAATTTTTGGGGTACCCGACCCCGGTTATAATTAAGGACGGCAAAGATACTATATTTTTTTTCTGAAATTCAATAGATTAAACTTTTTATTTTACATTTGCCACAAACATTACTATGAAACGAATTATTCTAGTTATTTTCTCAGCTTTTGCTTTAATAAGTTGTGAGGACACCGAGACCAACAGCCCAGCCTTACAGGGAGAAATTAATGAGATCTTTTTTAGTGCCGATGATGCACGTGCCGTAAAAAATGAAGATGATACATTTACTATTCAAGGTGTTACAGACGCAGAAACACTTACATTACACATTAGAAATGCAGATTTAGGGGTCTTTCCGTTAGGAGGACAAAACCCTAACTATGCTACCTATGAAGATGCCAATGGTAATATATATGCTACAAATCCTGAAGGAGGGGGTGAAATTGAGGTTACTCACAGGTGTCTTTCGTGTGGAACCTTAAGTGGAAGATTTAATTTTCAAGCGGTTCTTCCCGGAATCGATACACTTACTGTAGAGAAAGGGGTATTTTTTGAAGTTAGTTTTCTTGCAAATGATATTGGTGACCCACTACAGGGAAATGCAGGTACTTTTGTTGCTCGAATTGATGGGATACCATTTAATCCTTTTGCTGTTGATGCAGTGAACACAGGGAATAATATTGTTGTGACAGGTGCTTCAACAGCTACAATAGTATTGTTGCAATTTCCCAATGATGTTACGGCAGGAACTTATACTTTACCCCGTGCTGGTTTTAATGCAACCTACTCTGATGGAATCACTACCGAAACAGTCGAATCGGGGAATTTAATTATTGTTGAACACGATACATCAGCAAAGACCTTGAAAGGGACATTTTCTTTTGAGACCGGTTCAACAAGTATAACAGCAGGGCAGTTTAACGTTACATACCTATAAGAGAAACTTATTTAATTACAAAAAGCCATCTGCCTTAAGCAGATGGCTTTTTGTTTATAAAACAGGCAAACTGTTCACAACTTTACTTCCCATTCTAATGCCATTTTTTTACTTTTACTACCTAAGGTAAATACCTCATAAACTCCTTTCATGTTTTTAATTTTTGATACTGAAACCACCGGGCTACCCCGAAATTGGAATGCCCCTTTAACCGATAGTGATAACTGGCCTCGTTGTATACAAATTGCCTGGCAATTACATGATGAGATGGGAAACTTGGTAGAGCATCAGGATTATTTGGTGCAGCCGGAGGGATATAATATTCCTTTTGATGCTGAAAAAATTCATGGTATCTCTACAGAATTGGCAGAAAAAGAAGGTATTGCTTTAGCTGAGGTTATTGAAAAATTTACCGAAGCGCTATCCAAAACAAAGTTTATTGTTGGTCAGAATGTAGGATTTGACCTGAATATCATGGGGGCCGAATACCTTCGGTTAGGGTTGGAAAATCCGTTGCCTAACTTACCTGTATTAGATACATGTACCGAAACTACCGCACAGCTCTGTCAGATTCCCGGAGGCCGTGGAGGGAAATTTAAGCTGCCAACATTAACCGAATTACATGAGTTTCTATTCAAAGAACCGTTTGCTGAAGCTCACAACGCAACTGCCGATGTAGAGGCTACTACACGATGTTTTCTGGAATTGGTAAGGCGTCAAATATTTACTGTTTCAGAATTGGACGTACAACCGGATTATTTTGAGAGCTTTTCAGAAGAAAATCCAAAGCAGATCGAATTGATTGGCCTGAAGCATATCAATTTAAGAGAAGCCTCAGAAAAGATACGCGCAACCTTAGCAGCCGAAATTGAAACGGTTGAAATTTCTTCAGATGAAATAAAGGAAAATATTGCATCACTTGAAGAAACTCCTTTTGCGCATTTGCATAATCATTCGCAGTTTTCTATCCTTCAATCTACTTCGAGTACACAGGATCTGGTGAATGCTGCTGTTAAAGGCGAAATGCCTGCCGTCGCTATTACCGATAGCGGAAATATGATGGGTGCTTTTCATTTTGTAAGAGCCGTAAATAATTACAACAGTTCCTTACCTGAAGAGGATAAACATAAAAGCTTAAAAGGAATTGTAGGTTGCGAATTCTTTGTTTGCGAAGACCATCTTAACAAATCACATAAAGACAATGGTTACCAGATCGTGTTGCTCGCTAAAAATAAAAACGGTTATCACAATCTCGCAAAAATGTCCTCTGTTGCTTATACCGATGGGTTTTATTACGTTCCCCGTATTGACAAGGAGGTGATAAAAAAGTATAAAGAAGATATCATTGTACTTTCAGGAAGTATATATGGTGAAATTTCGAGTAAAATCTTAAATATTGGGGAGAAACAGGCAGAAGAAGCCTTGTTATGGTGGAAGCAAGAGTTTGGAGGCGATTTCTATCTGGAGATCATGCGTCATAATCAGGAAGATGAGAATCGTATAAATACCGTTTTGGTAAATTTTGCCAAAGAGCATGATATAAAATTAGTGGCGTGTAACAACACTTACTATATTGAGAAAGAGAATGCTAACGCACATGATATTCTGCTTTGTGTTAAGGATGGAGAAAAGCAGGCAACACCTATTGGCCGCGGCCGTGGGTACCGTTACGGACTGCCAAATCAGGAATATTATTTTAAGTCACAGGAAGAAATGAAGACTTTGTTCAAGGATCTTCCTGAAGCAATTTATACCATTCGTGAGATCATAGATAAAGTAGAATCTTTCACACTGGTAAGAGACGTGTTGTTACCTAATTTTGCAATACCTGAAGAATTTTTAAATGCCGAAGATGCAGATGGAGGAAAAAGAGGGGAAAATGCTTATCTAAGACATCTTACCTATGAAGGGGCGAAAAAACGCTATCCGGACCTTACAGATGCTGTTAGCCAACGACTCGATTTTGAACTGGAAGTAATTGCCAATACCGGGTATCCGGGATACTTTTTGATTGTACAGGATTTTATTGCAGAGGCTAGAAAAATGGATGTGTCGGTAGGCCCCGGCCGGGGATCGGCAGCAGGAAGTGCTGTTGCGTATTGTTTGGGAATCACGAATATTGATCCTATTGAATATGACCTGCTTTTTGAGCGTTTCCTGAATCCGGACCGTATAAGTATGCCGGATATTGACATTGATTTTGATGATGAAGGGCGTAGCCGTGTGATGGATTACGTGATCGATAAGTACGGAAGCAATCAGGTAGCACAAATTATTACCTACGGAACGATGGCAGCAAAGTCCTCCATTCGGGATACCGCCCGTGTGTTGGATCTGCCGTTAAATGAAGCTGACAGGATCGCGAAGTTAATTCCTAATATGACCAAACTGAATAAAATATTCGGGTTGAGTGATCAGGAATTGCGCAGCAGGTTTAGAAGTGATGAATTACCTAAAGTGAATGAGCTTTTAAATCTTTCTGAAGGGGAAGATCTGGAGGCACAGACGATCAATCAGGCAAAAGTCTTGGAAGGATCAGTACGAAATACCGGAATTCATGCATGTGGAGTTATTATCACTCCGGACGATATTACCAATTTTGTTCCAATTGCTACAGCAAAAGATTCAGATCTGTATGTAACTCAGTTTGATAACTCGGTAGTGGAAAGTGCCGGCTTATTGAAAATGGATTTTCTCGGGTTAAAAACACTTACCCTAATAAAAGATACTGTAAAGCTTGTAAAACATAAACACAACATTGACCTCGATCCGGATGCATTTCCACTGGATGATGAAAAAACGTATGAGTTGTTCCAAAGGGGAGAAACGGTAGGAATCTTTCAATATGAATCCGGAGGAATGCAAAAACATATGAAGGATCTAAAGCCAACTGTTTTTGCAGACCTTATAGCCATGAATGCTTTGTACCGACCGGGCCCCATGGAATATATTCCAAGTTTTATTAGAAGAAAACATGGCGAAGAAGAAATTAGCTATGACCTTCCTGCAATGGAGGAATATCTTAAAGAAACCTATGGGATCACTGTCTACCAGGAGCAAGTGATGTTACTGTCACAAAAACTGGCAGATTTTACCAAAGGTGAAGCAGATGTACTTCGGAAAGCAATGGGGAAAAAGCAAAAAGCAGTTCTCGATAAAATGAAACCACAGTTTGTCGAACAAGCTGCTGCAAAAGGCCATGACCCTGAAAAACTGGAGAAAATATGGAAAGACTGGGAAGCTTTTGCCAGTTATGCATTTAATAAATCTCACTCTACCTGTTATGCATGGATCGCTTACCAGACAGCTTATTTAAAAGCACATTACCCTGCCGAATATATGGCTGCGGTGCTTTCTAATAACATGAATGATATCAAGCAGGTAACTTTCTTTATGGAAGAATGTAAGCGGATGGGACTGGAGGTATTAGGCCCGGATGTAAATGAATCTTTCTATAAATTCACTGTGAATGACCGTGGTGCCGTACGTTTTGGGATGGGCGCCATTAAAGGTGTTGGAGGAAATGCTGTAGCTACCATAGTTGAAGAGCGGAAAGAAGGAAAATATAAATCGGTTTTTGACCTTGCTAAGCGAATTGACCTTCGTTCTGCCAATAAAAAAGCCTTTGAGAATCTGGCACTTGCAGGAGGATTTGATAGTTTCGATACGCACCGCGCTCAGTATTTACATGATGATGGAGATGGAGTGATGTTTATTGAAAAGGTGCTACGCTATGCTGCCAAATATCAGGAAACGCAAAACTCATCACAAGTAAGTTTGTTTGGAGATGCCAGTGAAGTGCAAATTCCGGAGCCGGAAGTTCCACCTTGTGAAGAATGGGGTACTATGAAAAAACTGAAGTTGGAAAAAGAAGTCGTGGGGATTTATATTTCCGGGCATCCGTTGGATGACTTCAGGACCGAAATGAAAAGCTTCACCAATTGTAAGGTCTCAGATTTCAATGAATTGGAAAAATTTGTGAATAGAGAATTGTGTTTTGGAGGCATTGTGAGTGATGTACAACACCGGGAATCTAAAGCCGGAAAAGGCTGGGCGATTTTTACGGTAGAAGATTACGACGATAGTTTTGAGTTTAAAATCTTTGGAGAAGAGTATTTAAAGTTCCGTCATTTCCTGGTTCCAAATTCCTTTTTATATGCGCGTGTTTTTGTGAAAGAGGGCTGGGTGAATCGAGATACCGGAAAAAAAGGAGATCCCAGATTGCAATACAACAGTATGCAATTATTGCATGATGTAATGGATAGTCAGGCTCGAAAGTTGACCATTCAAATGCCGATCGAGGAATTAGCTGAAGACCGCATTAAAAAATTGAAGGATCTATTTAAGATGCATAAAGGGGATAAGCAGCTTCAGTTTGTGATCTATGAAATGGAAGAGAAAGTAAAACTGAATATGCCCAGCCGTAAACAGAAGGTTAATATTTCACAGGAATTGTTAGATGAACTGGAACGGGAGCAGGTACAATATAAACTGAATTGACCTTCGGGCAGGGATTGTAGTAAGCTACCATGTAGCACGGAAAGCCCGGTCCGCCATAGGCGGAGCCCGTATTATAATTAAAACTAATATACTTATCACCGAAACTAATGTTTTGGGTGTAAGGATTGGCAGAATTTTTGACTATTTTTGCATAACATTTAAAATTTAATAAAAATGGCTTTAGAAATAACAGATGCAACTTTTGAAGAAACAGTATTAAAAAGTGACAAACCGGTAGTGGTAGATTTTTGGGCAGCCTGGTGTGGGCCATGTAGAATGGTTGGGCCTATTATTGACCAGATTAGTGAAGAATATGATGGCAAAGCCGTTGTAGGGAAGGTAGATGTAGATGCAAATCAGGAGTTTGCTGCGAAGTATGGAGTGCGAAACATCCCAACGGTTTTGGTATTTAACAATGGAGAATTGGTAGGACGTCAAGTAGGCGTTGCTCCTAAAAATGTATATGCGGAAGCAATTGATTCACTTTTATAAATTGAAAGAAAAATTAACTTGGAAAAGGCTTGGCAGTATGCTAAGCCTTTTTTATTTTTCAGAAAGATTAAAAACAGAGAGATTCTATGGAAAAACTAAATAAGGTTCAGGATCAAATAGACAATCAATTGCTTAAAGAACGAAAGGTCTTCTTGTGGGGTATGGTTGATGATAAAACAGCTAAACATGTTGTGGATCGTTTGTTATATCTGGATTCGTTGAATAATGATGAAATACAATTATATATCAATAGTCCCGGAGGATATGTTACCAGTGGTTTCTCTATGTATGATACCATTAAAAGTATTAAGAGCCCTGTATCTACTATTTGCACAGGATTAGCTGCTTCTATGGGAAGCATCCTGCTTTCGGCCGGAGAAAAAGGGCGAAGATTTATACAACCACATGCGCGTGTTATGATACATCAGCCTAGTGGAGGTGCTCGCGGACAAGCGAGTGATATTGAGATTACAGCCCAAGAGATATTAAAAACCAAAGAAATAAGTGCAAGAATTCTGGCAGAGAATTGTGGCCAGAAATTTGAGAAAGTAATGAAAGACTTTAACCGTGACCATTGGATGGGAGATGAAGAGTCTGTGGCGTATGGAATTGTGGATGAGGTGATGAGCTAGGGGTTTGAAGCAGGTAGCTGGAAGTTAGGGGATTGAAGCTGGAGGTTGGAAGCTTGATGGCAGGAGCAGGAAGTTAGTAGTAAGAAGTTGGGTATTTGAATAAATTGAAATTGTGAACATTGAAAAGGAAATAAACGAAATTACCGGGTTTAAAAATCTGGAATTACTTGCTACTCAGGTAGTAGAGGGCTTTATTTCGGGGTTACATAAGAGTCCGTTTCATGGTTTCTCTGCGGAATTTGCAGAACATAAGATCTACAATAATGGTGAGAGTACCAAGCATATTGATTGGAAGCTCTATGCTAAAACCGATAAGCTCTACACCAAACGATATGAAGAAGAGACCAATCTGCGGTGCCATTTGATCATTGATAACAGCAGCTCCATGCATTATCCAAAGCTGAAGCAGCTGAGCATTAATTCTTTGAACAAGATAGGATTCTCGGTATTGGCGAGTGCTGCTATTATGAATCTCTTAAAACGGCAACGGGATGCGGTGGGTTTAAGTATCTACAGTGATACTTATGAATTTTATGCTTCGGAAAAAGGGAGCGAAAGACACCATCAGATGTTATTATCACATCTTAATAATGCAATATCACGATCAAGAGAGCAAATAAAGACCAAAACATATACTCACCTACATTTGATCGCTGAAAAATTAAAACGCCGTTCATTGGTATTTTTGTTTACGGATATGTTTCAGAGTGATGCAGAGGAAGAAAAGTTATTTCAGGCATTACAGCATTTGAAGTATAATAAACATGAGGTGGTGTTATTTCACACCTACGATAAAGAAAAAGAGATCACCTTTGATTTTAACAACAGGCCCAAACGTTTTGTAGATGTTGAGACCGGAGAGCATGTAAATCTGTATGCAGATAATATAAAAGAGTCTTATGAAAAAGCGGTACAGCAGTATTTTAATGACTTGAAATTAAAATGCGGCCAATACCGTATTAAGTATGTGCCAACTGATATTAATGAGCAGTTTAATAAAATATTGACTACTTATTTGGTAGAGCGCCAAAAGTTTGGTTAGATTGAGACGGATGCTTGAAGCGAGAAGATTGAAGATGTAGGTATTCTACTTGTTTTTTATAATATTTAATTTCTCTTATTTTTTTCATTTTTTGTTTGCCAAAATAAATAGGAGGTGTATATTTGCCCTCGCTAACAAGCAATATGCTTAAGCAACGGTCTGGTAGTTCAGTTGCCCGCCCGGATAAACGGAGTTATTCGTTCGGACGGGGTTAGAATACCGGATTTAAAAGTTAAGACAAGCTTTAAAGTCTATAAAATAACAGCAACGGTCTGGTAGTTCAGTTGGTTAGAATACCTGCCTGTCACGCAGGGGGTCGCGAGTTCGAGTCTCGTCCAGACCGCTATCATTCACCGAAGTTTTAACGAAGGTGAATTTAATGAAGTTGTGTTGAATCCACCGAAGTTTTAACAAAGGTGGATTGTTCGCCACCGCTAAAGCTAAGGCGAACGAAGTGGTTTAAGAAATTAGACCAATGAGAAGCTTTTCCAAATTGGAGAGGCTTTTTTTGTATCTACTTAATTCATTTTCCAAAAGTCAAGTTTGACAAGTTTTTTACACCAAAAAGGTGTACCTATAGGTGTACCTTTTTTTATTGGACTTGCAACAAAAAGTCGGACAAATTTTCTAAGACCTATGCCACATTTTTGATTTGATAAAATTCTAATTCCAT
>NZ_JBYVJZ010000003.1:0-449878 GCF_058148525.1 Ulvibacter sp. 2210JD10-4
TATAAATTGATAGATTTCCCATCGCTCTTGGAAAAGATGTGAACGGCTTTTTTTAATATTTCAAGTTCTAATTCTTTTTCTTTAAGGGCTTTTCGTAATCGTTTTACTTCTATAGAATCAGCTTCTTGTTTTATAGTAACCTTTGGAGTAGTTCTTGTTTTTTGACCCGCTCTCCATTTATAAATACGTTGCACCGGAATACCTAGTTCATCTGCTAATTCTTTAATATTTTCTCGCTGATAACTTAATCGTACCGCTTCTGATTTAAATTCAGTACTGTAAACTCGTTTTTTCATTATTCTAAGATATTTGTTTTTAGTTAAATAGTCTTAAAATTTCTGTCCGAGTAAATGTAGTAACTCCATTTTTGAACCCCAATAGTAAAATGGGACGGCTTTAACTAATGGAAAAAGAAATTTTAAGTAAAGAAAATGCATTTGTAGTATCGTTCAATGAACTTAACTGTACTAAAAAAGAATATGCTACGAATAAATTTGCCAAGACCTTTGTTTTTGATGATTTTTTTGGACAAAATTTGGACACTCTTTTTAAAATATAACAAAATGAAAAATATATATACTACGATTTTTTTATTATTTACTGGCTTGATTTTACAAGCTCAAATAGTTAACATTCCAGATACTAATTTTAAAAATGCTTTAGTTAATACTAGTTGTGTTGATACTAATGGAAATGGAAATGGAGATAGTGATGCCGATTTAAATAATGATGGAGAAATTCAAATAAGTGAAGCTGAAATTGTATTGGGGCTATATATTGATTCTGAAAATATATCTTCTTTAGAAGGAATTAGGAGTTTTATTAATCTTGAATTTTTAGACTGTGGATATAATCAACTGGCAAGTTTAGATATGACACAAAATCTGAATCTTGAAAGCTTAATTTGCTGGAATAATCAATTGACCAGTTTAGATGTAACACAAAACCCCAATCTTAAATTGTTGTATTGTAGCAATAACCAACTGACTAGTCTAAATGTAACACAAAACCCTAATCTTGACTGGTTAGAGTGCTATGGTAATGATTTAATAAGTTTAAATGTAACACAAAACCTAAATCTTGTAAGGTTAGGTTGCTGGAATAATCAATTAACAAATTTAGATGTAACACAAAATCTAAATCTCACACATTTATTTTGTGAATTTAATGAATTGACTAGTTTAGATGTAACACAAAACTCTAATCTTGAATTTCTTGGTTGTACTGATAATAGCCTACTAGAGAGTTTAAATATTAAAAATGGAAGCAATTATAAAATAATTTATATGTGGGCTTATAACAATCCAAATCTTATCTGTATCCAAGTCGATAATGAAACTGCTACATATCCTGTTTGTGACCAATCCAACTTTACAGGTTGGTGCAAAGATGATTGGGCAAGTTATAGTGAAAACTGTTCATTGGGGGTAGTAGATTACAATGCTATAAAACTTACTCTATATCCTAATCCAACTCAAGATATTTTAAACATCAATACTCAAGAATTAATAGAAAATGTAAAAATCTATACTTTAGACGGCAAACTTATTAAGCAGACTTCAAATTCCAGCATAAATGTATCTGGTTTACATACAGGATTATACTTTGTACAAGTAACTATTCAAGGTAAAAACTTTACCAAAAAATTTATAAAGTCTTAATTTCTGCCCCCCGCTACCGCTAGGCTCTTGCCTAGTGGTTTTTACCTGGTATGAAGCTTTATATATTCAGATATGGAAACGACAGGGTCGCTACAATTACAATTCTTTAATCACCCGGAGGGCTATATAGAACCCGTGATCAACAATGTTACAAAATCTGTAAAACGCTATGATAAAGGTACAGGACAAACTACCTATAGCGCCTTTAAATATGTGTTCCAGTATAAGGACCATTTGGGTAATGTAAGGTTAAGTTATAGTGATGATGACCTAAATGGCTCTATCGACCCAAATGATGAGATCATTGAAGAATCTAATTACTACCCATTTGGCTTAAAACAAAATGGGTATAATAACGTGGTTTCACCGAATGGGAATAGTCTTGCTCAAAAGTATAAGACCTATCAAGGGCTAGAATTTACTGAAGACTTAAGTTTGGGTATTCATGAATGGAAATATAGAATGAGTTATCCGGATCTGAGTAGGTTTTTACAAATAGATCCTTTGGCAGAGGATTATACCTATAACTCTACCTATGCAATAGAAGGAGAAACAAAAAGTGTGATTGATTTCTTTGTTGGCAGTAAATCCAAAGAAACGATTAGACCATTAATAAATAAAGTACTCCTACTTCAACCTAGTAAAATTTATACAGATAGATTGAATATCTATCCAAGCTTGATCCCAAAAGAAATTCACAAACGTTTTCAATATTGTACAAAGAAAATTGAGCGTATGAATTTGACACTTCGAACTCATATCAAGAGATTGAGTAGAAAAACAATATGCTTTTCGAGAGACAAAAAGTATCTTGAAGCTCATTTAAGGATTTATTTTTGGGGATAGAATAAGACCTTACAAAATCTGTAAAAAGCTATGATGCAGGTAGCGGGGTGATCACTTATATTAACTATGATTACCCAAAAAGGTTAGATAAAATATTATAAACCCTTATTGCTATAATCAGAACACTTATCAGGCCCAAAATAATTCTAAATATGCCTTGAAGAAATTCACCAACTACCCAACCAATAACATAACCCATGACAAATCCCACTATTACTCCTATTACAATACTACTGAATTCAGTATCATTTATAGAGGCACTGTAACCTAAGATCGCTCCTGCAAAACCTACCAGTATTCCAAAATTTTTAGAAAAACTATTCTTATTGTCTTTTCCCATAATACAGTATTTAAATCCTCAGCCAGATAAAATTCTTCTGTCGTGGATATCAATTAAAAATATCAGGGAGTTAAGAGGAGAAGTGAAGTAAAGATATTTCAATTAATTAAATTCACCAAACTCTAGTTTTTCAGTAAAAAAGTGATCTCCTTTTACTAAATAAAATACCTATATATCTCAGCACTGCAAATTAGCCAAAGTATAGACACTTCATCGAAAACGCATCCCAAGATGTGGTACCCTACCACATTCTATATCAAAAAAGATACATAGTTTTGGTTGCTCCCCCAATAATTTTTTAAATCTCCTAACAGCAAAAAAGGAGTAGACTTTAACTAATGGAAAAAGAAATTTTAATTAAAGAGAATGCATTTGTAGTAACGATTAATGGCGTTAATTGCACAAGCAGGGAAGATGTAATGAATGAATTTGCAAAGCTTTTAGCCGTTACCGATTCTTTTGAAAAGAACTTAGATGCTCTTTTTGATTACTTAACAGACCTGTCCTGGATCTTATTTGACGAAATTATTTTGATCATAAATGGAGTTAGTGCCTTTTTAGATGACGAACCAAATGAATATAGAGCCTCCTTTTTCAAAGTAATGGATGATGTTATAAAATATTGGAATGAATACAAAGGCCCCTATGAAAAGACTTTTACGGTTTTCTACACAAAGGGTTTAGTAATAGTGTAAGGCCCGGACAAGAACTATAGACTGCTAACAGACTTCTTTATACAGCAGTATATACAACATTTGGCTTTGTAAAAACACTATAGTAAACAGAAGAAATATTTCAGGGAAAGGAAGATGAAAACCTTGTAAATTAATAATCCTTCGCCTATCTTTAAAAACTTAATTTCTTAGAATTTGAAAGCTTTAATTTTAGTAGTTGTCATCCTCTTTTCTTCTTGTAACAGCCTACAGTATAAAAATACCGTGCAGAAGAAATTACCCGAGTTAGGGACCATAGGTGTTTTTGAAGCCTATGCTCTTCAAAACAAAACAAGTGCTAAAACGGTATGTAATTTAACGTCTGCCTTGCGTTTAAATACAACAACAATCAATGTTTCCAAACGAAGGATCTTCGTAAAGAGAGATTCCATTTCTAAACCAAAAAAGGACAGTATATTGGTATCGTTAGAAATATTAGATAAAATATCTTTGATCGGGCAGATCAATAAAAATAAAGAACTCTTCAAATACTTAAAAAAAGGAGAGAATTTACGCATTGTCACTTCGGTTACTGTCAATTATCCGGAAGAGATATTATCTGAAATTAATACTGCAGATGAATTATACCTCATTCAAAACAAAGAAAGAACACTTTCTGTTGAACTTAGAAAGAAGGGAAAGGTGTTTCAAGTGATAGAATTTACAGATGGAAATATAGTTGATTTCAAGGCCTCTCAATTTTGTTGGGGTAGTGCGGGATATAAAATTGAAATACTGGATTTGGTTGCTGTAGACGCTGTTTGTGGTAGTGAGACTTATAGTTCGGCAAGAAGAGCAGAACGCAAAAATGAGATAAAATTTTAAATGAAAATTGCGAAAATAATAACAGTACTATCTATCCTTTCTTTGTGGGCCTGTGAAGAAGGGGGCCTTCTTATAGAAACAGATATAAGTGATAAAACGGTAGTATTACTTGCTCCGGGAGATAGTGTTGAGGTAGCATCCAATGTCGTTTTTTTCGACTGGGAGACACTTGAGGATGCAACCACATACGAAATACAGGTAACTACTCCGGATTTTGATAACCCGCAACAGCTGATTGTAAATGTAACTGACACGATCACTTCTTATGAGCAGCAATTGAATATTGGGAACTATGAGTGGCGTGTACGTGCCAGGAACAGTAATTATGAGACTGCGTATACTACTGCTTCTTTTAAAGTAATACAGGCTGTGAATTTTTCTGATAATATCGTTGTCCTTTCTGCTCCTGCAAATAACCTTGTGACTAATGTTGCGGGTCAAAACTTACAATGGCAGAGCATTGACGGAGCTACCTTATACCGTATTCAGATACTCGAAAACGGAACAGTTGCCGATGAACAAACCACCGGAGGGACAAACCTTGATGTTACTTTCCCCGAGGGAAGTCTTACCTGGCAAGTAAGAGCAGAAAATGGCTCAGAAAATACACTTTATTCTTCAAGGGAAATTTTAGTGGACCTCACTTCACCTAATGGACCTACACTTACAAACCCGGAGGATGAAGTTGTTTTAACTTCTGGGCAAGTATCTTTTGAATGGACGAGGGTGGCTATACAAGGAAGTGTAGAGTTTGATAGTATCTATGTATACCGGGATATAAATCTAACAGACCTGGTGGTGAAAGATCAAACCACTTCCCCCTTTGATACTACACTGGTAAATGATACTTACTACTGGTTCACAAAAGCGTTTGATGAAGCCGGAAATGAAAGTCCGGACAGTTCGGTTTTTAGTTTTACAGTAAATGAATAAAAGTGAAAAACAAAAAGAACATAAGGATTCTTGTTCCTATAGTTATTATTATATGGGGGGTGTTACTGTACAAGATTTATGAAGCTTTTAACCCGGATGATTCTGCAATTCCACAAACAATAGCTACAAATTTCGCTACTCCTAAAGTTCAGAAAAAGGATACATTTTTATTACTGCCGGTTGACAAGGACCCGTTTTTAGGAACAATGTATTCAGGATCAAGAAGCAAAAGTGCTGTCAATAGGACATCAAAGCCAAAAGAAGATATAGTATGGCCTAAAATTAGTTATTTTGGAATTGTATCGGATAAGAATTCAAAATCCAGTGTGTTTATCATTGAGATCAATGGACAACAACACTTACTCAAAAAAGGGGATATTATTGAAGAAATTGAGCTTATAAAAGGGTCTAAAGAAAAGGTAAAGCTTCGATATCAAGGGGAGACCATAGAGTTCTCAATATTGTAATTTTGACAAATTAAATACCTCTATTACGAAATTTACTGTTTGAACTTTTTCAGAGTACTATAGCTAATCAATATTCAAACCTGAATTCAAAAGAAGAAACTGTATAATGATTATAATGAAGAAAATACGGTCCGCTACTTTGGTCGAAACCTTAGTAGCTTCAGCGATAATTATGGTCGTGTTCTTAATTGCCAGCCTTAGCTTGAATAATGTTTTTAAAGGAGTGGTAAAAAATAACGATACACAGTTTCAAAACAGAATAAAAGAACTTACATACTTTACCAAAAATGATAAAAAAGCTCTCCCTTTCTATGAGGAAACAGAACGGTGGGATATTAGTATTGAAACACGGGAGGGAGTTATAACCATGGAAGCATTGCATAAACCTTCCGGTAACAAAAAGAGAAAAATAATTGATGATAAGCGCTAAGAAAATAGCAGCTTTTACGTTAACAGAAATGTTGATAGTTCTTGCCATTACTACCATTGTAGCAGGTTTGGCTTTTACTATTATTACATTATTTGGGAGAAATATAGGGTTAATTCAAAATAATTATAACCAAAGTGCTCAGCTTAATTTACTGGAACAACAACTCACCATTGATTTCAACAAATTTCATGATATAAATTACAATTTGGGGAATGCGACTTTAGAAATGAAAACACGTGTAGATTCTATTGTCTATTCATTTTCTGAAGAGGCCATTCTTAGAAATTTAGATACTTTAGTAACAGAAAAGTTTTCCAAAACCTTTTTTTATAAGGGAAGTGAAACAGGCCAAGGGAGTATAGATGCATTAAAAGTTGAATTTAATAAAGGAGAAAAGCAATCCTTTTTGTTCTTTTACAAAGAAAAGGATGCCTTTCAATACATGACAGAGAATGGGGATTAAGTTTGAAAACATATCTACGCCTAACAATACTCAAAAAAAAGAGTTAAAAACCAGTTTTTTAAACAAAGAAATAACCCTTTTTGGAAATTCATTTTCCAACAAATCAAAAGAACAATTTTATGCAGAACTAAGTGTGTTGTTAAATTCCGGAGTTAATTTAAAAAGATCTTTGGACCTCATAGCAGAGATGCAAAGAAAGGAAAAAGACAAAAAACTGATAGATGCACTATCTGTAGAAATAGTAGGTGGAAGCTCACTTTCGGAAGCTCTGAAAAAAAACAAAAACTTTACTTCTTACGAATATCAGGCAATTAAAATTGGAGAACAAACAGGGCAACTTCATAAAATTACCGAAGACCTCAGAGAATACTTCAACCGAAAAAATGAATTAAAACGGCAACTTATATCTTCCTTATCTTATCCGATCATAGTTTTAATTCTGGCTGTATTTGTGGTGTTTTTTATGCTTCGTTACGTAGTTCCTATGTTTGTTGATATTTTTGAACAAAACCGTGTAGAACTACCTTGGCTTACACAACAAATTGTAAAACTCTCTAATCTTGTTACCGGGAATGGGCTCGTTATATTTTTTGGTATTATTGCTTTGATCATTGGATTAAAATGGGCCTCCGGAACCCAGTGGTACTATAAATTGATAGGAAGATTACAGCTTAAGATCCCTGTATTGGGGAATTATTTAAAAAAGATTTACCTCATTCAGTTTACGCAGGCCATGGCACTGCTTACTAATGCTAAAATTCCGGTTGTTATGGGAATACACCTTGTTAGAGACATGATTCATTTTTATCCATTGGAGAGTACACTTGAGACAATTGAGAAGGATATCATTCAAGGAGAGAAATTGAACGATAGTTTTGCGAAGCATTCTTTATATGATAAAAAAATGATAGCTCTTTTAAAAGTAGCAGAAGAGACCAATCAAACCGAATACATTTTTCAAAAATTATACAATCAATATAGCACCGAAATAAAATACAAAGGACAAATTATTACCACGGTTTTTAATTTTATGCTTACTCTTTTTGTAGGAGTTATTGTTGGTATAATCCTTATAGCAATGTACTTGCCCATGTTTAAGCTAAGCAGCGTAATTGGGTAAAAGTATTTTTATGTTAAGAAAGCAATGCTATAATTTACTGCACTACCTAAATCATCTGGTAAAATATCGTGAACCCATGGATGCCCGGCGCCAAAAACATGGTCAGCATCCCCAATAACCTCTAATTGACTTTCAGGATTCCAACTGTGTAGTAACTGTGCTTCTTTTAAAGGGACCGTTGGGTCCAGACTTCCGTGAATGATCAATTGTGGCTTCTTTAAATTTTTAACAGCTCTATGAATGGTAAGCCGTTCTTCATTCGCCTTAAAATCTTCATAGAATTGCCAATCATGAGGCATTTGTTGTTTAGTTCTTCCGTTTTCAACATAGGTGCGTCCGGTCTCCTTCCATTGCCGGAATGTTTCGCTTCCTTCCTGAAACCGAACTTTAAAATCACTTACACCGGCCCAGGTAACTACTTTATGAATTTGGGGGTCTTCTTCGGCTTTGATCAAAACAATTCCGCCACCACGACTATGGCCAATCAAACTTATCTTTTTTACATCTATTAATGAAGCGTATTTTTTTTCAGTAGTTATAAAATGTAATACCCTGTGCAGGTCGTCCAGTTCTTTGCTGAAATTATTTTGTGCAAATGCATCCAGGTCGGGAAAGTCAATAGGTTGTTCTACCGTACCTCCATTGTATGAGAAATTAAATTTTAAAAAAAAGAACCCTGCATTTGCAAAGGCTTTTGCTGCCAAATGCCAGGCACCCCAATCCTTAAAACCTTTATAACCATGACAAAATAGTATAACTGGCTTAGCAGGTAAAGAACCGTTGTGATAAATATCATAAAGGATGGGTTTTTTACTTTCTGAAAGCAAAACCCTGTTTTGCTCTATAATCATATTATTCAATTTCTTTTTCTGTAAAAGGAATATGTGGATTACAAATTTCCAAAATTAGTTTTTTAAGTTCTTCGGTAAATAATTCTAATGTTTGGATACTTATATCATGGTCCTTTTTTTGGCTTCTGGGAGTTGGTTTTGTAGCAAATCTTAAAAATCCGCTGTTAAGGTTTTTAAAGGAAATAATTCCAGCTTCTGCATTTGTAAGCGGCATTCCTTTATGGATCATAAGCGCGTATGTTAATACCTGAAATGCTTTACTGTATTTATAATCTTCTGTAATTGAACTCCAATCTGCCAATTCGAGATCGCCTTGTTGTACTAACCCGGTTTTGTAATCGATGATCCTAAGCTTTCCGTTAAATTCATCTACGCGGTCTACTTTTCCGCCAATTCGCAAAGGGAAATTAATTTTATCTATAGGAATTTCAACTTGTAGGTCACTTTCAATTTTCAGGATCTTTATTTGGTTTTCTGCTTTTATTTCAGAGACCTCATAATCAATAAAGTTGGAAATATACCGTTTGGCCACTTCAAAAATAATAAGGTTCTTTCCTTTAGAATAGTCCCCATCCTTAAATGTTTTTCTGAATTGATGTGTTACTTCAGTATCTATTTGTTGTTTCATTTTCTGAAGTATATCAAGAGTTAAAAAAGTACCCTCTAAAGGCTGGTAAAACTCCTGAAGCGTATCATGAACAATGGTCCCTAGTGTATTATAAGCGACCGTTTCTTCTACTTCCTGAAACTCGCTTATTTTCAGGATTTTTTGATGATAAAAATCCAATGGGTTCCGAATGTAATTGGTTAAAGCAGAAGGAGAAAATCCTTTTTGGCCAATCTCACTAAGCCGTTTCATGATTGCCTCTGTCTTTGTAATGGTTTTTAACGCCTTTGGCTTCATAAATACCGGAGGACTCACAATTGTTTTTTCAATATGATGTTTAGCACATTTTTCAATTTCTAACTGTAATAAAAAGCGGCTTTTTTCTCCTGAGTTCAATCCTTCGGAATGGGCATTATATAACAGCGTTACGTTTTTGGCACGATGTAACAAGCGGTAGAAGTGGTAGGTATAGATCGCATCTTTTTCAGTATATAACGGAAGGCCAAACTGTTGCTTTAAATCGTAGGTTATAAATGACGCATTAGATTTTCCTGATGGTAAGATTCCCTCATTTACAGAAAGCATAATTACATTTTCAAAATCCAACACACGGGTTTCCAACACACCCATTAGCTGAAGCCCGTTGTAAGCATCTCCTTCAAAATCGAGAGATGTTGTTGTAATTAATTCTAAAAACAGGTTGTGGATAGGTTTTATGCTCCTTACATACGAAAATCGTGTATTTAACACTTCTATTTTTTTAAAGATCGTATATAGATTGAAAAGCACAATACGGTCAATGCTATGTGGCTCAAATTTTTCTTTTGCTTTTAAAAGAAGCAAAATACAGGACTGTAGAACAATACCACTGTCATCTTTCCAATCATCAAATAACAAGGTAATTACTTCTTTATTTAATGTGCCGGCCAACCTTTCAAGCTCTTTAAATGAAAGATGCGTGCTGTTTTGTTGTGCAATTTTCAGTGTAATTTCCTGAGGATTATTTACTAAAAATGCTGCTAGAGGATGATTTAAAATGGAGAGTAAATCCTTATAGTAAATTGAGCTTGTTTCTTTTTGATGTATGTTTAAAAGAGTCTCAAAAAAAATAGTCCCTGGAAATGTTTTTATGGCTACCCCCATGGTAATATTCACACTTAAGACATTAGATGGCAAAGAGTTTAAGACCGGGGTCAATAATGCTTCATCGGCCAGTACGATGGCAGTATTGTCGAGCTCTTTCTGTGAATAGCCGGATAATAGGTCTCCTAAGAATTTTGCTTGCCCAATATTTTTTTGAACTTCAACCAGATGAAACCTCTTTTCATTCTCAAAATTGTCGGAAATATGTTGAGGGGCAGTATTTTCAAAGTATTTCCATTCTTTTACATACTTTCTTAAAAAGAAGGAAGCACTGTGCCTGGTGTCTTTATAGAAGAAGGAATCTGCATCCCAATAGATCTCGGAATTACCTGTTTCCAGTAATTCCTGAATGATACTTTGCTCAGCATTGTTTAATGCATTGAACCCAATAAAAATGTGCTTTTTATTTCCATGGGTGTTTATATAATGCTCAATATCTTCGGCTGCTTTGCGATATACCAAGCCTTGATAGCCACATGCGTCATTTAAAAGTAATTGTTTTAGGATTTCATAAAATTCGGGGAGTTGATTCCAGAACTTGATATAAGCTTCAATTAGCTCAGTTTTTTCTCCTTCCTGAACATTCCATTTCTCTAATGTTTTAATGCTTCCTAAATAGCTGAAAAAAGCTTTTGGCTCTACTAAATGCCTGTCAATTTCATTAAAATCATTTAGCAGTGTAGTTGCCCAGTTTGTATAACTTTCAAAGTCTTCTTTTTTTGAAATACCCTGAGTATTAAGATATGCTTCATAGCTTTTAAAAAAAAGCTCAGTAGTATCAATGATTTTTAGGTCAGAAAGTACTTCGATGAATTCTTCAATACTAATAATTTTTGGGGCGAAAGATGTTTGTGAAACTAATTTCCGAAGATAATTTTTTAAGAACCCGCCTGCACGTTTGCTGGGAAGGATAAGTATAAGATCAGCAGTATCCGGATGTTTTTTGTGAATAGCATGTAACGTATCTTCTAGAAATGTTTGCATACTACTAAAATAAAAAACGCCTCCGTAAAAAGGAGGCGTTTCTTAATTATTTATAATGTGTTTTCTTATTTCTTCAAAGAAATTTCAACACGTCTGTTTTGTTGTCTTCCTGCTTTAGTAGCATTAGTAGCAATAGGTCTTGATTCACCGTATCCTACAGAAGTTAATCTTGAACTACTCATTCCAATGGTTGTAAGATAATCTCTAACAGAAGCAGCTCTGTTATCAGAAAGAGTTTGGTTAGAAGACTCTCTACCTACGCTGTCTGTATGTCCTTCAATTACGAAACTAGCATTAGGATATTCTTTCATAATATCTGCGATATTTTGAAGAACAGCATAAGACTCTTGACGAATTGTTGATTTTCCAGTATCAAACAAGATCGTTTTAGAATAGTCGTTTAATTGCTGGATAATTTCAACAGTTACTTCTGGACAACCATTGTTAGCCACAGTACCAGGTACATCCGGACATTGATCATCTTTGTCTAATACACCGTCACCATCTCTATCTTGGTAAGGACATCCGTTATTAGATCTTGGACCAGCTTCATTTGGACAACCATCTTCAGCATCAGTGATACCATCACCGTCAGCATCAGGACATCCGTTAAGTGAAGCAAGGCCAGGAACCGTAGGACAAGCATCCTGAGGATCAGCAATTCCGTCACCGTCTGTATCTGGGCATCCGTTAAATTCTGCTAAACCAGGAGTGTTAGGACAAGCATCATTTCTATCTTCAATTCCGTCACCATCAGTGTCAGGACATCCGTTGAATTCTGGTAAACCAGGAGTTTCAGGACATTCATCATCTTTATCAAAGATTCCGTCACCGTCTGTATCTTTTCCACCAAATTTAAATGCTACACCTACAGAATGTTGGAAGTGCTTAATACCATATTCATCTTCAAAAGCATGCTTATAAGTAGACTGAAAGTTTAAAGCAATGTTTTCAGCTAACCAGAAACGAACAGATGCAAGACCATTGGCTGTACCAAATCCTATATCATCAACCCAAGTGTAACCTCCACCAATACCGATAGAAGGATCAAGCCAACTTGAACCAATTAGGTCTTTAAAGCTGTATTTGATTTCACCGTCTGCCGCGATGTAAGATAAATCATCTACTTCTACGTCACCAGTTTTTTCAATTCTATTGACAGTACCTACAGCAGCAAATGTAAATCCATCACCTATATATCTACCAATAGATACTTTTGAAACTGAAGGGACAATGTTCCAGTGATCATTAACGTTGTAGAATTCTTCGAAAAGATCTCCATTTAAATCATCAGAATCGTTTTGCCCGTCTCTTAGACCTACAGGGAAAGTGTCAACAGCGTTCACACCAACCTCGATGGCCCAAGGATTGTTTGCGTCTTGTGCGTTAGCTACTCCAACCCCTAAAAGTAAAAGTGTAGCAACTAAAAAAGTGTTAAGATGTTTCATATTAAATTGTTTAATTTTTAAGTGTTAATTAGAGCAAAAGTAAGTTGTTAAAACTTATAAACAAAAGCAAATCTATTAAATTTTTTGTAAACACAAAGGGAATAATATAGAAATAAAACGTATTAGGGATGAATTATTTTCAGTTTTGCCCCAACTTTTTTAAATGCTGCTATTGCTTTGTTTAAATGTTCTTTTGTGTGAGCAGCAGATAATTGTACCCTAATTCTCGCTTTTCCCTTTGGTACTACGGGATAAAAGAATCCTATCACATAGATTCCTTCTTTTAAGAGCATATCTGCCATATTTTGAGAAAGTTGCGCGTCATATAGCATTACAGGAACAATAGCCGAATCCCCGTCAATAATGTCAAAACCGGCTTCTTTTAACCCGTTTTTAAAATATGAAGTGTTCTTCTCCAATTGATCTCTTAATGTAGTGTCATTGGAAAGCATATCAAAAACTTTAATGGATGCCCCGACAATAGCCGGTGCCAACGAATTTGAAAATAAATAAGGCCGTGAACGTTGCCTTAAAATCTCAATTATTTCCTTTTTCCCTGTAGTATAGCCTCCCATTGCACCTCCCAATGCTTTTCCTAAGGTTCCCGTGATGATGTCAATTCTCCCCATTACATTCTTTTCTTCTAGCGTTCCACGGCCGGTTTCTCCAATAAATCCTGTGGCATGGCACTCGTCTATCATCACTAAAGCATCATATTTTTCTGCAAGGTCACAGATTTTGTCTAAAGGTGCGACCAATCCGTCCATAGAGAAAACACCATCTGTAACTATAATTTTAAATCGGGCACCATTTTCATTCGCGGTGATCAATTGCCTTTCCAGGTCTTCCATATTACTATTTTCATAACGATAGCGCGCAGCTTTACACAACCTAACCCCGTCAATTATGGAAGCGTGATTTAATGAGTCTGAAATAATGGCATCTCCCGGGCCTAATAAAGGTTCAAAAACCCCTCCATTGGCATCAAAGGCAGCGGCGTATAAAATGGTATCTTCGGTTTGATAATAGTCGGCAATTTTTTGCTCAAGTTCTTTGTGAATATCTTGTGTTCCACAGATAAAACGTACAGAAGACATCCCAAAACCATGAGTGTCCATAGTATCTTTAGCTGCTTGTATAACTTCTTTATTAGAGGAAAGCCCTAAGTAGTTATTTGCACAAAAATTAATCACTTCTTCTCCAGTAGAAATTTTGATTACAGCGTCCTGTGGAGAAGTAATTATGCGCTCTTTTTTATAAAGACCCTGGTCTTTTATGTCTTGTAGTTCTTTTTGAAGATGTTCTTTTATTTTTCCGTACATGGTAAGTCAATTTTTGAGACTTCAAATTTATACTTTATTTATCATTATTTCTTTTTCGGAAACATAAACCAGTATTTTTTCTAAAATACTAAAATTCATTTCCTCTAATGCCGTGGCATAACTGTTAATCTGGCTATTGTGTGAAGATCTTGGAGCTCCGGTTTTGTAATCTATAATACTAACCGAATTATCTGTGTGAAAATTTAAGCGGTCCGGACGTAAAAGTTCTCCCTTACTTGTGATAATCTCACGTTCGTTCTCTACTGTTTCTTTACTGTTTTTAAATAAATGGTGTAATTCAGGATGCATTACAATAGTGTGTACAGTCTTTCGTAATAATTCCAATTCGTTGACAGAAATAGCTGCATGGTCCTCCATTTCATCAAAAACAGAATTTACATCGTCTTCATTTTTAATAAGTGCCATGGTATTGTGTAATAAATTACCTATGGCGATTGCCTCTTCGGCTTCAGTGCCCCATAAAAGGGCATCCGTAGATACAATTTTTAGATGATGCTCTCGCGGAAAACTTGCTATATAACTTGGGGCCATTTGATTTACGGTTTCTTTTTTTTCATTTTTGAATGATCTTTCAGAAGTGCCAAATTCGGCAATCAATGTAGTCTCATTCCATTTCCCGATACTTTTCAGAAACGTTCCAAATAATTGATTAAAGTTGTTAGGTGCACCGTTTGCTATTTCTTTTGGCATATAGGCAAAAACATATAATTGCTCAATAGCACGTGTGAGTGTTACATATAACAAATTAATAGTATCCAACTCCAGAGTATTTCTACGTTCCTGATACATCATTGCTCCAATTTCTCCATACGCTGCCACTTTATTGTTGTAATTGATAAGAACCTCATCAAAACCACTTGTTTCATGCTCCAATGGATACCAGGCTTTCGCATTTCTTTCACCATAAATCTCTACATCTGCATAAGGGAAAAGCACCACTGGAAATTCTAGCCCTTTGGATTTATGTATGGTCATTAATTGTACAGCATTTGCATTTTCACTGGCGAGAATAGCTGCATTTTCTTTTTTTGTTTCCCAGTAGCTTAAAAAGGACAATTTTCCGGCTTGAGGCTGTTGCTGAAATTCAAACACCAGATCCATAAATCCAAACAAATAGCCATCCGGGTTTCGGTTTAGTTGAAATTGCTTGACGATATACTCACAGCTTTCATACAATGAAATAGATTGCAGTTCACTAAAACTGAAATCGATATAGAAGTCCTTTAGTTTTTTTTCAAATGCTTCGGAAGAGCTATTTAAAAAATAACTGAAAAATGTGTGTTTTGCTTCTTTAATCTGAAAATGATCATATAAAAAGCTTAAAAGGTTAATTTTTGCAGCTTCATTTTCAGGATATAACTGAAGAGTCATTGTATCAATAATACACTGCACGGCTTGCGAATATTGAAGTAATAATGTTTCCGAAGAAATAATTGGAAGGCCCTGTTCCATGAGATATGCCCCTAATAAGATTCCTTCTTTCTTTGTTCGTGTTAAAATACAAATGTCTTTTTCTTTAAATCCGGATTGCAGGACGCGCAAAATAGTTTCATGTACCCCAGAGGCATAAAGTTTGTGCGCTTCGACTTTATTTTCAGGATCTATAAATTCAAATTTAATATAACCACCCTCTTTTTTGGTACTGTGTTGCCGGTTTCCAATTTCATATAGGTTTTTATGTGCTTTATTTCCAAAATGTGTCGCCACAAAACTGAAAAAAGCATTGTTGAATTCAATAATATTTTTGCAACTACGGTAATTGGTTTCTAAATTCAATACTTTTTTTTCTGTGATAGAAAAAGGGCTTCTTGTTTCATATAAACCCATGAATTGTTCCGGAAGCCCACCTCTCCATCGATATATAGATTGTTTGGCGTCACCTACCAACAGAAGGCTGCCTTGCTCGCCGTCTACAGTTTGTTGAGCCAATGCGTTATCGATCAACGGAATTAAATTTTGCCACTGTAGCAGTGAAGTATCTTGAAATTCATCAATAAAAAAGTGACGGTATTTTTCGCCTAAACGCTCATAGATAAATGGGGCGGGTTGGTTTTTAATTTCATTATTGATAAGTGCATTAAACTCTGAAATGGGCAACAATCTTCGTTCTTCCTTTATTTTTCCCAATTCTTGATTTACAAGATTTATTACAGAAAGAGGCGTGATGTTTTTAAGTATAGAATTTATAAGTAATACTTGATGTATTTGTTGTTTTGTTGTTTCAAAATTTGTAATAAATACAGGTGTTAACTCATCAATAACAGAAGCAATTCCTATGTCTACACGCTTAGGATATAATGGCTTTTCTCCCATAGTTTCCTGCCACTTAGCCTTAAAATTTATGTTGAAATTTTCTAAGGTCAGGTTTTGAAAATGCTTAGGCAGATATGAACCGCTAAAGTCATCAAATTGCAAACCACTTTCATCAATTAATTGCAATGTTTCTGAAGCTGTTTTTTTAACCGAGGCTACACTGTCCTTTTTCTTAGCAATGAGCTTTGCTTTAAAATCTGAAAAATCTTTTAACGTTTTATCTTTTAGTTTTGCAACATGAGGGGCATCATTTTCATTTAGTAATATTTGGGCAGCCTGTGTAATATCTCTAGCAATATCCCAGGATTTATCATCGTCTGTTTTCTCTATGGCAAATTCCAGCAATAGTTTTGTAATTTCTGCATCTTCGCCGGCTTTATTGATGAGTTGATCTACCGCTTCTGCTATTAATTGAGGTACATCAAGGCTCACCTCAAAGTTCTGAGGTAATTTTAAATCTCTAGCAAAAGTGCGAATAAGTTGATGATTAAACCTGTCGATAGTCTCTATATTGAAACTGGCATAATGGTGCAATAAATGTTTCAGTATTTTCTGAGACTGAAGGTGAAGCTCTTCAATTGTAAGATTGGTTTCTTCGGCAATTTGAGAAAACATTTCACCGGGAGTCAAAATAGTTTTGGGAGAAGAAAATGAAACCAGATTGTCTATAATGCGTTGCTTCATTTCGGCAACTGCTTTATTGGTAAAAGTAATGGCCAGCAAATATTTATAATACCCCTCTTTTTTAGTTTGTAGTATTAATTTAAGATATTCTTTTACAAGCGTAAATGTTTTACCGCTTCCGGCAGATGCATTGTAAATAGTAAATACGTTTGTTTTTTGCAAAAGACTTTTTTACTAAGATATTAAAAGCGCAACTATTAAGAATGTTTTATAAAGATAATCTATTGCCGTATAGAAATCTTATAAAACTTATAACAGTTTTTGATCGTATTAATACGTATTTTTGAAGTAATTATAATAATGCAATAACCAGAAAATTTTAAAAATTATGTCTTTTGAATTACCACAATTACCATACGCTCATGATGCATTGGAGCCACATATTGATACCAGAACAATGGAAATCCATCATGGAAAACACCATCAGGGCTATACTAACAATTTAAATAATGCTGTATCTGGTTCTGATATGGAAGGAAAGTCTATTGAAAATATTCTAATGAACTTAGATATGAATAACAAAGCCGTTAGAAATAATGGTGGTGGTTATTATAACCATAGTTTATTTTGGAAGGTTATGTCACCTAATGGAGGCGGAGAACCTTCAGGAGAGCTGGCTGAAGCCATTAATAGTGCTTTTGGAAATTTTGATGCATTTAAAGAAGAATTTTCTACTGCTGCAAAAACACAATTTGGTTCTGGATGGGCCTGGCTTTGTGTTCATAAAGGCGGTAAAGTAGAGGTTTGTTCCACACCAAACCAGGATAATCCGTTAATGCCGGGTGTTACTTGTGAAGGTACACCAATATTGGGATTGGATGTTTGGGAACATGCCTATTATTTAAATTACCAAAATCGTAGGCCGGATTATGTAAATGCCTTTTTTAATGTTATAAACTGGGATGAAGTATCGGCTCGTTACCAAAAGAATAAATAACATCTAAACAATATAATGTAAACAGAAGACCCCTTCGCCTAATCAGGCGAAGGGGTCTTCTGTTTTAAAAAAGAGGTATTTTCATAATAACGCATAAAAAAAGGTAAACAAGTGTTTACCTTTTTTTGCCCCAAATCTACCATGAACTTAACCTACTTATGCTATGGTATGGATCAAATATATGTTATAAATTATAGGATAAAATAAACTTTTAGACCAATAACTGTTTTTTTCGTTAAAAAGCAAGTATTTTATTAGAAATGCCTATTAAATTGATAGGATAGTAAATAATTCCTAAAATTCTTTTGATTTTTTAGTAAGTAACTCAAGCATACTACTATAAATAAAAAAAAGGTAAACAAGTGTTTACCTTTTTTGCCCCAAATCTTACCATGAACTTAACCTACTTATGCTATGGTATGGATCAAATATAAGTCAAATTTATAAACCGACTACAGACTTTTCCTACTTTTGGATAAAGTGATTTTTTATCCCGATTAAATGCACTTTTTAGCCACTTTATGGTTATAATTTAACCCTTTAATAAGCCCTTTCCGGATTACCTTCGTAAAAATTTATATACGCTTTATTGACTACGCGGTTTCCTCCCGGAGTTGGATATTCACCGGTGAAGTACCAATCTCCTAAATTTTTAGGACAGGCTTTGTGAAGATCTGCAACCGATTGAAAAATTAATTTAACCTTAGCCTTAACAGTGGTGTCGCTGATGATTTCAGCAATTTTATCTGAGATTTCTTCATCTGTAAAAGGAGCATACAATTCCTTAACATGATTAATCACTTCATTGTCTTTAAGCTTTTGCTGCTCTTTACATTTATGATATATTTCTTCAACAATTGCATAAGTTCCTCGGTCTTTATGCAATGCTAGCGCAGCATTGAAAGCCACCAAATGTTCTAAACGAGCCATATCAATCCCGTAGCAATCCGGGTATCTAATCTGTGGTGCAGATGAAACCACAACTATTTGTTTGGGATTCAGGCGATCAAGCATTTTTAATATACTCTTTTTTAAGGTCGTTCCACGAACAATACTATCATCAATGATCACCAGATTATCACTGGGCCTTACAACTCCGTAGGTTACATCATAAACGTGTGCTACCAGATCGTCACGACTACTATCGTCCGTTATAAATGTGCGAAGCTTCACGTCCTTGATTGCAATTTTCTCGGTACGTATCTTAAGCGCTTGAATTTTCTCTAATTTGGCATTGGTTAAATTACCCTCTTCTTTTAAGATGGCCTCATTCTTTTGTTTATTAAGTTCGTTTTGTGCAGCGTCCAACATTCCGTAAAAGGAAGTTTCTGCTGTATTAGGAATGAATGAAAAGACGGTATTTTCTGTATCATATTCAATTTCTTCTAAAACTTTTGGCATGACCAAGCGACCTAACTCTTTACGTTCCTGATATATTTTGGCATCACTTCCACGTGAGAAATAAATACGTTCAAAAGAGCAAGATTTGCGCTCCAAAGGTTCTAATATTTGGGAAGCTGAAAAACTTCCGTCTTTTTTTATAATTATAGCCTGACCCGGCTCTATTTCACTTACTTCTTCAAAAGGGACATTAAACACCGTTTGTATGGCAGGTCTTTCTGAAGCAATAACGACCACTTCATCATCTTTATAATAGTAAGCAGGCCTTATACCGGCAGGGTCACGTAATACAAAAGAATCACCATGTCCAAGTAAACCGGCCATTACATAACCACCATCCCAAAGTTTGGCTGATTTACGTAAAATCTTAGCTACATCTAAATTTTGAGCAATATAAGGTGATGCTTCGATTTTGGTCATTCCTTTTGATTTGGCCTTTTTGTATAATTTACGTACTGCGTCATCCAGAAAGTGACCAATTTTTTCCATCACAGTAACAGTATCTGCTTTTTCTTTTGGATGCATTCCCAATTTAATGAGATTATCGAAAAGCTCTGTTGTATTGGTCATATTGAAGTTCCCTGCTATAATTAGATTACGGTGCATCCAATTATTCTGACGCAAAAAAGGATGTACGTTTTCTACACTATTAATTCCAAAGGTTCCATAACGTACATGTCCTAAAAGCAATTCTCCAATGTATGGAATGTTCTTTTTTTGAGCGGTAACATCGTTTTTATATTCGGGGTGTGTTTCAAATTCAAGATTAATTCTTTCATTGATCTGAGCAAAGATATCCTGTATAGGTTGAGCTGCATTTGATCGCACCCTGCTAATATAACGCTCCCCTGGGCTTACATCTAATTTAATGCTTGCAAAACCTGCACCATCCTGCCCGCGATTGTGCTGCTTTTCCATCATTAAATACATCTTGTTGACACCATAGAAAGCCGTTCCATACTTTTCTTTGTAATACTCCAGGGGTTTGAGTAATCGTACTACTGCAATTCCACATTCGTGTTTTAAAGCGTCACTCATTTTTTCTATAAATTATTATTTAAAGCTACAAAAAAAGCCCTGAATTTTCAGGGCGTGTCTTTATGTTAGTTCAATATCAAATTGTGTTAGATTCTTAAATTGCTGTAAGCGCCGATGCATCTCTTTTTTTGAAAGTTCAAGCAATCGTTCCGTTCCAAATTTTTCAACTGTGAATGATGCTAAAGCAGCGCCATATATAATTGCGTTTTTCATATTTTCGTAACTGTAATCTCCGGTCATTGCCAGATAACCACAAAATCCACCGGCAAATGTATCTCCTGCTCCTGTTGGGTCGAATACTTCTTCCAATGGAAGAGCAGGGGCGTAAAAAATATCATCATTGTGAAACAATAGTGCACCATGCTCTCCTTTTTTGATAACTACATAATCAGGACCCATTGTCATGATTTTTTGAGCAGCAACAACTAAAGAATATTCGCCGGTTAATTGACGGGCTTCTTCATCGTTGATAGTAATAACATCTACTTTAGCTACAACCTGCATTAGTTCATCTAAAGTATTATTCATCCAAAAATTCATAGTATCCAATACGATTAATTTACTATTCTTCATTTGATCAATAACACTTAATTGAACTAATGGATGTAAATTCCCCAACATCACAACTTCGGCATCTTGATATACTGAAGGTACTTTTGGGTTAAAATCTGCTAATACATTTAATTCGGTTGCAAGTGTGTCCCGCGAATTCATATCGTTATGGTATTTTCCGCTCCAGAAAAAGGTCTTTCCGTTTTCTACAATTTCCAACCCATCGATATTCATTCCCTTATCTGCGAGCATCTTGATATATTCTTCCGGGAAATCACCCCCCACAATAGAAACTATAACACCATCTACATTAAATTTAGCAGCAGCTAAGCCAATATATGTGGCGGCACCGCCTAGAATTTTTTCTGTCTTTCCGAAAGGCGTTTCAATTGCATCAAAAGCAACGGTACCAACAATAACAAGCTTACTCATAAGAGGGTTTTAAATGAAGGTGCAAAGATACGTTTTTGTATAGATAAATACTAACACCTGCTTTTCGATTATTTTCTGCTGAAATCTCCTTAAATTTTCTATCTGATCTTAATATCCGGTTCGTTTTTTTTCTGTTTCAAAAAAAGCTAAATTGCAAACCATAACCATAAATCCTTCTACAGTATTAGCGTTCTTTTTTAAAGGGCCTGAGTGAAACGGTTATTTGTATGTTATTTTTCGAAAAAAGAGCAAATGAATTCAAATAAAATATAGTAATTTCAAGCACTCTTTAAAGGCTTATTTATGAGAAATTTATGTCTTACAATTGTTACGTTTTTAATAATTCAGATAGGGTATTCCCAAGAAGGAATGTCATTCCGGGAAAATAATAAGCTATATCTCCGGGGAAATTCCATTCTTATAGGTAATAATATTCTAAGCGATCATGCATCAAAACCTTTGAATGATGTAAGCATTCCTAATGATGCTACTAAAATGAAATATATTGATGTTGATAATGACAAAAGGACCTTCAGTTCGAGTCAGGCAACAATAAATATTCCAAATGATGACTCTAAAATAGCCTATGCTGCTCTATATTGGAGTGCACTTTACCCATATGAGTCCGGAGTATTGAGAAAATCCGGAGATAAAATGGTACACAGAGGACAAGGGAGCAGAGATCCGCATGTAGATCTGGTTTTATTTAAAGCGCCCAATGATGAGTATAAAATGATAAAGGGAGAAATAATATTTGATAGTTTTGAAAAGGGGCTCTTTTCAGGGAGTTCTCCCTATGTATGTTATGCAGATGTAACCAAGCAATTACAAAAACTGTCAAGTTTTAGTGGCACATATACGGTAGCAGACATTAGGGCAACAGAAGGAAATATCTCTGGGGGTAGTTCGGCCGGGTGGCTCTTATATATTGTTTACGAAAACCAATTAGAGACTCCAAAATACTTCACGACCTATAATGGACTTGTTGAGGTAAATAAAGAGGCAGTAGAAATAACGTTTAGAGATTTTAAAACGAAAGAAACGGGTGATATAAATACAACGATAGCTATAGGATCGCTTGAGGGAGATAGAAAGTTAAAAACAGATCAATGTGCTATTTATAATTCTAAAACAGACAGTTATGAAAATCTTAGCAACCCTTTAAGGGACTCTAAAAATTTCTTTAATAGCTCGATCACTACATATTCTGAAATATTTAATGATAGAAATCCAAATAATATTAATACACTCGGTTTTGATCTCTTAAAAATTGAAGTTCCAAATTCCGAGAACCAAATAATAGATAGTAATACCACTCAAGCCACACTGAAGTTTCAAACAAAAGCAGATCGTTTCTTTTTATTTTTTGCCGCCTTTGAAACCGAAATAAACAATGCTTTTTATAGGGAAAAAAGAGGCCTGGAACCGTTAAACGAAATAGTGGAGAGTGCGCCCGCAGTCACAGAGGTAATAGACACAGATGCTAAGGAAGTTCCAGTCATAGATGCTGCAATTTCAACAATTAATAAAACTCCTAAAGTAGCAGAAGAGAAACCTACAGCAAAAGAAGAAATTAAAAAAGAAGAAGAGATAAAAGTAGAAGAGAAGCCCATAGCAAAAGAAGAAGAACCCATAATAAAAGAAAAACCTGAAGTAATTATCGCAAAGCCCATTCAAGATGATCTGGTAATTAAAGAAGAAAAAGCAGTAGTTAGCCTGGAAGAAACAGATTTAAATTTTAACAGTGCTTTAATAGAAGAGGTTGAAAGCAAAGAATCTATCTCAATCCCTTCCTTAACAAGAGGATACTATCTCATTACCAATGTATTTTCTATAGAAGACAATGCAAAAAAATGGGCTCAGTTTTTAAAAGAAAGAGGATATACACCTTTAGCTTATATAAATCCGGAAAATAATTGGCACTATGTTTACATATTTCATAGTGCAGATCCGTCTTTTGTATATCTTAAAAAGAAAAAATTAAAAGAAAAGGAATATTTTAAAAAAATCTGGATTGCTAAAATAAATATCTAGAAAAAACCCTGAGTACTACTTAAGTTAAGCTATTTCCTTCCAAAGTCTGCAGGGATTTCACCCCAAGCCTTGGTCTCCCATTTCACTATTTTGGTTGTATAACTATTATTTTTTAACCAGACTTCAGCTCGCGCAATTAATTCGAAGAGCTTTTTGTTTTTAGAAGTTTGTTTTAATTTAGTATTGCACTTTTTCTTTTTAACCCAGCCCATCGCAATACGCGAATCTGTGTAAATAAGTCTATCACTATTTTGTTGTTGTAAAAAAGCCAGGCCATGGACAATTGCTAAAAATTCACCAACATTATTTGTGCCCTGTAAAAAGGGGCCTTGATGAAATAATTGTTTGTGTGTTTGGGTATCTACACCTCTATATTCCATTTTCCCTGGGTTACCGCTAGAGGCAGCATCTACAGAGATAGAATATAAATTAGGATCACCGATCTTGGCAAGTTCTTCTTTGGTGAGCACTTTCTTTTTAGTGTTTTTACCTTTATAATCTATATACTCTTTGTTGTAAGCAACTTTAGCTTCAGCAAAAGAGGAAAAGGACTTGTATTGAGCTCCTTTTACCCCGGCAATGGACCGCTTGCATTCTTCCCAAGAGGTAAAGATACCTGCAGGATTGCCATACCAAACTACATAAAACTTTTCCTTTTTAGTCATTCTTATTGTCTGAGTATCTTGATTTCTTTTCTGAAAGCAAAAGGCCTTCTACTACTTTAGGGAAGTATTTATACTCCAGCTCGTGTATTCTTTCAGCAACGGTTTCCGGAGTGTCACTTTCTGAAACCTTCATACTTTTCTGAAAAATAATGGCCCCTTCATCATAATTTTCGTTTACATAATGTATAGTGATACCGGTTTCAGACTCTTTATTTGCAATTACGGCTTCATGTACATAATGGCCGTACATTCCTTTTCCTCCATATTTTGGAAGGAGTGCGGGATGCAAGTTGATCACTTTATTTGGAAACTCTTTCAAGATAATTTCAGGGAACTTCAAAAGAAATCCTGCAAGTACAATAAGGTCAGGTTTTACCTTCTTCAAAATTTTTAAGACACCGTTTTCAACATCTAGTTCTTTTCTTTCAAAATGTAATGATTTGATTTTTAGTTTTTTAGAACGTTTCAAAACTTTGGCATCCTTCTTGTTTGTGAGCACAAGGACAACCTCAGCAAAGTCTACTTGCTGAAAGTATTGAATTAAGTTTTGAGTATTGGTACCGCTACCCGAAGCAAAAATAACAATGCGCTTCTTCATTAGAGTTTCTTTGGGAGTTTAGAAGTTATCATATAAATAAATAACAAAAGTACGGCAATAGAGTTTTACTTCGCCCAAAATTGTTTAATTTGCTACCACATTTTACAGTTAAAATGGTGTTTTAAATTAAAATATTTTATTTTTGCCACTTATAATTAAATTTAAAAAACTAGAATTATGTCAGACATTGCATCAAGAGTTAAAGCGATTATCGTAGACAAATTAGGTGTTGACGAAAACGAAGTTGTTAACGAAGCTAGCTTCACAAATGACTTAGGCGCCGACTCTCTGGACACGGTAGAGCTTATTATGGAATTTGAAAAAGAATTTGATATTCAAATTCCGGACGATCAAGCTGAGAACATTGCTACAGTAGGTCAAGCAATTTCCTATATAGAAGAAGCTAAATAAACTACTTCTTTATGGAATTAAAGCGAGTTGTAGTTACAGGCCTTGGAGCACTTACCCCAATTGGTAACAATATTGAAGAATATTGGGACGGTTTAAAAAATGGGAGAAGTGGCTGTGCGCCTATTACTTATTTTGATACAGAAAAGTTCAAAACTAAATTCGCTTGTGAAGTTAAAAATTACAATCCAGAGGATCATTTTGACAGGAAAGAAGCTCGAAAGCTGGATCGCTTTGCTCAATATGCATTAGTTTCAAGTGATGAAGCAATAAAAGACGCAGGTTTTAACCTTGATGAGGTGGATAAGTTTCGCGTTGGTGTTATTTGGGGAGCCGGTATTGGAGGCTTAAAGACTTTTCAGGATGAAGTAATAAATTTTGCACAAGGGGATGGAACACCTCGTTTCAACCCCTTCTTCATTCCCAAAATGATTGCAGACATAGCCCCCGGGAATATCTCGATCAAACATGGGTTTATGGGGCCTAACTATACTACAGTTTCCGCATGTGCTTCTTCGGCGAATGCAATGATCGACGCATTAAACTATATTCGTTTAGGGCATTGTGATATTATTGTGACCGGAGGAAGTGAAGCTGCAGTAACTCCTGCCGGAATGGGAGGTTTTAATGCCATGCATGCCCTTTCTACCAGAAATGAAAGTCCAGAAACGGCATCAAGGCCTTTTGATGCTACACGAGATGGTTTTGTTTTAGGTGAAGGAGCCGGGGCATTGATATTAGAGGAATATGAACATGCAAAAAAGCGCGGTGCAAAAATATATGCTGAAGTAACCGGAGGCGGAATGTCAAGTGATGCTTATCATATGACAGCTCCACATCCCGACGGGATTGGTGTAGAGCGAGTAATGCTTAACTGTTTAAACGATGCAGGAATTAAACCCGAAGAGGTGGATGCCATTAATACCCATGGGACTTCAACACCATTAGGAGATGTAGCTGAACTTATAGCTATTTCTAAAGTATTTGGAGAACATACTAAAAGCATTAACATCAATTCTACCAAGTCTATGACAGGACATTTGCTGGGAGCTGCAGGGGCTATTGAAGCCATAGCTTCAATTTTGGCAATGAAAAATAGTCTGGTACCTCCAACAATTAATCATACAACTGTTGATGAAGAAATTGACCCTTCATTAAACCTTACTTTAAATAAGGCGCAACAAAGAGATATTAAAGTGGTTATGAGTAATACCTTTGGGTTTGGTGGCCACAACGCTTGCGTACTCTTTAAAAGAATTGATGCCTAAAAATGTAAATGACTTCAATTAAGAACATATTTAATTCTCGTGCTGAAAAGCACGGGGATTTTTTTTATGCAATTAAAAAGATCTTAGGCTTTAAACCAAAAGATATTTCAATATATGAAGAAGCATTCACGCATCGTTCTACCAATGAAAAAAATAGTGAAGGCCATTCCCAAAATTATGAACGGATGGAATTTTTGGGAGATGCAATGCTTAGTGCAGTTATTGCATCCCATTTATTTAAGAAAGTTCCTGGAGGAAATGAAGGATATCTAACAAAAATGCGCTCTAAAGTAGTAAGTAGAGAGCATCTTAATGAATTGGGAAGAGACCTAAACCTTATTAAGTTTGTAAAAACGACCATCCCAACACAACAGTTTGGAGGGAATATTCACGGAAATGTTTTTGAAGCATTAATAGGTGCCATTTATTTGGATAGAGGGTATAGATATTGTGAAAAATTTATCTATAAAAGGGTAATTCGGCCGTATGTAGATATACAGAAACTGGAAGGAAAAGTTATAAGCTATAAGAGTCTTTTTATTGAGTGGTGCCAAAAGAATAAAAAGCAATTTAAATTTGCAGTTTATGAAGATACGGGCCAAGATACTCTAAAACATTTTGCTATAAAACTTCAATTAGAAAACATCACTGTTGCCAAAGCGAGAGCCACGTCAAAAAAGAAAGCTGAAGAACGGGCTGCAAAAAGAGCCTATTTTAAACTTCAGAAAAAAATAGATGGCGAAAGAGAGTAATCTTTTTTAAATTACGAAAAGGAAAACCTACATTTATGGTTAAAATCAAAGATGGCACATCACAAATTAGTATTGGATGATGATATTAAGGAAACATATTCCTTAGTTGCCATACATTGTAGTGAAGAAGCCTATAAAATGGCATTTTTACTTAATAAACAGCTTGGGCTACATTTACAAAGGAAAGAAGTAGATTTAGCATATTCCAATGATGGATTAGAAATTACTTTTTCTTTATTTGAATATGAAAACGCAATGCAATACACTACCTATAATTTGGTAGCAAATAAATGTAATTCATTAATTGCAAATATGCAGAGTTCCACTGGTTTGTTTAGCCATGATGTATCGGAAACAGTGATAACCTATCTACTTCCGGAATATAAGAAAGTAGATTTTTTTCTGAAAATATTTTCAGATTTCGAATTAATCCCGCTTCGGAAACTTGTTTCAGATATAAACGAAATAAAACAAGTTATTTCAGCATATAGTGTAGACCCCGAAACCGTAAAATCTAAAAGCAATCTAATTTTCGACTAATGCCAAAAGAGAAAAAAACCAAAATTGTAGCTACATTAGGTCCTTCCTCATCTACAAGAGAAGTAATTAAAGAAATGATCTTGGAGGGCGTTAATGTTTTTCGGATTAACTTTTCACATGCAGATTATAACAAAGTAAAAAAGACCATTACCACTATAAGAGAGCTTGGAATAGAATTAGGGACTTCAACAGCAATATTGGGAGATTTGCAAGGGCCAAAATTACGTGTGGGAATTATGGGAGAAGAGGTAATAGTAGAACCTGGCGACGAAATATTTTTTTGCACTGGAGATGAGTTTGAAGGTACACGTGAAAAAGTTTATATGAACTATGATAACTTTCCTAAAGATGTAAATCCGGGAGAGCAGGTTTTATTAGACGATGGAAAGCTCATTTTTGAAATACTCGAAACTAATAATACCAATAAGGTAAGAGCAAGAGTACTTCAGGGAGGGCCTTTGCAATCCAAAAAGGGAGTAAACCTTCCAAATACAAAGTTATCCTTGCCGGCTTTAACGGCAAAAGATAAACAAGATGCCATTTTTGCTGTAGAACAAGAAGTAGATTGGATTGCTTTGTCGTTTGTTAAAAATGCTGAAGATCTTAAAGAACTACAGGCACTTATTGAAGCACACAGCGAATATAAAATACCTATTATCGCAAAAATTGAAAAGCCGGAAGCTGTTGCAAATATTGATAAGATCATTGCATACTGTGATGGCTTGATGGTTGCTCGAGGTGACTTGGGAGTTGAAGTACCGGCAGAAGAGGTCCCGCTCATTCAAAAGGAATTGGTCCTTACGGCAAAACGAGCAAGAATACCGGTAATCATTGCTACACAAATGATGGAAACAATGATCACTTCTTTAACTCCTACACGTGCAGAAGTAAATGATGTCGCAAATTCAGTGATGGATGGAGCAGATGCTGTTATGCTTAGTGGTGAAACGTCTATCGGGAAATTTCCAATAGATGTAATTAAAACCATGTCGAAAATAGTGCAAAGCGTTGAAAATTCTTCTTTAATTACTGTACCGCAGGAGCCTCCACATGTTCGTACCAACCGCTATATTACAAAATCGATCTGTTATCATGCAGCTATTATGGCCAATGAGATCGAAGCACAGGCGATCTGCACCTTAACCAATAGCGGATATACAGCTTTTCAAATCTCTGCCTGGCGTCCTTCGGCACATATTTTAGTGTATACTTCTAATCAAAGGATACTTTCACGTTTAAATTTATTGTGGGGAGTTAAGGCTTTTTTCTATGATAAATTTGTAAGTACAGACGAAACGGTTGAAGACATAAATAGAATCGCCTTTGAACGTGGATTTGTGTCCAAAGGCGACTATTTAATTAATTTGGCAGCAATGCCTATTGCAGACAAAGGAATGGTAAATACCTTACGTATTTCACAAGTGAAATAGGTTATTCCACAACCTCTGTCTTTTCTATTTTCATAAAATCTCCTTCTTGTGTGATGCTTACCGTGCTGCCAATTTTTTTAGCTTTATAAGTATATTCAATCTTTTGTAGCTCATCATTTGTGCGGTCTATATGTAGTTCACTTATCCACACATTTTTTTTAGGCATTTTGTCCTTAATAACTTGTTTGTCTTTCCCCTTTGGATTTGGAAAAGAAAACTCTTTAGGGAAATCAAACAATCGCTGTGCTACAAAAAAGCCTTCATGCCATAGTGTAGTGGGAATCATAATGGTTTCTGTATTAGAAGGCTTACTTGCCGTGCCTCCGGTAGCTTCGAAGTAGCTCACTTTTGGAAATAGTTTTTGAAGTTCTTCGGCATAAGCTTTTGCAGATATGTCCTGTTCCGGTGGGAAAAATTTGGAAAGATAACCGTTAAAAGCAAATCCCTTTTTATGGTTGAACTCTACTTCATCCATTCCACCTTTAATTCCTCCAACAGTCATTGTGGGCTTTTCTTCAGTAGAGATCACTCTTAATTTTGTTCCGTAAGGCATCACAGCTAGTTTTTCACTATTTAAATTATTGAATTCTCTAAGACTTAAACCACTGTGTGCGGTTACGTACAAATATTCCTGTGAAGGTTCTTCGGTAGAAGTATCAGCAATAGCAAGGTTGTTAACTGTTGTATCAGTTTGAAGGTCTTTAGTTTCGTTTTTACACGAAACAAATAAAGTTACTAAAGCAACTGTAAGGATGGAAAAAACTACTTTTTTCATAACGTAAAGGTTTTAGTTAATAATCAATTCAAGTAGTTTTTATAGCATTAGAAATCGAATTTAAGTTGTACGTCTATTGTTTTTTCAGGAGGAGGTTTCACCTTTTTTTTATCCTCATTATTAAGGTTAGACAAAGAGATTCCCAACAAACGTACCGAATCCTTCATTTTTTCCTGAAATAACAAATCTTTAACAGTTTCCATAATAAGTGCCTTACTGGCAACATATAACGGTAATGTCTTACTTCTAGTTTGTAACGTAAAATCACTGTATTTAATTTTTAAAGTAATGGTTTTTCCCGCAACTTTACTTTTGGATAGCCGGCGCTCCACTTCATCTGCAATATCTTCGAGGCGCTCTATCATATATAGTTCTGAAGAGATATTTTCACTAAAAGTACGCTCTGCAGCTAATGATTTTCGGGTATGTTGAGATTTTACTTGACTGTAGTGCATTCCCCTGGAAACATTATAATAATAACTTCCGCTTTTGCCAAAATGTGTTTCTAAAAACTCTAATGATCTGGCTTTAAGGTCTTTTCCGGTAAAAATCCCTAAGCGATATAGCTTTTCTTTTGTTACTTTTCCCACCCCATAGAACTTTTTTACATCTAATTCCTCTAAAAATTGGATCACTTCTTCCGGAGGAATTGTTTTTTGCCCATTGGGCTTATTTATATCACTAGCTACTTTTGCGATAAATTTATTAATAGAGATACCGGCCGAAGCATTCAACCCGGTCTTTTCTTTTATTTTGTGTCGTATTTCTTGTGCAATAAGGGTAGCACTTGGGTTTCCTTTTTTATTTTGAGTAACATCCAGATACGCTTCATCAAGGGATAATGGCTCCACCAGATCTGTATACTCAAAAAAGATCTCGCGTATTTTTTTTGAAACTTCATGATAGCGATCAAAATGAGATTTTACAAAAATAAGGTCCGGACAAAGCTTTTTTGCCAGGACGCTGCTCATAGCACTTCTTACACCAAATTTTCGTGCTTCATAGCTTGCCGCACTTACCACACCTCTTTTAGAACTCCCACCCACAGCAATTGGCTTTCCACGTAAATCCGGATTGTCCAGCTGTTCTACACTGGCATAAAAAGCGTCCATATCTACGTGAATTATTTTTCGGATGGGTAATTGGATCTCCATCCCATAAAATTATAATATCTTAGTTACAATTCTAACAGATATGAATTTAAATCAGGTTACGGTACCATCAATAGATGTCGAAAAGGCAGTACAATTTTATAAAATGTTAGGATTAGAATTAATTGTAATGACACATTCCGGATATGCAAGGTTTGAATGCCCTACAGGGGATGCCACTTTTTCAATCCATCATGTAGATACTTTGCCAAATGGAAATGGGGCATATGTATATTTTGAAGTGGAAAATGTTTCACAAAAAGTAAAAGAACTCACAGATAAAGGTGTTCATTTTGAAGAAATGCCTTCGATGAAATCCTGGCTTTGGGAAGAAGCCAGATTGAAGGACCCTGACGGAAATCAAATCATAATTTTTCATGCCGGGGATAAAAGAAAAAATCCTCCCTGGAGAATTAAAGATTAAAATAAGTGCTTGAAATAGAAAGAAAATTTTTAGTTACCTCCGAAGAGTATCAATCGGAAGCTTTTAAAATATCACGAATCGTTCAGGGGTTTCTAAATACCCATCCTGAAAGAACTGTTCGTGTGCGAATAAAAGGAGAGCAAGGATTCTTAACTATAAAAGGAAAATCTAATAAGGCCGGAACTATTCGTACCGAATGGGAAAAAGAGATTTCTGTTGCCGATGCCGAAATACTTCTGAAATTATGTGAAAAAAGCGTGATTGAAAAAAATAGATATGAGGTAAAAGTAGAAATCCATACTTTTGAAGTAGACGAATTTTTAGGGGATAATGCAGGCTTGACTATTGCAGAAGTGGAACTCTCTTCAGAAAATGAAACTTACAAAAAACCAGCCTGGCTTGGTAAAGAAGTGACCGGGCAGGTCAAATATTATAATTCACAATTGAGCAAACAACCTTATAAAACCTGGAGCATATGAAAACTAAAAACAGCTTTTTTTCACTTCTTTTATTGATCGTAGTTATAAGTTGTAAAAACGAACACAAATCTCACGAGGATCATAGTCATGATCAAATGAAAGTTGAAAATGATTCAGAAGCTAAAAAAGAATCTATTTCTCAACTTAAAAAGAAACTTACAGAAGAAGGGTTTAAAATATTTGACTATGTAGATGAAAAAACCGGAGATACTTTTGTGATGCAACAATATTTCATTGCTTTTTTAAAACGAGGCCCTAACCGTTCCCAGTCTAAAATCGAAACCGATAGTCTTCAGGAACTGCATATGGCACATCTTGGTCGAATGTACGAAGAGGGATATGCAGATATTTCAGGGCCTTTTGGAGATGATGGTGATATCCGGGGAATAACTATTTATAATGTCCCAACATTACAAATAGCAGATAGTCTTGCCAATATTGACCCTATGGTGCAAGCAGGCCGTTTGGAGATTGAAATTCACCCTTGGTGGGCCGCTAAAGGCTTTGCGTTAAGATAATAGGGTAATTATTTTCCCAATAGTTTCTTTATCTGAAGTAGCTACAACTCCTTCTTCAAAAAATGAGGGATCGTGCATAGAAATAGTCGGTTTTTGAAGTAATATTTGTCTTTTCTTCGTTGCTGAAAGATGTACACTGGCAAAACCTGTTTCTTTAAAAGTTAGTACATTCTCTTTGTTAATTCCACTTCCAGGCATGATTTCAAGTTGTCCTTTGGAAAGGGCTTTCAATTTTTTTAACAATTCGATTCCATCAATTGCTTTAGATTGTTGCCCCGAGCTTAGTAAACGTGCTACCCCTAAATGTATGAGTGAGCTAACTTCCTGCAAGGGGTTGTTACACCAATCAAAAGCACGATGAAAGGTAAATTCCATTTCTTCCGAAGCATCAACTAAATATTTTGTAGTTTCAATATCGATGGTATTTTTCAAAGTCAAAGCACCACTTACAACTCCCGAACAACCTATCTTTTTACAAAAAGCAATATCTTTTAGCATCACATCGATCTCTGCTTCAGAATACGTAAAATTTCCACTTCGGGGCCTTATCAAGACATGAACAGGAATGTTTAACTCAGTGATCACTTTTTCGATCATACCGTGACTGGGGGTTAATCCCCCTACTGAGAGTTCGGTACATAGTTCTATTCGGTCAGCGCCACTATCTTGGGCAACTTCAGCACTTTTAAAACTGTTGGCACATATTTCTACTATCATTCAGCTTTTTTAAACCCCTAAAATAGACATTTTAAAGAGACACTTTACTAATCTCAACTTGCTGTTTCAACTCATTCCCCTCCTGGTCTGTAGCTGTTAAAATATAGGTCCCCGGCTTTGGAGCCAATGCCAATTCATGAAAGGTCTCGGTTGTTCCAATATATTCCGAATCTAAATACCAGTATACTGTGGTTTCTGGTGTTCGGTGTGCAAGTTTGAAAACCACTTCATTTATATTTTCATCAAAATCCTTTGGCAATAGAATTGTTTCATTTTTCTTAGGAAAAATAAAATCCATCTTTCGTTCCCCCTCTTTAAGGCAACCATTGGCAAAGGCAGGTAACGTTTTATATTCGGGATGTAGTGGGGCATAATAATATTCCAGAAAAGGGGGCAGTACAAACCAGCTTTTTTGTTTCATATTTGCCAAAGGGTAACAACTGGAATTTACTTGCAGAGTTTCAGTAGAATTCAAAAAAACCTTTTGATGATAAGGGCAGGAATTACTTCTTACCCCTTCTTTTGGAATCCACTCTAAGTTTGTCTTTTCACAAAAAACACTTGCCAGATGACCACTGTTTTGACATATTTCAGTTTCAATTAACTCATCATATGGAGCAGCAAACCATTCATTTTTAGGCAGTACATCCAATACATCAAAAAGAACAGGGGCAGCAGCCTGAACACCTGTCAATCCCGGACGCCCTTCACCATCGGCATTACCAACCCAAACACCAATAGCATATTTGGTGGTTACACCTACGGCCCAGGCATCCTTAAAACCAAAACTCGTTCCGGTTTTCCAGGCAATGGGTTGTGAATTACTAAAAAAACTCCAGTTTACTTCCCCTTCCGGCCGATTCACTTTTTGAAGTGAATTAAGCGTGTGATAAATAGCCCCGGCGTTAAATATTGGTGCATTGGCTTGTTTTTTTCCGAAGTCAACATATGTGTTTTTTAAATAAACAGGATTTACAAATTCGTGGCTTTGATATTCACTTGAAGAACGATTAAAATAATTTAAAGTGGAAGCCATCCCTGCATAAGCGTTGGTAATATCCCAAAGAGAACTTTCAGCACCTCCCAGAATAAGTGACAACCCGTAATAATCTGCCGGATGATCAATTCCTCTAAAGTTTAATTCTTCTAATCTTTTATGAAACCGTTGTAAGCCATATTTTCGTAGCATTCTCACAGCAGGAACATTTAATGACCGGGATAATGCGACACTGGCAGAAATTGCTCCGTTGAATTTCTTATCAAAGTTTTCCGGGCTATATCCGTTAACTGTAGTAGGGACATCAGCCACTAATGTATTGGGGAGCAACTCACCACTGTCTAGCATTGAAGCATATAAAAAAGGTTTTAGAACACTTCCGGTACTTCTGGATTTATCAATGATGTCTACATAATTGTTATTCTCATTTGTTGTAGGAGCGTTGCCCACATATGCCAATACTTCACGGGTATTGACATCTAAAATAAGAACAGCAAGATTATTTATTTGATTTTGAGCTAATTTGTAATGATGCTCTCCTGTAATTCGATTTATTTTCTGTTGAAGAGAATAATCCACTGTAGACTGTATTCGTTTTCCACGATGTTCTTTTCGGACCTTTTCTGTTAAATGTGGTGCAATTTCCGGAAGTGCAAATGGTTTGCCGGGAAGCTTTTCGTCCAAAGCCAATTGGTATGTAGTTTGGTCAATGATTTCTTTCTGAAACAATTTTAACAACAAACGGTCACGCTTTTCTTTTAAAATGGCTTCATTTTTCCCCGGAAATATTAATGAAGGGGCATTAGGCAATACTGCAAGAGCGGCTGATTGTCCCCAGCTTAAATCTTCAGAAGGAATCCCAAAGTATCGCCATGAAGCAGTTTCAAGGCCTACTACATTTCCACCAAATGGAGCATAAGATGCATACAGGTTTAGTATCTCTTTTTTTGAATATGTTGCTTCTAAACGTGTAGCCTGAAAAATTTCAACCAACTTTTCTACATAGCTTCGTTGTTTGTTTTTTCTGGAAAGACGAATTACCTGCTGGGTAAGTGTACTGCCTCCACGGCGTTTATTTGTTGTAAGGTTTTGCCAAAGGGCTTTACCGATTGAAACCGGATTAAACCCCGGATGCCTGTAAAAGTATTCGTCTTCAAACAATAGAATGGACTGTTCAAACCGCATTGGGACCGAATCCATTTTTGGGAAACGCCATTGACCGTCATCTGCTATACGGGCACCTAACATAAACCCTTCGCGACTTTCTACTACAGTAGCTGTAGGAGCGTCAAATAATGGTGAGGGAAGAGAAAATAGCCATAGAACAAATACCAAAGAAAACAAAATTAGCTTAACCTTGTGCTTCCTGATTTTGGAAATGATATGTTGCCTGCTATTATTCAAAAGCTACTTGTTTTGTCATTCAGAATAAACCGAAAGATGTCAATTTGTTAAAAAGATTCTTCGCTTCGCTCTGAATGACAGTTATTATTGTTCTACCTCGATCCATTGTCCTTTATTACGGGCATAATATGCATTATCATACATTGCTTCAACTTGAGCACCCGGCAAATAATAATTGCCTAAATAAGAAGCATTTAATTTTACCGTAAAGGTTTTTGATTTTTTTGAACTAAGATCAAAATAGAAATTTACTCTGTCATCACGAATGTCAGTATAGCGCGCATTGCCTTTTGCACCTCCACTTAATTCAGTAAAACTGGTATTTACAATCTCCCACCCACTCGGAAAGATTTGTGATAGGGCCACATTATCAATATAATCACCGGAAGTATTTGTAACTACTACTTTGGTAGTAATTTCAGTACCCTGGCGCAATTTTGAAATAGCTAACGGATTGCCTTCTCCATCTAAATATTGTGACTTTACAGTAATATTACGTTGCTCGGTAAGTTCCTTACCTAATGGTAATTTTCCTTTTTGAACCAAAGTAACATATACCACATTTCCTTTACTATTGGTTACCGTCACAGCATTTTTCCCCATCGAAATTCCAATTTCACGCTGTGCAATAGCACGATCTGTTTTCACCGTTGTTACTTTTCCGTTTTGAGTAAACGAAAGCTCCATCGCTTTTCCACCATTCTTGTTGACCATCTTTGCCATGGCCATTAATCCATACGCGGTTTCTTGTGTGCTATACCATCGCTGCGATGATAGTGCTTTTGCTAAAGAAATAGCTACTTCACGTTGTTTAGGATCTTCTAATGCCACCATGGTTTCCAGCGCCATAGCTTTATTTCTAAAAGGAGATCCATAGGTATAATAATCATATCGCTGAGGTTGAAAATCGATATTTGCTGTTTGTACAATCTGCATTGCAACATTCTTTTTACCGGCAAGCGCATAAGCAGCTGCCAAACGCCATTTGGCATCATTACTCATATGTTTGGATTCACGCAGACGATTCATTGCCGCAAGTTCCGGTTGTCCGGATAACGCTAAGGTATACAATCGGTACGCCTGTATTAGGCTAGAATTGTATCGTGTATTACTATTTCTCCATTGGCGTGCCGCATTTTGTTGATACCTTAACCAATTGCTCATAAAAGTAATTGGTAAAGCATACCCTTTTTGCTTGGCTTCTAACATAAAATGCCCAACGTAGTTAGTACTCCATTGGTTAGATTCGCTTTCGCCCGGCCAATAGCTTAAACCACCACTGCCATTCTGAAATGATCCTAGTTTTTTAATTGCAGCTTCAATGTTCTTTTGCATTTCTTTTTTCTTATCGAATGTAATGTCGAATACATCGGCTAGAAATAACTGTGGAAATGCTGCAGAAGTAGTTTGTTCTACACAACCATGTGGATACCGTATTAAATATTCCAGACGTTTTCCAAAATTCATAGGAGGTAAGGTGGAAAATTCTAATAGGGCACCGTTACTTCCGGATACACCAAACGTTTCAAAATCGATTGTCTCTTTTCCATTTTCTGAAAGCGTATACTGAACAGTTTTTTGAGAAATCGGATTTGGGTTTTCCACATCAATTTCTACTTTGTAACTTGCAGTTTCACCACTTCCGGAAGCAACCACTTCAATAGTCTGCAATGTTTTAGCCGGAAGCACTTCAAATTCAAAATTGACAATTTGTTCACCGGGCTCGGAAAAAGAAATATTTTTTGTTACTCCATTAACAGGCCTCAGAGCATTACTTACCTTTACAGAAACAACTGCGTTTTTCACTTTTTGCTCCATTGCAAATACAGTCACGGGAAGTGTAACTTTTTCGCCTGGAGACAATTTACGCGGCAGAGAGGCCAACACCATTAATGGTTTCCGAACCGGAGTTGTTTTTTCTGTTTTTCCATAAGAGCCTTTAGGGTTTTCTCCGGCAATCACCATAGTACGAACGGAACCAATATAATTAGGCATGGTAATCTCATGAGATGCTTTTTCACCATTTTTCAATTCAAAAGGGCCTAAATACTTTACTACAGGCTTAAAACGATCCGCTTTTCGGTTTTTAGCTCCTGCAGCTTCATCGCCACCACCAATGGCATAAATATTATTTACACTTCCGGAGTAAGCACCAATAACATAATCGTAAACATCGAATGTCTTAACTCCTAAAGCTTCACGGGTATAAAATGCTTCGTGAATTTTTGGTGTAACGAAACGCGTAAGGTCAAGCAAGCCTTCATCTACCATTGCAATAGTATAGGTCATTGGTTTGTTGTCCTTTTCTGAAACTTTTACGACAAACCTTTCTTCTGGCTTTAAAACTTCCGGCATCTCTAATTTTGGATGTAATACTGTTGCAGGGTCTTCAACTAAAATTGGAATTACTCCATACAATCTGATAGGAAGGTCATTTTTAGTTTGTTCGTGAGGTTGTAACAGCGAAATGTTTACGTACACATTGGGCGCCATTTCTTTTGTAATCTTTACCGTTGTTTTTGTCTCTCCTTTATTGGTTTCAATCCAATATGTGGATAATACTTCAGTACCATTTTCAACGCTCAGTAATGCACGTCCTTTACTACCGGAAGGAAATGTAATTGTCGCTTCTTCTCCTACAGTATACTTCTCTTTGTTTGCTGAGAAGACTAACATTTTTGAGCTTTCAGAATCGCCATCCACAGGTGCTTTCCACCAATTTCTATAAAAATAAGTGATGCGCCCGGTAGCATGACCTGATTGTGTATCGATCACCCTAATGAGGTAACGACCACCATCATCTTCAGGAATGTTGAGTGTGAAGTTTGCCTTTCCATTGCCATTGGTTGTAAGTTTAAATTCTTTTACCGGGCGATGTATACTGGAGCTTTCGTAGCGAGAAAGATTGTCTCGGCTTCTGTTCCACCACCAACGCCATTCTATTCTAAAGACCTTTACTTCAATTTCTCTATGTCCACTAGCCTTTCCCTGGGCATCTACAGAAGCAATATCAAAAACAGTATTTTCATCTGTAAAATAAGAGCCGTACCGATGTGCTTCGGGAGATCGTAAGCCTACAAAATGACTATAAGGGGCTAAATTTTTTGAAAAAACATCTATTGAAAAATCACCCCCACCTTCAAACATTTTAGTTAAAAAAGTGGCTTTTAACATCCCTGGAGCTTTATTACTGATCTCAAAATTTTCAGAAAAAGAAGCGATTCCTTCTGCAGATAATTTTGTGTCTGCTACAGGAATTTCAACTTCATCGAAAGTTCTAATAGGGTCATTGAAATTGTATTTTTTAAACTTGTCGAATGCAGTGCTTGTCGCTCTTAACGTGGCACTCATTTCAACTTTTAGATTACGGGCAGGAGCTCCGTGGAGCCAAAGACCGGTAACTGTACCTTTTACGGGTTTACTGGCATCAAGCGTTTCATCTTCAAAATCAAGTTTTATTTTAAGGCGGTTGGGCTTAATGGTAGCAACTTTTAAACTTTTATTGAATTGCACCCCCCCTACAGTTACTGTTGCATTCCAATTTCCGGTGGGTGCAGAAGCTTCTGTTTTAACAGGGAAATAATAAAATCCATTCACTCCGGTATTTACAACATTTCGCAGGACTAATTTCCCTCTGGCATCTGTTACTTCCAGTTTTACAGGGTGGTTTTTTGGCAACGGATTCGCCAGGTCATTAAGTACAAAAGTTAAATGAATAGGGTCTCCGGGGCGATGTACACCTCTTTCCGTATACAAAAATCCTTTTAATCCTTTTTGTAATTGTTGCCCTGAAACGTCAAAATTACTAAGTGATAACGCATTCCCATCTTCCAGTTTTGCATAGGCATAGTTGTTTCCTTTTTGTGCTATAGCAAAAGCAGCAGTTTTGTCACTATCATAAATAGTGAGTCCGTCAACCTCTGTTGTTATCGTTCCTATGAGTTGTTGCTGATAATTGAAAAGTTTAATTTTTACACCGTTTTCAGGTTCAGTGGTGAGTAGGTTATTTGCGGCAAAATGATAGGTGCGATTGCTTCCCTTTTTTAAAATTAGCCCCAGATCGCTTCCTAAAATATTTGTGCTAATAACACGATCTTCATTATAGTATGCTTCATGGCATGGATTATCCCGTTGCTGCCAATTATACGTATAATTTCGCCAGCGGTATAATTCATTATCCCAATAACGCTCTTCTTTTTCATCTTCATCTCCCATTTCGATATCACCGTAATCTTCCTCATAATAGTATTCGTCTTCGTAATATTCATCGCCATCTTGTGAAACTTCTGTATTTACAACATCACAATCATAATTACTGTATTCTTTTTTGAAACTAATCTCAATCCGGTATAATGCTCCGGGGTCTGCATTGAAAAATTCTGAAAGATTAATCGCGTATGCTTTCCACAATCCATTATCACCAATGCTATTTCCCTGGAGGTCAATGGTTTTCTTGACAACTCTTCGCCCTACTTTCCGAATATCATAATAATTGGGGTTGTTGAGGTTTGAAGATTGTAAAAACTGAAGCATATTGTCTTCAAAGATCTTTACGACCCGAATATCTACGGCTGAAAGATTTACTGCTTCAAAGTAAAGAGGTGTGGAAGTTGCATTAGGTAAAATAGTCCCACTGGAGATAAGCTTTATGGCTGGTTTCAGCTGTTCAAAAGATACAAGTTCGGAAAACTCCTTTTTCAACCCAAAATTTTCGGTGTTTTTAATTCCATTAAAAATGGTGACACGAACATTTCCTGTGACACGATTAGGAGGGTAAACATGCAAGACATTTCCATCTACTTCAAAACGGAGATTGGCAGTATTTTCGATAGCCACCAATCCTGCAAAATTCTGATTTTCTTTTATTGGATCAGAAAAATTAACGGAAAGAGAAGCTTGAGGGGAAAGGGAGCTTTTTACGTCTACAACTGTAAAATTGTTCTGTCCGGGAATAGCAAAATTATTAGTTCCTTTTGTATCACTGTTAATAGCTTTTCCATCCCAACTTATTTCGATTTCCGAATCGTCTGTTTTTCTTTGAATACTGTCAATTGTGAAATTAAAAAAACGGGCATAACCGCCTTCTGCAGCCCATTTAACTTTTAGCTTTTCCTTGTTTTGTTTTACTGAAACCAACTGTTTTGCTTTTTCCAATGAAATTAGATCTGAAGCTTCCAATGTTCCATTTACATATTGCCATTTTTTGCTGTAGGACTGTAAATTGTCCAGATCTATTTTAAAGTTTGGCGTAATGGTCTTGAAACTGAAAGTGTAATTTTTAAACTCTTTTTCAATATCCTCATACAGCTCACTCAACCTGACAGTAACAGTATATTCGGTATCAGGCTTTAGATACTCTGTAGGTTGAAATAGTAAGGTGCTTCCGTTTTCTATTATAAGTTTTCCTTTCGTTTTTGGATTTATTTTTAAATATTCTGAAGGAAGTTCCTGAGTGATGTCAAATTCATCTAAATACTGTGAAAGCTCAATACGAATGGGACTTGCAATAGATTGATTTCCGTAGGTATTGTAACTTATATATTCCTTAAACTTAAAAAGATTATCGGTTTCTGAAGGATCATTTTTGCCGCCACAAGAGGAAAGAATTATTACTATGGCAAAAGCGAATAAGCGATGCAGATTTTTCATGAATGATGGTTTTAAAACATTATTAAAAGTACAGTAAAAGTATTGTAAAGCAATAGCAAAGTCAGGATTAAAACCTCAACAAAGAGGCAATAAAAGAGTAACTTTTCTGTCTTTTAGGGGGAAGTGGTTTTCTTTCAACGGGAATGGAATCTGCTTCGTATATTAAATTTTAACATTTATGAAGAGTTTAACAAAAAGGCTGAAGTTAAAAGTATTTTACTAAAAACTATTCTTTTGAAAATTCATACTCGCGTTCTACTTTACAAATACGGGTCTTATACCATTGATACCAACGTTCTTTTCCCAATTTTTGGGCTTCTAAATGATCCAGATTTGCTTTCCAGTTCTTTATTGCCTCCAGGCTTTCCCAATAACTAATAGTAATTGCAAGGTCGCTTCTGGCATGTTCAAACCCCAAGTATCCAGGTTGCTGTTTTGCAAGCTGTTCCATACGTTCAGCCATTTCTGCATAACCGTTGGTATCTTCGGTTTGCATATTGGTAAAAATAACGGCGTAATAAGGTGTTTTCAATAGTATTCTTTATTTATAAATTCCAATGAATAGTTTCCCTTCTGCATTCATATGTGCACGATACATCCCTGCAGTATTGAATTCCATAGCAACATTTCCGTCTTTGTCTATGGAAACAACGCCTCCGTCACCTCCTAATGCAGGAACTTTTTTCTGGATCACTTCACTGGCTGCTTCTTGCAAAGAAAGTCCTTTGTATTCCATTAATGCAGAAATATCGTGAGCGACCATAGCCCGAATAAAATATTCGCCCCAACCTGTAGAAGATACGGCACAGGTTGCATTATTTGCATAGGTTCCTGCACCAATAATTGGCGAGTCACCAATACGATTCCAACGTTTATTGGTCATTCCCCCTGTAGATGTTCCTGCTGCCAGGTTTCCGTTTTTGTCAAGAGCGGCACAACCTACAGTTCCAAATTTCGATGCCTTAATAAAAGGATCTGCAAATGCTGTTTTGCCATTGTGATCCAATTCTGTTTTTTCTTTTTCTTTTATACGTTGTAATGATCTAAAACGATTTTCAGTATAGAAATAAGAAGGGTCGATCAATTGAAAACCTTTTTCTTCGGCAAAGGTTTCGGCTCCTTTACCACTTAACATCACATGAGGCGAATCATTCATTACTGCTAAAGCAAGGTCGATAGGATTTTTAACACGAGTCACTCCTGCTACAGCACCTGCATTTAAAGTAGCGCCGTCCATTACAGAAGCATCCAGTTCATTTGTCTCTTCATGAGTAAATACAGCGCCTTTGCCGGCATTAAATAGCGGCGAGTCTTCCATTATATTAATGGTTCTTGTAACTGCTTCCATAGCAGTGCCCCCATTTTTTAAAATTTCATGACCTACTCTTATGGCTTCTTCTAATTTTGCTTTGTATGCAATTTCTAAAGAATCACTCATATTTTCTTTTAAGATAGTGCCAGCCCCACCATGAATGACAATACCAAAATTTTCACCTTTGTTTTTAACAATATTGTCTTTTTTGTAAGTCTTTTCCGATGATTTAGAATCATTTTTACAGCTAAAAAGCACAAAAAATCCGATGAAAAGCGTTAAAAATTTAATTTTATTCATATTTTTTTATTAGCATACTAATATAGCCCAAAATCTCCTGTTTTTCTATAGGTTATCAAGGTTTTTATTGTAGGAAATTAAGACTAATACTTGCTATATAATCGATTAAAAGCAATAAATATTCGATTAAAAGCATTTTTTGTAAGAATATTTATTATATTTGACTCAGCATCATGCCCCAAATTTGATGCCCCCCGTATTATGAACCTACTAAAAACTAGCCTACTGGCTATGGTATTTATGTGCCTTGTTACATCTTGTCAAAAAGACGAAGGTGTTGCTTCAGAAGAAGTTAATTATTCTATAGATCTTAACCTTGCTCAGGAAACCGACTGGAAAATAGCTGATGAGATACTTGTTCTTATTAATGAACACCGAGTGTCAATGGGTCTTTCAGAAATTATTAAAGATCAGCAATACGCATCTGCTTATGCAGTTGATCATACCCAATATATGATCGACATTGAAAAGATCAACCATGATAATTTTAGTATTCGCTCTAAAGCCTTAAAACAAAGAGGAGCAAAAGTTGTTGGTGAAAATGTTGCATTTGGTTATACTACTTCCGAAGCAGTTGTTACGGCTTGGTTAAATAGTGAAGGCCACAGAGAAATCATTGAAGGCGATTACACACATTCCGGTTTTGGAATTATGAAATCTTCTGAAGGAAAATATTATTTTACACAACTTTTCTATAGAAAGTAAAATTACTCATCTCTTTTTCTTTTAAAGCTTTTACCGTATTTTTATGCAAACAATAAAAATACGGTAATGGCTATTCAAGAACCTTTCAATTTAAATAAATGGGTTGATGAAAACCGGGAACTGCTTAAACCCCCGGTAGGAAACAAGAACCTCTACAAAGAAGCAGGCGATTATATTGTGATGATTGTTGGGGGCCCTAATGCCCGTAAGGACTATCATTATAATGAAACAGAAGAATTATTCTACCAACTTGAAGGTGAAATAGAAGTTCATGTACAAGATGAAGGGCAAAAACGCACTATGAAGTTAGGTCCCGGTGATATGTATCTGCACCCGGCCAAGGTTCCTCATTCACCGGCCAGGGGAGAGAATTCCATTGGATTAGTGGTAGAACGTAAAAGAAATGATCTGGAAGGTAAAGACGGCCTTTTATGGTTTTGTGATAACTGCAATACAAAATTACATGAAGTTTATTTTACATTGCAAGATGTAGAGACAGATTTCTTTAAACATTTTGAAAAATTTTACGGGAGTGAAGAACTTCGTACCTGTAGTAATTGCGGGACAGTTATGGAGACAGACCCCCGATTTACAGCAGATTGATTTTTATTCTGAAAGACCTTCATATTCATTTCAAAATCTTCTTACTATTGTGTACCTTCGCACCTCAATAATTTGCGAATAAAAACTCATTATATTTATGTCAACTGTAGCAACATCTTTTGGGATAGAAGAAGCACTGGAACAACTTGGGATCAAAGAAACCAATAAAGGTACATCCACAGGAAGCAACTGGTTTTCCAATGGAGAAGAAATAGCTTCATATTCTCCCGTAGACGGAAAATTAATTGGAAAAGTAACCACTACTACTAAAGAAGATTACGAAAAAGTAATAGAGAAAGCCGCCGAAGCTTTTAAGAGCTGGCGTGTAATACCTGCTCCACAGCGTGGGGAAGTAGTGCGCCAATTTGGAGAAGAACTTAGAAGGTTAAAAGAACCTCTTGGAAAATTAGTTTCCTATGAAATGGGGAAAAGTTATCAGGAAGGACTGGGTGAAGTCCAGGAAATGATAGACATATGTGATTTTGCCGTAGGACTTTCAAGACAATTACACGGACTTACCATGCATTCTGAACGCCCCGGACACCGCATGTATGAGCAATACCACCCACTGGGGATTGTTGGAATAATTTCTGCTTTTAACTTTCCGGTAGCTGTTTGGGCATGGAACACAGCTTTAGCCTGGATTTGTGGAGATGTATGTGTTTGGAAACCTTCTGAAAAAGCCCCTTTATGCGGAGTGGCTTGTCAAAAAATCGCTGCAAAAGTATTTGCTGAAAACAATTTACCGGAAGGAATCTCTTGTTTGGTAAATGGAGATTATAAAGTAGGAGAATACATGACCACAGATAAACGGATTCCTTTGATTTCTGCCACAGGATCCACCCGAATGGGAAAAATTGTTGGTAGAACCGTTGGAGAACGCCTTGGAAAATCTTTACTGGAATTAGGAGGAAACAATGCTATCATTGTAACTCCGGACGCCGATATTAAAATGACTGTGATAGGGGCCGTATTTGGTGCCGTAGGGACAGCCGGACAACGATGTACATCAACACGACGTCTTATTATCCATGAAAGCATTTACGATAAAGTAAAAGATGCCGTAGTTGCTGCTTATGAACAATTACGAATAGGAAATCCTTTAGATGAGAACAATCATGTAGGACCTCTTATTGACAAAGATGCCGTAAGAATGTATCAAAATGCTTTGGAAAAAGTAGTGGAAGAAGGAGGAAACATAATTGTTGAAGGTGGTGTTTTAGAAGGAGAAGGATATGAAAGCGGATGTTATGTAAAACCTGCAATAGCTGAAGCAAACAATAACTTTGAAATAGTTCAGCATGAAACCTTTGCACCTGTATTGTATTTGTTGAAATACAGTGGAGGTGTAGAAAATGCTTTGGACATTCAAAACGGAGTTACACAAGGATTATCATCAGCTATTATGACCAATAATTTACGTGAAGCAGAACGATTTTTATCTGTTGCAGGTAGTGACTGTGGGATTGCTAATGTAAATATTGGAACTTCCGGAGCAGAAATTGGTGGTGCTTTTGGTGGTGAGAAAGATACCGGAGGTGGCCGAGAGAGTGGAAGTGATGCATGGAAAGTGTATATGCGCCGCCAGACTAACACGATCAATTATACAACAGAGTTGCCTCTGGCACAAGGAATTAAATTTGATCTATAGTATTAAAATAAATCTTAAAAACCGCTTCAACTGAAGCGGTTTTTTTATGTCCTCTTTTTGCAAACAAATTAGTTTCTCCCTTTTTCATCAGGATATAACTGCCAGACTTCATCGCTTTGCCAAACCTGTTTTGTATCAATGTCCATAACAGAAAGAGGGCCTTTAAATGCAGCACCGGTATCTATATTCCAGACATTTGCAAAATTCACAGGTTTTGTATGCCCAATTCGGGTAACGGGCGTATGTCCAATATAAATTTCGTTAAATAGCTTGAGGCGCTTAGGATATTTATCGCCTTCTTTAGATACCGTATGATCCATAGTACACACCATTTCCCATAGCGTACGATCCCAATACACCAAGTTAGGATAATATTCATATTGAGGACCGTGCATATTAGTAAAACCTGCATGCAAGAACAAGCGATTTTCATCATCGATGTAATAATTATGAAGACTCTCCAGAAACAAAATATGCGATTTCTTCTCTTGTTCAGAAAGTTTTGAATAACTTACTTTGCTGGATTCCCCTCCATGTTGTAACCACATGGGGTTATTGTCATCATACTTCAGAAAATTATAGAGTAGTTCATCGTGATTCCCACGCAAAAAGACGCAGTCATATTTTTCAGAAAAATGAATTAAAAATGAAATTGTTTCAGCAGACTCACTCCAGCCATCTACATAATCACCAACAAAAATAAAGCGATCCCCCGAAGTAATTTTCAAATATCCTAATACTTGCTCTAAAGCGCGAAGGCCGCCGTGAATGTCTCCTATAACAAATGCGCTCATTATTGTAAAAGTAAAACTATAGTACTAAGTATTGCAATAATAAATACCACAAGGAAAAATATTTTCCAGAATGAATAGGGTCGTTGCCCGGAGAGTGCTCCTGACTGCCCATTTACAAAAAAATTATAGCGCTTTCCTTTAAAACGATAAGCACTTACATACACCGGAAGTAAAATGTGCTTAAAGGTTTCGTTACTTAGGTTCATAGTAATTGAAGTAATCCTTTGTGTATCTCCTCCAATATCTCTTCGTGCCCAACGGTCTGCTATTTTTCGAGCTTCTTTGTTAGATTTCAAATGACCTTCTTTAAGAGGAATCGTGTATTTTTCGGTTACAAAACCTGCGAGATAGCTGCTATCAAAAGGCTGTAATTTTTTTAGGTCCCACCGGGCAATTTTAGATGGGATCACTCCAGATCGCTGTTTAGATGCTTTGATCAGGGTATCGTCTACAAAACCATTAATTGTGCCTGATGCAGGGGACCAACGGGTACGACGTTCTTGTCGGGTGCGAGTAACCGTCTTGCCGTTAACGGTTGTGGTATAAGGTACACTCACATAATAGTAATCTCCACGCTGGCCCGTATAGGCTGCAAATAACTGAGCATCGAATGTCCAAAAAGGTAAATACAATCCTTTTGTGTTTTGTGGGTCTATAGCCGCTTTTTTTAAGTTATTTGGAGCAAACCATAGTCCGCTAACCCACTTCTGAAAAATTTCATGTGCTTTTTTTTGATCTAGCTGAAAGGGTAACACAGCACCCGGAAATATCCAGTCCTCTTTATACATATCTTCCACAATAAGCGGCATACTGCAATAGACGCAGTGTAAAGATTTGTAATGTTCCTCAATATGTTGATGAGCACCACAGTTTTTACAGTGCAACATGGTAATCTCTTCACTATGTGACTGCGAACCTAATTCATCTAAATAGGGCTTTAGCTCTAACTCTTCAAAACCATTTTCTGAAGGAGTAATTTCCTGGGTGTAACTACAGTATTCGCACTTCAATTCGGTAGTGCCAGGAGCATACAATAACTCTGCACCACAATTAATGCAGGGTTTTTTAAGTTCAGATTCTTGTGGAGTGGTCTCTTGCATAGTTTCTTTAAAAGAAAAGAGGCGTCCTTTTTTTGAGATGGAAATTCATTACTGCCCTGGTAAGGGTGGTGGGGTACTACCTCCTAAAAAAGCTTTTAACTCTTCTATTTCGTTTAAGGCCATCCAATTTTGCATTCCCTGTTTCCAGACAAGGGTATCTTTATTTACTGTTCGGTTAGCAAACAGGGCCTTAAGCTGCTCAAAAGTTACGGGACCGGCTTGTTGTCCGTTTGCCGCATAAAAGTATTGTACCGCAACAGGCATAGGAGGAGGCATTGCACCAGTTTGTTGCATGGGGGTCTGTTGTTGCCCTCCCATTTGTGGTTGCATCATTCCACCCATTTGTTGAGCAAGAACAAAACCCATTCCCATTCCCATTCCGGCACCGGCAGTTCCACCTTCGTTAGTAGCCGCAGCTTCAATGGCTTTTGCAGTTTTGAATTTTGTTAACTTGTCCAGGTCTAATTTGTCAATACGGCTGTATTCAAAGATCTCTTTTTTAAGATCTTCCGGCATGGAAACATTTTCAATAAAGAATTTTTCAAGAGAAATACCTACACTTCCAAATTCCGGTTGCATCACTTCCCGGCATGTTTCCGAAAGTTCGGTAGTATTTGCAGCGTATAGTTCAATAGGTAGATTGGCTTCCCCAACCGTATCTGTAAAACGAGTGGCAATCAAACTTTTAAGGTGTTCGTTGATCTCAAAATTGGTAAAATTATTATCGGTTCCTACAATATCTATAATAAATTTTCCTGCATCATTGATTTTAAAAGCATAGGTTCCAAAGGCACGGATCTCTACTAACCCAAAACGCTCATCGTTTAATGTAATTGGGTTTTTAGTACCCCATTTTTCATCGGTGAATAAATGTGTGTTTACAAAGTAGACCTCTGCTTTAAAAGGGCTGTTAAAACCATACTTCCACCCTTTTAGAGTAGTAAGTATTGGAAGATTTTGTGTGTTTAATGTATAAGTTCCAGGTTCAAAGACATCTGCCAGCTGCCCTTCATTTATAAAGACGGCTGTTTGTCCTTCTCGAACTATGAGCTTGGCATTGTTTTTAATTTCATTTTGGTAACGTTCAAATCGATGACATATAGTATCGTCTGTATAGTCCAGCCACTCAATAATATCTATAAATTCGTGACTTAATTTTTCTTTTATTTGATCAAAGATGCCCATAGGTTTCAGGTTTAAAAGTGTTGAAGTTTAAAGTTATAAAAATTCTTTGAGAAGCAATTAATTGTACTTCACTTTCCGAAGAATCCTTACAGATTCTTTAAACGATTGGTATACATTTCCGTTAGTTTGTTTCAAAAAATCTTTTGCCTCGTACAATTTTTCTCTTGCATTGCTAAAATCATTCAGGTAACAAACAAGATAGGTAGCCGGTAAATTGATGAGGTCCTTTTCTTCAGCTGGAGTTAGGGGAACTTTTTTCTTCAGCTTTTCAATTAAAGCATTATTGGCGTTGTAAATATGGTGTAATGTTTTTTTATTGAATTTTGGAGGCTCAAAAATTAGTTTGGAATCAATCTGATGTGACCCGTTTTCCCGAAAGGTAATGGTAAGTTCTTCCAGCGGGTAGTATTTAAATTGATTATTTAACCCTAAATGAACATATTCAATAATTTTGAACTCGTCTTCAGAATAAGAAATACTTACTTCGTCCAGAGCAGAGTAAAACAAACGAACCTGTTCATTAATAAGTTCAATATCCACACGAGAATAATAAGTTTCTCCTTTTACATTTTTTGTATGTCCGGCCCAACATACCACAAACAATTCTTTAAAGACTTTATAATCAGCTTCCAGGTCGTTGTGCCGGTTATTAATAAAATCAATGACCCCATCCAATGTAAGTTCAATATTGTTTTTTGCTTTGTTTTCAATGGCCTGAACAATTTCTGAATTCACATCCTCGATCACGATATCGAAGTCCTTAGGCATAGAGATACTGCCATCTCGTAAAAAAATGGAACCGCCCCAGTATTTCCAAATATTCTTTCGTAGTGATGTAATTTTTCCATTGGGGCGAATGGTCACTAAACCTACTACTTTATCCTCCGGCAAATGTGGAAATGCTACATTTTCATACATGATCAAAGGAGGATAGGTGAGATAAGCATTCATAAGGTTTTGAATCTTGCTATCGTCAAAAAAATCCACCCCCCGAATCTCATTGGTTTCATCTTCGACTCCAATCACAATGTAAGAGTTGTTATTTGGATTACTATTACTTAGTGCGCAAACATGTTTTAGAAATTTTGCTTTTCCTTCTTTGTGGCCAAGATCGATTCTTCGCTTTTTATCATAAAAACTACTCTCATCATTATGAGCTAAGAGGTTTTTAATAAGAAGGCGCTTGTTAATCAAAATATACTATTTATTAATGCCTATTGACAATTGTACTGCTTGCCTGATCCAAGCACATTACCGTTAGATCTGCTATTGTAACGTGTGGTGGGCGGGTTACTGCAAACCAAATAATGTCTGCAATATCTTCAGGTTTTAGCGGAGTAAAGCCTTGGTATACTTTAGCAGCACGTTCACTATCTCCTTTAAATCGGACATCACTGAATTCAGTTTCGACCAATCCAGGATTTATGGCACTTACTTTAATTCCTTTACCGTTGAGGTCAAGACGCATGCCTTGATTAATAGCATCGACTGCATGCTTACTGGCACAGTATACATTTCCTTTAGGATAAACTTCTTTTCCGGCAGTGGAACCTATATTGATGATGTGTCCGGCTTTTCTTTTTATCATATTCGGGAGAATTGCTTTGCTAACATACAATAGCCCTTTTACATTGATGTCAAGCATAGTATCCCAATCTTCGATACTCCCATCCTGTATGGTGTCAAGACCATGTGCATTACCTGCGTTATTGATAAGGATATCAATTTTAGAAAATTCTTCAGGTACGTTTTGAAGTAATTCAAAGACCATAGCCTTGTCGCGTACATCAAAATTTAGGGTGTGGATTTCTGTAAAGCTTTGTAATTCCAATCTAATATCGTCTAACCTTTCCTGTCTTCTTCCGCAAAGAATGAGCCGAATTCCATTTTTAGCAAAAAGCCGTGCAGTTGATCTGCCTATTCCCGAAGTTGCTCCGGTAATTAATGCAGTTTTTTGAATCATTTTTATTGTTTTTTTTCTGAAATAAAATAAATTTACCTCCTCTTTAAAAATAGAAAAACAAGCGACATTAAAACATCTTAGACGTCCTTATTTTTGTATAATTTTTAACCAATTGTTAACAGGAGTTTTCAGTATAAATCTCCAATTTGCGTCGTCGTTACTAACAAAACGTTTACTTGTAAAGAATCTAAAACATGGAAGAAACAAAAATCACCTTGGATATTGGTGAATTAAATGAAAAAATTGAAAAAGAAAGTGCTTTTGTCGACATTCTTTCATTAGAAATTAATAAAGTAATTGTTGGACAAAAACACATGGTGGAGCGATTGCTAATTGGGCTTCTTGGACAAGGCCATATTTTGTTGGAAGGAGTTCCCGGTTTGGCAAAAACATTAGCTATTAATTCATTGTCTAAAGCAGTTCACGGAGATTTTAGCCGGATTCAATTTACTCCGGACCTATTACCGGCAGATGTTGTGGGAACGCTTATTTATAATATGAAGCTGAACGATTTCAGTATTAAAAAGGGCCCCATCTTTGCTAACTTTGTATTGGCCGATGAGATCAACCGTGCTCCTGCTAAAGTACAATCGGCACTACTGGAAGCAATGCAGGAAAAACAAGTAACCATTGGAGAAACTACCTTCACTTTGGATAAACCCTTTTTGGTCATGGCCACTCAAAATCCAATAGAACAGGAAGGAACTTATCCATTACCTGAAGCACAGGTAGACCGTTTTATGCTTAAAACAGTTATTAAATATCCGCAAATTAACGAGGAACAGCTTATTATTCGTCAAAATTTAAAGGAGGGATTTGAAACCATAAATCCTGTAGTTACTTTAGATCAGATAAAAAGAGCACAAGCTACAGTTCGGGAAGTGTATATGGACGAAAAAATTGAAAAATACATTCTCGATATCATCTTCGCTACACGAACCCCGGAAAATTATCGCCTTGCAGATCTTAAACCATTAATTAGTTTCGGTGCTTCTCCACGTGGAAGTATCAATTTAGCAATGGCATCAAAATGCTATGCATTCATTAAAAGGCGTGGATATGTAATTCCTGAAGATGTTCGGGCTGTAGTACATGATGTATTGCGCCATCGAATTGGTATTACCTATGAAGCCGAAGCCGAGAATATCACTTCCGAAGATATCATCAATAAAATTGTAAACGAGATAGAAGTCCCTTAATTGGTTAGCAGGATTTAGTTAGGTAGTTAGCCTTTTTAAATAATTTAACTCCAACTAATATGATAATAACTCCTGCTTGCTGAACACTAACCATTGCATATTAAAGAAATGGATACAAAAGAACTTCTTAAAAAAGTACGAAAAATAGAGATCAAAACACGGCGCTTAAGCGATCACGTGTTTGGTGGCGAGTACCATAGTACTTTTAAAGGACGAGGGATGACTTTTAGTGAAGTACGTCAATATCAGTTTGGAGATGATGTTAGAAATATCGACTGGAATGTAACTGCCCGTTATAATGAGCCTTTTGTAAAAGTTTTTGAAGAAGAAAGAGAACTTACCATGATGCTAATGGCAGATATTAGTGGTTCAGAATTCTTCGGAACTGATACACAGTTCAAAAATGAAATAGTAACAGAAATTGCTGCCACATTGGCTTTTTCTGCAATGCAGAACAATGATAAAATAGGACTTATCTTATTTTCAGATGAAATAGAGCTGTTTATTCCACCTAAAAAAGGAAAGTCACACGTACTTCGGATTATTCGTGAATTAATAGAATATGAACCCAGAAGTAAAAGGACCAATGTTGCTCAAGCTTTGAAATATTTAACGAATGTAATCAAGAAAAAAGCTATTGTTTTTGTGCTTTCAGACTTCATTACAGAAGATTACAAAGAGACCTTGAAGATTGTCTCAAAAAAACACGATGTAACAGGGATTCGTATCTATGATAAACATGAAGAAAAGATCCCAAATTTGGGAATGGTAGAAATGGAAGATGAGGAAACAGGAGAATTACTTTTGGTAAATACAGCTTCAAAAGGAGTTAGAAATGAGTACCATAAATACTATCGGGAGCGTGTTGACTATTTTGAAGATGCCTTTTTAAAGAGTGGAGCAGGAGCATTAAGCTGTCGTGTAGATGAGAGTTATGTTAAAAAGTTGTTGGGATATTTTAAAAGACGTTAGACTTTAAATGACAGGATTCAGAAAAAATAATATTAAGAAATCTTTTAAAATTACTAAATCGTTAGTAAAGAGAGGCCGGGGATTTATATTTCTGGGGGCTTTCTTTTTTACGTCTTTTGTCTTTTCGCAAGTCACATCTGGTATTGATTCAACCCAAATTCTTATTGGAGAAGAACTAAGGTTTACGATCCAGGTACAGGCAGATACCACAGACCTGGTGGTGTTCCCCGAAGGGCAAACCTTTCTCCCAATGGAAGTGATCGAGTCGTATAAAGTGGACACAACCTATGAACAGGCTAAGTATCGTCTTATAAAAAAATACGGTTTAACGCAATTTGATTCCGGCTCATATACAATTCCGACACAGAGGGTATTTATTAATGAGAAACCTTTCGTAACAGACTCTGTTGAGATTGAAGTGCGAGATGTTCCGGTAGATACTACAAAGCAGAAAATGTTTGATATCAAAACGGCACTTGAAGTAAAAAGCCCGCCTTTTGATTTTTTAAAACTTCTATATTGGGTGGTGCCCATTCTTTTGATTCTGGGAGTTTTGGGATATATTTTATTTCGCAGAAAAAAAAGAAAAGAAGCCGAAGAGAAGCAATTACCTCCTTATGAAGAAGCTATCATAGCTTTAAAAGAATTGGATGATTCAGACCTGCTGAAAGAAAATAAATCCAAAGAATATTATTCGACACTTACCGAAATTGTAAAGCGCTATCTGGACCGTGAGGTAGATGCCGCCGCTTTGGAAAGTACAAGTGACGAGTTGATCGCACGATTGCAATTACATAAAGATGCCGGACATTTCGATTTTGATGTTGAAACCATTAAGCACCTTGACCAAATTTTGAAACGAGCTGATTTGGTAAAATTTGCAAAAATGAGGCAGGAAGTAGGACAAACCGAAGCAGACAGAAACACTATTGAAGAAATCATCAATGAGACTCACGAGGTTATTCCAGAACCTTCCGAAGAAGAACTGCTTCAAAATGAAGAATACCTTTTGCAACAGAGAAGAAAAAAACGTAAGAAACGAATTATAATAGGAGTAATCACAGGTGTTTCTGCTTTACTTATTTCCGGAGGAGTTTTAACAGCTACCTATGGCTGGTCCTATGTAAAAGACAGTTTAATAGGGCATCCAACTAAGGAATTACTGGATGGAAGGTGGGTACGCAGTGAATATGGAATTCCGGCAATTATTTTGGAAACTCCAAAAGTTCTGGTGCGCAAGCAGGTAAGTTTACCTGAAGAAGCCAAACAAACCACAGTTTCTAATGAGATGTTTCAGTATGGAAGCCTTTCAGGGCAATTTTATATACTCTTAAATGTGTCAACATATGTAGAAGGGGTCGAGTTAGATTTTGAGGTGGTTTCTGAAAGACTCTTGCAGTCTTTAGAGGCCGAAGGAGCATTAAATATGATCGTTAAAAGAGAATCTTTTTCTACTAAAGAAGGAATTGAAGGAGAGAAAGTATATGGAGAATTTGATTACTCCGGCTCGCCCAATGCCAAAAAAAGTGATAAGTTGGAATATGAAATCTTATTGTTTAAAAAAGGGCAATCACTTCAAATATTAGCGACCTATTATAAAAAAGATGATGCATATGCATTTCAAATAAAAGAAAGAATCATTAATTCAGTAGAACTTGAAGTTTCAGAAAAATAATGTTTGAAAATTTTGAATTTGTAAATCCGCAATTTTTCTGGTTGTTATTAGCACTTCCGGTGCTTATTCTATGGTATTTATTGAAGCGAAAGCAACAGACAGCAGCATTGAAAATTTCGAGTACAAAAGGATTTAAAACAAAGAAGAATTGGTTGGCAAAATTAAGACCGTTGCTCTTTGCATTTAGGTTATTTGCATTAGCTGCAATTATTATTGCTATGGCTCGCCCACGTACCGTAGATGAGTCCACCCGTATTAAAACTACAAAAGGGATAGACATTGTGATTGCAATAGATGTATCGGCAAGTATGTTAGCGAGGGATTTACGTCCTAACAGACTGGAAGCTTTAAAGACGGTAGCAGCAAGATTTATTAACGCACGGCCTAACGATAGAATTGGATTGGTGGAATATGCGGGAGAAAGTTTTACAAAAACTCCTTTGACAAGTGATAAAAGTATCGTGCTCTCGTCTCTAAATAGTATAAAGTACAATACAATTATTGAAGGGGGAACAGCCATAGGAATGGGATTGGCTACTTCGGTGAATCGATTAAAAGAGAGCCGGGCAAAGAGTAAAATAATAATTTTGTTAACGGACGGGGTAAACAACAGTGGTTTTATTGACCCAAAGATCGCCAGTGAATTGGCTGTGGAATTTGGAATCAAAGTATATACTATTGGATTGGGGACTAATGGGATGGCACAGTCTCCTATTGGTATTCGTCCGGATGGAAGCTTTCAATACGGAAGTGTACAAGTTGAGATCGATGAAGCTTTATTAAGGGAAATTGCCAAAACAACCGGAGGGCAATATTTTAGGGCAACAAGTACTTCGAAATTAGGAGAGATCTATGATGAAATAAACAAACTGGAAAAAACAGATATAGAAGAGTTCAAGTATCGAAATTACGATGAAAAATTCCGCCCTTTGGTACTTTTTGCGTTAGGATTACTGGGGCTGGAAATACTATTGAGGTATACTCTTTTTAGAAGTTTTGTATAAATAATAATAAGTAATGAGATTCCTGTTAAAAGGGAAACAGATATGTATCAATTAGAAGAACCGATATATTTTTATTTGCTGGCAGCTATACCGCTGGTAGTGGTACTTTTTCTATTAGTATTACTTTGGAAAAAGAAAGTACAGGGGAGGTTTGCAGATGCTCAATTACTCAAAAAATTAAGCCCGGATAAATCACTTTTCAAACCCATTTTAAAAATATTGGTTGTTTGTTTGGCTATGGGCTGTTTAAGTTTTGCATTAGTGAATCCAAAAATAGGGACCAAGCTCGAAACAGTGAAGCGCGAAGGAGTAGATGTAGTATTTGCTTTAGATGTTTCAAAAAGTATGTTGGCAGAAGATATTGCTCCCAACCGATTAGAAAAATCTAAACAATTGGTAACACAAATTATCAATAGTCTGGCGGGGGACCGCATTGGAATTATTGGTTATGCCGGAAGTTCTTTTCCGCAGGTGCCTATCACTACCGATTTTTCTTCGGCTAAATTGTTTTTATCTGGGATGAATACCGATATGGTTTCATCTCAGGGGACTGCTATTAACGAAGCAATACAAATGGCACAGACCTATTACAATGATGAAGAGCAAACTAATCGTGTTCTGTTTATTATTAGTGATGGAGAGGACCATGAAGGTAACGTAACTGAAATTGCCGAAGCAGCAGCAGAAGAAGGGATTCGTATTTTTACAATAGGCGTTGGAACAGTGGAAGGAGGACCTATTCCAATAAAACGCAACGGAACGCTTCAATACTATAAACGCGATGAGAATAACCAACAAGTAATTACACGTTTAGGTGAGGGAACTTTAAAAGAAATTGCTGCTGAAGCTGACGGAGAATATATTGATGGAAGTAATACCAAAGAAGTAGTTGAAACTGTAACTGCCATTTTAAATGGAATGGATAAAAAAGAATTTGATTCAAAACAGTTTACAGATTTCAAAGACCAATTTCAATGGTTTTTGGGAGGGGCACTATTTTTGCTTATTCTTGATGTATTACTACTGGAAAGAAGAACCGCGTGGTTGAAAAAATTAAATCTATTTAATGAAAGGACAGCATAACATAGTATTCTTAACAATGAATTTATTTTCTGAGATTTTCGCAATTCGCAGGGGCACTTTTTTATTGTTCATCTTACTTACTTCCTTTAATGGAATGGCACAGCAAAATAGAGAACAACGAAAACTACTTAAAGAATCAAACGAATATCTGAATGAAGCATCAGAAAGATTGCAGGAGAATGATTTTCCTATTGCCGAAGCAGATTATCGTAAGGCCATTGCCTTAAATCCGGTAGATGAAACAGGAAAATATAATTTAGGTAATGCATACTATAATAAAGAATTAAATACTGAGGCAATGCGTCGCTATAAACAAGCAGCTTCCATAGCAAAAAATAAGCCCGAAAAACACAAGGCTTTTCATAATTTGGGAAACACTTTTATGAATTCCAAGCAATATAAAGAAGCTGTTGAGGCCTATAAGAATGCTTTGCGAAATAACCCTACCGATGATGAAACACGTTACAATTTAGCACTTGCTAAAAAGATGCTCGAAGAAGAACAAAAAAATGGTGGAGGTGATAATGAAAATGAAGATGAGAATCAGGACAACAAGGATAAAGAAGACCAACAAAATAAAGACGATAAAGGAGAAGATCAAGAAGGCGATGAAGGTGACGAAAAAGAAAACGAAGATAAGGGAGACGAAAAAGATGAAAATAAAGAAGGAGAGAATAAAGAAGATAAAGGAAAACCAGATGAGGAGAAAGACGGCGAGGGTGAAAAAGAGAAGCCTCAACAGCAGCAGCCTACTCCAGGCCAATTATCTCCTCAACAAATAAAGAATTTACTGGAAGCAATGAATAACGAAGAGAAAAAAGTCCAGGATAAGATCAATGCTAAAAAACAAAAAGGAGCTAAAATAAAATCTAATAAAGACTGGTAATTAATGAAGCTAAAACATTTCATATATGCACTGTTTTTTATTGTAAGCTGTAATTTAATGCAAGCACAGGTTCAATTTGAGGTTAAATTGAGCAAGAAGCGATTAGGTATTAATGAACGCTTACGTGTAGATTTTGAAATGAATCATGACGGGGATAATTTTAGCCCACCGGATTTCCAGGGATTTCGTGTTGTGGGTGGCCCTAACCAGGCGATTAGCAATTCATATATTAATGGAAAACGAAGTTATTCGAAAACATATTCCTATTTTTTATCACCTCAATCCCGAGGAAAATATACAATTGGCCAGGCAACCATTGAAATTGAAGGACAGATATATAAAACGACCCCAATACAGGTTGAGGTCACATCTGCTGTAGACAAACCTAAAGACGGAAATAATGCCGAATACGTAGCAAGTGAGAATGTACACTTGGTTGCAGAGATATCAAATACCACTCCTTATATAAATGAAGCAATTACAGTAGTTTATAAAATGTACGTTTCTCATAATGTAAGCATTACCAGTAGCTGGAGAGAAATTGACACACCAAAATATGCCGATTTTTGGAGTCAGAATATTGACAACCAAGGAAATTTTAAGATTTATGAAGGGAAGTATCAAGGAGAAGACTATCGTTATGTAGTGCTACGAACCACAGTATTGTACCCTCAAAAAACAGGAAAATTAAATATTGAACCTTTAACGCTTGATGTTCCTATTGATGTACAAGGGAATCGCCGGGATATTTTTGGGCGAAGACTAATGACACGTGTTAATAAAACAATTTCTGCCGGAAATAGAACTATTGATGTAAAACCACTGCCTGTTGAAGGCCGCCCCGATAATTTTACCGGTGCTGTAGGAAGTTTTGAGTTTGATGTTACTACAAATAAAACCACTTTAGATGCAGATGAAGCATTACAACTAAGTGTAAAAGTATCGGGAAAAGGAAACATAAAATTATTCGATTTACCGGGGATAAAACTGCCCAATTCGTTAGAAATGTATGAACCGGAACGTAAGGAAAATGTACGTACCAATCGAGCCGGGATGAGTGGAGAAGTAAAAGAGACATATACTGTAATACCTCAGTTAAAAGGAAACTTTCCTATTAGGCCTATTACTTTTTCATATTTCAATCCTAAAACCGAAAAATATTCAACATTATCTTCAGAAGAGATTATTTTGAATGTTGAAAACGGTCCGATTAGTTCAGAGAATGATTCAGCTACAGAAAATAATGGAAATAAAAAAGCAGTAGTACTCTCCAAAGATCAATTCAAATACATAAAATTGGATAGCAATTTAGAAGTTGTAGCTCAAGAATCGTATTTCAAATCGACTTTGTTTTGGACGCTGTTAGGAGCCCCTTTACTACTTATCCCGCTGTTCATTATAGGAGGCAAGAAAAGAAAAGAAAGATTAGCAGATATACAGGGAAATAAACTTAGGAAGGCAGATCGTCTGGCAAAAAAATATTTGAGTGAAGCAAAGAAAAATTTGACAGACAAGGCTTTATTTTACGAAGCTCTGGAAAGAGCATTGCATAATTATTTGAAAGCAAAACTAAATATCGAAACTTCCGAAATGTCCAAAGACCGTATTGCTGTATTGTTGGAAGAACGAAACGTTTCAGGAACCAATATCGATCAATTTAAAGGCTTACTTAAAAGTTGTGAGTTTGCCCGTTATACACCCGCTTCCAATGTGACCATTCAACAAGATTATAACAAGGCGGTTGAAACGATAACCGCTATCGATAAACAGATACAATAACTTTTTCGGAAAAGAAAATGAAAAAAATATTCTTCATACTGGTCTTATTAACTGGAATCATTGCAGTTGCTCAAAATGAGAAATTGTTTGAGGAAGGAAAAGAATTGTATAAAGCCGAAAAATATCAGGAAGCATTGAATACCTGGATGAAGATTTTAGAAAGCGATGAACATTCGGCAGCTTTATATTATAATCTTGGGAATGCACATTATAAATTAAATAATGTGGGACCAAGCATCTACTATTATGAAAAAGCGCTACAATTAGCGCCTAATGACAATGACATTCGAAACAATCTTTCTTTTGCCGAAAATGCTAAAATAGATGCTATAGAACCACTTCCTGAGACCATTTTCAAGCGATGGTACAAATCTGTTTCAGGAATATTAACTTTTGATGGCTGGGCCTTAGCATCAACTATATTCTCAATGTTGTTCGTGGCACTCTTTTTATTGTACTATTTTTCAGCTTCGGAAAGAAAAAAGCGATTGTTGTTTACCGGTTCGGCTATAAGTATTTTTCTACTGTTGTTTACATTAGTAGTTGCCTTTAAAACTTATAACGATTTCACAAATAATCGTCCCGCTATTATTTTTGCAGAAAGCACCGAAGTTAAAAGCGAACCTACCCTAGGAAGCGAAGCAGCTTTTGTACTCCATGAAGGCACTAAAGTCTTAATATTAGATCAAGATGATGAATGGTATCGTATTGTTATTGCTGATGGCAAAGACGGATGGATTCCTATATCTGAACTAAAAGAACTATAAATTATTTTTCCCGTTCTTCAGTTTCATCTTTATAAGTTTCGTACTTATCTACTTCTTTTAAGATATGCGGAAGTACAATTGGAGCTAAGGAAGCTATGGGAGCATATAAAACAGACTCAGTTTTCTTTTCTTCAGAAATTATATAACCACTCATACTTGAAGAAGCATTTATAAACATAAAAATAACACTAATAATAAAAGCATAAGTAATTGCGCTAAAAACACCTCCTAATAATTTGTTGATGATTCCAAGCATGGCAAAGTCTGCTACTTTTGTAAGAAGTTTTCCTGCCATGGAAACAAGAAAAATAATTCCTAAAAAGGTCACTCCAAATGCAACGAGTTGCGTAGTTTGTTCACCCCAATCAAACCAATTGGAAATATAACCTGCTGCATAATCTGAAAAATACAAAGCTCCGTATACTCCGGCAATTAAGCCTATGAGCGAAGCTAAAGCTACAAAAAACCCTTTTTTAAAACCGGCGTAAAAGCCTATCAATAAAATAATTCCTAAAGCAATATCTACCATATTTATACAAAGTATTTAGCGTAAAGATACTAAAAGTGTTTGTCAAGAAATGTATCTTTGTGTCCTAGAAGAATTATGGCTAGAGACGAACAATTAAAACAACGCTGGGGACAAGTAGTTGCACTACTTAGCAATCGTTTTGCCGATGGGGAAGCGTTAGATTTAGACGCTGTAATTTATTTAGTGGGAGTTCAAGAATTAGGACAATTACACAGAAAGTTTAAGAAAGATGAGAAAATAAACTTAATGCATATAGCCATTTGCCGTTTACTGGAGCCTTTTGGGTATTATGAGTTTGAATATTTTGACGAACAAGGCTGGCCACATTATAAGATTGTTGAGCAATTACCTCCTTTAAAGGCAGGAGAACAAAGTGTTTTAATGAAAGAGGCCATTGTACAGTATTTCTTAGAAAAAGAAGTGATTGAATAGAAAATATGTAGTTTTGCGCTGCCAAAGCATTTTTATTGAATATGATAGACAAGATTAAAAAGCATATTAATGAAGTTGAAGCTTTTACTTCAACAAAAAAGGAAGAAATAGAGACATTCCGAATCAAGTATTTGGGTAAAAAAGGTTTGCTAAATGATTTTTTTGCTGAGTTTAAGAATGTTCCTAAAGAGCAGAAAAAGGAATTTGGGCAAGTTGTAAATACGCTCAAAAATGTAGCTCAGGAAAAAGTGAATGTGCTAAAGACTGCCTTAGATTCTTCTGAAGGCTCTGAAGGTAACTACGGCGACCTCTCACGTCCTGGAGAACCTGTTCTTTTAGGTGCTCGCCACCCTATATCTATTGTAAAGAATAAGATCATTGAAGTTTTTTCCCGTATTGGCTTTAACGTATCTGAAGGCCCTGAAATAGAAGATGACTGGCATAATTTTACAGCTTTAAACTTACCTGAATATCATCCGGCACGCGATATGCAGGATACATTTTTTATTCAAACCGATCCGGATGTGTTGCTGCGAACACACACTTCATCTGTTCAGGTACGCTATATGGAAAACAACAAACCACCTATACGTACGATATCCCCCGGGCGTGTATACCGTAATGAAGCAATTTCAGCCAGGTCACATTGTTTTTTTCATCAGGTAGAAGGACTGTATGTAGATAAAGGTGTAAGCTTTGCCGACTTAAAACAAACACTTCAATATTTCACTACTGAAATGTTTGGGAAGTCTAAAATCAGACTACGCCCTTCTTATTTTCCGTTTACCGAGCCGAGTGCCGAGGTGGATGTATATTGGGGGCTTGAAACCGAAACAGATTATAAAATGACAAAAGGGACCGGATGGCTGGAAATTATGGGTTGTGGAATGGTAGACCCTAATGTTTTGGAAAATTGTGGGATAGATGCTACAGAGTATTCGGGTTTTGCTTTTGGAATGGGGATTGACCGTATCACATTACTATTGCATCAAATTCCGGATATTAGAATGTTTAGCGAAAACGATATCCGATTTTTAGATCAATTTAAAAGTACTGATTAACGAGAAAGAAGACGTTATTCTATGAAAAAGGACATTGATTTCCACGTTGGTGAAAAAATTCAAATCGTAGCAATAAAAGAATGGGATAAAGATTTTTTATCTCAAAACTGGAATGTGTACTTCATTAACAATCGAGAAGATACTATTGAAGCCGTATTGATCATGTCTCGTGGGAATAGTGATGATAGAAAAACATCCACACTTCGACACGGTCTGGGTAATATGGGATCTTTGACAACTGCAAAAGTTGAAATGATTAATGAAGATGTGTTAGGTTTTACAAATGAGTATCTGGTTACTTTTTTCGCCGAAGGGAAACTTTTTGAACGCCGTTTTATATTTGATGCAAATACTATTTCTGAAGAAAATACAGTAGCAATTCCTTTACTGGACTCTGAAGGAGTTTTGGCAAAATAGCCAATTTAGTTTTTCCGTAAATTATACTAAAGAGTTAACAAATAAGACATATAAGATTTTAGAGTAATATCTATCTTATTTATCAACTTATCATAAAAAAAGAACCCCTCCTTTACGGAGGGGCTTATGATTAAGATTAAATAAAAATTTATGAAGAAACAGACTTTAATCCTTAATCAATTTCTTTATAGTACTAGACCCTTCACCAATAATCTGTACTACATATACTCCGGATGATAAACCGGATATATCAACCATCTTCTCACCTTGCATATCTATAAGGTTGAAAGTGTCAACTAGTCTTCCACTAATATCATAGACCATTGCTTTTTCTAACTGGATGTTAGAACTATTTGCAAAAGTTAGATTGTTTTTTGCAGGATTTGGATACATGTTGATAGAAGCCTCTAATGCAATATCATCTACTCCTAATCTAGTTTCTACGGTAAGCTGGAAAGTACAAGTAGATATATTACCATACTCATCTTCTGCTGTAATAGTTACTGTGTGTACTCCGTCAGGTAGCAATGTTCCTGCTACGGGATCCTGAGTAGTGATCACTACTGGGTCTGTGCAATTATCATCTGCTGTAGCTTCACCTATTGCAAAATAATCAGGGACTTCATAGAGCAATACTCCTGCTCCCGGATCTACGGTTTGATCCAAAGGACAGGTAAGTTCAGGAGCGATACGGTCTTCTACAGTTATTATAAACTGGCATGTAACGGTAATTCCTACACTATCGGTTGCAGAAAATTCAATAATAGTATCTCCAACAGGGAATAAGCTTCCTGAAGGTAATCCCAAGGTTTGTGTTGTAGGGATGGAACCGTCTTCCAGATCAATTGCTACTGCGTCTGCAAAATGAACTACTGCACCACACGCATCAGGATCACTATCTACCATCATAACATCTGTTGGACAAGAAAGATTAGGTGCTGTGTTAATTTCTACAGTCACAGTTGATAAACAAGTAGAAACATTCCCATTGGTATCGATAACTGTAAGAGTTACTGTATTAGGACCAACATTTGTAGCATCAAAAGAATCAGGAGTCACAGACATAGATGCAATTCCACAGTTGTCTGAAGAACCATTGTCAATATCTGTTCCTGTTATTGTTACAGTCCCTGTAGCTTCCACATACACAGTAATATCCTGGCAAAGTGCAGTAGGCAGTATATTATCTACTACTGTAATTACAGTAGAACAGCTAACTGTTTGTCCATTTCCATCATCAACAGTCCAATTCACTGTGGTATCACCTACGGGTAAAATTTCTCCGGCAATAGAAGCAGTAGCATTCAGGTCGTTTGTAATAGTAGCCCCGGTACAGTTATCAGTAAATGTAGCATCAAACTCGGTCCCTACTACCAAATAGTCACAGAATCCAACATCAACATTTCTGGTGTCATCGGCTACACAAGTAATAACCGGAACTTCATTGTCTTCAACTGTAATTACTGTAGTACAGCTAACTGTTTGTCCATTTCCATCATCAACGGTCCAAGTTACAGTAGTATCTCCTATTGGTAAAATTTCTCCATTAATAGAAGCAGTAGCATTCAGGTCGTTGGTAATAATAGCACCGGTACAGTTATCAGTAAAAGTAGCATCAAATTCATTTCCTATTACTGTATAAGTACAGCCTCCGGTATCCACATCTCTTGTATCATCTGCTACACAGTTAACAATAGGAGCTTCATTGTCTTCAACTGTAATTACTGTAGTACAGCTAACTATTTGTCCGTTTCCATCATCAACGGTCCAGTTTACGGTAGTATCTCCCAGAGGTAAAACCTCACCTGCTATTGAAGCAGAAGTATTTAAGTCGTTTGTGATTGTAGCACCAGTACAGTTGTCTGTAAAAGTGGCATCAAATTCAGTTCCTACTATGGTATAGGTACAAACTCCTGCATCTGTATCTCTTGTATCATCTACTACACAGTTAACAATAGGATCTTCATTGTCTTCAACTGTAATTACAGTAGTACAGGTAGCAGTTTGCCCATTTCCATCATCAACGGTCCAATTCACGGTAGTTACACCTATAGGTAAAGTTTCACCAGCAATAGAAGCTGAAGCGTTCAGGTCATTGGTGATAGTCGCGCCGGTACAGTTATCAGTAAAAGTAGCATCAAATTCAGTTCCTACTACGGTGTAGGTACAAACTCCTGCATCGGTATCTCTGCTATCATCAATAACACAAGAAATAACCGGAACTTCATTATCTTCAACTGTAATTACAGTAGCACAGGTAGCTATTTGTCCATTTCCATCGTCAACGGTCCAATTTACAGTAGTTATTCCCACTGGTAAAACTTCTCCTTTGATGGAAGCACTAGCGTTCAGGTCATTGGTAATAGTAGCGCTGGTGCAGTTGTCTGTAAAAGTGGCATCAAATTCAGTTCCTACTATGGTATAGGTACAAACTCCTGCATCTGTATCTCTGCTATCATCAACAACACATGCAATAACCGGGACTTCATTGTCTTCAACAGTAATAACTGTAGCACAGGTAACTATTTGTCCATTTCCATCATCAACGGTCCAATTCACAGTAGTTAAACCCACTGGTAAAACTTCCCCTGCAATTGAAGCTGAAGCGTTCAGGTCATTGGTGATAGTCGCACCGGTACAGTTATCAGTAAAAGTAGCATCAAATTCAGTTCCTGTTACTGTATAAGTACAGCCTCCGGCATCTGTATCTCTGCTATCATCAGCTACACAAGTAATAACCGGAGCTTCATTGTCTTCTACAGTAATTACTGTTGCACAAGTAACTATTTGTCCGTTTCCATCATCAACGGTCCAGTTTACGGTAGTATCTTCCAGAGGTAAAACTTCCCCTGCAATTGAAGCTGATGCGTTCAGGTCGTTTGTAATTGTAGCACTGGTGCAGTTGTCTGTAAAAGGGGCATCAAATTCAGTTCCTACTATGGTATAGGTACAAACTCCTGCATCTGTATCTCTGCTATCATCAACAACACATGCAATAACCGGGACTTCATTGTCTTCAACAGTAATAACTGTAGCACAGGTAGCTGTTTGTCCGTTTCCATCATCAACGGTCCAATTCACGGTAGTTACACCCACTGGTAAAACTTCCCCTGCAATTGAAGCTGATGCGTTCAGGTCATTGGTGATAGTCACGCCGGTACAGTTTTCAGTAAAAGTGGCATCAAATTCATTTCCTGCTACGGTGTATGTACAAACTCCTGCATCTGTATCTCTGGTAGCATCTGCAGCACATGTAATAACCGGAACTTCATTGTCTTCTACCGTAATTATAGTCGCACAGCTAACTATTTGTCCATTTCCATCATCAACGGTCCAATTTACAGTAGTTACGCCCACTGGTAAAACTTCCCCTGCAATTGAAGCTGATGCATTCAGGTCGTTTGTAATTGTGGCACCAGTACAGTTGTCTGTAAAAGTGGCATCAAACTCGGCCCCTACTACTGTATAGGTACAGACTCCTGCATCTGTGCCTCTTGTATCATCTGCAACACAAGTTACAACCGGAGCTTCGCTATCACTTATAATAATAGTAAAAGAACAGGTTGAAGTACCATCTGCATCTGCAGCAGAATACGTAATGGTATTAATACCTAGAGGGAAAGCACTACCGCTGGGTAGTCCGGAAATTAATGTCGTTGCTACGGCCATTCCTGTATCCGGGTCTGTAGCAGTTGCATCTAAATAATTAACAACTGCGGTACATAATCCGGCATCTGTGTTTTGTGTCATATTTGCATCGCAAGTTATGACAGGAGGGGTTTGAGCATTAACTTGCCACAAACAACAGGTGACAAGAAATGTTAAAATAGTCAAAGTAATCTTCTTCATTGTAAAATTAGTTTAGTTAATAATAAAATTTAGCTGGGGAGATTTTTAAAAGAGAGAAACACACACTATAACTGAGTGTTTTTATTTTTTTAATAGATTAAAAATTGAGTTGTATTCATATGTATCAGCCATCTTTGCATACTATTCATTTTAGAACAGGTCAAAACTAAGCGACTACATTTACTTGAAATGTGGTAGGGTACCACATCAGAAAACTATTTTCGATGAAGCACAATTTAATATTGTTGAATTACCTTTAGGGAGGTTCTTTTTTTAATGAATCGGAAGATTTCTAATAAAAGTTTTCGATAAAATACCTGGGTTATCTGTTATATCAGATGTGAAATTATTTCTATGCAAAGTATAGAAGAGAGTAGAAATAGTTTTTAAAACAAAAAAGTTGGTTAGTTCAATTTTTCCGTTAATTTTTTGAAGACTTCTTTTGGATTTTTGTTTTTGTAAAGAATGTTGTATACAGCATTTATAATAGGTGTTTTAGCTTTTTTTCTGTTTTTTAACTGATTGAGTTCATAAGCACTTTTAGTAGCATAGTATCCTTCTGCTATCATACTCATTTCCATTTGGGCACTCTTTACGGTATATCCTTTTCCGATCATAGTACCAAACATTCTGTTTCGGCTAAAGGTAGAATATCCGGTTACCAATAGATCTCCCAAATAAGCAGAGCCATTAATGTCACGTTTCATTTTATGTACTTTCTTAACATAACGTTTCATTTCCCGAATGGCATTACTCATTAAGACGCTTTGAAAATTATCTCCGTACCCTAAACCATGAGCAATACCGGCGGCAATAGCATAGATATTTTTCAACATAGCTGCATATTCTGTTCCTTTTATATCATCACTTGTGGAACATTTAATATAATTACTACTTAAATTTTTGGCTACTATGTTTGCTTTATTTTCATCTGCACAAGCAATGGTTAAATAGGAAAGTCGTTCCAGAGCTACTTCTTCTGCATGACAGGGCCCTGTAATTACACCGATGTCTTTAAATGGAATGTTGTAATTAGTATAAAAATGATCACCCACAATCAAACTACTTTCAGGGACAATTCCTTTAATGGCAGAAAAGATTATTTTGCTTTTAAGAGAGGATGTAATTTTTTTTAGTTCTGTCTCCAAAAATGCGGATGGGATAACAAAAATGAGATAATCTGCATAATCCACCAGCTCATTAATATTATTACTTAATTTGAGTTGATCTACATTGAATTCTACCGAACTCAAATAATTAGGGTTGTGTTTCTCTTTTTTAATGTGTTCTAAAGCAGGAATACTTCGCATATACCAGCCTACTTCATTTAGATTCTCGCAAAGCATTTTTACAATGGCTGTTGCCCAGCTTCCGCCTCCAAAAACAGCAAATTTAGGTGTATTGGACATAGATTTATTTTAGTCATTTCAAAAATAACGAATAAAAATGGATTGTATATTTCTATAAATCAGGCATATATGTTTTTGGCATAGCTTTTGGAATCTTATTATTAGAATAATAAAACCAAAGGTTATGAAAATAGTTAGACTTTTATTCGGATTTACATTAACTGTAACATTATTTGCTTCTTGCTATACCGAAGTGATCGTAGAAGATAATTATATTGATCAAGTACCTTCTATAACATTAGAGGAATTAGTAAGTTCTTATGAGTTATGGTATGTGGATATTGATAGAACAACCGGAAGCGGATACATTCCATTTTTACAAAAAGCATTTACAGTTTCATTTAGAAACGGAACATTGATGGCTAATAATAACCTTTCTGGTATTGGTGATCAGGGTGGAGGCTTTGGAATCGCTGTAGGGTATTACGATACCTTCGATTTTATACTGGATATTTCGCATGATATTGATGGATTCTATTCTTTTGATGTTATTCAATTAAGTAACAATGAAATTGAGTTGTATTTTCCACAGCAGAACCTGTCCTATATTTTAGAAGGTTATCAGCGAAGTACGTTTGATTATAACAAGCTCTTCTATGACAATATCCATTATTTTCTTCAGGAATTTGTTACATGGGAAAAAACCTATACCAGTGAATATGGTGTTTTGAACGAGTTTGATAATGAAAACTTTGTACAGTTTCTACCTGGCGGAGGTGATGGAAATTTTCAAAGCTCTCAGGATCCTAATGGGACCAATCCATATAGTATTTACTGGGATTATACCGGAGTATATAATGTTGATGATGTTCCGGGAGATCAATATTTGAAATATTTAACATTGGACTATGATTTTTTGGGCAATGAATACTTTGACTTGAGCGTTATTAATGACAACAAGATAGAATTGTTCCATAATGCATCCGGGACGCTATATCGTTTCACGGGGCGAGGATATATTCAATATAAAAATAAAGAAGGGAAGTTGAGAGAATCTAAAGCTACCATTGCTAAGCAGATGAAAAAAATCAGCAACTTCTAAAAAACATAATAATTTTTTGGTTGGTTATTTAGTTGAAACCGCTCCACTAGTATCTTACTTGTCGGGGCGGTTTTATTTATAGAAATTCATCTCGTCAATATATTTCCAAACTTCGTAAGGCAGCATTGGACGAATGTTTTTACCCAATTTAATACTGTTTCTTATAAAAGTTGATGAAACCTCCATAACAGGAGCATTTACTTTTGTAATCTTTGGGTGATCACTGAACTGTGTTTCTAAAACTCCTTCAGAAATTCTGGGATAACAATAAATAGCATATCGGTCCAGGATGACCTGATAGTTTTTCCATTTATGAAAACTCTTTAAATTGTCTTCACCCATGATAAGGCAAAAATCCATATTGGGATGAATTTCTTCTAAATGTGTTAGCGTGTTTACTGTATAATTGGGTTGTGGAAGATCGAACTCTATAGTACTTGCTTTTAATTTTGGATAATCTTCCAACGCAATACGCACCATTGTAAGGCGATGGATATCTTCCAATAAAGTAGATTTTTTTTTATGTGGATTGTGAGGAGTAACTACCATCCATACCTCATCGAGGTCACTAAACTCCACCAGATGATTGGCAATGATTAAATGTCCTACATGTATAGGATTAAATGTGCCAAAATACAAACCGATACGTTTATTGGAAGTCATTATTCCTTTTCTTTGGAGTCTTCTTTTTTCTGAATGAAATCGGCAACCAGATCATGAGATTGCTTAAGAGCCTCATCCAAATTATTGTTTTCAATAATATAATCAAATTGTGGGGCTGTAGCCAGTTCGACAGAAGCTTTAGCAATACGCATGTTGATGCGGTCATCACTTTCTGTCTTGCGTTTTTTCAACCGTATTTTAAGTTCATCAATACTTGGCGGCTTTACAAAAACTGCCAGCGTTTTTTCCGGGTATTTTTTTTTAATACGTAGTCCTCCTGCAACATCAATATCAAAGATCACATTTTTTTCAGTGGCCCAAATACGCTCTACTTCATTTTTTAAGGTTCCATAGAAATTGTCTCGATAGACTTCTTCCCATTCCAGAAAATCGCCATTTTTTATGTGCTGCTTAAATTCTTTCAGAGTAATAAAATAGTAGTCTTCACCATGCTTTTCATCTCCCCGTGGTTCACGAGAAGTCACAGATACCGAAAAATCTAAATTTAAATCTTCCTGTTGTAGTAAATATTGCACAATGGTTGTTTTTCCACTTCCGGAAGGTGCTGAAAAAACAATTAATTTTCCGCCTTTCTTCATTATAGTACATTTAAGGCTTGTTCCTTAATTTTTTCCAGCTCATCCTTCATTTGTACTACTAATTGTTGCATGGGAGCAAAGTTAGATTTAGAGCCAATAGTGTTAATTTCACGACCGATCTCCTGGGAAATAAAACCTAATTTTTTCCCATTAGAATCTTTTGATTGAATAGCTTCAGTAAAATATTCCAGATGATTTTTAAGTCGTACTTTTTCTTCGGTAATGTCATATTTTTCAAGATAGTAGATAAGTTCCTGCTCAAAGCGATTTTCGTCAACAGATTCCTTTAATTCATTCACTGCTTTCCTCAATCTTTCTTTTACATTATCTATACGTTCTCCATCCATTTCAATTACCTGGTCAAGTAAAGTTGATATGTTTTCGATGCGTTTCACAAAGTCATTCTCCAGAACTTTTCCCTCGTCATTACGATAATTTGTAACAGCTAACAATGCTTCATCAATTGCTTTAAGGATAGCATCGTACTCAGCTTCATCAATTTCATCTCGCTCTGTTTTTAAGGAATCCGGCATGCGCACTGCCATTTTCAGTAGTTCAACCGGATCTCCGTCAACGACAGAAGAGAGTTGTTTTATATATTGTTTTACAATGGTTTCGTTGATTTGAGTATTGGTGGTCTCTCCCGTAATTTCAACAAATAAATTAAAATCTACTTTTCCTCTAACCAAAGACTTAGCCAGCTTATCCCTCATGGCTAATTCTTTTTCGCGATAAGAGGATGGCACTCTTGTATTAAGGTCGAGATTTTTGCTGTTTAACGATTTAATTTCTACCGTTATTTTTTTGGAAGGCAATTGTATTATAGACTTACCATATCCAGTCATGGATTGAATCATATGCTCATGTTAAAATTGTGGTAAAGGTAGTAAAATTAGGGGAGTATACTTTTTTGTTGGCGGGTTTGTTACGACAGGTTTCCGGAAGTTAATAATACCCATATCTTTACAATAATCATGGTTTACACTTTCTTCATGAAATCTAAAGTACGTTGTTCATTGTAGTAAAGCTTGTTATTTTGATGAAATCCAACATGTCCGCCATATTTAGGCATTTCGAGATAGATATTTTTACTTTTTGAAGCAAGTTTTAAAGGATAACATTCGGGAGATAAAAAAGTGTCATTTTTAGCATTTAATATAAGTACAGGAATCTTAATATTTGGAAGAAATTGACCGCTACTGTTTTTTTGATAGTAATCAAAAGCATCGCTAAATCCATGTGCCGGTGCAGTATAAATGTTATCAAAATCCAACAATGACTTTATTTTTTTTAGATCGGAAACATTCATTTGTTCGGGAAATTGAATCATTTTCGCTTTGTATTTTTTCTTCATAGTATATAAAAAAGAAGTGCGGTAGACCCAATTATAATAGTAAGTAAGTGATTCGAGGGAACCTTTTAAACTAAGAGGCGAAGAAATAGCAATCCCTTTTTTTATCTGCTTCGGAAGCAACTCCCGTTCTCCCAGGTATTTCAGTAATAAATTACCACCCAGACTAAAACCAATAAGCACGATCTCACTGTACTGATCCTTTTTCAGAATAAAATTTATAACAGCCTCCAGATCATCTGTTTTGCCTGCATTATAAGATGAATAGCACATATTCATATCACCACTACACCCCCTGTAATTTACAGCGGCTACATCCCAGTTATTCTTTATTAATAATTTGCCTTGTCCTTTCATATAGGTTCGTTGTGCATCGCCTTCGAGCCCGTGAAGTAAAATAGCAACTTTATGAGCTTTCTTTTTTGAAAAGGACCAGTCTACATCCAGAAAATCGCTATCAGGTAGAGAGATACGTTCCCGTTCTTGCAATAATTTTGGAGAAGGGCGCAGCTTGGCAGAATAGATAGTAGAAAAATGCCCGTTTTTAAAAATATAGGGAGGTGAATATGTACTTTCTATAATGGGCATAAAGATTAAAGAATTTTAATAGAAATCAAACATAAGCAGGATTTGTATTCAGCGAAAGTAATTTAAATTTGTGAAAAATTTTTGAAGATGTATACAAAAGAATTTGAGGTTCGTTGGAATGATTTAGATGCCAACAGGCATTTGGAAAATAGTGCTTATATAAACTATATGAGCCATACACGATTGAGTTATATGCATGAAAATGGTTTTGGTCAGGCTAAAATGATGGAGCATAATATTGGCCCCGTTGTTTTTTATGAGCACATGTTTTATTTTAAAGAGGTATTCCCCGGAAAACCTATTCGTGTTTCATTACAACTAAAGGGGCTTTCTGAAAAAGGGATGTATTTTCAGTTTTTGCATAACTTTTATGATTATAAAGGCAAAAATGTTGCGCGTTGTGAAATGATGGGTGGCTGGATAGACCTAAAAGAAAGAAAATTAAGAGAATTGCCGGAAGAGTTATATAATAACCTAAACAGTATATTAAAAACGGAGAATTTTAAGGTCTTCACTAAGGAAGACACGCGTAAATTTGGCCAGACCCCAAAAGATATATAAATAAAACCCCGACAATATTCGGGGTTTTATTTTTTACATTTGGTTGTAAAAAAATTGTTCTCGCACAATTTTTCCATCTTCTACCTGATACACTCCAATTTCTGATGATTGCGATCGTTGGCCACTGGGTTTGTGGGTTGTATCCATTTCAAACTTTACACTAAACCAGTTGTCGGCAACTACGGGGTCACTTGCTTTGCTATTGTGTACCTCGAAGGTTTCTTGCCACCACTCTCCTTTTTTTGCTACTTCTTGCATACCATTGGAAACATTATTTGGTGTTCCTTCTGGTTCAATACTAACAATTTTTGGGCTGTATAGCTCTTGATAACAACGTTGCCATTCTCCTTGGTTGCACCAGGTTACCAGATTATTTGCAATCTCTTCAGTTTTCATAACGATAAATTTTAAAAATTAGGACAGAAAAGATACAAAGAAAATGCTAAGTATTTTTAGGTTTTCGAGTAGAAAGAAATACGCCAATAAAAATAAGTGCAGCAGCACCTGCACGCAAAGGTGTAAGAGTATCGGCCCCTGCCATAATAGCAAAAACTACAGCCAATAAAGGTTGTAAATAAATAAAGGCTCCAATAGTAGAGGGGCTTAGTTGTTTAAGGGCATAAATATTAAAAAGATAGGTTAATACGGTTGTTGCTATCACTACAAAAGACAGTTTCCAAATAGCATCGAAGTTCAATAGAGGCCATTCAACTTGAGTAAGTTCCTGAATACCGATAGGTAAATTCATAAATACAGCAAAAAGGAAAAACAACTTCATCAATGTAATTGAGCTGTATTTAGCTACTAATGGTTTTACAAGAATAAGATAGGCAGAATACGAAGCAGCATTAACAATAAACAGAATGTTTCCTAACGGAATATTAGGTGCATTAGCTTGTATTTTAATTCCAAAAAGAATAAGTATGAGAGCCCCTGCCAGCCCTAAACCAATTCCAATAGATTTTAACCAAGTGATCCTTTCTTTCAGAAAAACTGCTGAAAGAATTAACAATAGCACAGGAACTAGCGTTATAACTACAGAGCTGTTTATTGGAGAGGAAAGGCTTAAGCCTTTAAAAAACATAAGCATATTGAGCGCCATTCCAAAAAAGGAACAAAGGATAATACGCCACCAATCTCTTCGTTCAATTTTTTCAGAAGGAAAAAAGAAACCAATTATCCAAAACAACAAAGCCGCTCCCAATACACGAAGTAGAATAAAACCATAAGGTTGTATTACATCTGGCATCAGCCCTTTGGCAATGGTGTGATTGGTTCCGTATATGGCACTGGCTGCAGTGGCTGCTAATAAAGCTAAGGCTCTTTTATTCATTAGCTGTTCAGAAGAGAGGTTTTAAGTGCTTCTACAGTTTTTTTACTATTTCCAATAAAAATTTGGTTATTATGTACAATAACAGGTCGCTGTAAAAAAGTATAGTGTTCCAACAATAGTCTTTTAAAATCACGCTCCTTTAGATTTTCATCTTTCAACCCTCGCTCTTTATACAGTTTTGCCCGCTTACTAAAAAGCGCTTCATAACTCGCTGCCAACTCTTTTAATTCCTCTAATTGTTTTACAGTAATTTCTTCATGTTTTATGTCTTGTTTTATAAAGGAAGAAGGAAGGTCAACCTCTTTTATAATACGTTTACAGGTATCACATGTAGATAGGTAGTATATTTTTTTCATTTTAATTAAAATTTAAAAATGGTTTAGCTTCTCCCATCGGAATTTCCAATTCTACCGGGCCTGTAGCATAACTTGCAATATCGTAGGGGTTATACCTTAAAACAATACTTTCTTTAGTAATACCGATACTTTCAGGTAATGAAAAAGTATCATTTTCAAACCAAAATCCGGTTGAATTAATAGGATCTTCTTTTGGTATTTCATGAGCTTCCCGAAATTTTTCTTCTGCAAATTTTGTAAATGCCGAAAACTCCTTGAAAAGCTGTTCTGAAGTAATTTCTTTCCCGTTTGAGGAATGAAGATTCAAAAAAGTGACCGATCCGTATCCGTGTGCACCACCTGTATAAAGATAGTTTCTCAATTCAAAACCCATCAAATCTTTTGAAATATAGGTTTCATTTACAGAAACTTCGGCAAAATATTCTGCAGACATATCGGGAAATTCTGCACTATGAGTTCTATACATTTTTATAAAGCTGCTAATAGCTTCAGAAATGGTAAGGGCTGTAGGTGATTTCTCTTCATCTCCTATATATAGGGATTCAATAATATACCCTTTTATTTTTGAATTGATTTCCTCTGAAACGACTTCATCTCCAATGGCTTCAACATAAGCAACTGTCACTTCGGGGCAGGAAATCGTTTTGCAAATCTCCAGATCAGCATCAGTTAGGTTTTCCGAAACAAAAACTAAAGAGACTTCTTTTTTGCATCCAATAGCAAAGCATAGAAATATAAATAGAATAGAAATTTTGTTATTCATACGTTAAAAATACTATAGATTTAGTTATAAAAAAGTAAACACTTACTTTTGTTTCTCAAAAATTAATGCAGATGAAATTTAATACCAAAACCATCCATGGTGGTCAAGAACACGATAAGGCATATGGAGCTGTAATGCCTCCAATTTATCAAACCTCTACCTATGCTCAATCTACTCCGGGAGGGCACAAGGGATTTGAATATTCCAGAACACATAATCCAACAAGGGCTGCCTTAGAACGCTCTTTTGCAAGTTTAGAAAATGGAAATTTCGGTTTGGCCTTTGGTAGTGGTCTGGCTGCTATAGATGCTGTGATCAAACTGTTAAAGCCAGGAGATGAAGTTATTTCTACAAATGACCTTTATGGAGGTAGTTATCGTTTGTTTACAAAGGTTTATGAAGATTTTGGGGTGAAGTTCCATTTTATAGGAATGGAAAATGCAGCTAAGATCAAAGACTATGTGAATACAAACACAAAGCTTATTTGGGTAGAGACTCCTACAAACCCCATGATGAATATTATAGATATTAAGGAGACTGCTGCTATTGCTAAAAAACATAACATTCTATTGGCAGTTGACAATACATTTGCAACTCCTTACTTGCAAAGACCTTTAGATTTGGGAGCAGATATAGTGATGCATAGTGCTACCAAATACCTTGGTGGGCATAGCGATGTGGTAATGGGAGCTTTGGTTGTAAGTGACAAAGACCTAGCAGACAAACTATACTTCATTCAAAATGCAAGCGGAGCCATTTGTGGTCCTCAGGATAGTTTTTTAATGCTACGTGGAATAAAGACATTACATGTACGTATGCAACGCCATTGTGAGAATGGGAAAAAAGTGGCAGAATATCTTCGAAACCACCCTAAAATTGATAAAGTTTATTGGCCAGGTTTCCCAAGTCATCCAAATCATGAAATTGCCAAAGAACAAATGGACGATTTTGGTGGAATGATTTCTTTTGTAACCAAAGGGAATGATTATAATGAGGCTGTTAAAATTGTAGAAAACCTAAAAATTTTCACTTTAGCAGAAAGTTTGGGTGGTGTGGAAAGCCTTTCCGGACATCCTGCAAGTATGACGCATGCAAGTATTCCAAAAGAAGAACGTGAAAAAACCGGTGTAGTAGATTCATTGATCCGTTTAAGTGTAGGTATTGAAGATATTGATGATCTAATAGAAGATTTAAGACAAGCAATAGGATAAACCCTAAGATAATTGTTAAAGAAAAGCCCGAATCATATGATTCGGGCTTTTCTTATTTATATACTATAGAGTTTTTTAATCCAGATAATAAATGTATCCAATATTCAACCAGTATATCCAGTCGTTTGCTTTGTTTTCGGGAACCGGAACGGTTCCATTATTCTCTAAGGAAGGATTTAAGCCATCCACCCAGTTGGAAAAATAATATTGCCAGCGGCTATCCAGCATCAAATCACTTAAAGGAGTTAATTTATAACGTATTCCTATACTTCCTACGACAGACCAGGTTGAATCTCCCTCTTGCTGAAAAGAATTGATATATTTTGGAGGTGTCGTAATAGGAGTGTTCAATGCGCCTAATTCACTGTATACTTCAGGGTCATAATTCACCCAATGTATTCCAAAACTCATAAAAGGAGCTATTTTAAAAGCTCCGGCAGAAAAATCACGAATACTTAACGGAAAATACTCCAATTGAGAACCAATATCAAAAACAGTAGTAGATCCTTTCATGGCCCGTAATTGGTCTGCGGTAATTGAAGTACGGTCCGGATCAACCCATTTACCTAAATGCTCCAGATTGGTTTTATGATAGTCAATTTCATTACGAACCTTAAAATGGTCGTTAAAAAAAGTATCACGAGTATAACAGTTACAATCTGCTCTATATGAAAAGTTAATGTAGTGAATCAATCCAACACCAAAGCCAACATTTCCAGAATTGGTTTCAAAATCATTCCGCACTCCATAATCCGAATAAAAAGCGACAGGACCAGTGATAATTCCAACTTCGTGAGAGAAACCAAATTGGCTATAAACTTCCTGTTTAGAACATATCAGAAAGAAAAATACCAATAACAAAATTCTGGTATTCATTGTATTTTAAGTTTAGATTGAGACGTAACAAATATATAAAAACATATCTAACAGCGAAATATTCTATTGTTTTTTAGTGTATTCGTAAAAAAAACGTGAACAATTTTGCTATATAAACTATATTTGTTCCCTAAATAACGAAAATGAATTGTAATAAGTATATTCTTACTTATTAATGATTCTAAAGCCCATTATTTATGGCAATTCCTTATTCAAATAATTTTTTATAAAACAACAAAAAAATACAGATGAAACAGAGTATTAAAGACTTCATTTCTCAAGTTGAAACCACAAACCCAAATGAGCCTGAATTTATGCAGGCAGTTACAGAAGTAGCCGAAACGGTACTTCCTTTTATTGAAGAAAACGAAAGATACCAAAATAAAAAACTTCTTGAGCGTATGGTAGAACCGGAACGTACTATCATATTCCGTGTGCCATGGACCGATGATAATGGAGAAATACAGGTAAACAGAGGGTATCGTGTAGAATTTAACTCTGCGATCGGGCCATACAAAGGAGGCCTTCGGTTTCACCCATCTGTGAACTTAAGCATCTTGAAGTTTTTGGGTTTTGAACAAACCTTCAAAAACAGTTTAACTACATTACCCATGGGTGGTGGCAAAGGAGGGTCAGATTTTAACCCTAAAGGGAAAAGTGATAAAGAAGTAATGCGCTTTTGTCAAAGTTTTATGACCGAATTATCAAGGCATATCGGCCCAAATACAGATGTGCCGGCAGGAGATATAGGTGTTGGAGGAAGAGAAATAGGGTATATGTTTGGGCAATACAAACGTCTTTGCAATGAATTTACCGGTGTATTGACTGGAAAAGGATATTCCTACGGAGGTTCTTTGATCCGCCCGGAAGCTACAGGATATGGGAATGTATATTTTGCCAAAAATATGCTAGAAACCCGGGGCGAGAGCTTTAAAGGGAAAACAGTAGTTATTTCCGGCTCCGGGAATGTAGCGCAATATGCAGCGGAGAAAACTATGGAATTTGGTGGTAAAGTGGTTACTTTTTCAGATTCTTCCGGATATATTCTTGATGAAGAAGGGGTCGATGAAGAAAAACTGGCTTTTGTGATGGAGCTTAAAAATGTAAAACGGGGACGTATCAAAGAATATGTTGATAAATATCCTGCAGCAAAATACTTTGAAGGCGAACGCCCATGGACTGTCCCTTGTGATATTGCTTTACCATGTGCAACTCAAAATGAATTAAATGAAGATGAAGCCAAAATATTGGTTAACAATAACTGTATGTGTGTAGGGGAAGGAGCTAATATGCCTTGTACACCTGAAGCTATTACGGTATTTCAGGAAGCAAAAATTCTTTTCTCTCCTGGAAAAGCTTCTAATGCCGGAGGAGTAGCAACATCAGGATTAGAAATGTCTCAAAACTCACTTCGTTTAAACTGGACAGCGAAAGAAGTAGACGAAAAACTGTATGGAATTATGGCGGACATCCATGCTGCTTGTGTGAAGTATGGGAAAGATGGTGACGGTTATGTAGATTATGTAAAAGGAGCGAATATTGCCGGTTTTGTTAAAGTAGCAGATGCTATGTTGGCACAGGGAGTAGTATAGTGCCCATAGATGCATTTTTGCTCTTTTCTAAACAGAAATAGTAAAACAATTTAAGACTAAAAAAGGCTGCTTTAAAAAGGCAGCCTTTTTTCATTCCATTCCTGCAATAAATACTATTTTAGCATGTTATACTACTTGAAAAACGGTTCATTGTATGAAGTTAAGATCATCTTTATTCTTTTTATTAATATCCTTTGGGATTACAGCTCAAAATTTTGAAAACCAATGGTCTGGATTTTTTTCTTATACTTCAGTAAAAAGTATTTCTCACGGGAATGATCGTGTTTATGCAGCCGCTGAAAATTCCATTTTTACATATGATCTAAGTACACAGGAGTTAAATACTATTTCTTCTATCAATGGGCTTTCCGGAGAATTAATCTCTACCATTTATTACAGTGAAAACTTTGATCTATTGGTAATAGGTTACGAAAACGGACTTATAGAAATAGTTATTGACGGTGATGAAGATATCTTAACAGTGGTAGATATTCTTGATAAACAAACCATTCCCCCGGATAAAAAACGAATTAATCATTTTAACGAATACGAAGGCAATTTATATATAGCTACCGAATTTGGAGTTTCAGTATTCGATTTAGCTGCCTTGGAATTTGGAGACACCTATTTTATTGGAGATCTGGGTACTCAAATAGATATTGTACAAACCACCGTTCAAGAGCCATATATTTTTGCAGCATCTTCTTCCAATGGAATGAGACGAGCATTAGTTGCAGACGATAATCTTATAGATTTTGAGCAATGGACGACCATTATTGGTGGAGGCTGGAGAGGGGTCCAGACATTAAATGAAGAATTATATACAGTTAACAGAAGTAATACCGTATCACGCTTTACTCCTGATGGGATTACAACCGCTGTTGAAAATTTTAATGAAACTGTTGTAGATTTCAATGTCGAAAACAACTTTCTTACGATCACAACACCCAATACGATTCAATCTTATGCGGAAGGGTATGTACAGCAAGCATTGGTGACTTCAACATCTGATTTTGAGTATGAATTGCAGTCTGGGTTGGCGTTCAATAATACATTTTATATGGGGACGACAGAGTTGGGAATGCTCATTGTACCTTTTGGAACCAATCAAGCGCAACAAATTCTTCCGGATGGGCCTCTTTTAAATACTCCTTTTGCAATTGATGCTACTCCGGGGCAATTATGGGTGGGATTTGGAGATGTAGATGTAAATTTTAACCCTTTTCCCTTAAGTAAACGGGGGATTAGTAATTTGAAGGATGAAGCATGGACCAATATAATGTATGAAGACCTGGAGGCTGCTGTAGGAGCAGAAGTGACAGATATTGTAAATGTAAGTATCAATCCGGAGAACCCCGATGAGGTATACATGAGTTCTTTTCAAAAAGGATTACTTAAAATTGACGGGCAGGTTCCTAGTGTTCTTTTAAATGAAAATACCAGTCCATTAGAGGTTCCGCCAAACAATCCGGGAGCGGAGATTAGAATCTACGGATCTGATTACGACAGGGAGGGTAATTTATGGTTTGTGCAATCCAGGATTAACGAAGGCCTTGTCAAACTATCCCCTTCCGGGCAGTTTCAAAGAATTGATATCTCTGCCGTCATTGATGCCGAAAGTGAGATTGCATTAAGTGAAGTTGCGGTTAGTAGAGAGGGTTATGTGTTTTTTGGTGCAACTGAAAGCGGGTTAGTAGGGTATAATCCTACATCAGGTGATTTCAATTTAATAGGAGAAGATATTGGAAACGGAAATCTGGTATCAAATAATATTAGAGCCTTGGCTTTTGACAATCAAAATAGATTGTGGATAGGATCTTTAAAAGGCTTGCGGGTATTATTTAGTACCGGAAGTTTTTTTGAAGAAGGAGCCAATACAGATACGCAAGCAATTATTATCCTGGATGGCGATGTAGCTCAGGAACTCTTGTTTCAACAATCTATTACCGATATTGAAGTAGATGGGTCAAACAATAAATGGATTTCTACAGCAACCTCCGGAGTATTTTATTTATCATCTAACGGTCAGGAAACACTATTGCGTTTTACAAAAGATAATTCGCCTTTACCTTCCAACAATGTACAGGATATCACTATTGATGATTTAAGCGGTACCGTATATTTTGCTACAACTAACGGTTTGGTGGCTTACAATGGCACTTCAACGGCTCCACGTGAGAATTTGGAAGAAGTATATGCTTTTCCCAATCCTGTACGGCCCGGCTTTACCGGAAATGTTACGATAGATGGATTAACCGCCAGAGCCAATGTAAAGATAACAGACATTGAAGGGAATCTCGTTTTTGAAGATACCAGTGAAGGAGGGAGCATATTATGGGATACTACTGCTTTTGGGAAATATCGGGTCGCTTCGGGAGTCTATTTGGTGCTAATCACTACAGATGATGCTTTGGAAACTAAAGTCTCTAAAATAATGATCATTCGCTAATGCTGGTCACAACTAGGGCATTGGTTTTTTCAACCATTAAATATGGAGAAGCAGACCTTATAGTTAGTTGTTTTACAGAAAAAGAGGGCTTAAAGAGCTATTTACTACGCAATGTTTTAAAATCGAAAAAAGGAAAACTCAGAGCTTCCTTCTTCCAGCCACTTACTCAGCTTGAGCTTATAGCCATACACAGAAATAAGGGAACATTAGAAAGTATTCGGGAAGCGAAAATATTACACCCCTACCAAACACTTCATACCAATGTTATAAAATCGGGGATGGTATTATTTTTGGCTGAAATGCTTAAAAATTCTGTTAAAGAAGGAGAGGTCAATACAGAATTGTATCAGTATTTAGAACAATCTTTACATTGGTTAGACCATCATGATGATATTGCTAATTTTCACATTCTTTTTCTTTTGAAATTAACAGCTTATTTAGGTTTTTATCCAGATGCATCAAATATTAAGGATCAGTACTTTAACTTATTGGAGGGTAATTTTCAGCAAAATTCGTTGGGAAATTACTGCGAAGAAGGAGAAGCTGTAGAGGCATTCAAAGGGTTTTTCGGCATAGATTTTGATGCAATTCTGCAAATTAAATTGACAAAAAAAGTACGTTTAGCTACGCTAAATTTGCTTTTAGTGTATTATCAATTACATTTGCAGGGCTATAAAAAACCGAAGTCTCTTTTGGTACTTCATCAACTATTTTAACTACTATGCGCTTACCCTTATTACTCATCGTGTTAATCTTTTCATGCAACGCAGTAATATCCCAAACCATTCAAGTTTTAGAAGAAGACACCCGGGAACCCATCCTTGGAGTAGCAGTCTATAACAATGAAAAAACCAAAAGTGGGGTGACCGATTTTGATGGGTATATAGATATTTCAAATTTTTCGGATACTGAAACTATTAACTTTCAGCATATCTCACACATAAATATTGCTTTTAGTAAACAAGAAATTGTTGCTGCCGGAAATATTGTCTTTATGGTGACAGACGCCAGCACATTGGAAGAAGTGGTGCTTTCTGTAGCAAAATTTGGGCAACAAAAGAAAGACCTTCCGCAGCAAATAGCAAGCCTTACCTCTGCAGATATTCAATTTGCAAATCCGCAAACAGCAGCAGACCTTTTGGAAAGTAGCGGACAGATTTATGTGCAAAAGAGCCAATTAGGAGGAGGGAGTCCTTTGATACGTGGGTTTTCCACGAATAGGCTGTTAATTACTGTCGATGGAATACGCTTTAATACGGCTATCTATAGAAGTGGGAATGTGCAAAATGTGATTTCTATTGATCCTTTTTCTATAGAAAGAACCGAAGTGATCTTAGGCCCCGGAAGTGTTGTCTATGGAAGTGATGCAATAGGAGGGGTGATGAACTTTTATACCAAAAAACCTAAATTTTCTTTTGAAGATGGAATCACTTTTAGTGGAAATGTGAATGCACGTTATGCTACTGCTAATGAGGAAAAAACAGGACATGTTGATTTTAATTTCGGAGCCAAAGAGTGGGCATTTTTAACGAGTGTAACCTATAGTGATTTTGGTGATTTGAAAATGGGAAAACATGGGCCGGATGATTACCTGCGCCCGGAATATGCAACAACTGTTAATGGAGAAGATGTAGTGGTCACTAACCCGGACCCTCGTGTACAAGTTCCTACAGGATATAACCAGATCAATGCGATGCAAAAAGTACGTTATATGCCTTCAGACAATTGGAATTTTGACCTTGGAGTGTTTTATACCACTACGGGAAATTACCCACGTTATGATCGATTGATTAGAAAAAGAAATGACAATTTAAGGGCAGCCGAATGGTATTATGGGCCACAAGAATGGCTTGCAGGCAATTTACAAGCCAGAAATAAGCCTTCAAATACCGGAATTTATGATGAAAGCATTGTAACGCTATCCTACCAGCGTTTTAAAGAAAGCCGGAATGATCGTGATTTTGGAGACACCGTTTTATTTGAAACCAATGAAACAGTAGATGCTTATAGTGCGGCCTGGGATTTTGAAAAGAAATTAGGAAAGAAAAACCTGTTGTTTTATGGTGTAGAATATGTTTTTAATAGCGTAGGTAGCGTTGGAGCCCAGACAGATATCACTAATGGAACATCTCAACCTGATGCATCCCGTTATCCGGATGGGGCGACCTGGCAGAGTATAGCTGCCTATAGTAGTTTGCAGTGGAAATTTGCAGAACGTCTTTCCTTTCAGGGAGGACTACGCTACAATCATATTTTAGTGGATGCTTTTTTTGACGATGCTTTTTTTGATTTTCCTTTTTCAGAAGCAAATATCGATACCGGAGCCCTTACAGGAAGTGCCGGATTAGCATTTCGGGCAAGTGATATATTAGGGTTAAAAGCAAATTTATCTACTGCTTTTAGAGCCCCTAATGTAGACGATATAGGAAAGATCTTTGACAGTGAACCCGGAAGTGTTGTGGTACCCAATCCCGACCTGAAACATGAATATGCTTACAATGGTGAAATTGCTGCTTCACTTAATTTTGACAATGTTGTGAAACTGGATGTCGCATCTTTTTATACTGTTTTGAACGATGCGTTGGTACGTCGTGATTTTAGTTTGGATGGCAAAACTGAAATTGAATACCAGGGCGAACTTAGTAATGTCCAGGCGATACAAAATGCCGGAAAGGCAGAGATCTATGGCTTGGAAGCAGGGTTGGAAGTGAATTTCTGCGAAGCATGGCAACTCACGTCACAATACAATATCACAGACGGTTATCAAGAGGAAGATGATGGCTCTACGGCTCCAGTACGCCATGCAGCACCTCAGTTTGGAAATACTCACTTACGTTTTACCAAAGACAAATGGAAGCTGGATGCTTTTGCCGAATACAACGGACAATTTGATTTTGAAGATTTAGCTCCCAGTCAGATAGCGAACGATTATCTTTATGCTAAAGATGAGAATGGGAATCCCTATTCACCGCGATGGTATACAGTAAACTTTGGAGCACAATACAGCCTTACAGAAACGATACAGCTTAATGCTATTCTAGAGAATATTACCAACCAAAGGTATAGAACATATTCTTCGGGGATCGCTTCGGCAGGGCGTAATTTGATTGTATCTGCCAATTATATATTCTAAACGGTGACTTTTTTGTAGTCAAAAAACATTTCAGAAAAGAAATGAGGGTATAATTATAATGCATTCTTTATAATATCCTCTACAACTTCGGGATTTAACAAAGTACTGGTGTCTCCTAAATTAGAAGTGTCCTTACAGGCTATTTTTCTAAGAATACGTCGCATGATCTTTCCGGAACGGGTTTTTGGCAACCCGGGAGTAAACTGAATTTTATCCAATTTAGCAATGGGTCCTATATGTTCTGTAATGATCTGGTTGATCTCTTTACGCACATTGTCATGATCCCTGTCTTCACCTGTTTCTTTTAAAATCACATAACCATAGAGCGCGTTTCCCTTCACATCATGAGGGAAACCTACAATAGCGCTTTCTGCTACAGCAGGATGTTCGTTAATAGCATCTTCAATAGGAGCAGTCCCAAGATTGTGCCCGGAAACAATAATTACATCATCTACACGGCCGGTAATTCGATAATAACCTGTAGTATCCCGTAAAGCACCATCACCGGTGAAGTATTTGTTTTCAAAAGCCGAGAAGTAGGTGTCTTTATATCGTTGGTGGTTCCCCCAGATGGTACGTGCCATTGACGGCCAGGGAAATTTAATGCACAAACGCCCGTCTACTTGAAGGCCATCCATTTCTAGGCCTTTTTCGTCCATTAAGCAAGGCTGGATGCCGGGGAGCGGTAAGGTTGCAAAAGTAGGAATAGTAGGTGTTGCAAAAGGGATGGGAGAGATCAGAATACCACCAGTCTCTGTTTGCCACCAGGTGTCAACAATCGGGCTCTTCTTTTTTCCAATATTGTCATTGTACCAGTGCCAGGCTTCTTCGTTGATGGGCTCTCCTACAGTACCCAATACTTTTAGAGAAGAAAGGTTGTGTTTTTGCACAAAGCTGAGATTTTCTTTGGCAAGTGCACGAATGGCCGTAGGCGCTGTATAGAATTGATTTACCCGATGCTTCTCAACAATCTGCCAAAAACGCCCCCAATCCGGATATGAAGGAATACCTTCAAATATAATTGTTGTAGCACCATTAGCCAGAGGCCCGTATATAATGTAACTGTGTCCGGTAATCCAGCCAATATCTGCGGTACACCAATATACGTCATCCTCTGTATACTGAAAAACATTTTTAAACGTATAGGCGGTATAGACCATATAGCCTGCAGAGGTATGGACCATTCCTTTAGGGGTTCCGGTAGAGCCTGAAGTATATAAAATAAAGAGTGGATCTTCAGCCGCCATCGTTTCAGGGATACATTCTTTAGAGGCTGTATTCAATAAAGGGTGCAACCATTTATCACGGCCTTCTTTTAGTTGTATATTAGAATTAATACGTTTAGCTACCAGAACGGTCTCTACGCAGGGACAATTTTTTAAAGCCTCGTCTACAATTCCTTTAAGGTCTATCGTTTTATTTCCTCTGAAAGAACCATCACTGGTGATCACTATTTTACAATCTGAATCATTAATGCGTGTGGCAAGTGCTGTTGCAGAAAAACCCGCAAATACTACCGAATGAATAGCGCCAATACGAGCACAAGCCAGCACTGAAAAGGCCAGCTCAGGAATCATAGGCAAGTAGATACATACGCGGTCACCTTTAGAAATTCCTTGTGACCGCAATACATTGGCAAATTTGCATACATTATCGTGCAATTCCCGGTAACTTATGTGTTGAGCTTCTTCATTTGGATTGTTAGGCTCAAAAATTATTGCTGTTTTATCTCCTCTGGTTGCTAGATGGCGGTCAATACAATTATTGGTAATATTAAGTTGAGCCCCTTCAAACCATTTTATTTCAGGCTTGGTGAAATCCCAGGAAAGCACTTTGTTCCATTTCTTCTGCCAAACAAAATACTCTTCTGCTATTGCTGACCAAAATAATTCGGGATCTTGAACCGATTTTCTATAGACTTGAAAGTACTCTTCCAGGCTTTTTATGTGGTAATCACTCATATTTTAATACCTTCTTTTGTCTTCCTCTAAGATAGCATATTCATAATTATCTGTCCATCCGGATTTTAGGGGTAGTATTTTTCTGTGTAGTCCTTCCCGGGTCATTCCAATCTTTTCCAAAATTTTGATGGAAGCAACATTTTCTGTAGCAACACCAGCTTCAATACGGTGCAATTGTAATGTGTTAAACCCAAATCTAATGATCTCTTTAACTGTTTCGGTGGCATACCCCTTTCTCCATTGAGAGGGAAGCAAGCTATAATAGATCTCTGCCTTATTATATTTTTTTGTGGACATAATCATCCCAATTTGGCCAATAAGTGCGGAAGTATCTTTTTTCCTGACCACCCATAAGTACCATGTCCTCTCTTTCTTTGATTGATCATCAAAAATAGGTTGTAATAATTTTTGAGTAACCGAGAGCTCTTCAGGAATACCAATGGTATTGAATTGTGCTACGGCTTCATAACTATTTATATGATGAATATCCTTAATATCTTCTGAAGTGATTTCAGAAATTAACAATCGTTCTGTTTCAAGATTCATAACGAAGCAGTTTTTTAGCAAGATCACTTTTTACATTGGCAAACCATTCTTTTTGAAGGATACTTAAAACAATACTATCTCTTCTTCCTGTTGGGTTTTTATAATTACTTCTTAAAATACCTTCTACGGTACAGCCAATACTTTTCATAGCAGCGATACTGCGTTGATTTGTTGCATCGGCCCTAAATTCAACTCGTTCCCAGCCTATTTTTTCAAAAGCAAATTCTAATAAAAGATATTTACAATTCTTGTTTAAACCTGTTCCCTGAAATTCATTTCCATACCATGTAAATCCTAATTGAGTGGTATTGTGAGATTCCTGAATGTCATAGAAACGCGTACTGCCAACATATTTTTGGGCACGCTTGTCGAAAACAATAAAAGGATAGGCTGTTTTTGTAGCACGTCCCTGTAAAGCTAATTCCATATACTTTTTTAAGTTTTCGAGTCCACTAGCAGGGGTTATGGAATAGTCCCAGATCTGTGGTTCATAAATAGAATATACAGACAAATGTTCCATGTCTTCCATAGTTAATGGCCGGAGTAACACCACTTTGTTTTCTAACGTATAGTCTGTATCAAAATTGAAGTTCATTATAAACTATTAATATCATTTGTGTTTTAATACTTTTCACACAAATATAGTTAGAATAGTATTAGGCTTTTTATGTGTTTTATTTCAGTTTTACAGAAGTAGCTTATACAACTTTCAACATTTATTTTAATGTTATATTTGTTGAAGTAAATACTATCAAATATGGATGTTACCCTACCCGGAGATGAAAATATACGTATTGCCAATTCATTGGATGTGGCAAAGATCATGAGGAAAATACTCCTTAGGCAAAACAGATTACATAGGAAGAAGGAATATTTTTGGGTACTAGGGTTAAACACAAAAAATGATATAGAATATATAGAACTGTTAGTCTTAGGAGTACTCAATCAAGCTATTTTAGACCCTGTGGAGGTATTTAACTTTGCGGTGTCCAAAAAATGTAAAAAAGTAATTCTATGTCATAACCACCCTTCCGGAGATGTAACCCCTAGTAAAGCTGATATTAAAATCACTGAAGCGATAAAAAAAGGTGCAGATGTACTTAATATTGAACTTTTGGATCACATAATCATTAGTGACAAAACAGCCTATTACAGCATGAAAGATGATGGTAAGCTTTAAAATGGGATTTAGATTTCGGTATTATTAAAAACTGTTCGGTTTGTATCACCAAGTAAGTGATAAGCATTTCGAGCGTTATTTAGACGAGTATGCAAACCGTTATAATACTAGAAATTTAACAAGCCAAGAGCGTTTTGAATTGTTCCTAGGGCAGAGTGAGAGAGTGTTGACTTATAAAACTTTAACCTCTGAATGTTAATAGATTAGCTTGTTAAAATTTTGATAATTATAAAAAATTTTATATGAAAATTTTGGAAAATGGCTCAATTATTGTACTTTTGCTCACATAAAGCATCGCTCTATCGTTAGGTAGAGTTCGGCTGTCTCCTAGAGACAGCTTTTTTTTTATATAAAAATATGAGAACAATATTTTACGTAGATGGTTTTAATTTTTATTACGGATTAAAAAATCAAACAAGAATGGACGCCAAATGGCGAAAATGTTATTGGATTGATTTTATCAAGCTATTTTCCCAATTTTTGGGTCCAGAAGATGATTTAGTTAGAGTAAAGTATTTTACTGCTTCTCCATTGAGTCCCGGCAAAAACTCTAGGCAAAGCGCACTATTTAAAGCTAATGATCTTATTAATGGCGATATCTTCCAGATTATAAGAGGGAAATATATTGAAAAGGATATACATTGTCAAAATTGTAAAACTCATTTCACAAAGCCAGAAGAAAAAAGAACCGATGTAAACATAGCAACACACCTCTTGGGAGATTGTGCTTTAGATATTGTTGACAAAATTGTTTTAGTTACCGCCGATAGCGATTTAATTCCTCCCATAGAGTTTATTAAAAGTAATTTTACAGATAAAAAAATTAAAATATACTTTCCTCCTTCAAGTTTTAGCAATGATCTTGCACATGCAAACCCTAATAAAAGAGTTATATTGTTAAGGGATAACTACAAAAAATTTGAAAATGCTTTTATGCCAGATACTGTTGTAAAGAAAGACGGGTCTGATACTGCAATCATACCAGCTTTATGGAAATAAAGTAATATCTTTATTATATGGATAAAAAGTATAAAAAAGAACAGCCCAAAGAAAAGCCTTTAAAGATAGAAGGCTCTCTTGACGATGTTCTAAAGGTTTCCGTACCCAAGTCCAAAGATAAAAATGGCAACGGGGTAAGAAACAATTAAAGGCATTACACTGCGTTTATGGGCGTACGGTAGGGGAAATATGTGACAATCACTACCAAGTGTAAAATGTTCATTGTAATAGAAATATTGAATTTTGACATTTATCCCCGGAGGGTTTAGGCGTGATACCGTCTATGAAATTCAAGCTTTTCAATCTTCAAAAAAATCACTCCGATTTAATATAGAAATTCTAATTACTCTTGTGGTAACACGTATATAAGTTCCAGCTTATAGGGTGTTTATATATTTCCAAACGACTACAAACATTTGCAAGTGATTATAAACGATAGTAAGTAGGTAACAACCGGTTCGTTCTTTCGGACCACTTCATATTTGCACTGTTGAATCATCGAGGTTCAATGATCTTAACTGTTTAACCCGCCTGCCGCCGGGCAGGTATTAAAATTTAATTAGTATGAACACACTTAGAAACAAAGTACAGTTGATTGGAAACTTAGGAAATGATCCGGAAATTATCACACTAGAGTCCGGAAAGAAATTGGCAAAATTTAGCATTGCTACCAATGATACCTACAAAAATGCTGAGGGTGAGAAAGTAACCGATACGCAATGGCATAATGTAATTGCCTGGAACAAGACCGCAGAGATTGTGGAGCAATATGTAACTAAAGGAAAAGAGATTGCCATTGAAGGTAAGTTAACTTCGCGGAGTTATGAAGATAAGGAAGGACAAAAGCGATACATTACCGAGGTAGTGGTGAACGAATTGTTGATGTTGGGGAAATAATAATATTTGAATTGAGGCTACCACAAAGGGTAGCCTCAATTTTATTTAACAGTATTTAAATACCACTTTTAGTCTTTGCAGATGTTGAATTTAAAGCACTGCTCTGTATGTATAGATTTGGTAATATCATAACAAATACCTTTTAGATTTATTTGATATTCACCATTCTTTGCACCCTCGCTGATTAAAACAAATTCTCTTGTCACACAAGAACAAGGTTCAATATCTCCAAAACAAAATACTCCTATTGGATGTACTTTGACAGATGGAGTCCCGTTAGGGAGCATTTTTACTGGCTTACCATTTTTATCTATGACTTCAATCATAGAAATTTTAAAATTAGAGAATTTGATATTTGAAAAACAATTGCATACTGTTAGTGTCATTATTTCATAATCTGATGATTCTAAACAATCACACTCACTGTCACCCCATCTTATTGAAATACAAGGCTCTATTCCAGAAAGATCAATTTCTTTACATTTATTAGTCCCACAAGAATTACAAATAACCTCTGTTAACAGTGTTACGTATTCTTTTTGGCTAGGTGCATTACTAAAATAAACTTCACCTCCCGTTTTATGACACAAATCTCTATAATTCTCCAAAATAGAAGTATTTAGGTGTTGGTAAGTAAGATGATGTGCAAAAACTGTAACATTGTTGGAATTTGCCTCAGTAATAGCTGCATTGGTTTTAGCTGTTTCATTTGCAAAATCATTTCTAGGAACGGAGCTATCTAATTCTTCATCACTAATATAAAAAATTGCTCTACAAGCATCTTCTCGCCATTCTGCATATTTAGACAAATCCTTAATTCCGTTTGCCCCTTGCTCCATTGGTTTCCAATCCCATGCGCTTGTTGGTGCTGTACTTGATAAAGGTATGGTTCCGTGAATTCCATAGATGTAATCTCGATGACTTTGAGTAAAAACAGTTCCTGCCCAAATTCCGTCCAATCCTAAAAAAGTAATCTTCAAGTCTGGTTCACAAGAAGATTTTGCATCTTTAATTGCTAAGGAAACAGCATCTGACACAGCAGTAGCCGAAGATGAAACGGAGCTACTAGTATCAATTAAAACAATTAAGTCTATCCTTGTCCCTTTTGATGTGGAGCCACTACACCCACAGCCATCATCTTCATCATTACAGTGTAAAAGACCATTCACTTTTGACGTTACTAATTCTTCAAGAATTGAATTGGTTTTAGCAGTCCATTCTTTACAATCTAACTTTTCTTTATCTGCTAATAGTTTAACAGGTAGAGGTAAGGCAGTCGCCTTTTTGTTTTCTGCTTTTTTTCTTTGTTTTTTTGTTGCCATAATATATAATTTAAGTTTTTTCCTACTCTTTTTAAAGGATTTTCGGCTTTCTCCTTCTTGGTCATCACAAAGTTTATGACGTTCATCAACTCTCAACTATGGTTTAAATCGTTTATTTATTTAAAGCTGGAAGGGAATAAATATGTCTCTAAAAGAGGGGCTAACAGTCGGATAAATTATAATACTAATCACACCACCAACAACCATAATCAATAAAAGCCCAGAAAAAATCAAAACTATTATAACTCCCAAATTGGTTACCACATACATGCAACCTAGACATAGTTCTAGCTTTACCGTTAGTCATTAGGCCTTCAAAAACAGTTACTGATTCTTCCGTATACTTATGCCATACATAAATAGTTTTACCTTCAATCAGATGTTCAGCCATGGCTATTCCGCTAAATTTACCTTCTATCAAATTATAGTCTTCCAAATCAGTTTGTTCCAAGCCAAGGTCTTGTATGAAATCGTCTAAATTGAACCCTTTATTCATTTGATATTCGTTTTTACCAATATAGCCGTAGTCCTCATGATAGTCCAGAATAATGTCATATGTTGAAATTGGCACAAGAGCTTCTCCGTATTTGAAATTCGAATAATCCAATACATATGACCCTTGTTCCAACATAATTTTTGACTTCCCTAGTGCGACAGTTGTTTTTCGATTCAGTTCAGTATTATCAGGAACAATAAGTGTAGGTTCTTCAAGGTCCTTTGAAAATACCATTCTAAGAAATTCCCCCTCTATGTGAAAGGCAATAACACCATTTTCTGCTGTACTTTCATAGTTAAATCGGTCAAAGTTATTTTGAATTTCAGAGACAGTTTGAGTTTGCTCTTTTTGGCTCCATACATAATCCCAAATGTCCCCATCCTCGTTTATAAAGCAGACCCCGGGACCTGTAGCACAAGATTCCCTGCTAAAATGCGAATCCATTACATAGACATAAGGCGAATAGGTTGTAGAAACATTTTCAAATGAAATGTACGTTGAATCATCTTTTGAATCACAGGAAATTATCGTTGTCAAAATGAATAATGCTAAGATTCTTAGAATTAGATTATTAGTTTTCATGATATAAATATTAATTTCCACCTACTCTATTTTACAGTTTTCAGCTTCCCTGTTTTTATTTTACAAATCTCGTAACATGCTTATTTACAATCGATGAGCTATCAACCTAAAAGCTAAAGAACAATCAACGGATTTTATTTAGGTTGTTTAACCTTAGGTATTTAGGTGTTTATACTTATAAGAAAATCAGGGAGTTATGGTTACTTTGGCAATAGTAAAAAGTAACTTTAATCAATTAAAACTAACTATTATGAGAACTCGACTTTTAACATTGACAATAGCAGCCATTTTATTGACCTTTGGAATTTATGTTTATAATTACCCGCCGGAGGTTGAAAAAGAAATAGATAAGATTACTAAAGATCTTATTTGTAACGATTATTCAAGCGTCCCCATGAGTGAACTTAAAGTAGCTTTGGTACACAAGATGGCTAGAGGATATAGAAAATATCAAGGGACGGCTATACAAGAAAAATTTGGAATGAGAGATGCCGAAGCCATTTGGTTCGATTTGGAGACTTTAAAAACTTTTCTTTATCATTTAGAGTGGAATACTAAGCGTAGAGATAGTACTATAAATTCGGAAGAATTAGGGGTGCGTATTTATTATGCCAGTTATCCTGACAAAAGTAGTTGGCCATATTATCCAGAGCTAGATGACCTAAAAGATGATGGTTATGAAGGACGCCATACAGTTATGATGATACCTACATTGCGCAAGGATACCATAGATGTTGATTTTAATCCTCTTGATAATGAAACCTATGCCAATGGACTTGGAGTAATCCTTGAGTATGAAAATAGTGAAACTTCTAACCCAAAGACCGTTTCGGCATTATCGGGTAGACTAGAAAATGATACCTCGCTGCCTACTGGAGCTCAAAATCACGGAGGTTTGTATCCGCCGAGGACAGATATTGGAATGGGCTTTTAAGGATACAGATATGCAAGAATTTCAGGCCATATTAAATGACGTCTTATTAGGGGCAGAATTTTTTTCTGCCCTAGTTGGTGTTCTTTATCTATATAAATTAAGGAACAGTTACTGGAAGTGGTTCTCCATCTATTTGGTTTTAGTATTTATTCAGGAATATTTCTGGATTGGTAATAACAAAGAGTATTACATCTCGGTTCTCCAATATTATGCTTTTTTTGGTGTACCACTACAGTATATTTTTCTTTATTGGCTTTATGCTTTTAAGTCACTCAGAAATAAAAAATTGTTCTTACTAAGTTCTGCTGCTTATTTAATTACGATATATGCGGTGGCCTATTTTGCTGAACTAAATTCAGCTTACTCCTTGAGTACAACTATCGGCACACTTATACTTACAGTATTAGTTGTTCTAGAATTTATCAAACAAATTAAGAATGATAATATTCTTAAATTTAAAGAAAATAAGATGTTCTATATAAATATTGCAGTGGTGCTATTTTATATAGGAACCTACCCATTTCATGTTTTTGGTGATTTATTTTATAAAGACTACCCGGGAATCTGGAATATGTATTATATCTATTTTTTGATAGCTAATTGTATTATGTATTTATTATTTGCAGCTTCGTTTATATGGGGGAAACAACATTCATAGTATCGTTAATACTGTTTAATATAATTTTCATTGCCTTTATGAGTGCAATAGTAATTTTTGTTAGACAGTACCGAATTAAGAAGAAAGCACATTTAGCAGAAATACAGAATATTGATGAGGTTCATAAAAAGGAACTTTTGGAGACAGAAATTGAGATTCAAACCCAAACAATGAAGCATATTGGCAGGGAAATCCACGATAATATTGGTCAAAAACTTACGCTTGCAAGCCTATATACTCAACAATTGGCATTCGAAAATAAAGCGCCACAGATTAATAAAAATATAGAAAACATTGGCAAAATTATTAATCAGTCACTAACAGAATTGCGGGAATTGTCGAAATCATTGACAGATAACTCTATAGAGAATACTTCAATTTCAACATTAATTGAAAATGAATGTAATAAGATTAATGATCTAAAAAAATGTAAGGTTAGTTATACAAATGATGATAAAATTGATATTAAATCTTATTCAATTAAAAGTATCTTATTCAGAATTACTCAGGAGTTTTTACAAAACAGTATAAAACATTCCAATTGTAAGAATATTAAGGTTTCATTAAGCAAATATCAAAATGAAATGATATTAACGCTGAAAGATGATGGAAGAGGTTTTGATATTAAAAAATCGAGAGCGAATGGAATTGGGCTAAAGAATATTCAAAAAAGAACCGAATTAATGGGAGGAAACTGTAAAATGGAAAGTCAACGTAATCAAGGAACTAAATTAACCATAGAAATTCCAATGTAAATGAAACATACCATTGTCATCATAGACGATCATACCTTAATTGCGAATGCACTTAGTAGTATTATTTCAAATTTCAATCAATTTGAGGTATTATATACTTGTGAAAATGGTTTGGATTTTCAGGAAAAGCTCAAGACAAAACCAGTTCCCGATATTGTATTGTTAGATATCAGTATGCCAATTATGAATGGGTTTGAAACAGCTAAATGGATTAAAGAGGCCTATCCTAATATATTGATAATGGCCCTAAGTATGCAAGAGGATGAACAGAGTTTGATTAAAATGATTAAGAATGGATCCAAAGGATATATGCTTAAAAATGTGCATCCTGCAGATTTAGAAAAAGCTCTTAACGGTCTCGTAGAAAATGGACATTTTTTCCCGGAATGGGCAGCAAGCAAGGTATTTACAAGCATCCGTGAAGATACTATTGATGCAAGTTCGAAGCTAAATTTATCTGAACGCGAAATCGAATTTCTAAAATATGTTGTGACTGAAATGAACTATAAAGAAATTTCAAAAAAAATGTTTTGTAGTCCAAGAACCGTAGAAAATTATCGGGACAGCCTATTCGAAAAACTAGAACTTAAATCCAGGGTCGGTTTGGCGGTATATGCTTTAAAGAATGGCTATGCAGAGTAAAATTTATCAACTTTAGTGACTTGATATTTTTTGAAAACAGAATCAAAATAATACTAATTTCAGGTTATTGGGCTTTTCAATAAGGTCTAATCTTATAAAAGGTAAATTCGCCTTATTACTATTCTTATTCAAACCGTTACCTGAATTAAGACAAAACTAAATTAAAACATATGAGGTTATTTAAAATACTTTTGACATTTATTATTGCTTTTAATCTATTTAATTGTTCAAACGGAGATACTACAAATGAAGAAGCGAAAGTCGACAATGAAGAATTATTACAAACAATTGATAAATTCAATAAAGCTTTTCAAACAGGAGATGTTGACATCATAAAATCACTAATTACTGATAACTATGTTCACACAAATGGAAATTCAAAATCGATAAGGAAGAAGGATTGGCTTAATTATTTGAATAAAAGAGAAAAGAAAATCAAATCAGGAAGTCTTGAAGTTGTTGAATATAAAATGGAGGAAATAGAAATTCAATTCCATAAAAACATGGCTATAGTAACTGGAAAAGTAGTTGTTTCAAATAAGGAAAAAGGAGAGATTAAAAAAAATGAATATAGAATCACTAATCTTTGGGTAAATGTTAATGGGAAATGGAAAAGAGCTGGATTCCATGATGGAAAAATAAATTAGTGACAACAATGTATATAATTCATTGTTTAGGTATTTAATAATACTTCTCTCCTTTTTTGTTAAATTGGTTTTCAATTTAAACAGAAAAGAAAGACAATACAAAATTTACTTAGGGAAATAAGTAATAGATGTCTAAAAAATGATCAAAACAGTTAGTATACATATAATTGAAATGAAGAATAAATACACATATATTAAGATCATTTATACCCTACTCTTCATTTTTATCGCCTCTTGTAAGGGCCAGGATAAATCTAGTATAACTCAAGAAAACACTGTAAAACCAGATACCATTCTTGAGGATATGTTACCAAAAGAAAATCTACCATTTAACCCATATTTACAGGCGCCAAAGACAGATCCTTTATTTTTTATTGATGGACAACTATGTCAGCACTTACGCGAGATATTCCAAGATAAAAAAGGAAATCTCTGGTTTGGCACTAATGTATACGGCCTTATGCGCTACAATGGAGATTCGTTGGAGTATTTCTCTGAAAAAGACGGGCTTGGTGGCGGCAGGATAACAGGAATTGTGGAAGATAAAGAAGGTAATGTATGGTTTGGTAACCATGGAGGACTTACCAAATATGATGGAGAATCTTTTATCAATTTTAATGTGCAGGAAGGTAAAATTAACAATGATATCTGGAGTTTAACAATAGACCGTAAAGGCATATTCTGGATAGGTACTGCACAAGGTGTAGTTCGTTTTAATGGAGAAGAGTTTACCCCATTTCCTATTCCAAAAGCAAAGGTAAAAGATACTACAATATTATATTCAGAAAATAGGATTACAAGTATTCTGGAAGACAAAAATGGAATGCTGTGGTTTGGAACCGAAGGCTTTGGTATTTGTATATATGATGGAGAATCCTTTACTCATATTACAAAGGAAGATGGGCTCCCGGATAATAATATTTATGATCTTATGGAAGATAGGAATGGGAATATTTGGATTGGAACCATGTTTGGAGGGGTAAGTTTATATAATGGCAAGTCTTTTACCAATTTTACCCAAGACAGGATTATTAACGGTGTCGAAGTTGGAGGCTTTTATGAAGATAAAAACAGAAATATTTGGTTTGCTGCTGAGAACCATGGTGTCTATCGTTACGACGGGAAAGCATTTACCAATCTCCACTCAAAGGATGGCCTTAACACTAATGGAATACTATGCTTTTTTGAAGATAATGAAGGACGATTCTGGCTTGGTGGATGGGGAGGGTTATTTCGTTATGACGGTAAATCCTTTTCTAGTGTTACAAAAGATAGTCCTTGGAGATAATTCATAAAAAATTAAGTAGTTATACGTATTTGATTCTAAAGGCTTTGTGGTTAAATTGAAATGGTTAGTTAAAATTAACAAGATAAAATAGGTAACCATGAATAATCGTGACCGTAAAAAGATAAAAACTCCAAAATCAGTTAAAAATTCTCAACAAGAAATAACACATCAGTTGTATGCATTTAAGGACAATCGCCCGGAGAATATACAATTAAAAAAACACCAGGAGAATGCAGATGAGTTTACGGCGTCTAAAACTATTCAGAAAAAAGAAAATAAAACAGGCTTACCAGATCAACTGAAAACCGGGATCGAAAACCTTTCTGGTCATTCTATGGATGATGTAAAGGTACATTACAATTCACCAAAACCATCCCAACTACAAGCACATGCTTATGCACAAGGAACCAATATACATCTGGCTTCAGGGCAGGAAAAGCATTTGCCTCATGAAGCCTGGCATGTGGTACAGCAAAAACAAGGGAGAGTGAAACCTACCCTGCAGGTGAAAGGAGAAAATATTAACGATGATATCAGCTTAGAAAAGGAAGCTGACACCATGGGGAGTAAAGCGACACAGCTAAAAAAAAAGAATAATGATTTGATTGAAGGAAAACCAGCTGTAAGCCTAATTCAAAAAAAAGACAAAGTTTCGGAGAACCGGATCGCTACAGAAATCCAGAATGAATTTAAAGAAATAGGTCAACCCAAAATGACATCTACGAGCAAAGTTCTTCAGAGAAATGAATCTGCTGCAAATTGGAGAACTATGGGAACTTACAATAGTGGAACTGCGGGTAAAGAAGTTGTTGCAGCTTTTACAAAGGCGGGATATGTTGCCGACATGAAACTAAAAACATTGATACTCCGCATAATGAGCGAGAACGGTTTTGGGGCTCAAAAATGGGCGCACGGTACAGGCGATGATAGCAGTGGAAAGCAAGGAGATACAGATACACGTATACAAGAGTGTAAAAATTTCTTGATAAGATGGGCCGCCGGGCATCCGGCTGCATCAAGTTCTGCAGGTTCTTCCCGATCAAGTTATAGACCTTCGGCGGCAGAAGTAGAGGGCCATAAAGAGAAAAAGAGAGAGAAAAAAGCAGCAGTAGCTGCAAGTAAAAAAGAATCTCACAGTACAGATGTATTGCTCGAAGCTGGAATTTCTCAAGAAGATATTGATGCTTTTGAAGCCTCTCTTGGTTATATTCCGTCAAGTGTCGCAGAGTATGAAAGAATGGCGCCCTATGTATAGTTGAGGTTGAATTTTAAATACTAATAGTATCTGGTTAAATGTAAGAAATGCAGCATGTCACTACGAATTGAAAAAACACAAAAAAATGTTTCAAAAACATTGAAGAAAAACCCTTTAAAAAACCAACATTATACTAAAACTACACCATATTATATTGACAACCGCCCTGAAGCTGTTACCCAACTAAAATTTCAGGGAATGGCAAATGATTTTGCAAACTCACAACCTATTCAAAGGCAGGAGATTGATGCGAAAAAATATGTCTTATCCATTATTGATAAATTAAAAGAGCTTGGAATTACTATAGATACAAATGAAGATAATTGGGCTATAACGATACTTCAAAAACTCTGGGTTTTGAAACAACAGGAGTTATTTTTTACATTGTTTAGAGAACTTGTTAAAAATATGCCAGTTAACTCTAACAAAGAAGCACTTCATTTAGGAGATGTTTTTTCTCAAATGGAAGAGAAATTTGGAAAGGAGAATACTATACAGATATTTATAAAAGCTGGGTATGAAGCTGAATTGCCTGAATTGACAGGAAGGGCTGCTAATGCAATGCAAGTTGCCCCTCAAGCCCAAGTACAGCAAATGAATCTTCCAACGAGCTTTATGTGTGGGAATTTCAAATTGAACTTGGTCCCCAAGCTGGGCGTCCAATTAATGTATGAAACCGAAGGAAAAAATAATAAGGCCGGCGGAGCTCATGTGACCATTCATTCTGGAATAACCAGTATAGAGCAATGGGATGAAAAAATGCCAATTCATTGCCGTTATCATATTTCTAAAAGGATTGCAGTTGGAGTTGAAATGGTTGAAGGAGCTGTAAAAGAAAAAGATCAAAGGGACTCACTTGAAAAAAAAGAAGGCCTGGTCAAGGCTGGAGAAATAGCCTTGGCATTTTATCGAGCCCTTCTAGCTTTTAAGAAAAAATAAAGGCTATCTCTATAATAAAAATAGCTGTTCTCCTTTGTACTAATCACTAAGCCACTTCACATTGCATCTGTCCGGGTTGCGAAATAGTAATTACTCCCCCCCATGTACAGTTAAGCGTACAGGTATTGTTTAAAGTTGGCATATTAGCTAACATCACTGTTGGACTTCCGGGAGCCCACGGTGCAACTGTTACAGGTACACAAGGCATGGGTGTTAGTACACCCAGAGCTGCCGTAGTAGCAGCTGCTACCGTTGGATTAGCAAGTGAAGAACACATCCCAAAGGGAGGGATATTTACAATAGGTTTATTGTCCATAATATTGGCTGCCGGCATATTGCTGGTCATTACTTTGTTTTGTGGTAAAACGATCAAAGAGGAGGGCGCAACTCCAAAGGAGCAGGTCATCATAGCTCCCATACATACTTGTTGTGGCATAACTAAATGGTTTTATTTTGTTTACTATATTCTCTGCGAATAGCAGTTGTGATATCTTTCAGTATTAATTTCCTTTTGTTTCTTTTGGCGGCTTCCAGTGCACAATAGCGTAGAATATTGATCATTTCACCTCCGGTGAGCTCGTAGTTTATAGCAAGTTCATCAAGGTCAATACTGGGTTCTAATTCAAAATTTCCATTAAATAAGGTATTCCATAGCATTTTTCGTTGTTTAATATCCGGTTTTGGGAAATGTACCATGCTTTGAAAGCGCCTTGAAAAGGCTTGGTCGATATTGGCTTGTATGTTAGTAGCAAGGATCACTAAGCCTGAAAAATCTTCAATACGTTGTAATAGGTAGGCTACTTCCTGATTGGCATACCGATCATTGGCACCTTTGGTTTGTGTTCTTTTTCCAAAAAGAGCATCAGCTTCATCAAAAAATAAGATCCAGTCTTTGTGTTCTGCTTCATCAAAAAGACGTCCCAGGTTCTTTTCGGTTTCTCCTATGTATTTTGAAACGACCAATGACAGATCTACTCTAAAAACCGGACGTTTGGTTTCTTTTCCTAATAAAGTAGCTGCAAGCGTTTTTCCGGTTCCGGGAGATCCGTAAAACAACGAACGATATCCTGCTTTTAAATTCTTCTCCAAATTCCAGTCTTTTAAGATACGGTCGCTATGTATTAACCACTCTTTTATTTCGGTAAGGTCTTCAGCTACTTTATCTTCAACAATAAGATGTTTCCATTCCATATCTGTTGTGATTTCCTTAGCAGGAAATTTAGTACTGTACTGCGGTAATTCCCTTTTCCCAATTGTAAACAGACCTAGATATTCTGAAGAGATCTTTAGTTTTTGATGAATTCCAAATTCTTGCTCAGGGTCATCTGCCAGTATTCCCCTTTTATATAATATATGATCGCTGGGGATTAAAGAAAGGAAACGAAACCGAGTTTTTAGGTCATGGCCACCTAAGACAAAGCATGCAGTTTCTAAGGTTGGAAGAAAACCCAATTGGTTGGGGTCTTTAACGCCGCCAAATTCTGAAAAGTCACAATTCAGGTTTTGATTTTTTATAAGAAAAACGTCCAGATAGTTTGGTTTTATATAAGGGATCAATGCCAAAATTAAAACAAGCCTTTCTTCAAAACCCAATTGTAATTCTGTTATTAAACTGGCATAGGGAGAATCATCTCCAATAATTTCGGGAGGTGTTATGGAGTAAACAGAATCTACGTCACTTTCATTTTTAAAATACAATGTAAGTGCCGTATCTGTTACTTTTTGAAACCATTCGACTTCTTGATCGATCGTCTTTGCCAGTTTTTCAATTATCTCCATTCTACCTGTAGTAATTTTTTCATCCAACTCAGTTTAATTTTGCTAATATTCCATGGAATTTGATCCAGTAACATATCAAATGCTTTTTGCTCTACTCTTAAATAGTATTCATTAGTATCTTCTTCCAGCTTTCCATCTCTTTCTAAAAAAGTACTCCGCAAAGCATCTATAGAAGATCCGTTTAATGCTTTCCAATGCTCTGTTATAGCTGTTAATAAGCTATGTACTGTTTCTTTTTCTTTTTCGGTAAGAACTATTGTAACATCTATGGGGTCTATGACCTCCATTCCGCACATTAGTTTGTTTAAAACCAACTCATTTTCTTGTATTACATTTTTACCGGTTGCAGCAAATTCCAATAGATGAACGGCTTTGTATTTACTTTCTTCATCTATAAATTCGGAATCTTTAAGCAGGCCGCATTTTTCGAACAACATACCCAGAAAAGGGGATATGATGATTAGCCCTGCATTCTTTATAAAAATAGGATCAGTAAATCTTCTGGGTTCTTTTTCACCTAACTTTTTATAGTCTCTGTCTTCACTGCTCTTTTTTAGGGGCATTACTTTTTTACTTGTTACGCTTTCAAATATATTGTCTAAGAACTTACGATTGCTTTTATTAACCGGTTTTTCACTTTTTACTTCAAATAGAAGTTTTAGGCTTTTCTTTTTTCCTATACGGTCATACAAACAATTTAATAAAAAATAATTCCAATGTTCTGTATTCCAAGAAGCAACACCTCCGGCACTTAGTTTTAATAAAATCAATCTAAAATATAATTTCTTTACTTCTTTCATTTCTTTTACCGAAAGCGAATGGGTCAATTCCTGTAAAAGAGTAAAAGAGTTTTTAAATAATTCCTGTTGAGAAGCATTCAATGTTAAACCAATAAATTTATGCAATTCCTTTTCTTCTGCTTCCAGCAAAAGCTTATTCCTAAAATTTGCTTCTATGAGCCAGGAATTGATAAGCTTTGGAGAAGTTTTATAGATATTTTCCAGTTGAATCATCAAAGGGGTGGTTTCTGAAGAAGATTCTTTTGTAATTGTATCGTACTGAAGTTTTATAAATTGAGAAAGGGAAATTTCAGAAATATATTGAGTCTCTTTAAGATCTTTTTTTGAAACAAAATTATTTTCAAGGATAGAGCTCCATTCTTTTAATAGAGAAGTATAACTCTTTATATTTTTTACTGAATCTATTTTTTGCATTAAAAGTTGTAAAGAACTTTTATGTGTTAAAATTTTTGAAGTTGCAACCCATTTTTGAAAAAATTGAAGCAAAAGCAAATCAATTTCATTCGCATTTCCTTGTAGAAGTTGTTTAGTGATCTGCAACTTTAAAATATTCATTTCAGTTTTGGGAATAATCCCAATGGAGGCATAGTTTGTATCTAAAAAAGGAATCATTTCCTTAAAAAAATCGATAGATTTATTTTCTGAAGAAGGCAGTATTTCATTCCATAATTTAAATAAGCTATCTTCTTCCAATAATTCTATGAACTGAAAATCAAACCGTTCCGATTTTAAAAGCTGTAGTATTTTTTTTCTATCATTTGTTGATTTCCAAAGTTTCTTAAAATCGTCTTTGAAATTTTCAATAGTATATCCCTTAGACCACCAGGGCAACTTACCTTTTTGGATGACAGAGAATACGACACCTTCTATATTTTGAGCAGGTGTAGTAACAATAGAGGTACTAGTTTTTTTATCATTTAGTTCTATATTTTCTTGTGGACTATTTACATTTTCAATAAAAGTGCTAAGAGAGGTCAGGGCCTTGTTTTTTAAATAATGTTTTTTTAATTGTTCAAGCAATTGAAGTTTTGTAAGCCCGGTCTTTTTACTCCAACGTTTCCACTGCTTTTCTGCCCAATATGGCCATAAACTTTGATCATTCCCTTTTATAAAATATAGGACCTCTTCGGAGATTTGGTATAGAACCTTGCGCCCAACCTTTTGGTAAAATCTGGATAAAAACTGAGTAATAGCTTTGTGATACTTCTTTGGCAATTTTTCTTTTACTTCATAAAGTAATTGAAAAACAGTAGCTTCATCCTTATTGAATTCTTGTAAAATACCATTTAAAAAGCTGCGAATAATTTCTTTTTCAGAATGTGAACGTTGCCAGAAAGCTTTTAAAATCAGCTTTGATTTTAAAGTAGTGATTTTAGTCAATAACTTTGCAGAACCGGAAGAAAGAGTACTTCTGTTTTTTTCAATATCTTTTATGAACTGAATAATTGCCTTCTCAAAAAAAGAAGGGGAAATTTTTACAACTTCATCTAGCAGGGTAATATCTGCAAAAGAAAGCAATCGCTCTTTTTTTGAAGGCGTAGCGATCCAGTTTTTCACATAATTTATAACTGTGCTGTTTTTTGACTGTAATAATTGTTTGAGTTGTGTAGTAAACTTCTTCTGAGAAATAGTTGAAAATTCAGTAGAGAATCTTCCGGACCTTAGAAAATGATCGACCTCTTTGATCCATTCCAGGACAGATTCCTTTTCTAAAGTGTCGTTAGATGCTTCCGGGCCAGAATGCAACTCTTCTTGGGTTTCAAGTTCTATAATTATTTTTTTAAACTCTAAAGAACTACTAGCTATCTTGTCTTCAGACCTTACACCTTGGGCGATTAATTTTAGTAGCGAATGATAAGAGATATTATACTTCTCGGAAATTTTCTTTATTAGAAATTTTAAAAAAGCCTTTTTATTATAATAACCATTGGATGCTACAAACAGATATGCAAGGATGACTTCCCAGATAACATTTTTAAAATTATTAGAACTGGCTTCAACAACTCTCTGCTCTTCTTGTTGTTTGACAATATTCTTTTTATAATTAATAATATATTTACCTTCATTTCCGGCCACTGCCGTAACAACCCTTTCAAGCAATTCTTCAGAAAATTGAAAGATCATTCTTTTACGAATGGTTTCCTTTTTCCCATGTTTTTTAAGCAGGGTAACAACCTCTTCTTTGTTGTTGGTTATTAGCTCTTTTAAAAGTGAGGAAGGAGATTGTTTTGTATTGGAGTTCCAGGGAGTATATCCTCGTAAAAGGAAATGCTCAAAATGTTCGATCTTAGAGTTATTGAGTTTGATCTTCTTTCCGTTCCGTAAAGTGCCATTTTCTAAGATGTTTGAATTAAAAAAGCGTATTAATTCTTCTTCCAATCTGTAAACAAGTTCATTCTCATAATTAGATTTGCTTAGCACGCCCAGATCCAATTCTATTTTCGGAAATTGATAGATACAATCTTCGGTGTCGTATTTATTTAAGATAGTATTCAGTAAAGTATTGATTCTTGTTGCTTGTAAAGCACTAATGTTGGATTGAACCTGATGTACTTCTTTTCGATCATCCAATTCAATTAGATACTCCTGTGCTTTTATAATATGATTCTTTACAGAGCTCAATTATGATAATGTTTATGGTATAATTCTAACTTTTTAATAAGCCTATAAGCAAATTCCATTTTCTTTTCATCATGGGTAAAAGCTTTCAACCAATCAAAATAATCTTTTTCAAAGTCGTACATATCAGGAAGATCCAACCAATACGAATGAAAAGCTATATGTGCAGGAATATGTTCATATACAATTGCATCAAATTTAGTTTTGAAGCCTTTATGCTGAAATCTTGCAGGCCATGAGGGAAGCACAAAACTTAAATTGAAGGAGAAGAACTCTTCATTAACTTTCTTATTTCCATAATAAGAATAATAACGTGATTTCTTAAAATACTTCCCTAAAAAACCACTGAAACTTAACGCATTTAGTATATCCAGATCTTTTTTGGCCTGTGAATCGCTATCAGAAATTAACTCACTAACAGCCAATAAGCTACTGTCCTTCTCACTTAATATATGGAGGATGTATCCATTTTGAACCTTCTTATAATCTATCGTTAAAGCTTCCTCTACCGAAAGGCCATCTATAATTTGCTGCAAACATTGATTCCTCTTAGCATAAGATTTTAGTTCGTTTTGTTTAAAGAGAAGTGTTCTGCTATTTTCTAATCTGATAAGGAAGGTAAATCCAAAATGATTCCCATGATAAGGAGGAGCCAATAAAAGATGTTCAATTAGGTGAATCCCTTCACTTTTTTTACTGATCTCAACTAAGCCATCTATCGAATTTTTGATAGCAAGTTTTGCTGCTGCTTCAGAATTAGAAATATGTACAATAGTACTATCTTCTTCACTTTTAGAATATTTTATATGATAAGAATCCTTTTTTTTCGTGTTTTGCTCGATGCGGTAACTTTCTTCTAAAACTCCTTTTTTAAAGACATCTTTGAAAATAGTTCCTGAATATCCCTCATAATTAAAGGTATCACGTAATCGGGCTTTTTTTCTATCTGAAATATCAATTTGCTCGATATCGATTTCTTCAATTTCTTCCTGTGAATAGCTAATTTCTACAAATTCGGTTTGTAAACGAGGATCTTCATCTTCTTTTGGAATTACACGTATTCCGGAATCATAAATTACTTTTGACAATGATCTCGTTTCAAAATTTTGAATCCCCATAAGAATCCCCACTTTTTGAACAATCCCTGGTACTTCACTTCTTTCCAGATTAGCTTTTAGACCATTATTGTCATTTGAGTATTGCGTATAATCATAGCCTTTAGACCTGTTATAACTTAGCTCACCATATCTGGCAATGAACTTTCTTTTATATTGAAGTAAATCTTTTTCAAAATCCGGATTTTGTTGTTTACCGTAGCTGTCCATATGGATCTTTCTTAGTGCATTGACAGGGAAGACTTCGTTAAACCTTGCTAACAGATTATCGGCTACTTCACTTAACCGCTCAATAGCTCTGGTATCAAACTGAGTGTTTAGTCCCTCCAAGGTTTTTCTCCATTGCTCTATTTCATCCTCGTTATGAACATCTTCGTTACTTTTAATAAGTTCCACAAGATTAGGCATGTCTTCGAGGTTTTCATAAAAATAGGATTGAATATCTAAACTTGTTGGGTCGTAAATTGCATAGATGCTGGTAAGCTGGGCCAAAAAGTTCTTCAATAATTGATCAAACGGTAATAAGTACGCTTTAAGTTGATTTGCCTGTGCATATCTGGAAACAGGAAGCTTGTCCGGAAGTCCGTAATTACCTATTCCGTAAATCGCAGGAAACTGTTCTCTAATAGGGTAGTATTGAGAAACCTCCAAATTAGCCCCTTTGGGAATCTCTACGGTATTTTGAAATTGAGAAACCGATTTAAAACTACCATGATTTTTGGCAACGATATAGGAATATTGATTACGTAATAGATGCATATTTGGATTGAATTCTATTTCACTGTCTCTTATTACCAGGTTTTCATTGGTTTTAGCCAATAATAATACCGGAGTTGTGTTTTCTGGGATAGGGAATTTGTCATTTACAAAAATGACTGGTTGTTCAATACCATTTTTCACATATGTAAACCTTAGGTCTTCAACACTAATAACCCCTTTCTCTTTAACAATGAGCCTGAGGATTTCATGATATTTAATGTAATCTCTTTTTTCAAATAATTCTGAATTTTGAATAAAACCATTTTTTAAATAAGGACCATTAAATATTGAATTTATATCCTTTTTTTCTGCCTGTAATTCCCAAAAGGAATGAAACTTTATTTGGGGTGCTAAATAATCATTTATCCTGTAATAAATATTAGCCAATAACTCCTCTCCATCTGCAGAATTTTCTATGGTCAAATGTAATTCCATATGAAATTCAATTGGATTTAGTATTGTAACGTCATAAAGATCTTCACAAAGGTTTCTGTTTGCTTGAAATAAGTTTTTTATTTCTGTGGTTATCTTTTCTTTTTCATCAGATAGCTTTGCAGGGTCTTGGTCATAATCGGTCATTTCAACGAACATCGTATACAATCCATTGAGGCTTTTTTGTTTGTTTTTTTTGGTATCGAAGTGGGAACCATTTTGTGGCTTTATCCAAACATTTTTGACATTTTTAATGTAGGAAATAAATATTTTTCTGAAATCGCTTAAGGTTGTTGGAGACGTAGTCAAAATATCTGAAGGGATGAAAAACCCGTTATCTCCGGAGACTAATTTTTCACCTTTGGATTCTGTTAAGATGTCTTTTATATGGAGGTTTGTTTTATAGGAAAGGTTGGTCATTGTATAGGCAACATTCTCCAGTATAGTGACCCCCGGGTCATGTTCATTGTAATCTGTCCAATTAGCCCCGGAAAGTTTTTGTAATAATTCAATACCTTCCAGATAGAGGTCTTCGTACTCCCCGGCACCCTTGTCCTTTTTATCTATGTATGCTTTTTTTACAATTTTAGACATTATTCTTCTTCATTAAAAAGAGACATTATTTCATTATCCCAAAGTTTGGTAACATAAAACTTAACTTTTTGGCCAGACCCATAATTTGTTCGCGTTTTTAATTGTAGCCCATAATTATAGGTATTGCCTACCCATCTTAAGGAAAGCTTATTCCACCACCATCCATAATGTGCCTGTGTTTTTCTAATTCTATTTCTGGACCTTCCAAAAGTGCTCAATGCGTGGGCATGTAATAAGGCATACCTTCCCGCTTTTTCTTTCCCAACCTGAGCCATTATTTCAAAAGCAGAACAGCCGTCAAGTCCCGTAATGATATCATGCCATTTTCCATCTGCGGGTATTGTTGAAAGTTTATAGGTCCCAATCCTACTGTTACTACCCAAAATTCCATTTACATCGAAATTGGTTTGAGGCTTTGTAGTCCCTACACCAATGTTTCCACCCTTTTCAAAGAACAGACGGGTTTCTGTCTCTGTCTCTGAAACAGGTTCTACAAAACCTAGGCCTTGCGCGCCGTCTTTTATAATTTCAATACCCCATTTAGGTAGAAAATCCTGTATTTTTTCTTTGAAACTTATAACACGGGTTGCATCTTTATCGGTAATATCTTTCCCTTCAGGTGAAAGAGTAAGCCCATCTTTAAAATTTTTAGAAATACCATCGTCAGCCTTGTTCAGCATAGAATCAATTAGGCTGCCAAAGTTGCTTGCATTGGGTCTTTTACCATCACTAAAGAGGGATTTCAAACTTTGTCTATTTAATGGTTTTTGACTCATTGGTTCTGGGATTTGTTCTTAAATTCAAAAACAGCATTGCTGGGATATTCTAAAACCTGATGCAATTCACCCGGTTTAGAACTTGATTTTTTGGGCTTTGGTTGCAAAATGAAATCGGTTCCTATTTCCATATTGGCGATCCCTATATTAAAGACATTTTTAATACTTTGGTTCTTAACTACAGAACTCATCACGTTGTGCTTCTTAACAGGATTGAGGATTGACCAGGGGGTGGTGGCTTTTATTTTTTGAGCATCTATATAGACTCCTAAAGAATAATCATTTGTGCGGTTACGAATAATATGCTCAATAGACAGACGCTCAACACTTTTCACATAGTCTAATTTTTCAATAAAATTAGTTACCATTCTTGGAATTACCTGCCCTCCAATACCTCCCATTTTATTGTCAATATTTGAAATTGGAGACAGGAAATTTAATATTTCATCATTGATAAGGTCTAAAAAATACCCTGCATTATCTTCTCGTTTTAAGTTTATAACACAGTTTACCAACAAGTATTCCACACTTGGATTTACAACCTCAATATTAATAAACGGACTGGCAAGTTTTTTTAAGTAATCTCTCATATAATTAAGAGTAGCCTTTTTAAAATAATACCGTTCATCCGTAGACCATTTCGAATTTAAAACAATCACCTTCACTTTACCGGGAACCGGATGAAAATGTTTGTCCAGATTAGTACATTTAACCACCGCAATAGTGTTAAATTTCTCCAGAAGCAATCGTTCGTAATCCCACGTACATACAGATCTGGATTTATGTCTTAGGCGCTCACTAACACGTCCATAAAACTCTTCTTTGGTTTCTTCAAAAGTTCCACCGAAAGAAGATCCGGGCTGCACAACGTTTTTAATATCCGGAAGCTTACCCATAACCTTATTAATACTTCCCGGTTCCAGGTTTTTACCTATTACAAGGGGATCATCACTTGTACAGGTGACGCGTACTGTGTTAAAATAAATACCTTTTATTCTGGGATAATGCTCTGCATTTTTTTTGGCAGAGATGCGTATCCAATACAGTTCTTCCTCGGGTTTTTCTACTTTTGGAAGCCGGAACTCAATAGTTCCGGATTTTGTTAAACCGTTGGTGCCATCTTTTAAGACTTCTTCATTTTCGAGAGGCACCCATTTATTCAAGTCAAAATATTCCCATTTCAATGTGGTATCGTCAGGGATATTGTTTGTTGACCCGGAGCGTAAAAAATAAAAGAACATGGTAACTACAAGTGTTTCTTCAATACCTTTTAGGCCCATGACAAGATATCCTTCACTGTCATATTTAGGAAATAGAGTATATTTAGTTACCTGGTCACCGATAATCGCCGGATCGATCCAAAAAGGCCTGATATGTAGTAATTCTCCTTTGTTTTTTATAGAATCACCTACGTTAAAAAACAATGTGTCCGTTGCCTTATAATTAACAGAAACTCCGCTCACTTTGGGAACGAAAGGCTTATTTGGATAAGGAACATTTCGGTTATTTTTTGCATTATAGGTCGCTATCTCTGTAAAATCTTTTTGGTAAAGGTCATGGCCAAAACCAATTGAAGGTTCGGAAAGAGTAAGTTTAACAAAGCCACTTTGTGTATTAACATTGTATTCCAAAGGATCTTTCAATTCAGGGTCTTCAGGCATTCCTAAGGTGTTAAACCCTTCAAATTCTATACAGCTGGAAGCATCTAATTGAACACTTTCATACCCTTCCGGGCTTAAACATTTGGTAGTATTGAAAAGGTTATGATCAGGCACATTTTTTAGTTCTAAAGGCAACCAAAAGTTATTTGACAAAGCCGTAAACTGAATCTTGAAAGAATCATTGGTAATGGCTTCGGAATATCCGTCATAATAGGTGTCAAAACCTCCAAAATCTAATGGTGTATTCTCCCACTCTAAATGTACCTCCACAGAATTCACCTGCTTTTGAAACAATTCGGGTTTACCAACCATTAAATAAGAGCCCCTAGCTGGAAAAGGACCAAAAAGGTCAAATGATTTTCCTAAGGGCATTTTCCCCAAATTATTGTACAATGAAAGATTACGTATCCTTTGTACGTCAACATCAATTTTAATGGAGTTAATTTCAACATCTTTTAAAAAAGAATATAGGTAAACAGGTGCGTAGTTGTTTAATTCTACTTTAATAGAAGGCCATGATAGATTTTCTTCAATAACAGGGCTTTTTTCCAAGGAAGGAGCTGTATTTTCCAATACCAGATGAATAGAGAAATAATTCTTCTGCTCATCATAGCTCACGGTATAAGTTTCAAAATCCAGCCATCCTTTTTTATTGGTATAAGATATATTCAGACTATCATCAAATACCTTGGAAATAACCGTTTCAAGGGAGAGTTTCTCTTTATCCTGTATTTCTGCCAATAACTTCCAAAAAGATTTTCTGGATGTATTCTCTTCAAGATTTACCTGGATTGTTATCTCCCTTTTACCTTCACTTAAAATAAGCACCGGGGATCCTGCAATAAATCCAATCTTTGCAATGTGCTCAGGATCAACATGGGAATCTTGAAGACTCTCTTTATTTGCTCCAAAAACAAACCAATCGTTTCTTGTTTCCTTTATGTCTTTGCCTAATGCAATCAATTTATTTTTAGACACAGAAGAAATTATGGGTTCTTTAGTTCCAACTCTAATGTATGGACTCGAATTAAAGAAAAATGTTTCCATTTCCATCAATTCTATATTATGAGCGATCAGGTCATCGTCTGTTTCAAAAAGAACTTCTGTCTTGCTGCCAAAAAGTTTACCGGCAGATAATTGTGTTCCCTTGGGAACTAGTGAAGGGTTTTCTATTGTTGGGAGTAGTTTAAAACTAACCGTAGTTTTTGTAGGTTGTGAAGCAACGTGGGTTTGTTTCAGAATATCTTTGTAATAGAAGTCCAGATGTCTTTGAGATAATGTATTTAATTTTTCCTGAACCGCCTTGAAGAGTATGCCAAATGCTATATACATAGCATTGTGAGGCATATGGGTATTTTCTGAAACTAAATTTTTTTCCAGAGATTCTTCAGCAGCAATTTGAATATGAACAATCACTTTCTTAAACAGGTGTAATATTCTTTTAAAATCCAATTCATTACTCATTTTAAGCATTACCGGAGTTAGGGTAAACGTTGAGGCAAAACGGGCCATCATGTGACCATAATCTTTTAGCCATTGTGTATTTAATTTTTCAATGATCGGTTTTTGATCATCCAAAACGTGTGTCAAAGCATTTTTTATTTTATGAGCGAGTTTTATTTCTCCAAACTTTATAAGCCTGTCGTGCCAGGTATTTATTTTATTGTACCACTCCAATAGGTCATTGATAAGTTCTGGAGCAATGTATTCTTTCTTGGTTGTATCCTGATAGTCTTCGATCATACTATCTAACTTTGAAGTTGGCTCATTGATGATAGAAACCATGTACAAAACCGGATCATCTTCTATCAGTTTTCTCCAGTTTCCATCTATTTCATTTTGAAGGTTGTAATAATTGATTTTTTCAAGAAAGGAAGTTATATATCCCATTATTTCGGCAAACGACCTTTGATCGACCTGAAATGGACTATCCAGGAGATCACTGTTCCATCGTTTACTTCTTATAATGCCATTTCTTCTTTCCATTACAATAGGTCCTTTTTCTGGGTTTGTGTAACGTGTTTGTAATAAACATGAGGGATATCTGTTCCTTCAATTTTATAATAAGGAAATACGAGATTGAAGCGGGTATTGGTTTTTTGGACCGAATAATCTATATGAATATTTATGATACCGTCTAATTGATTTTCAATATCGATAAGTATATCATTGACTTCAATTCTGGGTTCGTATTTGATGATAGCAGACCGAATGTATTCTTTCAAGAAATGCATCTTGGTGTTTGAAATAGGATCGAACAAATACCGCAGTAAACCACAACCATATTCTGGTAGCATGACACGTTCACCCAGATTGGTATTAAATAATATCTCTAAAGATTGCTTAATATCATTCTCTTTTTCCACCATTTCAACACCAACATTCTCACTGGCATGAAATGTGGGTGGAAAGCTCCAGCCTCTTCCTAGAAACGATTTGTTTATGTAGCTTGCATCATCCATTAGTTTATATTTACTATTGTTCCTTTTACACTCATTTGTCCATCACTGGAAATAGAACATGAAGCACTTCCTGTAATACTGGTGGATTGATTTCCGGTAATGGAAACCGAACCTCCGGTATTACTGATTGACTGGCTGCCATTTACAGAAACAGTTGCTCCTTCGATCTTAACTTCTTGGGATGCTTTTAATGTTAGGTCAGACTGGCTTTCCACAACAATACCGCTATCATTCATTTCTATCTTATTATTATTCTGGTCAGTAACAGTTATGCCTTTATCCTCATCACTAAAAACCATAGTGTTGCCACCGGGCGTAAGAATGGTTATTATTTTCTTTTCTTCATCAAATTTCAATTGCATTTTACTTTGTGTAATAAGAGTTTTGATGGTGTTTTTTTCATCCGGTGTTTCCGGTGCCGGAATGGAACTGCTAAACACACTTCCCAGAATGATTGGAAACCTGGGGTCATCGTTCATAAAACCAAGGATCACTTCATCATTTACCTCCGGCATGAAATAAGCACCAAAGGTATTTCCTGCATAGAAGGTGGAAAGCCTTGCCCAGACAGCTTCACCATCTGTTCCTAAAATTGGAATTTCAACCTGAACCCTAAATTCGTTATCAGGGTCTTCATATATCTTTTTTACAATTCCTGTTTGTAGTCCTTTTATACCGGGAATCAAGCCTGAAGCTGCCGGAGCAACAACGGTATGATTCTCAACAAACCATTCGGGAGATAATCCTATTTTAACCTCTGTATTCCAGGCACCATCATTAATAGTATGTGTTACTCCGGATATATATGCGTTTCCGTTAAATCGTTTGCCTAAACATAATAACTTGATCGTGGAATTAATTTTTGCTTTTGAAGATCCCTGAAATGTTATAGACCCTTTAAATCGGGATAACCTTGATTTAAGGAGGGCTGCGTCCGCCCATGCCTGAATATCGTCCTGTGTAATTGCAACCGATGTATTTAAATTATTGGCTTCGGTTCCCAGAACATCTGCTAATGTAGAACCGGAAAGATCACCTTGTTCATTAACGGAAGGTTCACTGGCTGATGCATTAATAATCTTTTGTGTAGACATATCCCACGCATTCCCTTGAACACCGGTATATTGATAGGTAGCATCAATTTCACCATCGAACTCAATGATATCATAACCAAATTGAACTTGTAAGGCCGGAGATTTGGAAACATCTGGTTTGTCTACTGTTAACTTACCGCTGTCTGTGATAACGATCATCCCATTGATTTCTGCTCTATTGATAATAAAATCCCAGTCTGTTGCATAGTATTGAACAATTTCTTTATGCTCTGCTTTTGTGGATGATACAGAAGTACTAAGCCCATAACCTCCTGCTATTTGCTCCATTAGGGCACTGTCCTTTATGTTCGTAAAGATCGCGTTCTTCCTATTGACAGTTAATTTCAATGCTTCGTCCTTGCAAACAATATGTAGCATTGATCCGCTTGAGCTATCCACTTTTATACTTTGTTTAACAACAACGCCCTTAAAAACACTATCATTTTTACTATGATACCCCAGTTTGATTTCTATTTTTGCACCAGGCTTAAAAGTATCGGAGTCGGTTACATCAAAAGTTTGTTTTGCAGTATTTCCGTCACGTATGGTAATTTCAGCTTCAGCAATCTTATTAACATGTTGTTCCACCCGAATCCCTGTTACTTCATAAGTGGATGGTATTTCAGTACCTCCGGACAGGATGCTGAATGAAATAAGATTGGTTTCTTCTATTAAAGGCGAAATTGGCATAAGGTTTATTTTAAGGGTGGTAGATATAATTGTGTCCCGGGAACCAGGTTTCTAAAGTTAACGATATTATTAGCTTCTGCAACTTCTAAATAATAATTACAATCTCCATAGACGTTATAACAAATAAGAGGCAAGGTATCCCCTTCTTTTACTACCATCATATGTGTTAGGTCCGGAGATTTTTTATTGGCTTCTTTGGCAATGGTATTGGCATCACTGGCTTCTTCAAATTTCACAGAGGTTTTTGCTCTTAGAGGTGTTCCGTCGGGTTTAAATAATGTATAATTAATATCGAGGGATGTTAATTTACATTTAAAGACCAAAGACCCCCAGGAAAGAATTAAATAGTTAGGTTCATGAATATCTCCGTTGTAGTCAAAACAAACCTTTTTAAACCGTTGTATTTGAACTAAAATAGGTGTCATACTGGTTTTAATGGTACCTGTGGCGTCAAAATAGATTTCAAAAGAGACAGACTCCGGAGGAATACCTTTAAATTTTAAAGGTGTACCCGGAGCACCTTCAGAGGTCATATTGTTATAATTTACCTTATGGTTATGACTATATGAGGCAGGATTGATCTCGACTGTACATGATTTATAACCCTTCCCCAGATATTTGTTATTCTTATAAGCAACTATCTTCATCTTGTTCAAACCCATATCACCTTTCTTTATAATTATTCAGTTGTTTTTTAATTTCCTTTTTACATTCCCTTAAAAGTGATTGTCTTATTTGGTGTATATCCAAATTTTCAGAATTGCCTTGTAAAGGCTCTTCAATTTTTACTTTTATAAGGAGTTCTCTAATTTCAATAGGCATAATTAGTAGTCAAATAGATTAGCAAATTTGATTTTAAATCACTTTTACAGCTTCAAAATAGCTATACGAAAATTCTAAAGTTTCAATAAGGACCTCATTATTCATAGAGTTCAGGTCAGATGCTGACCATTTAACCGGCCAGGCATCCACAAAGTTCCACGACTTAAGCGGTAAACCATTGGCATTTAGTAGTGAAACAACTATAGTTTTTGGCCTTATATAAGTTGAAAGCCCACCGCTAAAAGTATCTTCACACCATGAAATCAGAGTTGAAGTTTTTGGCACCAAACCCCGCTTAAGCACTAAGTTTGAGTATTTTACAGAGGTAGGAACCCGATGCTTGTAATAATTGTTTCCACCTTCTGAAATTTCTTCTGTATCCATCTCCATAGAAATCCCTGAAACTTCTTTGAACGAAGCATCTACCAAACTAGATACACCACCAAAACTTAGTTTAAAGTAAAAGGCTACTGGAGGATAAATAAAATCCATTATCCGCCATTAGCGATTGTTAGTCCTTCATGAGCGAGTTCGAGTGTTTCCACTGCGACTTCGTTTGCATCGGATTTCAGGTCGGTTCCTGTTATTTTAGTGGGCCATGCATTGGAGAGTGTCCATGTCATGGTTGGTTTTGCTGATTCGTCCAATAGTTGAATTACTACGGTTTCCCTTTTAATGGTATTCATTTTAATGGCATCATACCATTTCCAGAAATTATTGTCATTGACAAAGATTCCTTTTTTCAGGGTTACGTTTCCTGTTTTAGCAATTCCCGGCATTTTAATGGTCGAGAACAGTTTGCTATCGCCGTGTCTGTATTCTATGGGTTGTGTTTCTGTTTCTAATCCGGATATTTCCTGAAATGAAACGGTATCATCTTGTGATCCTAATTTTACTGTGAAATAAAACTTCGATAAGGGCCACACATTATCTTGAGCTTCTCCTGCCATGATTTTATGTTTTTAAATGTTATACAAATTGTTTTAATTAAGCTTTTTGCTGTTGTTGTTGGAATGTAATTTCGATAAATTCGGCTGGATGAGACAGTGCAACTTTGACTGATATTCTCATGATTCCGTTTTGAATGTCATCATTACTCATTGTAGTTCCCAGTCCAACGCTTACAGAAAATGCATCTGCAGGTTTAGGACCAACGAGTCCTCCTTGCTTCCAGAGTCCGGTCAGGAAATTGCTGATCATACTTTGGACTGTGACCCATGTATTTGCATCGTTAGGGTCAAAGACATATGCTTTTGCTGCATCTTTAATGGATTGTTCGATGTATATGAGTGTTCTCCGTACATTGATATATCTCCAGTCGTTTGAGTTTCCATCGAGAGTTCTGGCTCCCCATACTAGATTTCCCATACCTTTAAATGCACGGATGGCACAGACGGATTTACCGTTTATGGGTTTGTTTAGGTCTTCCTGCATTTCGTGATCTATTTTAACAGCAGGAGCAATGACATTTTGTACCCCCACATTGGCTGGAGCTTTCCAAACACCAATGTTGTTATCTACAGAGGTATAGATTCCTGCCATGGCAGCACTGGGAGGCATAAGATTTAATTGTTCCAGAATAGCATTCAATGCTAATTCATAGAATTTGCTCTGCTTCTTCATTGCAGCATCTGCTTTTCCCACTTCGATAGCTCTTTGTTCTGGTGTAAGACTGGTTACACCTGTAGGAAGAAATGTAGCATTTGTTAGATATGAAGTCATATCATTCAAAGCAGCTTTCTTTTTTGGGTCTTTCTCATTTGCAAATTCGCTTGTAAGAACTCCCTTCAATACAGTTAATGATGCGCTTGTCAAATTGTTACTGGAAACATCAGAACCTTGGTAAATGGTTGTATGTAACCAAGGGTAATATGCCGCTGCATAACTATTGGATTTAGGAAGCGTAGGGTTTACGTTGGACCTGAAAGCTTCTACACTTGCAGTTGGGTCACTTTCCGGCTCATTATACCCTCCGGGAATATCCAAAATAGCTACCCTGCTAGGCATATCCTCACCACAATGATTGATCATTTTGCCTTGAATAGAATAAGCATTGGCATATTTTGTAGCTAACGGATCACTGGCATTGTTCGTTGAAAATTCTACAAGATCCGGGATAACCAGCATGGTAGGCTCCGTTTCTTTCTTGAGTAAATCGATAGCCTTCGTAACATGGTTTTTATCAAGTGTTGAATTGTAATCTCCAATGCTCATAACATAACATGTTGAGCCTCCATTGGCATAAAAAAACTGGATTGCACTATGCATTCTGAAATTAGTTGTAGCAGGGCTTATTGAATACCCCTGGCCTTCATAAGTTAGATCCGGAACAGCCGGAGCTGTGGTTTTGGAAAGGTTAAATTCAACCTGTGGAGGTTCCTTACCGAAAAAGGTTTGAAAATCTGCTAAAGAGGTAACCCGTACGGCTTCGTTTATTAAACTTTCTCCTTTGAAGACAGTTTCTTTAGTATACCCTATAAAGACAGGAATAGCTGTTGGTACTGGCACCACGGAATTTCCAAAGGCATCCAGTTCCTGGATATATACTCCAGGAGTTTTCATTGGTTTTGACATAATGTTCTATTTTAAGTTAATATTGTATTCAAATGAATTTGTTTTATGGGCTACCCACCATTAGCGATTGTTAGTCCTTCGTGAGCGAGTTCGAGTGTTTCCACTGCAACTTCGTTTGCATCGGATTTCAGGTCGGTTCCTGTTATTTTAGTGGGCCATGCATTGGAGAGTGTCCATGTCATGGTTGGTTTTGCTGATTCGTCCAATAGTTGTATTACTACTGTTTCCCTTTTAATGGTATTCATTTTAATGGCATCATACCATTTCCAGAAATTATTGTCATTGACAAAGATTCCTTTTTTCAGGGTTACGTTTCCTGTTTTAGCAATTCCCGGCATTTTAATGGTCGAGAACAGTTTGCTATCGCCGTGTCTGTATTCTATGGGTTGTGTTTCTGTTTCTAATCCGGATATTTCTTGGAATGAAACGGTATCATCTTGTGATCCTAATTTTACTGTGAAATAAAACTTCGATAAGGGCCACACATTATCTTGAGCTTCTCCTGCCATGATTTTATGTTTTTAAATGTTATACAAATTGTTTTAATTAAGCTTTTTGCTGTTGTTGTTGGAATGTAATTTCGATGAATTCGGCTGGATGAGACAGTGCAACTTTGACTGATATTCTCATGATTCCGTTTTGAATGTCATCATTACTCATTGTAGTTCCCAGTCCAACGCTTACAGAAAATGCATCTGCAGGTTTAGGACCAACGAGTCCTCCTTGCTTCCAGAGTCCGGTCAGGAAATTGCTGATCATACTTTGGACTGTGACCCATGTATTTGCATCGTTAGGGTCAAAGACATATGCTTTTGCTGCATCTTTAATGGATTGTTCGATGTATATGAGTGTTCTCCGTACATTGATATATCTCCAGTCGTTTGAGTTTCCATCGAGAGTTCTGGCTCCCCATACTAGATTTCCCATACCTTTAAATGCACGGATGGCACAGACGGATTTACCGTTTATGGGTTTGTTTAGGTCTTCCTGCATTTCGTGATCTATTTTAACAGCAGGAGCAATGACATTTTGTACCCCCACATTGGCTGGAGCTTTCCAAACACCAATGTTGTTATCTACAGAGGTATAGATTCCTGCCATAGCAGCACTGGGAGGCATAAGGTTTAACTTTCTTTTTAGTTTTCCCAGAATAAATGCGTACTGCTTACTTAATTTCTTTAAAATAGAATCTGCTGTATCAATACTTACTTTACCGTCATCACTATTGCCATTATTTGTAAAACAAGAAATGATGTTTTCAACTTCCTCTTTTTTAATTTCTTTATTATCTGCAAACTCATCTTTTAATATACTTGCAATGGTTTGATAAGAACCGGAGTCGATATTTTTGTATGTTAGATCAGAGTCTTGGTAAATGGTTGTATGTAACCATGGATAATAAGCTGCTGCGTAACTATTGGATTTAGGAAGCGTGGGGTTCACATTGGACCTAAAGGCATTTACACTTGCAGTTGGGTCGTCTTCGGGTTCGTTAAATCCATTGGGAATATCCAAAATAGCTACTCTGCTAGGCATATCCTCGCCACAATGATTGATCATTTTACTTTGTAAGGAAAAAGCATCATTAACATTAAGTTCAACAGCATCCGGGATAACCAACATGGTAGGCTCCGATTCCTTTTTAAGTAAATCAATAGCTGCATTAAAGAGTTTTAAATCGAAAGGTGTTGCACTATAATCCCCAATGCTCAAAATATAGCAATCTCCGCCTCCATTAGCATAGAAAAATTTAACTGCACTATGCAATCTATTGATCTGGGTAGAGGGAGGTATGGTATATTCTATTTCGTTGATTTTAAAATCTGCTGCTTTAACATCTAAACTGGTGCCTGCAGTTGGAAAGGTTGTACCAGTCTTTATAGGCCCATAAATGGTTGTTGCTGCCGTATCAAAGTAAAAATCATCTTTTTTTCCTTTTATAGCAGCTGTTGGTGCAGCTGTACCTGTCACAAGAGGAACACCTACGGAAGGCCATGCTCCCGTTGTTTTTGGACCATAGATCTTTTTACCACTTGTATCATAAAAGTATTGGCCAACAGTTGCATTTGTAGCTGCAGTAGGTGTTGCAGTACCTGTTGCCAAAGTAATTCCGGCAGAAGGCCATACTCCCCCTGTTTTGGGGCCGTAGATCTTTTTCCCGGTAGTATCAATAAAATATGAGCCATCATCACCCGGTGTATTCGCTACAGGCGCTTTAGTATCTGTTCCTGTAATAATAATAGGTGCTTCCGCCCATGAGTAATCAGCCTTGGTGAATATTTTATTTTCGGTAGTATTGATATATAGATTACCAGGCGCACCCAACTTATCACTAGGAGAGGATGCTCCTGTGTATAAATCAGTACTATTGAAAGATGTACTTTGTGGCGGTAAAACCTTAAAAGAAATATTTGGACGTTTGGTAGGGTCCGGGTCCACATAAATGGATTGAAAATCAGCTAAAGAGCCAATTCTTTGTGCTTTTTTAAGCAGACTTTTTCCTTTAAAGGAAGTCATTTGCGTATACCCAATGAACACCGGTATGGCTGTTGGCACGGGTACTACAGAGTTTCCAAAAGCATCCAATTCTTTGATGTATACTCCGGGTGTTTTCATAGGTGCTGACATAATTTTCTATTTTAAGTTAGACATATATTATAGTTGTTGAACAGAATGTATTTTCATTCTCTTCAGAATTAATTGTTTTTAATTGTTCTGCGCTGGGGTTGGGGAGGTCGATTGACAAATCGGTTTTTCGATTCACCCGACTATCAATATAGGTTAAGGATAGTTGAGGATGAGTAGTAAGGTTCTTTTCTAATTGTAGGGGAGTAGATGATGTAAATACACTTGCTGTCTGTCCGCTTGTAATCTGTTCTTCAATGGGAGGAGCTGCAAACTTTTCTTCATTTAGAACAGTCAAATTCACGGTTTTCTTTGTCACTGTCCATGAATTTGGAAGAACAACCTGATACTGCCAGTATACTAGTCTTGTTTTAAACTGAAGTGTTAGTTTAACAGCTTCTTGTACGGTATCGATTATTTGAGGCACATTGATATGTACTACTCCAATACACTTTTCTGAAAAGACCGTGTCAAAATGATAAAATGTTTCAATTTGTTTTCCATTTACCCAAAGTTGGTAACTGCCATTTACTAGGTGAGCTGGATTGACAGGCGGATATTTTTTTTCTGAATCCGGTTCCTTCTGAATAGTAACTCCCTGATCATTCTTTATTTCAACCAAATTGTTGTCATCGGGAGGTGAAATTGGCAATACTGTTTGCCTTATTGGAACCAGATCTTCAGCAGTTACGTTTTCACCAACCTGAAGTGTAGCACTATTTTTAGAATTTTTAAAATAATACATCTGCTGTGTTGGAATTGGAGGTAAGTTGGTATAATTTAAAAATAAAGGATCTTCTATTTCCAATTGAAAATAGAGGTCATTCAGGTTTGAAAATTGAGTGGTAGCATCAAGGTTTGCTTGCTCAGGACCACCGGAATAAAAAGAAAACAGATTTTTCTTTTTCTGAATTAAAATATCATAATTACGTAGCTTTTTAGAAGTTTCAGAAAATGGAACGAGTTTAGTAACCGGACACACACCTTCATCGAAGTAGTTGTTTAATACTTCAATATTTAACCAATTATGATAGTGTACGTTCATCTTAATTCCGTTTTGGGTTTAATTTTTTGCCTAAACCTGTAATCGCCGGGGTCTCTTTTTTAATGACATCGTCCTGTATCGTAATCATCCGCATTTTATAAACAATGGATGGAACATATTTTGCACCTATTCCGCTCCAGATATGGCTGAGTTCTGTGATAGGAATATTGAATATCTCTAAGGTCAGTTTTGTTAACGGACTTTGCATCGACGGGTTTTCTTGTTTTGTAAAATAGGGGTTAGCCTGCAGGGCGGTAATTACAGCTGAAAGCCTTTTAAATGCTTCCAGATAGTTGTCAGAATCGAAATTTGCCGATATCAACAGGTATAGATTGAGGTATACGGGAGGCGCTACTTTCCCATAAGTATTATTTTCACCCTTTTTGTAATTGTCAAGTGATTTTCTATAAGTTTCATGCTCCATATTGATAACAGAAATAACAACCTTGTTTTCAACATTTTCTGCTATTGTTCCATCGGGATTAATTAAACTACTAGCAATTACAGTGTTTTTATCCAAGCCAAGAGAGGTTTTGACCGCTTGGTTTAGAAAATCTGTTAAGAATGTAAGTGCTTTTGTAATCATATTACTTGCTTTTATCTTTTTTAACCATAGTTTCGATAGCCCCGACAACGGTTCTTGTAAAATAGATGCCGGCTATACTTAAAACATAAGAAGCTATGAACAGTGGTTTTTCTTTTAATAATTCATTAAGATATGTGACGATATCCTCAGCATATCTTTCCAATATATAGGTCATTATTAATGCGATTGGTATAGCCAATAATCCCGCAAATAGAATCCATAAAAATTCTTTTGCCATAAATTTTTTAATGGCAGCTAAAAGTTTTTTCAACTTTCCTTCTTCCTTGGCCAAAGCCTCTTTTTCTTTTGCTAGTGCGCTACTCATGGCAAATCTTTATGAATTTTAGTGATCGTTTTACTTATAAAATAAAGGACAATGGCACCGACAATAAAACCTACTATAAGTGCCGTTGATTTTTCTACAATAATACCTTCCCATCTTAAAATTACCAGAAGAAAAACCAATACAATTGCTGTGTAATACACAGTAAAAGCGGTATTGCCAAAGAAGAACATTCGAGTGTCGGGTTTGAACATGGATATGATAAATCCAGCACCTCCAAATAGCACCACAAATGCCATAGCGAAAATTAGAAGGCTTTTATAATCTGAAATTTTTTCCAGCAAACCTTCCAAGTTTGTGAACATTGCCCAAACCTTACTTAAAAAGCTTTGCTCTTCCGGAGGATTGCCAGGCGGAGTATCTTTAGGAGGTGTTGTTGCACTCGCATCTGTATTAGTATCCGGTACCCGTTCTGAAACGTCTGTATTTCCTTTAGTATCGCCGGTGTGTCCTTCTGTTTCATTTCTATTTGGAGGAGGTGTGACACGGCAGAAACTAACTTCAATTGCCCTCCAAAAATCGGGATATCCTTTATCGTAGCCCAGTGCCCAAATACCCATTCCATTGATCCCTTTATCTTTAATTAAATTGAGTTTTGCAGACATGCTATATTCACTATCTACCCAACATTGCCTGAATTGGTTTTTTCCATTATCATCTATGATATAGCTATACCATACACTTTGACTAATAGAATCATATCTGGGAGTTGCATTGGCATTGGTCATTTCAGTTTTTATGTAGTCGAAAGTTCTCGGGCCAATATTTTTTTCTACTTTAGAACCCCTTTCCCCACTTTTTGTATTCCACATATATCCATAGAAAGGGAGCGCCAAAATCAATTGGGATGGAGGAACTTTATTTGCCAAATAAAAATCTACAGATGTTGTAAGGTTATATGGGTCCCAAATTTTCCCACTGTTTAAAGGAGCCACCGGACCAGCTGCTTTGCTGGAGATACCATAGTAATCATATCCCATAATGGCGAACTGATCCACAATAGGAATTAATACTTCAAAATCGAGATATTTTTCCCAATCTACAGCGGGTACAGTTAAATAAATCAAATAATTCTTATTGACTTTTTTTAATTCCTGATTAAGTAATGTGATAAAACTTGAGAAATCATTTTTCTGAGACTTTAAAACTCCTTCAAAATCAATACAAACTCCTTGTGCGTTTTGATTTTTCAATAACTGTTTTATTTGATCGATAAGCGTTAGGATCGCTGAGTTATTTTTCAGAAATTTTTTATTATTTGAATTTCCAAAATTGGTAACCGTTAGTAACACATTATTTCCGTGAACTTTAGCCGAATCGATTACCGGTGTGGTTTCCCAATCATGAATTGTTTTTGGATTTCCGGTATGAGGATCAAGCTCGTATGAGAAGTAGGCAATGGTCTTAAGTAGAGAATAATTTAAATTTTTATGCAAATTTTTATCCCATGAAGGATACCATCCAAGAACTTCATAGTTTAATTTATTATTATTGATCCGTTTGTATGGTCCTGTACTTGGTCCATTCTTATTAATTGAGTTGCGATAGTCGTACTTTCCTCTAAGAATTCTTTTATGCCGCCGTACATACTTTCTGGCCAATGCAGCAGGATTGTCATTGTGGAAGAAATTTTTAAAAGACAATAACTTTTCAATTGCAGTAAGATCTTTTTTAAAAGTACTCACCTCTTTTTTAGCTGTTTTAGTTGAATCTTCCTGGCAGAAGATTTCATTCCCAAGAGAGCCACTCCAACAAATTGTTAGAAGAGTATACAATACCACGGATTTTATTTTTGGGTATAAATGCATTAATACTTTTTTTTAAATCAAAATACTTGAGCAATAATCAAAAAGAACAACAACAAATTGCCAGATTCTACTTTCGAAACAGTATATGTTTTTGTAGATAGATTTGAGATAATAAGATTAGAAAGAAACTCAGAAAAATCAAATAGGTATTTATACGTAATTTATTAAAAACCAACTAAAAACCAATTTTATAATAGCTAAACAGATCGCCAAAAAAGGAGTTTTATAAAACAAAACTACTCTTTCATATATTTTAATTTGGTGTTATAGTTGAAGCTGAAATAAGCCAGTTACCGATCTTTTTTTTGTGAAATTTATAGAACCAATAAAAATTATGATTGATCATTCCAACATAAAAAAGAGTACTTTTAGGAGTAACAATGTAAATCTCTTTAGAAAATTAGGCAAACCAACGATGATGAAAAATATAGATAAAGGTCCGTCTATTATTTCTATAGATATTGCTAATTTGACTAACACTTCAAAACGAACTGTAAGTAATACACTTAGTTTACTACGAATGGATGGACAATTGGAATATCATTCTGAAAAAATTATCAATTCTGTGAAGAGCTTAATTTTTTGTAGTTTAAAACACAATAACCAACACTATGGAAAAACCGTTAATTATTACTCAGCTTAGTAGTTTAAAAGACAGGCAACCTACACATGCACTTGTAAATAATCTTGATCTGGTCATTGTTAAGTTTGATGATGAAGTTTCGGTATTGTTTGGAAGGTGCCTGCACCGTGGAGCTCTTATGGCAGACGGTTATATTGATGGACATAATATTATTTGTGGAGTTCATGGATGGGATTATCGTTACGATACCGGTGTTTCAGAATATAACAACAAAGAGATACTACATAAGTTTAGTACTAAAATAGAAGGAGACAATTTATATGTAGATGAAGTTGAAATTGAACAATTTTTAACAGACCAACCTCAACCTTTTAACCGGGATGAATATTTAGGAGCCTATGCAGATACACATCCGGAAGACACTGAACCTTATACAGGATATATAAAGGAACTGGCAAAGAATGGGTTGAAGAATTTAGGCCATCATGGTTTTTCAGCCTCTATGGGAGTAGACAGAAATACTTTACCCAAGTGGAGTGATATTCAGTTCTTACCTGCACAATTAGCTAGTAGGCCGTTGTTAGACCATGAAGAAGTTGCAACAAAAGTTGTTATTGGCCCAAAGGCTAAAAAACCGCTTGTGATCGATATCCCATTGTTTGTAAGTGATATGAGTTTTGGTGCTCTTTCACGAGAAGCAAAAATTGCTTTATCTAAAGGGGCAGAGTTAGCCGGAACAGGAATTTGTTCGGGGGAAGGAGGAATGCTTCCGCAGGAACAAGAGAATAACAGCAAATATTTTTATGAGTTAGCTTCTGCGCAATTTGGGTTCTCCTGGGATAAGTTAGATCATGTACAGGCTTTTCATTTTAAGGGTGGCCAGGGAGCTAAAACAGGAACAGGAGGGCATTTGCCGGGGAATAAGGTAAGTAAAGAGATCGCTTCAGTTAGAGGGCTTTCCGAAGGAGAAACGGCGATATCACCAGCAACTTTCCCCGATTTTCACGGGGTAAAAGATTTTAAGGTATTTGCAGAAAAAGTAAGGGAATACACAGGAGGAATCCCAATTGGATTTAAGATTGCTGCAAGTCATATAGAGAATGATATTCAATTCGCCCTGGATGTAGGCGTAGATTATATCATTCTGGACGGACGTGGTGGTGGAACAGGTTCTGCACCTACTATTTTACGCGACAATATTAATGTGCCAACCATTCCGGCATTGGCCCGTGCAAGAAAATATCTTGATAAGGTAGGAGCAGCAGATATTACTTTGGTCATTACAGGAGGCCTTCGTATAGCAGAAGATTTTGCAAAAGCATTAATGCTAGGAGCAGATGCTATTGCTGTATCTAATTCGGCTTTACAGGCTATTGGTTGTTTGGGAATGCGTGCCTGCGGAAGTAACAATTGTCCGGTAGGAATTGCTACGCAAAAAGAATCGCTTAGAAGTAGGTTGATGATTGATTCTTCAGCGAAACAACTTCACAATTACTTTGATGCTACAAATAATTTAATCAAAGTAATCTCAAGAGCTTGTGGTTATGATAATATTTCAAAATTTAATCATAACGACCTTTCCACCTTTAGTTTGGATATGAATCATTTAACCGGGATTAATTATGCCGGAACTAACCCCTAAAATAATTAACCTATGGAGAAAATGTTACATCTTGCTGCACAATACCTTGCAGCAGCAGGGATAAGTTTCTTAGATAAGAAAGAAGACGATAGTCATACCAATATTGGCTTTTCAGTGGAAGAAGGAAACATGTATACACGTCCGTTAAATGATATGGCAGATACACTTTCTTTAAATTATGAACGATTTACTTTGGAATGGAATTCATTTGATACCCGAACAATTTTCAGACTTGATGGAGCTACTCATGAAGAGGCACTTAAATGGCTAAAGGAGGTTACATCTTTGTCTGGCTTCAGTAGGCCATATACTTATGAATTTCATTATGACCTGCCATATTCAATTGAAAAGAACTTTACTTTCAAATTATTGAATGGAAATAGATTACAAGAGTTACTACATTTCAGAACTTTAGCTCAAATGGTTTTAGAATCTTTTATTGAAGAACACAGCCTCAAATCTGAAATTAGAGTCTGGCCACATCATTTTGATACAGGTGTTTTTGTTACTTTGGAGGATAGCTCAGGAATTTCCATTGGATTAGGGCTTGCTGTTCCCGATAGTATTTGTGATGAACATTATTTATATATAAGTGGTTATCAAGGACATGAAAGTTTAGATACTTCTGCCTTTAAAGATTTAAGTATTGGAGAGTGGAAAACAGGGAACTATAAAGCCGCTATCTTACCGGTAAAAGATATTGATGAGGAGACGGCTTTGAAGTTTTTTAATGAGGCTTTTTCAGTTTATAAGAAGTATTGCTAAACTACCATTTAATTTATAGTCGCTCCATTGTTCACGTCATCGGTATCAGGGTTTACAAAAACCAATTTACCATCCGGTGTTTCAGTCATTAGGATCATTCCTTCACTATCTACACCACGCAAAGCTCTGGGTGCCAGGTTTACCAAAACGGTTACTTTCTTGCCAATAACTTCTTCAGGGCTAAAACTTTCGGCAATCCCCGAAACAATGGTACGCACATCAATACCTGTATCTACCTTCAAGACCAATAATTTCTTAGTTTTTGGCATTTTTTCGGCTTCAATGATAGTACCTACCCGCATATCGAGTTTAGTGAAGTCATCAAATTGGATAGTATCTTTTTGAGGTGCTACAGTTGCATTCATAGCTTCATTGGCTTTTTTACTGGCTTGTAATTTATCTAATTGTTTAGAAATTTGCTCTTCTTCTATTTTACTGAACAATAACACTCCTTTTCCAATGGTATGACCTGTTGGAAGCAGTTCTGTTTTTAAAGTAATGTCATTCCAAGTTGGTTTTACTTCAAGTTGAGAATGATTCAATATTTTTTTTAGTTTTTCTGAAGTAAACGGAAGAAATGGTTCACATAATACTGCTAATGCCGAAGCAATTTGCAAAGCGATATACATGACCGTTTTGGTTCTGCCTTCATCGGTTTTGATAGTTTTCCAAGGTTCTTCATCTGCCAGGTATTTGTTTCCTAATCGAGCTACATTCATTAACTCCATTTGTGCTTCGCGGAAACGATACCGTTCGATAGAACTTGCTATTACATTAGGATAGGCTTGTAATTCCTTTAGAGTTTGCCAGTCTGCTTCAGAGAATTCTGAATGTTTCGGAATTACCCCATCATAATATTTGTTGGTCAATACTACCACACGATTGATAAAGTTTCCAAAAATGGCAACTAACTCATTATTGTTGCGCGCCTGAAAGTCAGCCCAAGTAAAATCATTGTCTTTGGTCTCAGGAGCATTTGCTGTTAATACATAGCGCAATACATCCTGTTGGTTAGGAAATTCTTCGAGGTACTCATGTAACCATACGGCCCAGTTTTTACTGGTTGATATTTTGTTGCCTTCTAAATTTAAAAATTCATTAGCCGGGACATTGTCCGGTACTATATAACTGCCTTCTGCTTTGAGCATGCTTGGAAAAATAATACAGTGAAACACAATGTTGTCCTTTCCTATGAAGTGCAACAATTTTGTGTCTTCATCTTTCCAATAGGGCTCCCAGTCTTTGCCTTTAAGTTTTGCCCATTCTTTAGTTGCCGAAATGTAACCAATAGGTGCATCAAACCAAACGTAAAGTACTTTTCCTTCAGCGCCTTCAACCGGGACCGGAATTCCCCAATCCAGGTCACGAGTTACGGCACGGGGACGCAAACCATCATCGATCCAGGACTTACATTGTCCATACACATTGGTTTTCCAATCTTTTTTATGCCCTTTAATGATCCATTTCTGCAACCAGTTTTGATATTGGTCTAAAGGTAAAAACCAGTGTTTGGTTTCTTTTAATGTTGGTATTGCACCGCTAATGGCACTTTTAGGGTTAATTAGATCTGTTGCATTATGTGAAGTACCGCAGTTTTCACATTGATCACCATAACTTTCTTCAAATCCACATTTAGGACAGGTTCCTATAACAAAACGGTCAGCTAAAAATTGTCCGGCTTCTTTATCGTAAAGTTGCTCTGTTATTTTTTCAATGAATTTTCCATCTTCGTATAATTTCTTAAAAAAATGAGAAGCTGTTTCATGATGAACTTTCGCAGAAGTACGGGAATAGTTATCAAAAGAGATTCCAAAATCTTGAAACGATTGTTTAATGACAGCATGGTATTTATCAACCACCTGTTGTGGAGTAATTCCTTCTTTTTTTGCTTTAAGGGTAATAGGGACACCGTGTTCATCACTACCGCAAACAAAGGCAACGTCTTTTCCTTGCATACGCTGGTAACGTGCATAGATATCTGCGGGGACATACACTCCTGCCAAATGCCCAATGTGTACCGGGCCGTTGGTATAAGGCAATGCAGCAGTAATAGTATAACGTTTAGGGTTCAGGCTCATAGTTTTTCCGAAAGCACAAAAATAGGGATTTTATCTTCGGAAGCAGACATCTATAAAAAAGAAAAGTCTTCCAATATCGCAAGACTTTTCAGAAAACAATATAATTTTATTTAATAAGAATCGATTTACTATAGAACTGTCCGCCTAAGGCAATTCTGTAAATGTATTGCCCATAACTTAAACGGTTTCTAATCGCAGCTTTTACATCAATACTATGTCTGCCAGAAAATAGCACCTCATTTTTAAGAGTTCCAATTTCCTTTCCTAGTATATCATACAGCTTTATATCTACGTGACCTGTGATGGGCATTTGTAGCTCGATATACGTTCTGTCGTTTTTATAAACAGCTACATGAGACAAACGGGTCACATCATTGAAATCTGCTACAGAAAGTGTTTCACAGGATAACCCAAGCTCTAAATTTTCATAATTTTGATTCAATAATATCATATTTACTACAGACGGGTCCAGGCAAAACCAATCTGTTAATACACTTGAGTATACATTCCTAAAATCTGTAGAAGGGATTAGGTTGTCATTGGCATCCCAAGTACTTAAGTCCGGATGCGATCCTACAAAATCACTTCCGTTAAGTCCCGGGCCAAAAAGCATTACAGGGGATGCAGCTCCATGATCTGTTCCATTTGAACCATTTTCATAGGGACGTCGGCCAAATTCTGAAATTGTCATTGACAGGACTTTGTTTTGTATACCGGAGGCAGTAAGGTCATCGTAAAAGTTTTTCATAGTATCCGCAAGGTCCTCTAAGAGTATACGATGATCGTCTGCCTGATTAGCGTGGGTATCAAAACCATTTAAAGTAACCATATATACTTTGGTACCAAGACCTCCTTTGATCATTCGCGCTACAATTGCCATTTGACTTGCCAATTCTTCGTTAGAATAAGAAACAGCATTATTGGATGCTACATAGGCATCGTGAATTACCCCGGCATAGGTAAAAGTAGTATTTGCCGTGGAGCGCATAAAAAATAATTTATCTCCGTAAACGCAATCAGGAAGGTTATTAATATCATGCAAAGCCCCATTTACGGCGACATTAGCCAATTGGTCCGGGTTAGCTACAGAAAAAGCGTAATTAGTCTCTACTCCGTCAAAAACAAGATTTCCTATACTACCAATTTGAATAGCAGGTGGAATCTCGGGCGGATTGATCAAATAATCCGGATACAAATCTTCAAAATATCGCCCCCACCAACCGGTAGGTTCAAAATTGATATCATCTGTAGATGCCCATATTTCTGAAGACCGGAAATGTGATAAATTTTGCTGAGGATAACCTACTCCATGTATCACTTTCATGTTTCCATCACCCCATACCGACTCTAAACTACTCATATAGTCAGGGATGGCAAAATCTGCATTGAGATTTATAAGATTATTTTGTTGGTGCCTGATAGTAGGGCGTAAATTTGCATAGGTTGCATAATCATAAACAGGAACAATGGTGTTTAAACCATCATTTCCTCCTTTTAATCTGACAATAACCAAAATATTTTCATTGTCACTTTGCGAAAGTGCTACAGAAAGAGGTGAAGGCTTCGTTGCAGATATTGCATTATTGGCAAGCATCATACTTCCTGCCCCGGCTAAGCCTAAAGCCTGAATAAAAGAACGTCGGTTCCATGTAGAATGCTCTTGGTCATGTATATTTTTATCTTCTTTTGAAGAAGATGAATTTTTTGGAATATGGTGATTGTTACACATAGCGACTTTTATTTAAGTTGAAATTCTGGCATTCTGGCAATATGCTTTAATAGTAATAGAACCTGATAAGGAGCTTCGGACCAACTTAAATTCCACAAACCCTGATCGTAGTAGTTCTGGGGGATATCCCATTTAAAAATATCTGTTGCGATCACATAATCTCCGGGGCTATGCAATTCTTTAGCCATAAAATGATCGACCAATACTTGTGTTATGAATTCCGGGTCATTACTATCATTGGTTAGATCACGTGCAAGGTCAACTAATGTAAATTCAAAACCATTATCAAACAGAAAGTTTACATATAGCTCCATAAGCTGCCAGCGTCCGGTTAATGTAGAGGAGTTAATCCAGGTTTCATCACGTTGCCAGCCGGAAACATCGGGAGGGTCAAAAATATCTTGTCCTATGAGGCTGGAAGCATAAATAAAGGCATCCATTAAAGTATTATCGTAAAAGAATCCGGTTTCATTTACAAAACTAAAGATCACATCGAAAGGGCTTTTTACTACTACGCCTAAAGCACGTTCATCAAAAAAGTGTTCGCTTTTAAATAATTCTTTTAGGACAGGGACCAATTCAAAATTATTGTTGACCAATGTTTGCGCTAATGGCTGAATAATATCCTGTTCTATTGTAGCATCAACCTCGGGGCTTACAAAAAACTTGTAGAGCTTGGTGCAGATATAAACTGCAATTTCGTTGGTTCTTTCTTGAAATAATATGTTTATCACATCATCATACCCCCAAAACCCAGTTTGATTAAAAATGGTCTTTTCTCCTGCATCGTGAGTGCTGCTGTCAAAATAAATTTGAGCTCCGGCTTCTGTCCAATGGTTGTATCCGGTCAGTGCCCGTGCAGTTTCTGTGATATCGGTTTCGGTATAACCGTTTCCTTCACCCAAAGTAAATAATTCATACAATTCACGAGCATAATTTTCATTGGGGTTGAAGTTGGTGTTTTCAAATCCGTTTAGGTATAAAAGCATTGTAGAATTTATACCAATAGCATGTACAAAGTCTTTGAAGTTGCCTAATGCATGGGTTTGTAAAATATTATAATACTGGTATAAATATGGAGAATAGAAATAGACCTCCAGTTCGGTAACAAAGTGATTCATCCAAAAGGAGATGAGCCTGCCTCTAAGCTTTTCTGAAATGAGATCGTTTCCACTTTGTAAACGCCATTCAGCTATATATTGTTCATTTTCAGGCTCAAAATCTGTAAAATCACTTACAACATAATTACCCCAAAAAGGAGCTGGTGTAGGGGGGAGATTAAAAGCAGCATCTACTAGATTGTCAATGAATTGACCAGGAGTGAGTGCAAGCGCAGTATCTACATCGGCTTGTGATGCACCAAAACCAAGACGGCGATAAACATGCTTAATTTTGCTGGTATTCCACGGATTTGGACCTGAAGGGACATAGGGAGCAAGTGTAGAAGTATTGCAAGAAGTATTCGCAATTGTTTCCATAGGTTATGGTTTTACAGGGTTTGTGGCACTTAAAAATACTGAATTATAGCTATTTACAAAGTTTTGAGCATAATTTTAACTAAAAAGTTTAAAATTTTATCTTTTGACATGTACATTTAACGGATGATTACGCCTCCATATTTAAAACCCGGAGATACTGTCGCAGTTGTGGCTACAGCACGAAAAATCTCTAAAAAGGAACTACAACCTGCTTTGGATTTATTAAGCAATTGGGGATTAAATGTTGTTTTGGGAAAAACAATTGAAGCCGAACTTAATCAATTTGCAGGAGATGACCTGTTGCGGTCAAATGACCTTCAGCAAATGTTAGATGACCCCGGTATTAAAGCTATTTGGTGTGCCCGGGGAGGTTATGGTACAGTACGTATTATTGATTCGCTGGATTTTTCAGAATTTAAAAAAAATCCGAAATGGATTATTGGTTATAGTGATGTTACCGTTTTACATTCACACATTCACAATTTTCATATTAAAACCTTGCATGCTCAAATGCCTTTACAGATTGAAATGAAAAGTAAAGAAACAGCGATGAGTATTAAAAGAGCTCTTTTTGAAGAGCCCTATGAGATTAGTTTTATCACAGAAGGGAAATTAAACCGGAGTGGGAAAGCAACCGGACAATTGGTAGGCGGAAACCTTTCTATCCTGTATTCGCTTTGCGGAAGTAATTCAGCAATTAATACAGGTGGGAAAATACTTTTTATTGAAGACCTTGATGAATATTTATATCACATAGACCGTATGTTGCAAAACCTAAAACGCAATGGAATGTTTGAAGGTCTTTCTGGGCTTATTGTTGGTGGAATGACCGAGATGAATGATAATACTATCCCTTTTGGAAAAACTGCAGAAGAGATCATATTGGATGTAGTTTCGGACTTTGACTTTCCTGTGTGTTTTGACTTTCCGGCAGGACATGTAAAAGATAATAGAGCTTTAACATTGGGAGGAGATATAATCTTAGTGGTTAATGCAAAAAGAGGTCACCTCAAATTTTCTTAAATGGCTTATCACAACGAATTAGGAAAAATAGGGGAACAACTGGCAGTAGATTACCTATGTAGTAAAGGATATGAAATTTTGGATCGCAATTTTGTTTTTAACAAGGCGGAAATTGACATAATCGCTAAAAAAGTTAACCAAATTGTTATTGTTGAGGTAAAGACCAGAAACAGTGCTTATTTTGGAGATCCACAAGATTTTGTTACTAAAGGGAAGATAAAACTCCTTATAAAAGCGGCAAATGAATATATTATTGAGAATAATATTGATCTGGAAGTACGTTTTGATATCATTTCGGTCTTAAAAAATAAAACCATGGAACAGGTAGAACATTTTGAAAATGCATTTTATCATTTTTAAGGGTTTAATAAGTACGTTTGTATACATTAAGACGATATTCCTGTCGTCAAAGAATATATTTACAATAAAATTGAGAAATGTCTAATACTTTCCAACTTATAGATATTATACTACTTCTGGGGATTTCTCAAGGGCTTTTTCTCTCAATAACGCTTCAATTTATTTCAAATACCAATCGCAAGGCAAATATTATCTTATCGGTTATTTTATTATTTGCAATGGTTATGCTTATAGGGCGTTTTTTATATGTAAGACATTTAAGTTATGTTATTTTTCAATGGAGTTTGGTAGTAGATTCTATTGTTTTTCTTTTTGGCCCTTTGCTATACCTATACATTAAACGCTTTCTTTTTAAATCTGAAAAAAATAATTTTTTACCTTTTTATCATTTTATTCCTTTTTTCGCATTACTCATCTTATCCCTGTATTTTGTTTTTGCTTACACAGCGGAAGGATACTATCAATTTTTTATTGAAAATAATATAATGAAGCTCTTTAACATTATAGCCTTTTGTATGATTGCCTTTAATAGTGTATATATAGTTTTCTCATTTCTATTAGTGAAGAAATTTAAAAAGGCAGAAAAGCATACCTTATCATTTGATCAGAATCCGTTACTTTATCTCTATTCCTTTTTAATTGCCTTTACCCTTTGCATTGTAGCCTGGCTTTTAAGTTTTATTAACAGTACTTTTTTGGACACCTATTTTACCTATATAAATTATGATAGTATTTGGGTGGCTATTCCATTATTTATATATGTTATTGGCTATTTTAGTCTGAAACAACCAGAACTTTTCAGAATTCCTTTTGAAGTAAAACCGAAGGAGAAAAAAGACAGGCTTTCAGAACAGGAATCTATGATTCTTAAAGAAAAAATGGATAGCTTAATGATCAATGAAAAACTATTTCTTCGGAATGATCTAACGCTCGTAGATGTAGCAGAGATACTAAAAACGTCTACAAATAATGTTTCCTGGCTTTTAAATAATGTATATAACACCACTTTTTATGATTTTATTAATGGGTATCGCGTTAAAGAGTTTGTTTTTAAAGTGCAGAACAAAGAATATCTAAACCGTACTATTTTAGCTTTATCAATGGATGTTGGCTTTAATTCTAAATCTACTTTTAACAAAGCTTTTAAATTAAATATGAAGGACACTCCCAGCAATTATATAAAGAAGTATCGGGCCGCATAAGTTTTACGTATTGATGTATCCAGACGGTCGATTTAAATGATTTCTAAAACTAGTTTTGGAGTTAAACTTTAAATTTTAGAATCATGAAAAAGAATACAATCACCTTATTAGTTTGCTTTTTAGTAACAATTTCCCATTTTGCACAAACTGTTACTACCTTTACGGACGGCACCCCGGATGATGATATTGCCATAGACTCCAATGGAAATATTTACTGCTCCAACTATGTAGGTGATACCGTTTTCAAATTTACGCCTTCCGGAGTTGGGACTCCGTTTATTACGGGCTTGGTTACCCCCAATGGGCTTGCTTTTAACTCTAATGATGAGCTGTATGTTTGTGATGGGCAAGGAAATACCATATACAAATATGACATTAATGGCATTCAATTAGAATCTTATGGTGGCCCCGGTGTTTTAAACCACCCATCTGGCATCGCCAAATCACTTGGCAGTGATACTATGATCTTTTCTGAATTCACAGGAAACAAAATTAGCGGTCTGGCTCCTGATGGAACAATTACCCCAATTTCTTCAGCTCCTGAATTGAGTGGTCCGGTGGGGCTGGCAATTGATGAAAATGGGGTGTTGTATGTAGGGAACTATAATAATCGTGAAATATACAGGGTTCTTGCCAATGGTGATCTGGAATATATTGCACAGCTTCCAACAGATGGAGGTTCTTTTCCAAACCTTGGCTTTATAGCTTACGCACAGGGGATGATTTGGGGAACCACCATGGGAAGTGATAAGATCTATGCCGTGAATCCTAACGCAAAAGATGAAATCTTTCTTTTTGCCGGGAGTACACAAGGGAGTATGGATGGTGATATTGGTGTGGCTACATTTAACACGCCAAATGGAATTGCATTTGACGCAAGTGGAAATACTATGTTTATCACTGATTTTGGAACAAAAAACCTTCGGATAATCTCAGATGTTGTTTTAGAGGTAGAAGAAATTATGTTAAAAAAAAGTGAGGTTAGGCTTTTCCCAAATCCGTCAAAAGAAATATTGAATATTCGCGCTTCATTGCCACAACCGGCAAGTTATGGTATCATAGTTTATGATGTTTCAGGAAAAGAAATATTTAAAAAGAATATAGCATCCGGAACTAATCAAATTTCGGAAACAATTAACGTGAGTAGATGGAGCAGAGGAACTTATCTCGTGGAAATTAGATTTGACAACTATACAATCGCAAAAAAAATGGTAAAGTAGTGGGTTAGTTCAATATGAAAGGCCAAAGGATTTATTCTTTGGCTTTTTTTATTTATGAAAAGTTTTTAGCACATCCATAAAGACTAAAATAAGTAGTATATGATGTAAGTTAGGTAATAAAATCGAGATGTAATTAATTTAACTTTACTGTATGATAATAAAGTAAGGTATATTCGTATTTTTAGTAACTTATCGCTAAAGATTGCCCCTTATATGGATTCTCTTAAAACATTACTATATTTTTCAATCTTTAACTACCCCTTAAAGAAGGATGAAATATATACTTTTTCTTCTCTGGAAAACAAAATCACCTTAGAATCAGAACTTTCTCATCTCTTAGAAAATGAAGTTATCTTTAAAATAGATGATTATTATTTGTGTTTAAAAAAAGAGAGTTTGGTTAGAAGGAGAGCACTCGGCAATAAAATGGCAGAGGAAATATTCCCTAAAGCAAGAAGAATGTCAAAATTCATTGCAAAATTTCCATTCGTAGAGGGCGTAGGTATTTCAGGGGCTTTATCAAAAGGATATCATGATGAAAACAGCGATATCGACTTTTTTATTATTACCACACCTCAAAGGTTGTGGATTGCCCGGACACTCTTGGTTTTATATAAAAAGGTTTTTTTATTGAACTCAAGAAAACATTTTTGTGTCAACTATTTTATTGCCAGCAATACTCTGGAAATAGATGAAAAAAATAAGTTTACAGCAACTGAGTTAATTACACTTATTCCTATGTATGGAGAAAAAGTATTTCAAACTTTTTACTATAAGAACCATTGGACACAGGAGTACTTTCCCAATCACAGTAAAAATGGATATCAAATCAGCAATGTTAAAAAGCCTTTACTAAGCAAATTTGTTGAAGCAATATTAAAAACTTCTTTTGGAGCTTTTGCAGATCGAATTTTTTTGAAATTGACCTATTATAAATGGAAGCGAAAGTTTAGGTTTATTGACAAAGCGGATTTTGATATAGCAATGAAATCCACCAAAAATGTATCGAAACATCATCCTCAGAATTTTCAGAAGAAAGTTATTGATACATTAAATGAAAAATATTCTAAAATGGAAAGTATACATAATATAACCTTAGAACAGGAACATGCTTGATATTGTTTTTTCTCATTCGTACTTCTACAAGTTCGACCTCAAGCAATGGAAGAATAGAACACCTTATCCTCCATTAGGCACTATTTATGCCGCATCCTATCTTAGAGAAAACGGATATAAAACGGGGTTATATGACACAAATCTTTTGGATAGTCCTTTAGGGATAAAATCGTATTTAGAATTGCATCGGCCAAAAATATTTGTCTTATACGATGATGGTTTCAATTATCTCACCAAAATGTGTTTAACGACCATGAGAGAGGCTGCTTTTAAAATGATCAAGATTGCCAAAGATTTAAGTTGTACAGTGGTGATTTGTAGTTCGGACTCAACAGATCATTATAAAAAATATTTGGATGCAGGAGGTGATTTTGTAATTCAGGGCGAAGGTGAAATAACACTTAAAGAATTAGTAGATACACTTAAAAATGGAGGAGATACCTCAAATATTCAAGGACTTGTTTATAAAAACAGTGATGAGGTTATTGTAAACCCTAAACGTGCAGTACTAAGAGATTTAGATGAACTGCCTTTACCTGCATGGGATTTAGTGGATATAGATTCTTACAGGAATGTATGGGAATCTGGGGGGAATGAATTTACTCTTAATTTGGTTACGACCCGTGGCTGCCCTTATAAGTGCAATTGGTGTGCAAAACCAATCTATGGCAACCGATATAACTCACATTCTCCTGAATATATCACAAAGCACATTAAGCATTTGAAACTCAATTATAATGTTTCCCGTTTTTGGATGTGTGATGATATTTTTGGATTAAAACCAAATTGGGTACAACAATTTAATAAAGAACTTAAAGAAGAGAATCTTGAAATATCCTATTATATTCAAAGTAGGGTTGATCTACTTTTAAAAGATGATACCATTGACGCCCTATCTGAAAGTGGATTGGAGGAAGTTTGGGTTGGAGCTGAGAGTGGTTCTCAAGCTATCTTAGATGCTATGGATAAAGGAACAACCGTAGAACAGATTTATAAGGCAACACAACTGCTTAAAGAAAAAGAGGTTCGCGTTGCATTCTTTATTCAATTTGGTTACTTGGGAGAGACCAAAGAAGATATTGCCAAAACTATAAAAATGATTAAAGAATTAGTGCCTGATAATTTAGGGATATCAGTCTCTTATCCACTTCCCGGAACCAAATTTTACGATAAGGTCAAAGATGATTTAAAATTAAAAGCGAATTGGACCGATTCTGATGATTTGGCCATGATGTTTAAAGGAACTTTTAATTCTAAGTATTATAAAAAACTGCATAGATACGTGCACAAAGAATATCGTAAAAGCCAGGCAATTTACTTATTTAAAGAGCTTTTCAGAAAACCGTATAAGATGTCTCTTTCAAAATTAAGGTCTATAATACTTTATATTTATTATGCCCCAAGTGCATATTTAAGTCGTTTTCAATTACTACATATTCAGCATAACAGTAACTAAAGTGATCTTAATTCAACCTCATAAAATAAAAAACAGTGTTGCTTATCTTACTGAAGAAGAATCTAAATTTAGCTCTCAATATTTAGATGTAAGACATAAAGAAGGCAGGATATTAAGTGATAAAGAAGTTTTCATACTACCGGAAGTTTCAAAGAGCAATGCTAATGCCGCAGAGTGGCTGCTGAGAAAAAACACTTCAAATCGGTTTATTGATTATTTGAAAACCAAACCTAATTGTTCAATTCTGGATATTGGCTGTGGTAATGGCTGGCTAAGCAATTTAATGACCTTAAATACTAATAGTGTTATAGGAATCGACATCAATGTTCCGGAATTGGAGCAGGCTGCAAGAGTTTTTGAAAAAGATAAACTTCAGTTTATGTATGGTGACATATTTAAGATAAATGAGCCATTTAAAGGTCAATTCGATATCATTGTCCTCAATGCAAGTGTTCAATATTTTGAAAATTTAAATGCTTTAATTGCCAAACTAAAAACATTTCTTAGCGCTACAGGCGAAATACATATTATCGATAGTCCTTTTTATCATGATAGTGAACTTTCCAATGCAAAAAAGAGGACAGAAAAGTATTATGATCAGCTGGGCTTTCCGGAAATGGCTCAATATTATTTTCACCATTCTATTGATGATATAAAGAATTTTAAAATTATGTATCGTCCCAAAAATAATTTCTGGCATAATTTTTTTGGAGCTAAAGGCACCCCTTTTTTATGGGTATGTTTGTTCAATGAGACAGCTAATGATAGTATAAAAAAAGGGTTTTCCAATATTGCATATGACTATGAGTCGTTAGATAAAACTTCTGGATTGATTCACTGGATGCGCAATAGAATAAGGAAACATTTCATAAAAACACTGGATACAAACAGTAGTATTTTAGAAATTAATTGTGGTTCCGGGATAGATGCTGTTTTTTTTGCTAAAAATGGATATAAAGTGCATGCTACAGATATTGCTGAAGGAATGATAGATTATGTTAGATCGAAAATTGTTTCGGAAAAACTGGAGCGTTATTTGACTTCTGAGATACTTTCCTTTAAAGACCTGTATAAGTTGGAAGGTAAACGGTATTCTCATATTTTTTCAAATTTTGGAGGATTAAACTGTAGTCCTCTTGGTGAACTGGAAAAGGTATTTAATTCATTTAAAGAAACTTTAGAACCTCACGGAACTGTAACACTGGTAATTATGCCAAGGATATGTTTATGGGAGTTTTTGAAAATTTTCAAAGGAGATACTACTGCTTTTAGAAGACTTAAAAAAAAGGGCATTTTGGCAAATATAAAGGGAGAAAAAGTTCGAACATATTATCATAGTGCCAGAAAAATTAAAGGATTACTTAAAGGAGATTTCACAGATTTTAGAATAGAAAACATTTGTTTTTTAGGACCTACCGGTAATCATATTCATTTTTATGAAAAGCACCCTTTTCTATTTAAAATTCTAAGCAGTTTTGACACACTAAGCAATAAAATACGTTTTTTGAGAGGCTATGGAGACTATTATATTATTTCTGCGAAAAAAAAGTAAAAATGTAAACGGATGATTTTTAGTTGGATCTAAGTTTTTTTGATAACCAACCTTGTTTTATAATAAAAACAACATAACATATAAACAGAGCATATTCAGCCACTACAAGACTTTTAGCAACTCCTATGATATTTTGGTCGATTAGAAAATAAAGCATAATAATTAATACAAGTAACTGAATAATGGCAAAATACAAAATGAAGTTCCATTTTTTATGTTGTAGTAAATAACTAAATAGTGGTATGATTATAAAGAATATAGGAATAGATAAAGATAATATTTGTAGCGCTTTAGTTGCTAAAAGATTATTGTTGAAGTCATTAAGATAATAGATTATATAAGGACTAACAAACCAGATACCAATAACAAATGCTACAGATATAATCACTGCCAAAACTATTCTTTTAGGAGTAAGTAGACTTTTTTCAACTCCTCTTTTATTATAAATAGGGAAAAAGCTTACGAACATAGTTCCTGAAATTCCTTTTATAACATTAATCACTTTTTCTGCTAAAGCAAAAAGAGCTGCAAATTGATTTCCCAATACGTAACTGATAATGGGTAAAATAGAATGCGGCTTTAATAAAGAAAAGAAATTTACCCAGAACAAATTAAACGTTTCACTTAAAAACTCTTTTATCTCCAAAAATGAAATCCGATGAATTTTGGAAAAACCAATATGGATTCTCTTTAAATAAAAAAGTATGGCAATCAATTCTGAAAAAGCAAAGAAACAATTGACAAGGATACTATTGTTGCTAATGCAAATAAGTATTAGAAATAATAGTTTAGAGAAAAAACCAATAAGGAATACAAACTTATTGACTTCCATTGCGTTACAAAACAATGCAGGATTTACAATTTTAGGGATCAACAATGGCAAACTTAAAACCCATAATACAAGATATTGAGGATATAAAAAGTAAACTACAATAGTGGATAACAAGGCAAGAAATAAGGAGAAAGAAGTTCTAATGTAAACGACTAGATTCCATAATTTTATAAAAAAGGATTTACTGTTACTAATACGTTTAGAAACCGTTGGGATATAATAGACAAAACTATAGTTTGCAATAGAAGCCATAGCCAGAACCAATGCCTGAACTGTAAATATAATGCCTACCTCTTTAAGGCCATATTTATTGATGAGCACAGGAAAACTAATAAAAGAGAATAAATAACCCAGGCTATTTAATAAAAATAGCCACGTAAAGTTTTTTACAAACCGGGATATAATTGTATTGTTAAAAATGATTTTTAATTTGAAAATTATCCTTTTAGCTTTTTAAGGTATGTAATCTTTTTGTATTTCAATAAATAGATAAGTTGTTCAGGGACTCCCCATCCAATTAATTTTGGCGAAGCTAGAAAGGAAAACAACAACTTTTTTTTAAGAGAAAATCTCAAGCCTCTTTCTTTAAAAAGATTTTTAATTTCAAGGATATGTTTCAAATAACATTCCCGGATAGCATTTTTTTCCTCTTGGCTAATCTTAGGTTTGTCAATTATATATACTATAAAAGTATCCAGCATCGCATTAAAATGATTTGTAAAAATCATTTTATCAATTTCCTGTTTTTCAAAAGAATTGGCACTATATTTTTCAACTACTTTCAATTCGATAGAAAATGCCTTATTGATATCTATTATTCGTTTAGTGGAAATAGTACTTCTGGTGATGGACTTTTTTCGGGAATATATTTTCAACAAGCTTTTATCTATGAAATGTATTCTTTTGGAATTAAAAAAGAACTCAAGTAGAAATGGATTATCTTCAAACCATATCTTTTCCGGGAATTTTAATTTTTTTACAATTTCGGACTTGTAAAGTTTACCCCAGGCAGTAGGAACAATTTTGTTAGAATAGATACCTTTTATTCCTTCAATTGGAGCTATGTTGTCTGGCATTTGTTTCCACCCTGAAACTTTTAATGTTTTTCCATTTTCATCAATAAGGGTAAACCTTGTAATAACAACATCGCTTTGACTATTGAGAATCTGTGGGACACAGATTTCCAGCATTTCCGGAATCAGCTCATCATCGGCATCTAAGAAAGTTAAATATCTTCCTTTTGCTAAAACAATGCCTTTGTTTCGGGCAGCACCAAGACTGTCATTTGAAGAATTAATAAGATGAATATTATCAAATTGGTCACAGTATTTTTCTGCAATATCTTTAGAAGTATCCGTTGAACCGTCATTCACTAAAATAATTTCAATATTGGAATAACTTTGATCTAATGTAGATTCAATCGCCCTGTGTAAACAAACTTCTTCATTATAAAAAGGAATGATAATACTTACCAGAGGGGGATGCATATAAATTATAGATTAATAAGTTGAGATACTAATTTTTGCTGAACCTCTAATAATTGGGATACATTATCCGGAGCTTTCCATCGAGAAGAGGTTAAAAGGTCTGCACCTATTAAAATACATACGGCTGATACCTTATAGAATTGAGAAAACGAATATACTGCAGCGCTTTCCATCTCAACCAAAGTGCAATTTTTGGATTTGTAATAACTAAGCAGGGAAGAAACTTCTCTAAAAGGACAGTCTGTACTCCAGGCAGTCTTTTCTTGAAGATCACAATCATTCTTTATTTTTTCAAACCATTTTTTATCGTAACAATCAATCTTCTCGCTATCTGTATAAAAGAAAGAAGCCCCTGTAGATGAATATACAGTAGAGATAATAGAAGCCTGCCTTTCTTTAACAGAATCATGCAATATTCCAGCCACACCAACAAAAATAAATTGCTCAACTCCAAGTTCTCTAAGCTCTTCCAGAAGCATTAACATGGCAGGAGCACCGGAACCAAACTCCGAACATAAAAGAACCTTGGATTTATAAACATAATGGACACCATTGATACCTTTTGCTTTTTTTGTAAGTGGAGAGACAACTTTGGAATACCCTTCTTTTTTTATAGAAATGATGGCCTTCTTTGGAAGTCTTTCAAAATTATAGACATTGCGAGCTCTCTTCCAAGAAACAAGATCTGGAACCTTCAGCATTGAAGGTTCTTTATAAAAATCTGGATTTTTACCATTGAAGAATGCCATACATCTAAATATCTATTTACAGTAAAGCTAGTTAAAATTAGTTTACCTGACTTTTAAAAAACAACCACAAGTAATTCTATGTTGAAAAGCTTTTTAAAGAGTTTAAAGCTGTGTCTACAGAAGAAATCTTTTCAAAAGTTAACAACAACCGAAGCCCATTACGTGTTTGTTTCTCTTTCATTTTTACAGCCTGAGAGTTGTTTTGCACATACTCAAGCACATTGCCAAAAGCCTTACTTTGGTAAAATGGGCTTTGCTGATCACTCACAAAGTAACCCACAAGCTTTCCTTTTTTCATGACAATACGTTCCAGACCCATTGCAATGGCAATCCACTTAATACGAACACTGTTTAAAAGGTCAACAGCTTGGTAAGGTAATGCTCCAAAACGATCTGTAAGTTCTTTTTCAAATTTTTGAAGTTCCATTTCATCTTTTAACTCATTTAATTTGGTATAAAGATTCAATCTTTCTGTGATATTATTTACATAATCGTCTGGGAACAAGAGTTCAAAATCTGTGTCAATTACAGCTTCTTTTACAAAACCTTTTTTTTCATGTTCGGTACCTGCATATAGATCTTTAAATTCTTTTTCTTTTAATTCATCAATCGCTTCTGCCAATATTTTTTGATAGGTTTCAAAACCAATTTCATTGATGAAACCACTTTGCTCGCCCCCCAACAAATCTCCTGCACCTCGAATTTCCAGATCTTTCATAGCAATATTTAGTCCACTTCCTAATTCACTGAACTGTTCTAAAGCAGTAATTCTTTTTCTGGCATCATCGGTCATGGCAGAATATGGAGGTGTAATAAAATAACAAAACGCTTTTTTATTACTTCGGCCTACACGGCCTCGCATTTGGTGTAGGTCTGACAATCCAAAGTTATTGGCATTATTGATAAAAATTGTATTTGCATTTGGGACATCCAGTCCACTTTCAATAATAGTAGTGGAAACGAGAATATCAAACTCATTGTTCATAAAAGCAAGCATTAGTTGCTCAAGTTTTTTTCCTTTCATTTGCCCATGGCCAATCCCAATTTTCGCATCGGGGACCAGTCGTTGAATCATTCCGGCAACCTCTTTTATATTTTCAATACGATTGTGTACAAAGAAGACTTGTCCTCTTCGTGAAATCTCATACCGAATGGCATCTCGAATAATTTCTTCGGAAAATCTAATCACATTGGTCTCTACCGGATAACGATTGGGAGGGGGTGTAGTAATGACTGACAAATCCCGGGCTGCCATCAAACTAAACTGAAGCGTCCTGGGAATAGGCGTTGCAGTTAGTGTAAGGGTATCCACATTTTCTTTAATAGTTTTCAATTTATCTTTAACTGCTACGCCAAATTTTTGTTCTTCGTCAATGATAAGTAACCCAAGGTCTTTGAATTCTACCGATTTATTTACCAATTGATGTGTTCCTATTACAATATCAAGCTTGCCGCTTTTAAGGTCTTCTAAAACAATTCTACGTTCTTTTGCTGTACGGAACCTATTAAGATAATCTATATTTACAGGCATTTCGGCGAGTCTTTCCGAAAAGGTTTTGTGATGCTGAAATGCTAAAACAGTAGTAGGAACGAGGATGGCCACCTGTTTTCCATTGTCCACAGCTTTAAAAGCAGCACGAACAGCAACTTCGGTCTTTCCAAAACCTACGTCACCACATACCAATCTGTCCATAGGCCTTTCACTCTCCATATCGCGCTTAACATCTTCAGTTGAAGTTATCTGGTCCGGAGTATCTTCGTATATAAAAGAAGATTCAAGCTCCAGTTGTAAATACGAATCCGGATCATAGGCAAATCCTTTTTGGAGGCGACGTTTTGCATACAACTCAATAAGGTTGAAAGCAATTTCTTTTACACGAGTCTTTGTTTTTTGCTTCAGTTTTTTCCAGGCAGCACTTCCTAATTTGTAAATCTTAGGTATTGCACCGTCTTTACCATTGTATTTTGAAATCTTGTGCAGTGAATGAATGCTGAGGTACAAAATATCACGTTCTCCATAGATCAACTTAATGGCTTCTTGTTGCCTGCCTTCCACATCAATTTTTTGAAGTCCGCCAAATTTGCCTATCCCGTGATCAATATGGGTTACATAATCGCCAACTTCAAGATTTGTTAGCTCTTTAAGTGTAATAGCTTGTTTTTTAGCATAACCGTTTTTAAGCTGAAACTTGTGATAGCGTTCAAAGATTTGATGATCGGTATAACATACATTCCTATTTTCATGATCTATAAAACCTTGGTATAACGGAAATACAATCGTTTCAAACTGTTCTACTTTTTGTTGAGCATCTTCAAAAATATCGTGAAAACGTTTTGCCTGTTGTTCACTGCTACAGAAAACATAATTTGTATAACCTTCCAATACATTGGCATTTAGGTTTTCAATAAGTAAATTAAATTGCTTGTTGAATGAAGGTTGTGGTTTTGTATTAAATGTAATATTGCAATTATACGTTAAAGCACTACTATTGCTTAACTTCACTGATATAAATTCTGAAAGTTGCTTCAAAAGTAATGAAGCTGTACAGAACAACTCGGCAGGTTCATTCATTTTCACCTCCCCTTTTGTTTCGTTAAAAGCATAGACCGCTTTTTTAAATAGTTTTTCGATACTACTACTTAGAAGCTCTTCATTTTTTAAGAAGATCACGGTTTTTGAAGCAATGTATTTCAGGAAACTCTCCCGATTTTCTTCCATCATTTTATTTTCCACATTTGGAATGATAGAAATCTTTTTTACTTGCTCTAAAGATAATTGTGTTTCAACATCGAATGTTCTAATGCTATCTACATCATCTCCAAAGAATTCAATGCGATAAGGGATATCATTACTAAAAGAAAACACGTCTAAAATCCCACCACGAACTGAGAATTCCCCTGGTTCGGTAACAAAATCTGTACGCTTAAAATTGTAGGCAAAAAGCACTTCATTCACAAAGTCAATGGATAGTTCGTCATTTACCGAGATTTTCAAAGTATTTTTTTCCAGCTCTTTACGGGTTACAACTTTTTCGAATAATGCTTCGGGATACGTAACAATAAGAGCCGGTTTTTTTCGGGAATTTATTCTATTCAATACTTCAGAGCGTAGCAATATATTGGCATTATCTGTTTCTTCAATTTGGTAAGGACGCCGATAGCTTCCAGGATAGAAAAGTACATTTTGATCACCCAATAAATTTTCAAGATCGTTAAGGTGGTAGGCAGCTTCTTCTTTGTCGTTCAAAATTAACAGAAAGGGCAATTGCGATTGTTTGAAAGTTTCGGCGATTACCAAGGAAACTGCAGATCCAACCAGCCCCGAAATACAAATATCTTTTTCAGAATTGGCAATAGCATCCCCTAGTTTTCGAATATTCGAAGACTGTGCAAAAAGTGAAGAAACAAGAGCTTTGCTCATGGAGGGCAAAGATAGTACAGCAATATTTTAAATGAAACAAGAAATAAGTTTTTCTATTTCTTGTTTAGTATTATAGACATTAGGCGCTACCCGAATGGCATCTCCGCGATAAGAAACATACATATTTTTAGCAGAAATATTCTCCTTCAATTCTTCAACAGGCTTTCCATTTGTAATATAAATCCCAAACAAGTGATGCGCTCTAAAAGGAGAACTTTCTATAAAATAGTCATTTTCGGGAAGGGATTTCAAAACATCTTCTGTAATATTCCTGCAATATTTCTGTATTGCATCAGGGGTCCATTCCAATAATTGCCTAATGGACTCGGATAGCATTGGGGTGAGGATAAAATTACTCGATTCGCCTACATCATAACGTGCGGCTTTTGGCCTGAAGTTCTCGTTATATTTTACCAAATTCGAAAAATCATCACTTCCTTCATGATTTATCCAATTATTTTCGATGGGAGTTCCGTGATAAAACTTCTCACCATAATATGCGACACCCAAACCATAGGCTCCTAATAACCACTTATAACCACCACATATTAAAGCATCGGGTTGAATTTTTGTGACAGAAAAAGGCATCGCACCAACACTTTGAGTACCATCAATAATTAAAAAAGCATCTACATCATTGGTTCTTTCTCTAATAGCCTGTAAGTCAAAAATAGTTCCATCTGCCCAATGAACATAGGGTAGGGCGACTACTTTTGTCTTTGGAGAAATGGCTTCTAGAATCATTTCATTCCAACGTTGTGCTCTCCCTTTAACAATGGGAGGAGCTTTGATGATTTTCACAATTGCCTCTTTTTCATTTTCCAATTGTTTCCATGAATAGTAATTACTGGGGAATTGTTCTTCCAAGACTATAATTTCATTCCCTTTTTCAAATGAAATGTTCTTTATGGCTGTTGCAATTCCATATGAAACGGAAGGAATAATCGCAATACATTCGGGATCTGTTGCATCAATTAATTGGGCAAATCTTTTTTTCAGAATTATTTTTTTTGAAAAGAAATCACTTTCAGAAATTAAAAATGGAGTAGCTTTTCTTTGAAGGTTTTCGACACCAATTCTTTCGACAGACTTTAATTGAGGGGACATGTAAGCTCCGTTGAGATACGTAACTCCTTCGGGTAAACTAAAAAGATGTTTTTGATTGGAAATCATGCTTTCAAGTTAATATTTTTAGCGGATTTTTTTTGGAAAAAGAAAACTTTATCAAAAGTGTTTTTTCCGGGGGAAATTCAACGAAAAAATAAATACTAGTTTTATATTTGCAGTATAAAATTAAACTATGTCATTTACAGATTTATTTGAAAGCGGAGAACACAAAAGAAACCTCGGTCATTTTGCGTCAATAGTTAGTATGGCCTCAGTTGACGGAACCTTGAATGAAGCAGAAGAAATTATGTTAAAGCGTTTTGCCAGAAAACTGGATATAGACGAATCTGAGTATATAGAAGTTCTTAAAAACCCTTCTAAATACCCTATCAACCCACCAAATTCTGCAGATAAGCGCTTGGAACGAATGCACGATCTGTTTGAAATGATTTTTGCTGATCACTTTATTGATGATGATGAACGCTTTTTAATTGAAAAATATGCTATTGGTTTGGGGTATTCTGAAAAGCTTGCTGAAAAATTGATCAGACGTTCTATAGATATTTATCAAGGGGGTCTTGACTTTGAGGATTATCGTTATCTTTTAAATAGGAAATAGTTATCTAGTTTATTAAGGCACCAATTTTTTTAAATAGCTCTTTTTTGGAGTATGGCTTACTTAAAAAAGAAGTGGCACCTGACTCTTTTATTTTTTTCTGTTCTTCAACCATTGTTCTTCCACTTACAACCAGAACAGGAAGTTCTCTTATATTTAAATCAGGGTTTTCACGTAAGTGATGTATCATATTAAAACAATCCATATCCGGAAGCTTCATTTTTGTGATAACCAGATTGTACTTCTTTTTGTTTAGTAGATCAATAGCCTGTTTTCCACTTTGAGCAATTTCAATATAGAACGCCTTTTCATTATTGATAAAAGTTTTCATAAAGAGCATTTGGTTCATTTCGTCATCCTCAACAATTAAAATACGTTTGCTAAGTACAATACCAGTCCCTTTAGGCACTGTTTTACTTTTTTTATTGGTTTTGATTTTTTTGTCAAAAGGGAGGGTAATACTAAAAGAAGAGCCTTCTCCCAAAACACTATCCACTGTAACAGAACCACCCAATAAACTGGTAAGCTCTTTGACAATTCTAAGGCCCAAGCCTTCTCCAAGTGGTTTAACTTTGTTTAGTTCTAATTGGAGATAGGAGTCAAAAACTTTAGGTAGATTATCTTTTGAAATCCCTGAGCCGGTATCTTTAATAATAAAGGTAATGTATACTTTCCCTTCCTTTTTTTCTTTTAAAAGAACCGCTACAGAAATAGTTCCTTCTTTGGTGTTCCTAAAAGCATTTTCCAATAAATTAAATAGTATTTGATTAAGTTTTGTAGGGTCTCCCAAAACTCTTACAGGAACATCTTTGTGTATTTTGAGATGAAGGTCAATGCTTTTTTCATTATATTTTAAGCTAAAATGCCTGATAAGTCCATGTAGGGTCTTATTAATACTAAAAGGAATATTTTTGATGTCTGTAATTCCATTTTCTATTCTTGAGATATCCAACAAATCCTCCATGAGGATTTTAATATGCATTCCCGTTTCGTGCATTACGTTAAGGGCCTCTTTTTGCTCATAGGATAGTTTGGTTTTCCTTAAAACATCCATAAACCCTAAAAGGCTGTTCAGGGGATTTCTTATTTCATGATTAAGGTTTGCCAGAAACTTATTTTTAAACTCTTCTTTAGCAATAAGCAATTGTCTCTCAAAAGCAAGTTTTTCTTTGGCAATGGACGCCTCATTTTTTTCTTGTACTAATGGGTGAGAATCTTTGTAGTGTTCGGTAAAATCGAAAATGAGAAGATATACCTTGTCTTTGTCAGGGATAATATCTACATCTGCGATTAGTAGCTTTGGAGCAATGTCTAAATTAACACAAGGGAAATGTATTTTTTTAGTTATTTGAGGTAGCAGAGGTTCGATTCCGATAAAAAAAGGATGTATCTCTGTGATGGACTTTTTTTTGGATATTGAAAAGATAGTATTTTCACTTTCCTGAACAATTCCTTTTCTATTTAATTCAACAACCTGAATTTTAGAATTATAAATATCATTTTTGATGTTTGCAAATTCCATATTATATCATTTGCTTAGCAATATCAAGGAAGATTTTCTCTACATTTTCACCTTCTTTGGCACTTGTAAAAATGCAATCTTTAAATTCTTCTTTTTCAAAGAAATCCTTTGAGCTTTGTGTTTGTATTAAATCCACTTTATTCCCGGCAATACAGAAAGGAATATTGGGAAATTCACTTTTCAGATAGATTATTTCCTCTCCAATATTCTCAAAAGTTTCAGGGCGCGTTACATCAAAGACGTATATAAAACCATGTGTTCCTAGCAAGTATGATTTTCTGGCTTTAGAAATGGCGCTATTTCCTTCAATATCCCAAATGATAAGTGAAATGGTTTCACCATTGAGATCAATATCTTTTTTCTTTACATGAACGCCAACGGTAACCAGATAATCTTCACTAAAAAGACTATCGACATAGCGTCGTACAAGGCTGGTTTTACCAACACCAAAGTGACCAAGGAGTACGATTTTTTTAGATCGGGCCATTAAATTATTTTTTAATAATTACAAAATTATTTAATTGAAATCTATTTCAAGCCCTCCTCAACCTGAAGAATTCAAGCTGCAAGATACCAATATTCTTTTCAATAATCTTAATAATTTTATGTAGTTGTGAAGCCTTTTCTTTTTAATGGCTCCATTGTCTAAAGAAATCTTTTAAAATACGATCGACTTCTTCTTTTTTTAGGGAGGAAATTTGTGAGGAAAGCCTATTTGAGAGTTTCAATAATTTATTTTCAATCTTACTTTCAAAAGCCCGGGTATAGTTCCCGGATGCAACAACTGCTATATAGTAACTATGAAAATTTTGAATGTGAATTTTGTATAATTCGTATTCAATAGCTTCCAGATTTTGATTTCCTCCTTCAAAGGCATCTTCAACAAAGCTTTTAATTGCTGTTAGCATTCCGGAGACCATATCTTTGTCTACAGTAGAAGTAGTACTGTAATTACCTAATAGAATTCCAGATCCTTTTTGTATTACAAATATTTCGTTGATCTGTGGTGCATCTAATTCACTTAACATTAAATCACTTTCTTTTACACCGGTGAAACGAGCCTGCAACCTGCGTTTAATTGAACTAAATGAAAAAGCATTGTTAACTTTTTTATTCACGTTTTCTGAAAGTAATTGTATTTCATTTTGTATATACCGCTTAATCATTTTACCCATAATAGGGTATAATGCTTCTACAACCTGTTCTTTAGAATTTTCAATTTGTTCTTTAAGGGCTTTAGTAATGGTGGGTCCTAAAGTAACAGGAATTTCGTCAATAAAAACTTTTATTTTTTTGTCGATGATAGGATCTACCTTTTCTGAAAGTTTATCCCTTTTTTCAAGCAGTTCAGTGATGGTGTCAAGACGCTGATTTACAGCACGAGCCACCTCTCTGTCATCAATTAACAGAATATCTCTAAGAAGTTGTAATTTTTCCTCTTCATCAAGCATTACCAAATTTTAATAGTATTATTTAGCGCTAATTTTTTCTCCTAGATTTATAAGGAGTTTCCCTAACTCTTTGCGGTCAACTTTTTCTTCGGTAAGCGCTTCGGTTTTTGCATTTACGGCATCTTCAAGATCAGTAATGCGAATGTTTACATCTGTGCTTAGGGAATCAATAGATTGCATAAGTTCGTTGCGAACTTCATCTATGTAATTTTCAAGTAATTCTTTTTTCTTTTCAATATCTTTTTTGAGGGTAGTAAACTCACTATCGTATTGCTCTATATTTTCCCCAAAAATAAGGTTTTTAATAGCTTCTATCTTTGAAGCAGAATCAACTTGCTCGTTGGCAGGCTCATTAGTCTTTCTCTTTGCCATATGTTCTGTTTGTATAAATTTAGAAAAAAATTGAATAACGCAATTGAAAAAATGATATTTAGGAGCTTTGCATAAATTCCTCAGCTTTTTCAACCATCAATTTACTTCCGCAGAAGAAAGGTACACGTTGGTGTAATTTGGTAGGTTGAATATCTAAAATACGCTGAAAACCATTACTTGCTTTACCCCCGGCCTGTTCGGCAATATATGCCATAGGATTACATTCATAAAGTAAACGTAATTTACCATCCGGATTTTTTGAAGTATTTGGATAAATATAAATACCTCCTTTAATCATGTTTCTGTGAAAATCTGAAACTAAAGAACCAATATACCGCGATGTATACGGACGATCTTCCTCTTCTCGCTGACAATATTTGATATAATCCTTAACACCCTGTGGGAAATGAACATAATTCCCTTCGTTTACCGAATAGATATTCCCTGTTTCGGGAAATTTCATATTTGGATGTGACAAATAGTAGGTGCCAATGGCAGGATTCAAAGTAAATCCATTTACACCGTGACCTGTAGTGTAAACAATCATTGTTGAGGTTCCATATACAATATATCCTGCTGCTACCTGACGATTTCCCGGCTGTAGAAAATCTTCTAAAGTAACAGGAGTTCCTTCTGAAGTAACTCTTCTATAAATTGAGAAAATAGTTCCAACAGAAACGTTCACATCTATATTTGAAGAACCATCCAAAGGATCGATCAATACAACATATTTATTATCATTCTTCTTATTGCGACCTCTAATGGTTATAAAATCATCTTCTTCTTCACTGGCAATCCCACAAACAATCTCTCGATTGGTCAATGTTTTGATAAAAGCATCATTGGCATAAACATCCAGTTTTTGCTGATTTTCTCCTTGAATATTAGTATCACCCACTGCACCTAGAATATCAACTAAACCGGCTTTATTCACTTCGTGATTTACCACTTTAGCTGCCAGGCGAATGGAATTAATGAGTCGGGAAAGTTCACCACTGGAATACTGAAATTCACTCTGATTTCCAATTATAAATTCGCCTAAAGTCTGATTTTGTTTTGCCATGAGGTCAAGTTGTCTTGAATTTGATGCAAATATCGGGTTTTTTAAGAAAATGAACCGATATTTGCGAAGCAAAACCAATCTTATGAAAATAAATATTCGAAAAGCAACAGAAGAAGACATGCCACAGGTATTGGAGCTTATTGTTGAACTTGCTGTTTTTGAAAAAGAACCCGATGCCGTAGAAGTAACAGTAGAAGAATTACAACAGGAAGGGTTTGGAGCATCTCCTATGTTTACTTGCCTTATTGCCGAAGTTGACAATGAAGTTGTTGGAATGTCATTGCTATATTTTCGTTTTTCGACATGGAAAGGACGCACAGTACATCTGGAAGACCTGATCGTAAAAGAGCATATGAGAGGAAAAGGAGTAGGAGAAGCTTTGTATACCGAAGTTATGCGTTATGCGAAATCTCAAGGGGTAAAACGCGTACAATGGGTAGTACTGGATTGGAACAAGGGTGCTGTTAAATTTTATGAACGCAGCGGTGCAAAGGTCCTAAGAGATTGGCAGTTGGTAGAAATGGACGAACAAGGAATTAAAAACTATATAGAAAATCTATAAATGAAAATCTTCAAATTTGGAGGAGCATCGGTAAAAGATGCTGAAGGGGTTAAAAATTTAGTAGTTGTTTTACAAAAAACCAACGAACCGGATTTAGTGGTAGTTGTTTCAGCAATGGGGAAGATGACTAGTGCCTTAGGAAAGGTTGTGTCCAATTATTTTTTAAACCCTTCAGAAGTTGAAGCTTCTGTGAGTTCGATATATGATTTTCATTATAGAATTGTATCAAATTTATTCCCTAACGATTCCCATTCGGTCTTTACCAATGTAAATACCCTTTTTAAAGAACTAAATGATTTTTTGAAAACTTCAAGATCTAAAAATCATGCTTTTGTGTATGACCAGGTAGTGTCATTTGGTGAATTGATCTCTACTACGATCGTTTCATCTTATCTTTTGGAAATAGGAATAAAGAACACATATCTTGATGCCCGGTCTTGTGTAGCAACAGATTCCAATTATCGGGGAGCTAACGTAAATTGGAAAGTTACGCAACAAAACATTTCAGAAAAAGTAAACCCGGAGGGGATTACCATTACACAAGGATTTTTGGGAGCTGAAAACAGCAATAATTTTACAACAACATTAGGCCTTGAAGGAAGTGACTATACGGCAGCAATTTTTGCCTATTGCTTGAATGCCGAAAGTGTAACTATCTGGAAAGATGTCCCCGGGGTTCTAAATGCAGATCCGCGCTATTTTTCCAAGACCAGATTGTTGCATCATATTTCATATAAAGAAGCTATTGAGCTGGCATTTTACGGAGCTTCTGTGATTCATCCAAAGACCCTGCAACCCTTGCAGCGAAAAGAAATTCCGTTATACGTAAAATCATTTTTAAACTCTCAGGAACCGGGAACCTGTGTAGGTAAAGGGGTACAATTGGACCCTATGACCTCATGTTTTATTCTGAAAAAAAACCAAGTACTCATTTCACTTTCTTCGCTGGATTTCAGCTTTATAATGGAAGACCATATTAGCAATGTTTTTAAATGGTTGCATGAATATAAGATGAAGGTGGAACTGATTCAGAATTCTGCTATTAGCTTTTCGGTATGTATAGATAATAAGTACAATAATCTGGAGGCATTACTGGCAAAGCTTCGGGAGCAATTCAAAGTAAAATGGAATGAGGGTGTGACCCTATACACTATTCGCCATTCAAAACCTTCAGAAATTAAGGCACTTACCGAAAATAAAACGGTGCTTTTAAAGCAAGAAAGCAGGGAAACAGTACAGTTGATAGTGAAAGAATAGTAAGGATTGTTTCGCTATATTTGTGTTTCGTAATAACCAATACAGCTCATGGGACTAGTTAATGCCAAAGAAGTAGCGAAGGCTATCAATGTTGATAAATTCGGCTTTTTGGGCACGTCTATGGGGTGGGTGCTAATGAAGTTGCTTAATATTTCTACCATGAATAAAATTTATGATAGAAATAAGCATTTAAACGACCTCGAATTTATTAATGCGCTGTTGGATGAATTTGAAATTAATTTTGAAATTCCCGAAGAAGATTTAAAGCGTATCCCAAAAACGGGCGCATTTATTACTATTTCCAATCACCCTTTAGGTGGTATCGATGGAATTCTTTTATTAAAACTGCTTTTGGAACACCGCCCGGATTTTAAGATCATTGCTAATTTTTTGTTGCATCGTATAGAACCACTTAAACCCTATGTGATGCCAGTGAACCCTTTTGAGAACCGGAAAGATGTGAAAAGTAGCATGATGGGTTTCAAAGCAGCAATTACACATTTACGGGAAGAGCATCCTTTGGGGATATTTCCTGCCGGAGAAGTTTCTACTTACAGGGATGATAAACTGGTGGTGGACAAACCATGGGAAGTAGCAGCAATGAAACTGATAAAAAAGGCCGAAGTCCCTGTTGTCCCTATATATTTTCATGCTAAAAACAGCAAGTTCTTTTACCGTTTGGCAAAGTTGAGCGATACATTGCGTACGGCAAAATTACCTTCAGAACTTTTAACTCAAAAAGAACGTATTATAAAGGTTCGTATTGGTAATCCTATTTCGGCAGCAGACCAGGCCGAACATGAATCATTGGATGACTTTACTGAATTTCTTCGGAAGAAAACTTATGTGCTGGCAAACCCATTTCAGAAGAAAAAACTGCTCGAAAACATTCCAAAGAATTTGAAAATTCCAAAGCCCCCCAAAAAAATTGCCGGCCCTATTTCCATGGAAATAATGGAAGCCGAAATTGAAGCACTTCGTAAAGATGACAAACGATTGTTGATTAGTAAAAATTATGAGGTGTTTTTGGCTCCGGCAATGCAAATCCCAAAAATATTACAGGAAATTGGGCGATTACGGGAAATTACATTTCGTGAAGTTGGAGAAGGGACAAACAATGCTACCGATCTGGATAAATTTGACAGCTATTACCACCATATGTTTTTGTGGGATAATGAAGCCAAGAAATTAGCCGGGGCCTATAGGATGGGCTTAGGATCGAAGATCTTTTCACAGTATGGTATAGACGGATTCTACTTGCAGGACCTCTTTAGGTTTGAACCGGAATTATACTCCATGATGAGTAAATCCATTGAAATGGGGCGCGCATTCATTATTAAAGAATACCAACAACGTCCTATGCCTTTGTTTCTGCTTTGGAAAGGTATTGTGCATACTACATTACGTTATCCGGAGCATAAGTTTCTAATTGGCGGTGTGAGTATAAGTAATAAATTTTCTGAATTCTCTAAGTCGCTGATGATCGAGTTTATGAAATCCAATTACTACGACCCTTATGTGGCACAATACATTAACCCAAAAAAGGAGTTTAAAGTAAAATTGAAAGATGCTGATAAAGACTTCATTTTTGATGCGAGTGAAGCCGATCTTAATAAGTTTGACAAGATCATCGATGAGGTAGAACCGGGAAGCTTACGACTTCCGGTACTCATCAAAAAATATATTAAGCAAAACGCCAAAGTAATTGCGTTCAACGTCGACCCACTCTTCAACAATGCGGTTGATGGTTTAATGTATATTCGTATTGCAGACCTCCCGGAAAGTACAGTAAAACCTGTTATGGAAGAATTTCAGGCCGAGCTGGAAAAGCGATATACAGGAGGGCAGCGAAATGAAGAGGAGTAGGTATTTACTTCATAGGCCGTTTCTTGATCATTCCACCCTTCGCATCTTTAATACTATGCATTACAAGAAAAGCATTTTTGTCAATTTTATCTACTTCGGTTTGTAGTTTTGCTAATTCTAAACGTGTAATCAATGTGTAAATAATATCTGTTTCTTTCAATCTGTCACCGCGTTTACCAAAACCTCTTTTTCCAGTATAAATGGTACAACCTCGCCCCATTTTTTCTATTACTGCAAGTCTTATGTCTTCACTATGATCTGAAATAATGGTAACTCCTACATATTCTTCAATACCGGAAACTACAAAATCAACGGTTTTTGAAGCAGCAAGATAGGTCAACATAGCATAGAGAGATGTTTCAATAGTAAATATATAGGCAGCTATACTAAAAATCAGAATGTTAAAAAGCAAAATAACATCCCCAATTGTCAAAGCTGTTTTTTTACTTATAAAAATTGCCAATACCTCGGTACCATCGATCACTGCTCCACCACGAATTGCCAATCCTATACCCGCTCCCAGAAAAAAACCGCCAAACACTGCAATGAGTAATTTATCGTCCGTTACAATGGGAACTTCAAAAAAGTGTACCGAAACGGCAAGTACGGCAATTGCAATCAAACTTCGAAATGCAAACTGCCTGCCAATAGTTGAAAATCCTAATATAATAAAAGGGACATTTACCAGGACTATAAAAATGGCTAGCGAGAGGCCGGTAATTTCAGTTAAAATAAGCGATATCCCCGTCACTCCACCATCAATAAATGCGTTGGGTAACAAAAACCCCTTAAGTCCAATACTAGCAGATACAATACCTAGTAAGATCAGGAAACTGTCTTTAAAAAGGTGAGACAATTCAACTTTGGTTTCCTTAAACTCTTTTTCAAATACTTTAGTGGGGAGTGAACCTTTCCTGTTTTTAAGTCGCAATTTTGTGACAACTGTGGCAATATATTTGAAAAACGAATTCATTGATAATTATATACAGTGGTTTTGTACGAAGCTAGTAAAAAAATAGCGTTTCAAATAAATGTTACTCCTTATATTTTATAACTTTTTCTTCTTCAGGTTTATATAAACATTAGGTTTTTAAAATATTCATTTATAGTGAGTTACAAAAAGAATCTTTTTAGTGATTAAACCTTTCGCATAAGTTGTTGTCATAGTAGTATTAACTATTAAGAACAATTTCATGAATATTAAGAAGCTTCTCCCGGTTTTTAAAATCTTTGGATTTGTTTTTATTGCCTGTTCATCTAATGATGACAGCGTAATTACAGATGATCAAAATACAACAGATTGTACCAGCGTAAACAGCACATTTACCATTAACCTTACCACAGATGGATGTGACATAGACCTTGCTTTCAATAGTATTTACCAGGAAGTAGTTGATGCCGGAGCAGATACCCGGACCATTACCTTTAATGGTATCCCGGAACATTTAGTAGGAGAGTTCCCAAATTCCGGAAATCCAAATACCGTAAGTGAACAAAATAATACCTATACGGTAGATCTAACTCCACAGCAAGCAACAAATATAACATCAGGTCAGGGTTATGAATTTGGAATTCTTTTTAGCGGAGTTTCTGTGGACCCTTATACAGCAGAATTTTTTGTTGGTAGCGGCGGCACTAATATGGAATGGAATATCACCACTTTAACCACAACTGTAGATTTAGGATTGGATTGTAATAATGCTCATGTACAACCTACAGGTAAATACCACTATCATGGTACACCTAATGCGTTAACATCAGATATGAACATTGATGGAAGTGAGATGGTTAAAGTGGGATATGCCGCTGACGGTTTTCCAATCTATTATAAATATGGTTATGATGAGGTGGGCACCAATATAGTTGCTTTAACAAGCGGATATGAGTTAAAAGAAGGTTCCAGAGGAGGAGACGGTGCAACAGCACCGGATGGTTGTTATGACGGCACTTATTTTCAGGATTATGAATATGTTTCCGGAATTTCTGTGTTAGACCAATGTAATGGCCGTTTTGGAAAAACGCCTGAAAGCGACAATGAGTATTATTATGTAATTACCGATAATTTTCCTTCATCTCCTTTATGCTTTTCAGGCACTCCAAGTAATGATTTTAGATTTCAATAGTGATATGAATTTTTATAAACAACTTATTTATGCTTCATTAGTGATGGTTGTCGGAGTTGTAGGGCCGCTTGCGGCCCACAATCCCGGTGAAATAAGCTATGTTTTTCAGCAAAGAACAGAGACATTAACCATACATTGTACTACAAAGTCTATCATTGACCTGTTGCAGTACCTTGATCCAGAAATGAAAAAACTTTCAACTATTAAATTGGAGGATTATCAGGAGGAATATGCAGATTACTTCAATGAGAATATCGAGCTATGTGTTAACGGTGAGTTGGTAGCGCTTGTAATTGTAAGTTCAAATTTGGATCGGCATGATGCAACTATAGAATTTAGTTTACTCAATAGCTCAAAGAGTTGGAAAGAAGTAGAGGTAACAGTAAGCAGTTTTACCAAAATATATCGCAAACCCTACAATTTTGTAAAATTTGAACTTTTTCACGGTACGGAAAAATTTCTTTTCGATAAGAACTCAAAAAAAGCATCTTTTCTGGTAAATAGCTCTTTATCTAAAGGAGCTATAATTCAATAACAGAATTAAACTGAGCAATGTTGAATTTATTTTCGATCACAGTTTTGTATGCGTTACTACCGGCATTTATAACAGGATTGGTATGATTAAAATGAATGAAGTGAACTTTTTGTTTTTCTGAAAGAGGTAAATCCTTAAATAGTTTCATACTTTCAATAATAAAAGGATGAGGAATTTGGGAAATATCTCTATTGTTAATTTCTACACCATTATAAAATGTAGCATCCAGGAAAGCATAATCTACTTTTGAAATAGCTTCGATTATGGATGTATCCCATTTCTCCCACTTATCGATATCCGGAATAAAAAGAGCTGTTTTATTAGGCCCTTCAATACTAAATCCAACGGTTTCTGAAAACTCATCCCGATGCGGTACTGTAAATGGTGTTATTTTTAAGTTTGAAGTAAGTGTAATTTCTTGCATATCCTCCATTTCAGAAATAGCAATATTATTATTGGTGATCAATTGACTCCACGGGCCATTTTCTTCCAGAAAACTTTTCATTCCTGGCATGGCATAAACAGGAATAGCATTGGCATTGGTAGCTTCTTTACCCAAATACATCAAACCGGTGTAATGACCAATATGTGCATGAGTAACAAAAATTCCGTCCGGAAGCTCATTTTTTGAATTGGAAAGTTGCTGCAACTTTTTTGTTTGTTCAGAAATATCCGGTGTTGCTTCAAAAAGAAAGGTTTTTCTGTTTTGTGGGTCGATAAGGCCCAACGAAACAACTTTTCTATTTGGATCCGGGTTTTCAAAAAGGGAGGAACAGCATTCTTTTTTACAGGCAATATGCGGAGACCCTGCATCTTGGATCGTGCCCAGAATTACCAATGAAGTCTTAGTGACACTATTGTGAGAAAAAGGTTTTTTACTTTGTTGCAACTCTTTTTTTTCTTGACATCCAAGAGAGAAAATCATTAAGAAGGAGAACAAAACTATATTTTTCAATTCAAGAATCGTTTTTAGGATTTTTAGAATCATTTTTCAATTTTCTATACCGGAAATATAACCTAACTCCCAATCTGGCAAAAAGTATTATGGCAATTACTGTTATTACATCGAAGGTATTCATGGGTGGTTTGTTAACTCCTGTTCAATCTCTTTTGAAACTTTTTCCAGGGCTTTTTTTAAAGATTCAAGATGATCTATTTTAGTTTGGTCAGTTTCTATTTTTAAATTGATCAGATTTTCAAGCTCGCGATTGCCAAAAAAGAAAGAATGGTCTTGAACGGGATTAATTGCTACCATATCCGGCAGGTTTACTACTTGGGCGTAATTCAAATTCTTTATTATATAGGGTTCTATAAGGCTATTTAATTGAGACTTGGCATAATCATCAATTGTAGTGCTAAAACTTAATTTGTTCTTTAGGTCCAGAAACTGATCTTTCAACTGTGAATTGTCGACCTTAGAAAGATAACCTTCATTCATAAACTCGTTTGTAGTAGGCATGTCGTGATTAATTACTACTACAAAAGCCAGAAACTTAAGTTTTTTATAAATGGCAGGAACGGAATCTTCATTTTTTTGCCTTAGTAGTTCAAGTGTTTGCTTGTTCGAACGAATGACCGCAGAATCTATAACTTTTATTTTCTGTGATACAACCATTTTACCAAACTGCAACTCTTCAAGAATACGCTCATATTTAGCAGAAATTTCGTTTTTCTGAATTCTTTGTGTATTCCAATTGTTTACCTGGAGGGCCAATAAGATTCCAATCATTACCAAAGCAATTTCACCAATTGCATAGAGAAGGTATTTGCTGAATTTATTTTCAGAGAGAAAAGTTTGGCGAATCTTACGGAAGAATTTAATCATGTGAAGCTAATTAGTTTCTCTAAATATATAAAATTTAGACTACTAATTCTTTACATCATTGCTAAAAGGAATAATAGAAAACCTCTAATAAGATCCGTATTGCTTCACAATATATTACAGCATACTTATACCAAATATTGAGCGACAAAGTCCTTACAATACTTCTTTATTTCATCGCGGGTTTTCACAAAAGCTTCAGCAATTTCTTTATCTGTACCACTTACTTTTGAAGGGTCACTGAAGTTTTGATGCAATCGTTTTGCATTGGGAGCAGGTATAAAAGGACAGTTTTCATTGGCATGGTCGCAGACGGTAATGATATAGTCCCAGTTTATTCCTTGGTACTCATCTACATGATTGGATGTATAATCTGAAATATCGATACCATCATCTGCCATGGTTTTTACAGCGCCCGGATTTAGCCCATGTGTTTCAATCCCGGCACTGTAGATAGTGGCGGTTCTTTTGGAAAAATACTTTAAGTAGCCATGAGCTATCTGACTTCTACAACTATTTCCGGTACAAAGGACCAAGATGTTTTTCATATAATTTACTTTTTTACTTCGACGTTCCATGAGGATATTATCGTGCCAATCTCCATCTCTTTCTGCGATCTTTTCGCGAAATCCCATGACTCTAAATCCACACTCCTCATGTAATTTAATACTTGCTTTGTTCTGCGAAAAAATTCCAGCTTGTAAGGTCCAGAATCCATTAGCTTCACTTTCAGAAATCAAATATTGTAATAATATTTTTCCAATTCCTTTTCCCTGAAATCCTGAAGCTACATAAATAGTGTCTTCAACAACTCCTTTATAAACGTCCCGTTTGGAAACTGCACTTAATGCACACCAGGCAACCACTTCATTATTTACAATAGCCACATACCTACATGCTTTGAGAAACTTTTCATTCCACTCTTCCCAAGACGGTACTTTGGTTTCAAAAGAAGCAATACCCGTGGCTAAACCTTCCAAATATATTTTTGAGACTACCGGGTAATGCTCCTTTTGTAACTTGATTATTTTCATTTTAACAACATCCGCTTTCAGGAGTACAACATGAAGCATCAGCGGTTACCGCTTCAGTTTCCGGCACACCACAGGTTTCTTTTGCTTTACAATCGGTTTTTTCCACTGCCAATTTAAATAGTAACTGGTTGTTTTGTATTTCGTAATCGTTAACAAATAGTTGCGCTGTATGAAATAACGAATTACCGTATTCAAATTTTACTTCAGAATCCAGGTCGAAAGGCTTCATAGTTCCTACTTTTTTAAAAATGCTCAATGCCTTGTAAGTAGTCATGTATTCTGTTTTGCCGATCTCTGACGGGCTTTCCCATAACTGCACTATGGTCTCGTTCCAGGCATCTACTCGGGCACCACAGTCTACGGAGTCGATGGCAATGTGTTTTACCTCGGTAATATGGTAGTTGGCACCCACCAATTGGCTAGGGGCATATTCAAATAGTAATGCTTTGTCTTTATTTGTTTCCAGTAGTTGTAATAATTCCTGCGTTTTCATAAGAGTTATAGTTTAGTTAACAGCATTTTTGTTCGGTAGTTTCAAAAAAGTCATGAAATAGTTCTTTTAAAGTCGTTAACCGATCTTTATTAATAGTATAATACTGACTTTTACCTTCATATTTACTTTTTAACAAGCCTGCTTTTTTGATCACCTGCAAGTGCTGTGAAGTTGTGGGCTGTGAAAGCCTTATTTTCTCTGAAATATCTTTACACAAACACCCTTCACAATCACCAATGTAATTAAGGATAGAAATCCGCGCCGGATGCGAAAGCACCTTTGCTAAGTCTGCCAGTTGATTTACACTAACCGAATGTATATGTCTTTTTGAAACACCCATAATATTGTATTTATATATTGCAATATTACGATGAATATATGTAATAAAAAAGCCTTTGATCATTTTTTTCAAAGGCTTTAGTTTTTTAGAACCAAGGTTTTTTACCTACTTGATAGGTTTCGTAAAACTCTTCGTCACTTTTAGTGAGGTATATAATTCCTTCAATTAAGCCAACTATACCTGCGGCCATATAAAGAAAAACTCCAAAAAACAGGCATGAAGTAGCAATTCCAACCAAAGTTAATGCCAACAGGATAATTCCTTCTTTATTATATCCCAGAATGAATTTATGAACTCCAAAGGCACCCAGTACAATACCTAATATCCCGGCCATGATCTTTTTATTATCACCGCTTGATGTAGCCTGGTTCCAGCCCTCTTTGAATTCTTCAGCAGTATTTTTTGCTTCCTGCTTAACATTTTCAGCAGCATCTTCCGTATTATCCTTAGTGCTGTCGTAACCTTCGTTATTATTATTTTCTTCCATAATCGTTGATTGTATTTAGTTGAATGTTAAATGTATAAAATTTTTTCAAGTGAATATACCTGAATTCCCATAAATTTAATGATCAACTCATGTGCTTTACTGGAAAGCACTATCAACAGGCTCCCAAAGCTCTATCTTATTTCCTTCGGGATCAACGATCCATCCAAATTTACCATATTCATACTCTTCAACCTCTCCTACTACTGTAACTCCTTCCTTCTTTAGAACAGCTAACATTTCAACTAAATTTTCAACACGAAAATTCATCATGAACTCCTTTTTACTTGGCGCAAAGTACTGAGTGTCTTCTTTAAAGGGGCTCCACTGCGTAGAGCATTTGTTACCTTCATCATCTTTCCACCAAAAAGTACAACCATACGCATCTGTATTTAGACCTAAGTGATTTTTATACCAGTTTTTTATTCCATCGGGGTCCTTTGTTTTAAAGAAAAACCCACCTAATCCTGTAACTCTGTTTTTCATATGTTGTTATTTATTTAATTTTTCTTCAATACTAAAGCAGAAAGTAAAGAGATAATAATTCCAATGATGACTACTGTCAAGAACATGATTAACGCCAAAAACCCACTGCTATATGTTGGGATTTCATCTTCATATCCCTGTGATTTCATGGTTTCAATATATTGTTCCATAAAATCGGGATTAATTACTGTTGTATAAATATAATCTACTATGCCAAAACCAAGTCCGGCAAAAAGACTTATTAGAATTCCAATGGCAAAAGCTTTTCCAAATGAAACACTGCCATTGTTTACCTTATCTCTATAGCTTTTAATTCCGAAGAAAACGAAAGAAAGCGAAACTACTATAGATACGTACCCAATAACTTCTTGAGTACTAAAGCTCAATTCTTTTCCTAAACTCAAAGCTGCCAGAAAGAGTAATGCGGCGGAGAGAAGGCCATACATGCCAAATTTAATTACTGTCGTTTTCATATTGATGAGTGCTTTAATTTTATCCAAACGTACAAGATGTAAGCAAAACGATACTCATACTAAAGTACCAAATACCTTAAACTTTCGTATGATTTTAAAATTCGGGGATGATATTTAACTCTTTAGCAATTTGAATGGCTTGCGTACGCCGCCTTGCATTTAGCTTTAAAAGAACATTAGAAACATGTGTTTTTACAGTGCTTTCTGAAACAAAAAGAGTATCCGCAATTTCTTTATTGGAAGCTCCTTTAACAATTTCACAAAGTACCTCATATTCTCGAGGACTAATTTGAAGCTCCTGAATTTTTTTTGAATCGACCTCAATCTTCTTTTTTACGGAAGCCTTAAATACTTTCTTGTTGACATAAATTCCAATAAAAAAGAACACAATTGCCATAATTGCAATAATAATTTCTATGGACAGGTCTCCTGTTAGCACAGAATATTTGCTAAGTTGAAAGAGCGTTAAAATTGCCAGAATTAAAATACCGAAAAGGAGAACTGTCTTTTTCATCGAAGTGTGCAGATTCTTTTTAAAGCTTTGAAAAATTACGAATTATTTTATCGGCAATTACCTTTGCTAATTTCTCTTTGCTCTCAAACGTCCATCCGGCAATATGAGGGCTTAAGATCACATTGTCCATAGTGAGTATTTCTTTTAAGGCCTCAGGGAGTTGTTCAGCATCAAAAAGCGATTCGAACGAACTTTTTTCATATTCCAAAACATCTAACCCTGCACCAAGTATCTTTCCAGTTCTTAAAGCCAAAACAAGATCTGCAGTAACCACACTTTTACCACGTGCCGTATTAATTAACCAGAAGGGCTTATGAAATCTTTGAATGAATTCAGAATTGACCATTTTATCGGTCAAAGGAGTCCAGGGTGTATGTAAACTCAATATATCTGCTCGCTGCTGAAGCATTTCTAATGATACTTGCTGCGCATTTTCATTACCGACATTTTCTTTAATATCATAACAAATCACCGTACAATTAAAACCACGTAGCTTTTTTGCGAACGCATTTCCCATATTTCCATAACCTACAATCCCGACAGTTTTTCCATCTAACTCAATACCACGATTTTCTTCTCTATTCCAGAGGCCTTTACGAATTTCGGCATCTGCTTTATTGAGCTTATTAAATAGGGAAAGCAGCATTCCCAGAGCATGTTCTCCAACTGCGTTTCGATTTCCTTCCGGTGCCGAAATAAGGTGTACTCCTTTTTTTTCAGCATATTCAATATCAATACTTTCCAAACCCGCCCCTACGCGAGCAATAAATTTTAATTTGGAAGCAGCATCAAGAAAATTACGGTCAATTTTAAACCTGCTGCGTATTACAATACCTTCATAAGAATGGATTATTCTTTTGATGTCTTGTTCTGAAGAGGTATAGTTCTCATCATTCACAAATCCGGCTGCTTCCAGCTTCTCTAAAAGTAAAGGGTGATTGGTATCTAGGTGAAGTATTTTCAATGGTATGGAATATCTTCTAAAGATATAAAACCTGAATATTTTTTACAGGTTATATAGATAAGTTTTATTTATGATACTCTTTTACCTCTCATCTTTTAAGAACTTTTGGACTTCTACATATTCTATGTCTGTTCTATCCTCAAAGAAATCTTTTAAAACCGCTCTGTGTGCAGCTCCAATGATCACAAATATTCTGTCCTCTTTTTCTGTGATCATATCAATATTAGACATGATCATAAAGTTTCGCTCCCACCATTTGGAAACAAATTCTGCCCCAATATAGGTGGAATCATTAACAAACTTTGCTGTTTGATTCAGGTATTGATCCTTATTTCTTATGTCTTCTTTTTCTGAATTTCTAAAAATTAAATAATTCAAGAGCGTGGTTTTTGCTAAGTATTCAGACTCTAATTTGTCCTGTTCCTTTACAGATTTTAAAAAATTATTTAATCGTTCTTCATCATACTTTTCGGCAAATTTAATAAGGTCATTAAAGGGGAGTGGTAAGGTATAATCTATAGCATAGATATTTTTATGGTTTAGTTTTTTTGCAATTCTAAACCCTATTTGATCAATTTCGTTAATAGATAATTGATATTCATCATTTAGATAAGAGTTGTATAGACTATCAAGTTTGCCGGATTTATTGGAAGGATACTCGACAAGTATTTTTGTAGGTTTAAACTTTTCTATCTTTTCTATGATTTCAAAGATCTCATTTTGACGTTTTTCCGATTCTAAGTTGTCAAAAGAAACAGATGAATAGTCACTCGTGCCTGCAAAGTGAAATATTCCTAAAATTGATATTTTAGGAATATTATCTGATTCAATCTCAATCGCTTCAGTATCTAAAGAGTTTTTTTGGTTACACGCAAGAAGAGTTAATACAAGAAAAAAACTAATTAATCGACTTTTCATTCTTTCAAAAATTTGCCTGAATCTACAACAATATTTTCATCTTTTATAACATACAAATATGTTCCGGAAGCTAATGAAGGAAGGTCTATGACATTTTTCTCTTTACTGTTTATGGATCTTTTTTTGATAAGCATTCCTTGCATAGAATAGATCTCAAATGTTAGCATATCAAATTCTCTGGAGGCAGGTCCGCTTATAGTTACTGAGTCAATAACCGGATTAGGGACAATAGTAAATTTTGAGAATTCAATTTCTTCATTTCCCAAAACTCCGTCGCCTTCTACAGCAGTATAGATTCCATTGACAGCTGTGTTAGAGTACGTTTCAACTAACCCGGAGGGCCAGCTTACTACAATTTCATCAATTATAGTTGCATTTCCCAATCCAAAATGTACGGTATAACTATTTTGACTACAATAACCCGATGCTGCTGTTATCTTTCGGGTTTGCCAGGTTTCATTCCCGTTGATCGTACTTCGCAATCTGATCTTAGCCCCTACAGCCGAATAATTAGACTGTGTTCCTACAAAATATATTTTAACCCAATTGTTGCCGGTACCTGTGTTACGAAATACCGAATTGTTTTGATTCTCATTTAAATTATTTGCCAAAAGAACATCCAACCAGCCATCATTATCATAATCTCCAAATGCACAACCAAAGGACCGTCCCTGATGATTGGCAAGGTCACTTGTAGTATCTAAACTGAAGTCTCCAAATCCGTTATTGAGATATAAAAAGTTTGTATTTTGACTATTTAGATAAGCATTACAGACCAATAGGTCCAGATCACCGTCATTATCCACATCTCCAAAAGAAGATCCAAATGAATTGGTAGCTACTGAAGCAATTACAGAGCCAACATCTTCTGTAAATGTTCCGTTGTTGTTTATAAAAAGTTGATTTGCCTGACCATTGTTTGCAAAATTTGCCACAAACAGGTCGAAATCTCCATCATTATCAATGTCCTCCCAGGAACTACCCATAGAGTTTCTTAAATCTTGTACAATTGCCAAATTGGTGATTTGTGTAAAATTATTTGCTCCATCATTTCTAAATAATGAGTTCTTTTGATTTCCTTCATTAGTAATAAAAAGGTCATTGTCTCCGTCTCCATCGTAGTCTACCCAGTCAATAGACCGGGAGGGCAAACTTTCACTGGTAATAGATAGATTTGTTATAGCTTGAAAAGAACCATCTCCAAGGTTTTCAAAATATCTGTTATTCAAGCTTTGAAGACTATTGGTAAAATACAGGTCCAGGTCTTGGTCATTATTGACGTCTATCCAATTTGCTGTTTCTGAATAGGTAAGAGGTAACCCCATTGCAATAGTTGGCTCGTAGGTAAAAGTACCGTCACCATTATTACGGTAGAAATAGTTCTTTTTCCCTTGCCCATTAGCGCCGTAAGTAACGACGAAAGCATCCAGGTCTCCATCGTTATCTGCATCGGCAAAGCTTGCACCATCACTACGGTCGTTATCATTTACAATAATATCATTGGTGACTGTTGTAAAAGTTCCATTTCGATTGTTTAAGTATAACATATTGTTTTGTCCACCCAAAGGGCCATTGGTAATAAATATATCATCCCAACCATCTTTGTTAACATCTATAAAATTCGCACTTCTGGATGCCGAGGGCGTATCAGATATATCCGGAAAGAAAACTTCTTCAAAAGATTGAGAAAATGTTACAGGGGTGCAAACTATTCCCAGTAACATAAAAATAGATAGTGTTTTTATATTCATAGCATGAAGATTTAATGTAATATCAATGATTTTTTACCGCTTATACGGCTGGATTTAGAACAAATATTTTGAAAAGAAATACGTGTAAAAGCTAAAATGATATAAAGAGGTTAAGTTTTGATATAAAGCACATATAAAGGAAGATCTTTTTATAAAGAACCTGTTGTAAAAAGGCTTTTTTGTTTATATCACTTTATAACCATCCTGTATCTAAATTTGAATAATTGGTATCATTTTACCATAGATAAAATCTTGGTATCTTTATTTCGCAGCGAATGTTATTATAAAAAGAATAAGAAATGGAGGCAGTTGCTTCAAAAAAGATAAAAATTTTAATTGCAGATGATGAATCTCTGGCAAGAAAACGCATTGTAAAGTTTTTGAGTGAAAGTCACATTGATTCAGAAATATTTGAAGCTACCAATGGAAAAGAGGCTATAAAAATTTTAAACACCAATAAACCGGACATTGTATTTCTTGATATTAAAATGACAGATATGACCGGGTTTGATGTTTTGCAACAAGTTCCGTCAGAAATTATTCCCATTATTATTTTCGTAACCGCTTTTGATGTATTTGCGATAAAAGCTTTTGAAGTTCAGGCGATCGATTTTTTATTAAAACCATATAAAAAACAGCGTTTTATTGAAGCTTTGGATAGGGCCGTTAACCAGTTAGAGTTAACCGGCAGGAGAAAGTTTCAGAATAAAATGTCGCAATTCATACAGTTTTTTAACGAAGAAAAAAAGAAAGGCGAATACAATAAAACGGCCTATTTAGATTCGGTAGTACTCAGAAAAAAGAAGAAGTATTATTTTATAAAAACAAATGAAATATTGTATATAAAGTCTTCAGGATATTATGCCGAGATCTATACTGTAAAAGGACAAAAACATGTGCACAGAATCTCTATGAGTCAATTCATTGAACAGTTAGACCCAAATGATTTTTCGAGGATAAACAGGTCTGCTATAGTTGCCGTAAAGAACATTAAAGAAGTTATAAGTGAAGGATTAGGGGATTTTAGTATTAAAATGATAGACGGCGCCTCATTTTCATTAAGTAAAAACTACAAGCAGGATGTACTAAAAAAAATAGGGATTCGATGACAACTGTATTAAAACATACATTAGACAGGAAGCTTGTCAAATATCTATTGCTCTTTTTTTTGGTGTCGATCTTACTTTCAACCGTAAGTGTAGTAATAGCTAAGTGGGAGGGTATTGCCTATGCATCTTTTAGTTGGCAGGAACTTTTTGTTAATCTCATTGTTAGATATGTTTCAAAATTCGCATTTATCTTTTTTGCAATTATTCTTGTCCGCTTTCTTTTTCTGAAAAAGATCATAACTGGTTGGATGCGAATATTTTTGCATTTTATTTTTGCGATACTACTAGCTTTTTATTCAATATTTTTTCAAGTTCTCGCATCAAAATGGTTTATGGGCAGTACAGATGATTTTTCCTGGGATTACATTTATACCCGAGCAATTTTAGGGACAGATTATAATTTCTTCCTCTATTTCTGTATGATCGCTATTGTGTATGCTTATTATTTTTTTCAGAAACAAAAAGACTATGAGTTAAAAGAGTCAAATTTGAAAGCACAGCTGCTGGATTCGAAGATCAATGCATTACAATCACAGTTGCAACCTCATTTTTTATTTAACGCGCTCAATGATATCTCGTCATTAATAGACATAAGTCATGAGAAATCACAGGATGCCATTGCAGACTTAAGTGAGTTATTAAGGCAAACTTTAACCATTAAAAACACCAAATTCATACCTGTTGCTGATGAGATCACACTGCTTAAAAAATACCTTGATATAGAAAAGATACGATTTCAGGACAAATTGAATTTTACAATTTTAGCTTCAGAAGTACTACTGAAGCGAAGTATGCCGCCTTTATTATTACAGCCTATTGTTGAAAATTCTGTAAAACACGGATTCTCTTATCAGCATGACACTATAGACATTGGTTTAGAGATAACTGCAGAAGAAAATTATACAGTTTTTAAAATTATTAATAATGGTAAACCAATAAATGAAGAGGAACTAACCTATGGAACCGGAATTAGTAATGTACTGTCTCGACTTGACACACTCTATGAAGGAGATTTCACTTTTGAAATGATGAATACTGAAGAGCAGGTGGTCACCATTTTAAAAATACCAGACAGTAAATAGAATAGCTGGAAATATTGAGAAGTCTTTTAAATTTTCGGGTATTTGTTTACCGTCTTTTCATCGATAACACTACCTGTATGTGCTGTAGATAATTTTTCAAAAAGCAATAGGTGTACTTCTTCTCCATTGCGGGTTTTAGGACAATGCTCAACGCCTTTTGGGACTACAATAATCTCTCCTTCAGAAACAACTTCTACTTTGTTGCGAAAATGCATCTCTAAGGTTCCTTTCTGAACAAAAAACAATTCATCTTCTTCCTCATGCTTATGCCATACAAACTCATCTTTGATCTTTGCCAGTAATACCTGCATATCATCTACTATTGCGATCTGATGTGGGTGCCAATATTTACTGAAACTTGAAAATTTTTGTTGAATGTTTATCTTTTCCAAACTAGTTTTTTTAAAGAAACAATGTACTAAATTCTAATCGTTTTTTCTTCAAAGAAGGGTATTAGAAACCTAACACAATTTTAGAAATATAGAAGAAAAGAAAAATCCCAAAGATGTCATTGCTTGTAGTAATAAATGGCCCGGTTGCTATGGCAGGATCGATACCTTTTCGTTCTAAGATAATAGGGACAAAGGTACCTACAAGTGCTGCTACAATAATAACCGAAAGCATGGAGATTGCAATTGTAATGCTCACCAGTTGATCTTGCCCGGCAATAAATCCAAAAAGAATAACTAATATTCCTAAAGCAACTCCGTTAATAAGTGCTAAACCAACTTCTTTCAGTAATCTTTTAAAAAGGCTTCCTTTAACATTGTCATTTGCCAGACCCTGAACAATAATTGCACTGGATTGTACACCTACATTACCTGCCATCGCAGCTATAAGTGGCGTAAAGAAAAATAGAATAGGGAAGCGTTCCAATGCCTCTTCAAAACCTTGCATAATGTATACACTACCCAGTCCTCCTATAAGCCCTAATACCAACCATGGCAGCCGAGCACGAGTTAATTCCCAAACACTGTCATCTGCTTCAACATCTTGTGAAATACCTGCAGCCAATTGGTAGTCCTTTTCAGCTTCGTCTTTTATAAAATCGACAATATCATCGATCGTAATGCGCCCAACCAAAACACCTTCTTCATCAACAACAGGGATTGCTTCCAGATCATATTTCTGCATAATTCTAGCCACTTCTTCATTTTCGGTATGCACGGTAACATAATCTACTTTTGGGATAAAAACCTCACTAATCTTAGCTTTTTCAGAAGCAGTTAAAAGGTCTTTTAGTGAAAGTCTTCCTGTTAATTTTCCGCTTTTATCGGTCACATAAATAGAATGGACCCTTGTGACATTTTCAGCCTGACGGCGCATCTCACGGACACAGCCCGCTACAGACCAGGTTTCTTTCACCTTTACCAATTCTTTTGCCATCAGGGCGCCCGCCGTATCTTCCTCATAGTTAAGAAGTTCCACAATATCTGCGGCATGTACTTCATCTTCAATTTTATCAATTACCTTTTGTTGAATGTCCTCATCCAGTTCAGCGACAATATCAGCTGCATCATCGGTATCAAGTTCTTCAAGTTCTTTGGCAATTTCTTTTGGAGAAAGGCGATCCAGAATTTTTTCACGAACATCTTCGTCCAGCTCCATTAAAGCTTCAGAAGTAAGGTCACTTTCTAATATTTTAATGAGATAAATGGCATCATCACTTTTTAATTCTTCAAGTATTTCAGCAATGTCTGCAAAGTGAAATTCATGCAATAGCTCGCGTAACGCATTCCCGTCTTTTTGGGTAATGAGTAACTCAACTTTTTCTATAAAATCAGTTGTGAGTTGAAATTGCATCGTTCTCCAGTTTTTGTGTTAGCGCAATAAATTGAGTGACTGAAAGTTGCTCCGGGCGCTGGCCAAAGATAGTATCTTCTTTTAATTTATCTGAAATATTGAACGATTTTAAACTATTTCGAAGTGTTTTACGCCTTTGCTGAAATGCTGTTTTTACTACTCTGAACAACATTTTTTCACTACACGGGAGCATATTATCATCCTTTCTCCGCAATCGAAGTACTCCACTATCCACTTTTGGCGGAGGATTGAAAACTGAAGGAGGCACAGTAAAAAGGTAGTCTGCATCGTAAAATGCCTGTGTTAAAACAGAAAGAATTCCATAGACTTTACTGCCTTCTGAAGAGCAAATACGCTGCGCTACTTCTTTCTGGAACATTCCGGTAAATTCCGGAATCTGTGATCGCCATTCCAACAGTTTAAAAACTATTTGTGTAGAAATATTATAAGGAAAATTACCAGTTATTGCGAAGGGATCATCTCCAAAAAGTAGCGAAAGGTCATATTTTAAAAAATCCCCTTCCAGAAGCTGTAAATTTTTATCTGGATAATTTTCTTTGAGATAGGTAATGGATTCACTATCGAGGTCCATTGCAATTATATTAATATCCTTTTCAATAAGATATTTGGTCAATACACCCATTCCGGGGCCAATTTCCAGTACATTTTTATAATCTTTCAAGCTAAGTGTATCACTAATTTTTTGAGCGATATTCTCATCGTTCAAAAAATGCTGGCCTAAGTGTTTTTTGGCGCGTACTTGCTTTCCCATTATTGTTCGCAAACAATTTCCAGTTCGGTTCTGAAAGCTACAAACTTTCCTTCAAAAGGCTTGCTTTGAGAGCGCAACTTTTCGGCATCTTCGGCATAGTATTTTTCTAATGTAGCTTTGCTATCTGTACGATATTGAACAGAATAGGTTACCCCACCCATCTCTTCTTCAATTTTAACACGTGTCATTAGGGCCTTATTGAATTTTCCGGTATCCAACATTGCCGGAATATGTTTAGACTTCATCCATTCGAGCCAATCATCGTGGATAGAATCATCAATATTTATGGTAACATTGTAGATGTACATATGTGATCTTTTTAATTAATGGCATCTCCCCGAAGTGTCCGGTACTTTTTGCGGGCTTCTACAAAATAAATGCTATCGGCAAAATTGAAAATGATCTGTTCGTAGAACTCTTTTGCCTTTTTGGGTGCCTGTAATTGGTTTTCGTAGAGTTTTGCAAGCCGATAATATGCGTCATCTGCAAGAATGTCTTCTTTGTAGAATTCGATCAGTTTGAGGTAATTTGCCTCGGCTTTGTCAAACTGTCCTGTTTTTTCATACAATTGACCTTGTTTTAATAGGGCTTCATCTTCGATCTTTTCACCTTTGTGATTATGCAAAATTTCTTCCAAAGCGGTGATAGCCTCTATGTCCTTGTTTTGAAGTGCTAACAAATCGGCACGGGCATATTTTTTAATGGCGGTTTGGGTAGAATCTTCCAGAGAATTGTCCCGGATCATTAAACTTAGCTGCATGGCATCATTTGCGATCAATTGTGATGCAGATTTTTTCAAGACATCCAATTGCACTTGTGCCCACTGAAAATCACCTTTATAATAGCTGGTTCTCGCTACTTTAAAACGCGCTTCCTGGGCCAGGATATCACTTTTTATTTTTTTCTGAATTTGAGAATAGTAAATTAACGCCTGATTGAATTTTTCATCAAATACCAAGATGTCTGAAAGCTCCATCTTTACCCTTGCTTGCTGGTATAGTGTCAATTTTTCTTTCAGCAATACCTTAAGGTTTGCAATGGCATTTTCCTTTTTTCCTGCTGAAAATGCCAAAAAGTGATTATAATCTATTTGAAGTAAATAAGTTCTTGCTCCATGGCCATAGGTTTCAAATAGATCTTTAAATTGTTGTTCTACTTTTGGATAGTCCTTAACAGTAGCTGTTGCCAGCGCAATTTTCATTAAGTATTGATGTCCTTGTAACTTCGCTTCAGGTGTGGAAGAGTTTTCAATAATAAAATTGACAATATCTGTCGCATTTTCATAATCTTCTTCAGCAATGGCAATAATGGCTAAATCTGTAATTCCACCCAAGTCTTCTTCCTCAAGCCTCTTGTAAATGGCTTTTTCCTGCGTAAATGCCTTTTTGAATTCTTTTTGCTGAATGAACAACCAGCTTAATAATTCGTTGTATAAAACCTCAGGATGTTCCTGTAATTTTTGAAGGAGTGTTTTTCGTAATATAATATTGGCTTCGTTAGTTGGATCTTCAGTAACATATTGGCTAAAACTTCGCTGTGCGGCCCCTTTATAGCCTATATTACTTTTCATAAGATCGATGTACTTCGAAAACATCTTTTCCAACTTGCCCTGTTCTCCATATATTCGGGCTAATTGTAAATTAAAATCTTTTTCGGCGTCTAATTTCATTGCCTTTTCATAAACTTCTACCGCCTTATCAAGCAAGCTGTATTTCGAAAAAATGTCACCTACAGAAAAAGCATAATTAGGATTTTCTATAGTAAACTGTACAGCCTTATCGTAATACTGTGTTGCTTCAATTTCCCTATTCTGAAGTGAATAATTGTACCCTAGCTCTATATAGAATTTCGGGTTTACTCTGCGCCCTTTTAATTTCCCTAAAAGCAGCTTTTCAGCCTCAGAAAAATTTTCCAGTTGCTGATTTGAATGGACGACCATTGTAAAATAATCAAGTCGGCCAGGGTTCTTTTCATACAATTTATTGTAGATAGAAAGTGCTTTTTCATATTCTCCTTGTTCGAAATAATTTTTTGCCAATAGCTCGGTCTGAGCTGTGACTATAGATGCTGTAAATAGAAATAGTATGAAAAAGATGTTACGCATTTCGTAAATATAACGATTTGATTCTTGAAACTATACATCAAAAATGAAGCCGTTGTTTGTTTATTGTTTCTTGACACTTGTACATGTGTTAGGAGAGGCCTAAATTAAAGGATTACGAAGAAATTTCTATGATTTTTATAGATAAAGTATTTCTGCTTTAAAGAAGCTAGTATCCATTAATTCTTATCCAGTAATGTAGAGTCAAAGCTTATTAGATTTGTTAAATAATAGCCAATCCTGACATAACGACATATTACAAAACAAAACGAGGAACAACTACTGTTCCTCATTTATAATATTTTAGGGGTTAATAATCTTCTTAAAGTCCGTCAACGCCTTTGGGATTAGCGCTTTGTGTGCTAAGATGTCTCATATTCAAATGTTTAATTTTTAAGTGTTAACTATGTAAATATATAAAAAATTTTATATTACAATAAGATAAACAATTCTTATGCCAGTTTATTGTCTTCAATCCAAGCTTTGGTAATCTTTTCATAAAACATCCAACTATCAGGATATTCTTTTTGTCGAAAGTCTATATAATTCCTTAAAACCAAATAATAGCTTACAAATAAAGACTTAAAGGCTTTTTTTACAATATCCTTATCTATATGGTTAGTTTCTATCATTGTAGCTATATTTTCAAAATAATTCAGTGTAAGAACTAAATGACTTCTTTGTCTATGATTATCTGCTAAATAATTTGCAAACTCCTCTATCTTTGCTGGATTCGTAAGCTCTTTTACCCTGTCTGGATTTTTAAGTAATTCACGGGTATCTCTAATACACTTCTTCATACTCGGTTTAGCCCATTCTGAAATTAAATCGTATGTATACTTAGCTCTATACAAGTCATTATTCTGCTTTTGAGTATTAATTTGATATTCTAAACTAAAAGAATGATAAATTAACGTTAACGTGGCTGTTGTTCCAGTGATATAGGCAATTACTTCTATAACTCCAAAATCAATCCCGTAAGAATATAATAGATAAAATAATAACCCGCCTCCTAATAACATGAACATTATTCCAATCCAAACGTATTTTATACGATAGTTGATATTAACCTCGTGTTTCATAATATTAAATATTTAAAGAAATAAAAAGGGGGAGAACTTTTGCAATATAACAAATAAATCTAAAATCTACTTTAAGTCATTATTAGCACTAAGGACCTTATATGATAATATATTTTCCACTAAGAAACTTTAAAAGCGCTCTTATAACGCACCTAAGTTACAGATGTATAAAATCTCAACGCATATTTGTTTAATATAAAACTCGAAGGGTTTATTGTTTACTTAGCGATACACTCCATACAAATTATTTGTATTCACGCGCAATAATGAAGTCACTTGTATAGCCACTAATCTATAATGTCGAACCCGCAATATGGCACCAATACTTCAGGCACCTTAATGCCATCCGGAGTTTGATAATTTTCAAGGATTCCGGCTAATACACGAGGTAATGCCAAAGCACTTCCGTTAAGAGTATGCACTAATTTATTTTCCCCGTCTTTGTCTTTAAAACGAAGTTTTAATCTATTAGATTGAAAGGTTTCGAAATTTGAAACCGAAGAAATTTCCAACCATCTGTCCTGTGCGGTTGAAAATACTTCAAAATCGTATGTTAACGCTGAAGCAAATCCCAGGTCACCGCCGCATAACCTTAAAATACGATATGGCAATTTTAATTCCCGTAAGATCTCTTTTACATGTTCCACCATTCCGTTAAGTGCTCCATAACTATTATCAGGGTGCTCTATACGTACAATTTCCACTTTGTCAAATTGATGTAGGCGATTTAGCCCTCTTACATGCGCTCCATAACTACCGGCTTCTCTTCTAAAACATGGTGTATACCCGGTACAGGTAATAGGTAGTTCGGTATGTGCCAACAAATCTCCCCGAAATAGATTGGTTACAGGAACTTCGGCTGTTGGAATGAGATACAGGTCATCGCCTGTAACATGATACATTTGTCCTTCTTTATCCGGCAATTGCCCTGTTCCAAATCCCGATGCTTCATTGACCAGATGCGGGACCTGATATTCGGTATAACCTGCGTTTGTGTTCTTGTCTAAGAAATAAGCGATCAATGCCCTTTGCAAACGAGCACCTTTTCCTTTGTAAACAGGGAATCCGGCACCGGTAATTTTTACACCTAATTCAAAGTCAATTAGATCATATTTTTTTGCCAATTCCCAATGCGGAAGCGCTTCGCTGTCTAGTTTGGGGATATCACCTTCACGAAAAGTTTCTTCATTATCATTTTCATCTGTTCCCGCAGGGACCAACTCATTCGGAATATTAGGAATAGTATACAACAGTTGTTGTAATTTTTCTGAAGCAGTATTGAGTTGTTCTGTTAAAGACTTGGAAGTTTCTTTTAACTGACTTGTTTTTTCTTTTAGTAAGTTGGCTTTTTGTGTTTCGCCATTTTGAAACAACTTCCCAATTTCTTTTGAAAGAGTGTTGGATTGTGCCAGAGTATCGTCCAGTTGTAACTGTGTACTTCTGCGTTCTTCATCGGCTTGCAATACTTGTTCAAGTACTTCTTTAACATCAACCCCTCTTTTAGCAAGGGCATTGATATATGCTTCTTTGTGGTCTCTTATCTCGTGAACCTGTAACATCGCGTATGTGTATTAAGGCAGCAAATTTACGGAAATCCCACTATTTCTTTGTAGTCTTTTTATGATAATCCTCGGGAGAAGGCAAAATCCAATCGTGGTGCTTAAAAGGATACCATTTTTCCGAAGCCAGATCAACGTCAGGGTCAATAAATTGATGGTATTCTCCATTATTTACTTTAACTCTTGCGTCCACAAAAATAGCAACATCTCTGCCTTCTTCAGCCTCAGCTTTCTTAATATGTTGAGCGAGTTGCCATAATAGATCTGGCTTGGTCTTTACCGAGCGACGCTGTTTATTTGCAATAAGTTTGTTATATGGGTATTGAATCCGCTTGCCCGTTTCCTTGTCTTCCACCCAGACAGCAAGCATACCGGATTTGGTACGAAGCATCATGCGCCAACTAAGGCGGTGACCTTCTTCGGTCCATAAGACATCATCCTTAAAAAACCAATGACGCAATGGTAACCCAATTTGAATAATAAAGTATATCGAAAAGATTTCTACAAGAAGTTTTTTATATTTTGGGACAATAACCTCTCCGGCAGTATACAGTAGTTTTTTGGGAAGAAAACGCTTTTGAAGCAATTCCGGGGAAAAGAAAAAAAGAGCAAAAGCGATAGACATATATGGAAAGATCCCTATTTGAAAAACGATAGAATTAAATAAGTGGAAAAATACTGAAACAATAAAACCAAAAAGGCGGGTTCTTTTCCAAAGCAATAAAGGGACTATAAGTAGATCAAATAAAATACCAACGTATGCAATGCACCAATGAACCCAGTTGTGTTGTAAAAAATCACCAATAAGCCAATAATGTTTCTTACCGCTCATAAGTACGGCAGGGACTGTTGCATTGATCCAGTCCGGATATAGTTTTGCTACGGAAGCATATGTATATACGATCCATACCTGTAATATCAATATCCATAATACCCATTGTGGCATAGCAGATGATCTAATGGATGAATTATATTTTGCATCTAATGAAAACCAACGGTTTGCAGGAAGAAATACCATTAACCAACACAATAGCATCATTAGATAATAATGATTGTTGTAGGAGGTTTTTTGCATTAAATACACAGCAGACCACATTACGGCATAAGCTAACATGCTATAGCGATATTTATATCCCAGCATCACACATATTCCAAAGATTCCCATAATTGCAAAATAGAAGTACATTCCATTACCAGGGAGCGGTTGTAAAAAATCAAAACCTATAAAATTGAATGTAAAATCCGGATCTACTAAGGTGCGTTTTACCCAACCAGTAGCAATTGCGCCAAAGGCTTCTAGGGTAATAAGTAATCCAAAAGCCGCCCTAAAGAGTACAAGCCCAGAATTATCAATATTTTTGAAAAGAAATTTATTCATGGTTATTTAAAAACTCCCGGGCAAAATATTCATCCTTTTTAATAGCTTCTTTTAAGGCTTTGATATCTTTAAAAGTTTCTTCATCGCGAATATGAGTTAAAAATGCTATCCGAAGAGGCTTTTCATATAGGTCTTCATTTGTATCCAGAAAATAGGTTTCAATGGTTTTGTTTTTTCCGCCTACGGTTGGGTTGGTGCCAATGCTTGTAATCCCATAGACTTTATTGCCATTTATTTTTGCTTCAACAACATACACTCCATTTTTTGGGATAAGCTTGTAGGATTCCTCAATTTGCAGGTTTGCAGTAGGATATTCCAAAGTTCGGCCAATACCTTTCCCTTTAACAACTTTTCCTGTAAGCATAAACGGATACCCCAAGTAATTGTTTGCCGTGGTGATATCTCCTGCCAGTAAGGCTTTTCTAATTTTTGTGGAACTTATGGCAACTTCGTCTAGCTCTTGAGCTGAGATTTCTTCCACTTCAAAATGATAGGTTTTTCCAAATTCGTGCAAATCTTCAATAGTGGCAGTTCTATTTCTTCCAAAACGATGATCGTAACCAATAATAATATTTTTGGCCTTTAACCGGTTCACCAAAATATCCCGAACATATTCTACAGCGGTCAACCGTGAAAAAGCATGTGTAAAAGGATGTATAATTAAATGATCCAATCCTATTTCTTCTAACAATTCCTTTTTTTCTTGAATAGTATTGATAAGTTTTATACTTGAATTCTTCTGCAAAACCATTCTGGGGTGTGGAAAAAATGTCAATAACACCGAGTCGAGCTCTTCTTTTTCTGCAGCATCCACCAAACGCTTTAAAATAGCTTTATGTCCAATATGCACACCATCAAAAGTACCGATGGTTACTACACAAGAACGTGTGTTTTCATAAGATGCCGCGGAGTTATATTCGTTCACGTTATTTTCCGTTAAAGGTATTCATAGTAATATTTATGCCGGCAAGACCAAAAGATTCGATAATCTGAGATCCTTTTTTCAACCGTTCTTCTAAATTTTTCTGTTCTTCTTCATTCCATTCGCTTAATACATAATCAACTTGCCTTCCTTTAGAGAATTCATCACTGATCCCAAACCTGAATCTGTTATAATTTGTTGTTTGCAATGTATGTTGTATATCTTTTAAGCCATTGTGCCCACCATCACTTCCTTTGGTCTTTATGCGAATAGTTCCAAAAGGTAAATTTAGATCGTCTGTAATGACCAGGAGGTTTTCCAATGGAATCTTTTCTTTTTCCAGCCAGTATTTAACAGCTTTCCCACTTAGGTTCATATAGGTGCTAGGCTTTAGTAATAAAAAAGTTCGTCCTTTTTTCTTGTGAATTGTAATGTCGCCCAGTTTTAAAGTTTCCCATGTAAGCGATTCTTTTTCAGCTAAAAAATCTAGCATTTTAAAGCCAATATTATGCCGGGTATTTTCATATTTTGGACCAATATTGCCTAGTCCGGCAATGAGAAATTTTTTCATAGGGTCACTTTCGGTAATTTGTATGTTAGATTTTGAAGCAAATAGCTTCTTGAAAAACGCAAACATATATGTGGTTTAACTTCAGTAAAAATAAAAAAAGCATCCCGAAAACCGGAATGCTTTTTAATTATCTTGAAAATAGAAGACTTATTCTTCTGCAGGAGCTTCAGCAGCAGCACCTTCAGCAGGAGCAGCTTCTCCTTCAGTACCCTCAGCACCTTCTTCTCCTTCAATTCCTTCTTCATCTTCATCCACTTCATCCACGATTGCTGTACGCGAAGTTCTCACCTGGCAAATCACAGTATTGTCCGGGTGAAGGATTCTAAAGTTTTCAGTATCGATATCGGTAATATACATCTTGTGGCCGATCTTCATCTCGGTAATATCTGCTTCAATAAAATCCGGAAGATTTGTCGGTAATGCTTTTATTCGAAGTTTACGTGTCACAATACGTAAAACACCACCATTACGCACTCCTTTAGAATTTCCTGTAACTCGTACAGGGATTTCTAACATTACTTCTTTGTCATCATAAATTTGATAGAAGTCTATGTGTAAGATGCGGTCATGCACGGGGTGAAACTGAATGTCTTGAAGGATGGCGTTTATTTTTGTACCATCTTCTAAGGCAATTACAACTGTATGTACGTCCGGGGTGTACACTAAGTTTCTAAATGCCAGTTCTTCTGCTGAAAAGTGAATTGGCTTATCCCCTCCGTATACTACGCAAGGAATCTTTCCAGCATTACGTAAGGCTTTGGTAGCTACCTTGCCTACGCTTTCTCTTTGAGATCCGTTGATTGTAATTGATTTCATTTGAAATTTTTAATGATTTTAAATTCTTAAGCTTACCTTTTTAGGTAAAGCGGGTGCAAAGATGCGGAATTTTTTGAAGACATCAAGCAAAAAAAGCGGTTTTTTTAAAGGTCCTTTCTTGCTGTTTTCCCGAAGATTACATTAAAAACTTAGAGCTGATAGATTTGTTCGCATTGACACTTAACATCACATCTGCAAACAAGTTGGCACAGGTAAGCACTCTTACCTTATTGGTTTGTTTCTTCAGAGGAATAGAATCTGTAACGATCAATTCTTCCAATTTAGAACTTTCAAGTTTTTCGTAAGCATTTCCTGAAAGAATAGGATGTGTACAAATGGCCCGAACACTCAAGGCACCGCGTTCTATCATTAGATCCGCTGCTTTGGTAAGTGTTCCGGCAGTATCTACCATATCATCTACCAACACTACGTTTTTACCTTTTACGTCGCCAATCAACTCCATATGGGAAATTACATTGGCTTTAGCTCTTTGCTTGTAGCAAATTACAACATCACTTTCTAAAGCTTTGGAATAGGCATATGCCCTCTTAGAACCACCCATATCTGGAGATGCAATGGTAAGGTTATTTAAATCCAATTTCCTTAAATAGGGAAGGAAGATGGTAGAAGCAAATAGGTGGTCTACCGGTTTTTCAAAGAAACCTTGAATTTGATCTGCGTGCAGGTCCATGGTAATGATACGTGTAGCACCGGCGGTTTCCAACATTTTAGCAACCAGTTTTGCCGCAATGGGAACACGAGGCTTGTCTTTTCTATCTTGCCGAGCCCACCCAAAATAAGGTAGAACGGCGGTAATATGCCTTGCTGAAGAACGTTTGGCTGCGTCCAGCATTAACAGCATTTCCATGAGATGGTCACTGTTGGGAAAAGTAGAACCGATTATAAAAACACGTCTTCCACGAACCGACTCTTCAAAAGAAGGTTGAAACTCACCATCACTATAAGTTGAGGTGATCACATTTCCTAAGGAAATACCAAATGCTTTGGCGATATCTTCTGCAAGAGCTTGACTTTGTTTACAGGCAAAAATTTTTGGTTCTGGAGCTTGCGTTGACATTTTAAGATGTATAATAGTTGGTTGGCTACAAATGTAAATTAATAGATAGCGTTTAAAAAAAAATGCCGAGAAGATTTACTAACAATTTATAATTAATTGTTTATTTTTGCCTCCCGTTTGCCTTGGTGGCGGAATTGGTAGACGCGCTGGATTCAAAATCCAGTGACTTCGGTCGTGTGGGTTCGATTCCCACCCAAGGTACAAAAGCCTCAGCAGAATTGCTGAGGCTTTTTTTATTAAGGAGGTGCTAAACCCGCGTTAAGGGCTAATCTTCCCTTTTTTCGGCCCGTAATTCATGAATTTTTCCCTGCGCCCCTCTCTTCATGTCATTAATAAGTAGAAGCATATACTAAAACATCTAAGAATTTCTCCTCCATTGCTATTTGGTAAGCAGATAACTTTCCCATATTTTTTTAAGTCAGTTGATGTTGAAAAAACACATTTTATCGATGATATTTGCATTTTATAGATATTAATTGTAGAATTGAACCATAAATAAAGGCATATTGCCCCCTAACCAATAATCTTGATATTATGACTTTAAAATCTAAATATAGCCTACTTACAATTGTCGTATTGCTATTTACAACCGCCTCTATTGCTCAAAAAAGAGGATCCCAGCCGTCAATTATTTCAGGAGATGTCGCAATTAATAAATATCACGATCGCGAAGAACTTGAAGAAATGCAAAAAGGTTCACTATTGCAACTATATAATAAACGTATTGAAGTAATCATCAGGATTTTACCAAATATTGCATTCGCTACTAAACCTGGGGTTACCATGGCTTCTTTAGGGATTCCGGATACCAAAAAAAATCGCGCTGCACTCAATGATAATATGGAGGCCACCACCACATACTTTGAAAACACTGTAGAGTTTCAAAAAATTGTATTGCCATATTCAGACAAGAATGACTTGATCTCTGCCATATTATTTTACGAAGAAACTTTGAAGGCATTACACACCTACGAAGACTTTAATTAGTGGAGTGTGCCCGCATTTTAAAAATTTAGCACTTTAACGTACAATTTCCTGGATAATAACTACGCTATGTTAAATTTTGTGCATTTCATCGGATTTATTTGCATTACATAGATTATATTGTATATTTATGGAATATTTTATGAAGTATTTAACATTATAACCCCTGTGTATGACTAAAAACTACTTTCTTGTTATTTTTTTGCTCCTTTTCCCCTTTCTCTGTGTGTTTTCTCAACAGGAAAAAGGAATATACGGCAATGAAAATTGGTTAAATATTTGGACTGAATTTAATTTGAGTTCCAAACAGTACCCCGAACCGACACAAATACTTTCCGGAACCATCACGGAGGACACTAAGTTGTTCAAAAAAGAAACATATCTTTTGCTTGGGGATGTATTTGTTACTGATAGTACAACGCTCTTAATTGAAGCTGGTACAGTCATTCTTGCAGATTACAAGTCTAAAGCTTCACTGATTATAAGCGATGGCTCAAAGATAATGGCAGAAGGCACCCAAACAGATCCTATTGTTTTCTCATCTAATAGAGATATTAGGAAAAAGGGAGATTGGGGTGGAATTTTTATCTTAGGTAGCGCACCGGTTAATAAAATAGGTGAAAAATGGGAGTTGTTGGATTATGGACATACGGCCTCATACTCGAAGATATTGAGTTATGGCGGAGACGATATAAAAAGTAATTCAGGAATTTTAAAATATGTTAGAATTGAATATGCAGGTAAAAGAACGAAGGGTTTCGGGAATTTTAACGGCCTTACATTAGCTGCAGTTGGTGACGAAACAGTGATAGAAAATGTAATGGTGTCTTATTGTGAAGGAAGCTCTTTCTATGTTCTGGGAGGAAATACAAGGCTATCGCAACTGGTATCGTTTAGATCAAAAAGAAACGACTTTGTATTCAACTACGGAGCCCAATCTTTACTAACCAATTCATTAGTCGTTAAATCCCCTTATCATACTGCCTCAAGTGCAGCAAGCAGCATTTATCTGGCATCCTACAACGAAAAAGAGGAAGTAGATCCAACTAAAAAAGGATCAAATCTTATCGCCAAGAATCTTACGCTCATGGTTTTGAGTAATAACTTAGAGGCAGACACGAAAGTTGGACTTGTACATGAAGCGATGTATGTTAAAGAAGGAACATCATTTTCAATAGATAAAAGTGTTTTTTCCGGCTACAATCCTGCGGTGAATCTCAATAATAATATTTTCATAAATAATGAAAATCTCCAAAAGATGCAATTCACCAATATGTATTTCAATAACTGTAGCGGAAATATTTTTACTGAAAACGTACCCAATAATGAAGATCTGGAGAATTGGTATGGTAATAGGATCTTTGACAATGTATATTCCTATGGATCGGATTCTGAAACCTTTATTGATGTTAAAAACCTGGAGAACCCGGATTTTAGATTAAGAATCAATAGAATTATAGCCAGCAGTCTTCCCGAAGAAGAATAATAACACATACCAAAATATTTTCTCTCTTATCTTATGGATGTAAGGCTATAACTAATAAAAAGAGTTACATATTAAAAATATCTGGATGGCAAAAACTACTTTTCTAAAATTTTTATACTTCTTAGTTGCCTTTTTTATGATGTCGCACACCATAAAAATGGGAGCTCAGATAGTTATTGGCACTCCAGATCTTCAGTTCACACAGGCGTGTGCAAATGAAGACTTTAACACGTTTGGAGTCAACTTTGTTTTTAATCCGGAAACCGGGATAAATTCATCCAACCAATTTATTATCGAAATGTCCGACCCTGAAGGTGATTTCTCTGTGTCAAACATTGTTTTTACCTCCAACCCCGGAGCCATTAGTACCTCTCCTGCGTCAGTCAACTTTTCCTTACCAACAACCACTGCAGGTGAAGGGTATAAAATTAGAATAAGAAGCACCCACCCAGCAGCTTCTAGTACCCCATCTACAAGTTTTTCAGCCTATTACAAAATACAGGATAGTCCTTTTTCCATTAATGATTTTATTGCAATGTCGCATTTTTGCCCCGGCGGAAGTTATCTCTTGACAATTGACAATCCCGGTTCAGACGGAAATGACTCCCCCTTAAATTATCCATCCCTCACCTTTAACTGGTTTAAAGAAATTAATCCTACAACATCAGTTTTGGTAGCCCAAGGCCCAACGCTATCCGTAACCGAAGAGGGAGTGTATTTTGTTGAAACCAATTACGGTACCTGTACCTCCGATTCTTTTTCGAACCGAGTGACGGTATTAAAAGCCACCTCTGCAGATGACGTATTTGCAAACATAACATCCAGCTTAGGAAATCCCTTTTGCGCAGCAGAAGGCCCTACAACATTGAGCACCGTTCAGGGAAATAGTTACCAATGGTTTAAAGAAGGAACTCCTATACCTGGAGAAACGAACCAGACTTACGAGACAGCCGTCTCGGGGTCTTATTCAGTAGTAGTAAATTTTGGGAGCTGTGAAGCCACAGGAAGTATTGAATTACAATCAGGAAGTTTTACAAGTAGCATCGATGTTCCAAATGTCAATATGTTAGAGGCCGGAGATGTGCTTGTCGTTTCAGTTACGACTGATGCGGTCAATCCCGAATTTCAATGGCTATTAAATGATGAAGTAATCCCCAATGCAACGCAAAGCACATTTAATGTATCCGATTTTGGTTTTTATAGTGTGATTATAAAACAAACCAATGAATGCAATATTTCAAATGAACACTACTTTCAGGTGGAAGAATTTATAAATCCTTTTCCAGAAGTAGAAAACATCCCAAATCTAATAAGTCCCAATGGCGACGGTATCAATGACACTTGGGTGATTCCAACACTCTACGTGAGTGGTAGTAATACAGAGGTAGTAATATATTCAAGTCAGGGAGAAATAGTATTGAATACAAAAGATTATTTAAACAATTGGCCGGAAAATCAACTTAGTACAAGTAGTGTAAACCAAGTCTTTTATTACATGATTATACCCCAAGGCATGCAACCTAAAAAAGGCTCTATAACGATAGTTAAATAAATTGAAAGCAATAACCAACCATACCATCCTATTGTTCTGTTTCGTACAGGTGATTGGCCATTCTCAGGCCGAGGACGGTGTGGTTGCGCTTAATATTCCCGCTAGAAACTCATTAATGTTCAACAGATTTGTAGTGCAGCCTACGTTTAGTTTCGTAAGGGAGCAAAACAAGTACATAACAGTAACAAACAAAAGAGAACTGTTAGGAGTCGAAGACGCCCCGCTCACCTATTTTTTTAATTATTCTGGGCGCATAAAGGAAAATATTGGAGCTGGTATTGGAGTATATCAACAAAATTATGGAGTACTTACCACCTTTGGAGGGATTGCAAACTTTGCGTATAACATTCGAGTACAAGAAGACAGTAATTTTACATTTGGTTTAAATATTGGGGCCTATAAAAGTGGCCTGAATAGTGGTAAAGTGGTGACTAATTTTGACGATCCGGCCCTCAATAATATTCCCTCAAACTTCCTGCTTACTGCAAATCCAGGCTTTAATTATGGTGCTGGATTTATAGATTTTGGAATTTCCCTTAATAATATTGTGACTTACAACTTCAACACTTCTGGATTAGTAGAGGATAACCCAAAGCAAGGTATACTAGGTCATTTGATGTATACGGGCTATTTTGGCGGGTATGGTTTTTTTGGAGAAAGCAGGTTCTCTGCCCTGACAAAGTCTGAATTCCAAAAAGATGACACTATTATCTCGGGAGTAATGATGCTAACAGTTCCTAAAGGTATTTGGGCGCAAGTAGGGTATAACACCATGTATGGAGCATCTGGGGGACTTGGCATTAATCTGACCAAACAAATTGCGATAGAATATAATTATGAAAAACCATTTGTAGGACTTACCAATTTAGGTGCTTCACATGAGATTACGCTTGCCTACAAATTTAAGAACACTAATTACTATGAGTATAGCAGAGATGATGATTTAGCAGGTTTATTCACTTTTGAAAAAAAACGTACTAAAAAGAAAGTGATTGCTAAAGCACAAGAAAAATCTAACACCGAAGAGCAAGCCAGACAGGAAGCTGAAATAAAGGCAAAATTGGCTGAAGAGGAACGAGTGAGGTTACTTGCTGAAGAGCAAGCCAGACTGGAAGCCGAAAAACAAGCGAGACTGCTTGCAGAGGAAGAAGCTAGGCTAGAAGCTGAAGAAGAAGCAAGACTGTTTGCAGAGGAACAAGCAAGGTTAGCCGCTGAAGAGGAAGCAAAATTGAAAGCGGAAAAGGATGCCAGAGAGCGTTTAATTAAAAATCCAATAGACGATATTGGCAAGTCCATCAAAGAATTGGCATTGCAAACTGAAGCATCTAACATCTCACAAAACCAATTAATAAAAGAGTTGGAAACCGCAGTTGCCATTAAGGAAAGATACTTGAAAGATTTGAAGGAAGAAAACAACTTTGATGAGCCTAAAACGGCCCAGAGTATTAGTGAAGAAAATAAGAATATTGAGCTTCTGATAATAAGCCTGGATACGGTTATAATTAGAAATAAGAAAAAAATTAAGCTCTTAGAATCCTTATTAAAGGAACGAGAAATTGCTTTTAATGACCCTGGCGATGAAACAAACCTATACTACCAAAATATAATAACCACACTAAAATCTGAACAGGAAAAATCCATTAGAAACCGTGAAGCGTTGATGTCTTCTTTAGAACAAATAACTACTGCGACAGATTTATTCACTTCGGAAAAGAAAGAGATTGCTGAATCACAGGAAAAGTCTAACGACGAAGAGGAAATAATTAAAGATCCAGCAGACGATATTGGCAAGTCCATGAAAGAATTGGTAATGCAAACTGAAGAGTCTGGTATCGCACAAACCCAATTATTGAAAGAATTGGAAACCGCAGTTGCTATTAAGGAAAAAGACTTGAAAGAATTGAAAGAGGAAAATGATCTCAGTGAGCAAAACATTTTTGTGGAACCAAAACCAAAACCATTCAAGAGTATTAGTGAAGAAAATAAGAAAATTGAGTTTCTAATAATAAATTTGGATACAGTTATAATTAGAAATAAGAAAAAGATTAAGCTCTTAGAATCCTTATTAAAGGAACGAGAAATTGCTTTTAATGACCCTGGTGATGAAACAAACCTATACTATCAAGATATAATAACCACACTAAAATCTGAACAGGAAAAATCCATTAGAAACCGTGAGTTTTTGGTGTCTTCTTTAGAGCAAATAGATATTGCTACGGGTATTGAGCGCAAACGACGTATCAAACGGGCAGCCTACGATAATGATCAGGACAGGTATACACAAGACAGAAAAATGCTAAATAGCTTGAGGGAAAATGTCTCATTAAGAGAAACTCCATTAGCCGTTGAAGATTTAGATTTTGGTCGAGAACGTAGCAACAATATTCAAATTCTTAAAAATATACGTCATGCCGAAAGTGGCTATTATTTAGTTCTTGCGGTGCACAGTGATGTAAATAAACGAGATGTATTTTTAGTCCAGGTAATTTCGTCAGGATATAAAGAAGTTAACTTCTTCTATGATGTAAACACCAGTGAATATTATATCTATTCCAAAAAATTCAATGCTATCAGCGATGCTGAACGTGCATTAAGAACAAAATTAGACAAACCATATAATAAAAATATTACCATAATTAAAATCGAAAATTAGCATGACATAAGAAGTAATATTTAGTCCCCGGCCTTCTAAAAATTGATTTAGGAGACATCAAACTAAAAACTAGTCGTCATGAACAAACCTACTATTAAAAGAGTCCCCATACTTCTTATAGTCCTATTTTTTGGAATACAGTGCTATGCCCAAAATTTTGTCCCCTTTACGCCTAGATTCAATGAGGATCTTAAGGGTGATATCGTTCTGATAGGAAATAACATTTTGGGACCTAACAATAACCCTTTCAATGATAATACAGTCTATAATCACAATGTGGATATGCAATATATCGATATTGACGGGGATCCTTCAACCTTTAGTTCATCTAGTGCCGATTTAGAAATACCGAATCCAAACTGTTACGAAATAAAGCATGCTAGCCTGTATTGGGGAGCAGTTACAAAAGGCGCTCAACCTTTTACAAATGTAAAATTTAAAGGGCCTACTGGAGGATATCATGATATTACAGGGACAGTAATATTTGATGCGGGCGGAACTTCTGTAGACGGCGGGGATAGTTTTCCTTACGCTTGTTATGCCGATGTCACTTCCATTGTAACTAGTTTAGCAAACAATTTAGGAACTTATACACTGGCCAATGTATCGAGTGCTTTGGGTGAAACCGGTACGTTTAATCCACCTAATAATACGGGACATTCTGCTGGTTGGTCTCTTTTTGTGGTGTATGAAGACCCGACGCTTCCAGGAAAGTCGATCACAAGCTTTGATGGCTTTAGTGCCATTAGTGTTCCTGGAAATAATCCAAACTTAGATGTCCCTGTTTCCGGGTTCAGAACTGTTCCTGCACCTGCTCCGGTACGAGCCAATTTTGCATTTGCCACCTTAGAAGGAGATAAACCAATACTTGGCGATCGCTTAAAACTCAATGGAACTACGCTTTCCACAGTTGATAGGCTTGCAAATAACTATTTCAATAGTTCAGTAACTCAATTAAGCGCAACACCTGTTAATAATAGAGTCCCAAATAGCACCAATACACTTGGATTTGATACAGGTGTGATGAGTGTTCCAAACCCAGGGAATACAGTAATTGCCAATGGTGCTACCTCTGCCACCTTACGATTCGAGACTAGCGGAGACACCTATTTTCAATACTTTCTTGCCTTTGCCGTAGAGATAATTGAACCAAATATTGTACTCACCAAAATTGTTGAAGATGAGTTTGGTACTAACATTGGAGGGCAAGTGGTCAACCTTGGTCAAGAATTAAATTATGTGATAGGTTTTCAAAATACAGGAAACGATAATGCCACTAATTTTACAATACGAGATATATTACCTATTAATATTATTTTCGACTTCCCGGCCGATTTAACGCTGCCAGCAGGGGTAACAGTATCGAGTTATGATCCTGTCACCCGAGAATTAATTTTTGATATTGAAGATTATTTAGTTGAAGAAAATGACCCACTCAGTGAAATCCGAATTGAGGTTCAGGTCGTAGAAACCTGCCAGCAGTTAGTAGAGGCCTGTTCAGATATTATCAGCAACCAGGCATTTGCTACGTATCAAGGAACGCTCAATCCTACTTTTATCATAACAGATGATCCCAGTATCAGTTCAAATACAGGTTGTCTTCTTACACCTCAGGCTACTAATTTTTTAGCCGACCTTGACGATTGTGTATTTACCCAAAACGAGATTCTTTGTGGCGAAAGCATAGACCTGACTGCTGCCGATGGATACGATTCTTACTCTTGGTCTACAAGTCCAACCGGAACTCCGGTTATAGGAACGACACAAACGATAACCGTTACACAAACAGGAACTTATTACTCATTCAATACAGCGCTTGCCCCGTGTCGATCCATCGTTCAAGAATATATTGTAACACTACATGGCGGTAGTGTTTCAAATCCTGTAATACCTTTTGCTGACGAAGTTGTTACCTGCCCAAATGATGGTAAGTTATTACCTAATATATTTTTATGTGGCGAAAACGATTTCAGAGAGATAACAATTGACATTGCTGGAGCAGTTACAATTATTTGGGAAAAACTAGATGAATCTAGCTGTCCTCCTGTGGGTAATACTGATTGCGCTAATGAAGACAGTACATGTACTTGGAATCAAGTGGGTACCGGCTCCAATTTCACAGCGAATATAGCAGGTCAATATAGGTTAACGATAAATTATGATGGCGGATGTTTCAACCAATTTTATTTTAATGTATATCAAAATCTACTCGATCCAACAGTTACTGCAACAGATATTATTTGTACTACGCCAGGAACAATAACTGTGAACAATGTTCCCAGTAATTATGAATTTAGTCTTGACGGAATAACCTATCAAAGCAGTAATGTTTTTTCAGTTACCACACCAGGCTTGTATACAATTTACATACGGCAAGTAGGCGTTCCGGCAAATGCATGTGTGTTTACCGTTCCGGATGTATTGGTGAGAGAGCGCGACTTTACGGTTTCAACCATTGTTGAACAACCACTTTGTAATGGCGACAAGGGTAGTATTCATTTATCAGCTAATGATGCAGAGCCACAGTATTTCTTTTATCTCTATTCCGGTGCGACTTTAGTGAATAGTGTAGGCCCCATTATTCAGAATAACTATAGTTTCGAAAACCTTAATCCTGGCACCTATACGGCCGTTGTAGAAACTGAAGATGGATGTACGTATTCGGAAAACATTATACTTGTTGAGCCTTCATTACTTACAGCCACAGCAGCAATTACTATTCCATTAACTTGTACCGATGGTGAAATCACAGTATATCCTTTAGGTGGCACACCTCCCTATTTTTATTTTGTAAATAGTACGACCGTTTTTCAAACGGTTCCGGAGATTGTAGTTTCTGCCCCCGGTGTCTTTAATATTACAGTTGTTGATTCTAATAACTGTAGTGCAGTTACCTCGATTACCATTGACGCAACTCCTGAACCGGAATTCAATGTAATAACTGAAGATATATTATGTGCTAGTGCTGGCGATACTGGAGTCATTACCATCGATGTAACCAATCCTAATGGAAATAGCCTACAATATAGTATTGATGGTGGGGCTACGTTTACCAGCTCAAATGTATTTACGGGACTTGCCGTTGGCAATTATGATGTAGTAGTAGAATACACCTTTGGTCCTTCTGTATGTGTAACGCAACCACAAACCGTTACCATTAATACTAATACTGCTATTTCTGGTGTCGCCGAATTAACGGCACCATATACTTGTACATCAAATGGTACTATTACCGTTACAAATGTTACGGGTGGTACTCCACCATACATGTATAGTATTGACGGTATAACGTATCAATCGAGTCCTGTTTTTTCTGGCTTAACGCCAGGTACTTACGCAGTTACTATTATGGACGCCAATGATTGTACTTTTGTTACTAATGATATTACAATCCCACCATTAGATCCGCCTACTGATCTAATTTTTATCAATTCTCCAATTACTTGTCCCACCAATCTTACTACGGTAACTATAGTAGGAATAACAGGAGGAGTTGCGCCTTTAGAATTTCAAATTATTGCACCGGCTGCAGCGGCTACCCCCTATCAAACGTCAAATGTTTTTTCTGGATTAGCACCAGGTGTCTATACGTTCCAGGTGAAGGACGCTAATGATTGTACATATAGTGAATCCTATGCAATAGAACCACTGCCAATAATCGATATTTTTGGCGAAACTATAAATGATGTTAGTTGTGTTAGTGCAGCAGATGGAACCGTTCGATTTACAGTTTCAGGAACAACATCTTTTGAATATCAGATCAATGGAGGTCCTTTTATATCTGGAGTCTCTCCGGTTGTTTTAACGGGACTAACTGCAGGTAGTTATACTATAGTTGTTAGAGATCTAATAACAAACTGTGAGGCTACCGCGACCGCTGTAGTGGATGAGCCCACAAACCCTTTAGCAATCTCAATAGAAACATCTCCAATTACCTGTATTACAAGTGGTAGTGCTATCATTACTGCTTCAGGTGGCTGGGGAGGGTATACCTATACGCTTACACTACCGGATACAACAACCTTACCCACACAATCGAGTAATACATTTTTAAACTTGACTCAATCCGGAAGCTATTCAATTTCTGTCGAAGATGCTAATGGTTGTGTTGTTACTGACACATTTACGCTCACGATTCCTAATCCGCCTGTGGCAACTATTAGTACTACATCAGATATTTGCTTTGACACGGGTAATAATGCAACGATAATTATTGATGTTATTTCCGGTGAAGCACCTTTTGAATATAATATCAATGGAGGCCCTTTTCAGTCGAGTAACATATTTTCAAACTTAGGTCCAGGCAACTACATCATTACGGTGAGAGATGCTTTTGGCTGTGAAACCATATTGCCTGCAGAAATTATTGCCCCGGAGCTATTAGTCGATGCAGGCGTAACGAGTGGTTTAGATTGTACTGCTACGCCGGATGCTGAGATAACAGGAACCTTTGTAGGAGGTACAGCACCCTATACCAATGCGGTTGCTATTGACGGGGGACCTTTTAACCCGTTAGGTGCAACAGGCTCACCTTTTACTTACACTGCTTCAACGGCTGGAACCTATCAATTTGAAATAACCGATGCCAACGGATGTACTGCTACCTCACCTATAATTGTTATTAACCCCATTTCACCACCTCTATTAGATCTTGTTACTATAACCCAGCCTATTTTGTGTAATGGTGATGAAAATGGAGCTATTGATATTACTTTTGACCCTACGATGGGTACGCCCCCATTTCTGATTAATGTTCATAACGATACTACTGGTACAGACTACGGAACCCAGACTACCGGATTGCCAGCAGGCACATATACCGTAACCGTTACCGATGCCAATTCTTGTTCAGATTCGGAGACTATTGTTATAAGCGAACCAGACCCTATTGTTGTAGATTTTACTACTATTGATATTACCTGTGTTCCTGGTGGTATCTCACAGGGATCCATCATTATTAACAGTGTCGTAGGGGGCGTTGCTCCTTACAATTACTTTGTTACCGGATCCAATGGATATTCAGCTTCTGAATTTAATGCCACAGGATCCACTTCGGTTACCTTTAATGTGATCGACTTTGGTTTGTATGAAATCAATATTGTTGATTCCAACGGATGTTCTGTACTTTTCCAAGATGTGCTAATTGCATCTCCTCCTGATGACCTTGATATCAACGTGTCGAGCACGGTAGATTGTACAACAGGGGGGCAGGCCGTTGTAACTGTTAGCTCAGCTTTGGGAAGCACAGGACCATTTTGGTTTACCATTTATCAGGGACCTATCTCTGTGTATCCTAATCCACCCGGATCATGGATACCTGAAGATACTCCTGGAAGTCAATCAGCTACATTTACTGGCTTAACACCGGGTATTACCTACACATTTATAGTATATGACGAATCTACTCTTTGTAGTTACTATGAACCTGCTACCACGGCCATACCTACCAACTCCACATTAACTACTACGGCGGAGAGTTCGGACAATATTACCTGTACCGGAAGTGACGATGGAGATGTGTCTTTCACCGTAAATAGTGTATACGCAATACCGGTGACGGTGAATTATGAAATTTTCGATTCCCTTACATTAATTACAACCGGAATCTCTGGAACCGGAGTTGTAACGGCAGGAGGGTCATTAACTGTATCGGATTTAGGACCGCTACCTTTTGGCAATTATTTTGTATTGATAGAAGAAACTACAGGACCTAACGCAGGTTGTGGAGTGGTGACAGCCCCATTTTCAATTACGGAATCTGCCATTTTATTGAGTCTGACCGCTTCAGTGGATCAAAATGCCAATTGTAATCCAAATTCTGGAGTTGTTAGTGCCGTTGCCCAAAATGGAACAGCACCTTATGTATTCCAAATAACCACAACCCCCGGAGCTCCGGCTCCTACAGATCCTTCCTGGGATCCTTCCAGTACGTTCAACGTAAACGCCGGGAGTTATTATGTTCATGTAATGGACGCTTACGAGTGTATTATCACAAGCCCTGTACAAGTTGTGGATATGGATCCTGAACCTGTAATTGATGCCGTTACTACGAATCAATGTTCGACTGCACAGGGACAGTTTGAAATAGATGTTACCTTAACAACAGCAGGAATCCCTCCTTATAGCGTAAGTATTGATGGTGGTGGTTCTCAGGCCCAAACGTTCCCATTTACAATTTCAGGTTTGTCTTCGGGTACTCATACTGTGGAGGTGGTTGATGCCAATGGATGTGGAAATCTGGTAACAGTAGATATTGAAGCCCCAATAGGTTTGACTCCGGAAGTAACAGCCTTGCCAAGTTGTGATGATGATGACGGAGAAATTACGATAACCGCTACAGGAGGTACCGGTAACTACGCTTATACGATTGCTCCTAATCCACCTACCATAGTATTGACAGGAAATGTATTTTCCGGTGTTCCTTCCGGAACCTATACCGTGACGGTTACCGATACTGTTACTTTATGTACAGAAGACATTTCGGTTACTTTAGATAATGCTATACCTGTTACTTTCAATACCGAAGTAACCGACGTAAGTTGCCAAGCAGGTAGCGATGGTCAAATTATAGTAGAATTACTTCCCGGTAATGACAACCCTGTTTATACCTATGAAATTATAGCTCCTATTTTAGTTCCACCGCAAACCAGTACTATTTTTACAGGATTGTCCGCGGCTACGTATACCGTGCAGGTAACTTCAGGAAGAGGTTGTGTTGCAACTGCAGATGTACCTATAGGGGAACCGGTATTGCTCGAAGTAACAGGAACCGCTACCGACTTTGCATGTACAATAGATAATATACCGACTTCATCCATCATAACTATTACTGAAACGGGAGGAACAGCGTCCTATACCTATAGTATTGATGGTACGAATTATTTTAGCACCAATGTGTTCGAAGTTCTTGATACAGGAGTCACTCAGGTGATTACCGTTTATGTTAGGGATGCGAATAATTGTATTGCTACAAATACGGTAACCATAGATCCGTTGCCAACTATTACAGCTGCAGACGTGGCTATTGTCACACCTATTGATTGTAACCAAACAGGATCTGTTGCTATTAACGTAACGGGTGGTTCAGGAAACTTCGAGTACCAATTGTTGCCCGATGGTCTCCTACAAACTTCCAATATTTTTGATATACCAGGACCAGGCACCTACTATTATCAAGTAAATGATTTGGATACCAATTGTTATTTTTTAACCGGTCCATTTGTAGTCCCACCTTTTGATGAAATTGATGCCATATTAACCGTAACCGAACAAAACGACTGTTTTGGAGACTCCAATGGAGAATTAGCACTAACCATTACCGGATATAGTGGCGCATATATATACCAACTACTGGATGGATTAGGTGCACCTATTGGAGGCCCGGTTACGGCCAATACATCAACAAATCCTCAGCTTATTACCGGATTACCTTCCGGTAGTTATTCCGTAGAAATTGAGGAACTTGAAACACCTTTCTGTTCAACAACTTCAAACGTTGTAACCTTTAACTCACTTATCGAATTAACATTAGAGGTTTCTGAAACATCCAATGTAACCTGTTTCAACAACCAAGGTGTAATTGTAGCAATAGCAAGTGGCGGAACAAGTCCGTATGAATATGAACTAACGGGAGATGCCATTGTTCCCTATTCAGCCAATAATGTATTTACGGACCTAAGTGCCGGAACCTATACGGTAAATACCAGAGACGCAAATGGATGTATTGAAACAGATACGATCACACTTATGGAGCCAGATCCAATTGATGCTGATTTTGTTCCTAGCACAACCCTATTAACGTGTTTTGATGACAACGATGCATCAATAACTGTTCTTAATATAACAGGTGGGCAAACAGGCAATTATAGTTATACGCTGACCACCATTTCACCAGTGTCTTCAAGCTCGGGGCCTCAGACTTCAAACGTATTTGAAGGATTAGGTGCCGGTGTCTATTCTGTAACCATTAGTGATGCATTTAATTGCCTGCTTACTTCATTGCCTGTTACAATTAATCAACCAGATCCAATCATTTCAAATTTGGTAGTTAACACGACACCTACTTGTTTAACAGAAGCAGAACTTACCTTAAGTGCAGTAGGCGGAACAGGGACTTTTGAGTACAGTAATACATTGGATTTTGCTGTGATATTAGGAACATTTACAACTTCGATAACATTTCCTGTTACTTCAGGCACTTATAATTATTATGTTAGGGATGCAAATGGATGTATTGCCAATGTTTCCAATGAAATCACTATAGACCCACTTCCCGATTTAGAGATAGACTTACTTACTATCAATCCGCAGATAAACTGTAATGGTGATAATACGGGAGTTATAGTTGCTACAGCACAAGGAGGACTTGGTGATTACATCTATACTTTGCAAGATACATCAGGAAACACAATTCCTGCAGACCAAAACAGTCCTGGCGTATTTACAGGATTAATTGCAGGTACTTACGTAGTCCAAGTTGAAAGTGGTGATTGTTTAACTACTTCAGAAGTAATTACTATTACAGAACCCGACACTGTGCTAGATGTCACTTTTGAGGTTACAAATGTGCTTTGCCATGGCGAAAATAACGGTAGATTGGAAATAATAGCTAATGGCGGTTCTGGTATTATTCTATATGCAATTTCACCTAACCTAGATCAGTTTTTTGAAACCCACACCTTCGAAAATCTCACTCCTGGAGTTTACGATGCAATAGTTCAAGATGAACTCGGCTGTTTTTTAACATTCAGTTTTGAAGTTGAAGAACCACCAGCTGTTTTAATTTTAATCGATCCTAACACTATTATTCCAGAAATTTGCGAAGGAGATCAAGATGGCTTTTTTAGCATAGACATTGATGGAGGAACTCTGCCATATAGCGTAAGTCTGGATAATTATGATGGACCTTATACCACTGGAGAGCTAGGCCAAACTATATTTGATTTTGACAACTTAAGTGGTGGAGATCATATTGTCTACGTTCGTGATAGTGCAGGATGTGAGTCTGAATGGAACATTACTTTTCCTGAATCCGTATTTATAGAACCAATTGCTGATGTAGAGATCCTTTGTGTTGATAATGTATCAATTAATTCAGTTACCGTAACTGTAGATGAGACCCTTGTCGACACCTCACAATTGGACTATTCATTAAATGGAGGTCCTTACCAATCCAGTAATGTGTTTACCAACTTATCTCCAAGTACAGATAATTATATCACCGTAAGACACACAAATGGTTGTTCTAAGATTACGGAGTTTTTTGATATTGAAGCGTTTGCTCCTGTGGGGCTCACCCTATTTGTAGGTGAGCTAAATGAAATCATAGCCCTCCCATCTGGTGGTACAGGAAATTATGTTTATACTTTCAATGGGGTTGATTTTGGCAGTACAAATATATTTACAATCACCGAATCTGGAACCTTTGAAGTCATAGTAACGGATAGTAGCGGCTGTAGGGCTGTTGCCATAATTGAAAAAGATTTTATCGATTTATGTATTCCCAATTATTTTACACCCAACGGTGATGGCGTTCAAGATGGCTGGACCATAGGATGTTCTCCATACCCGAATCTTGTATTTTCCATATATGATCGCTATGGCCGTAAAATTGCCACCTTACCCGCCGGTGAGAAATGGGATGGAACTTATAAAAACACTGAGCTGCCTTCCGGAGATTATTGGTTTATTGTTGAAACCGATAAAACAGGCGAAATGCGTGATTTTGTAGGCCATTTTACGCTGTACAGATAATAAAGTCGCCTATGAACTTAATTGTCACCCTAAACTTAGTCCCATGAAAAAAATATTACGATACCTACTCATAATACTAGTAGCCCAGAGCTACGGTCAAGAACTTAACTTACCTGTGTTTACACAATATTTGGCAGACAATGATTTCGTTATATCTCCCACTTTTGCTGGAATTGGTGATAATTTCAGAATTAGAGCCAATGGATTAACACAATGGGTGGGAATAAAAAATGCACCACAAAATCTGGCAGCGTATGCAGATATTAGATTGGGAAACCGTTCTGGTGCTGGAATATCTGTCTATGGTGATAGAAATGGAAATACCCGCCAACACGGAGTAAAATTTTCTTTTGCACATCACCTTGTTTTAGATTATAAGTCACAGCAGTATTTATCTTTTGGCTTGTCTTATAACGTCAATAGTTTTAGGATTGCTATTGAAGATTTTGATACAAACTTTGAGAACCCAATCATTGATCCATTTGTTACCGATGATCGCTCGGTATCAAATCACAACTTCGACGTAGGGGCCCTTTATAGAATTGGTGATTTTTGGTTTAGCGCCAATGCAAATAATATTTTGCAAAAGGATATAGATTCTTTTACGGGGGGGGAACCGCAATCACTTCTCAATCTTCAATTATATTCAGGTTATGTTATAAAGAGTTCCAACTATTCTGATATTGAACCCTCTGTTTATTTCCAGTTATTTGCAAGTGATGGAAGATCAAGTACTGATTTCAATCTTAAGTATAGAAAATACAACGGAAATGATGATTTCTATTGGGTAGGAGCCTCCGTTCGTTTTTTGAATGACCAGATCATGTTACCTTTAAATATTGGTCCCATGGCGGGTCTTAAAAAGTCTGTATTCTATATCTCTTATGCTTACCAAATAACGCTGAACGATTTAACAGGGTATAATACCGGTACGCATGCAGTTACTATTGGGTTTGACCTACTACAATCATTAAGTGACTGTCCTTGTACAGAAGGAAAATATAAACAGGGGAATAAACTCTATCAATAAATTGAGTGCGCATTGATTTGGTAATGGGTCAAATTAAGGGTCCCTATATCAAATAAAAACGACAAATAATATATTTAACAGCAACAAGAAAAGACTTACAAATAGAGAGGTACTTCGGTAATACTTTGTTTATTAACAATTGCTGTAATTACCAAAAATGTATTGTTCTCTTTCATGTCTTTAAATTTTTAATTTGTGAATAGCACAAAGTTAGATTGGATAGGAAGGAAGTACTTCTCTAGTAAATAGATTTTTGTTTTTTGTGTAGCGCAAAGAGGGTTGAATATTATTGCCTAATTCATCAGTAAAATTAACTCCTGAATAGTTGGATTTAGTAATACCTAGACATCCGCCCAAGATACAAAAGCCTCAGCTGGATTGCTGGGGCTTTTTGTTTTCTATGAACAATTTTTCTTTTTCTTAAATTTTTTGCAATCTTGTTAAAAAGAATAGAGCCTAATCAAACGGAACATAGTTAGGGCAACGAATGGCAAATTCAAAAAGGCTCTGTTTCTCTTTTCTTTTTCATAAAGAATTTTAACCGGAATAGTCTCTATAGCATTAAAGGCTATTCTAAGTGTAAAACAGCCATCTTTTAAATTACCCTACCTCAATTTGTAAAATATGATATAATTATTTGAAGAAATGCAATGAAAAAGAAGTATTTGCTTAGTAGTCAAATTATTAAGATTTAAAAAAATATTACTTCTTTGAAAAACCAAAACCATAAAAGAGTTGTCCTAAAAAACCTTTGGGTAATTTTTCATCTCCGGGGAAGCCAAGTTTTAGTGTTCCGCTATCTTCGGGGATATAATTTGTCCCAAATATATAATCCCACAGGCTAAGGCTAATACCAAAATTAACACCGTATTTGCCTTCAGGCAAAACATAAGAGTGGTGATACAAATGCATTACCGGATTGTTGAGAATATACTTAAAAGGACCCCATGTAATTTTGATATTAGAATGATTAAGGTGTCCTATGGCTATAGCCAGAAAGTGTACTATATAGGCCTGTTCAGGTTCAAAACCACCCAATAACATAACCCCAAAGGTTTTAAGTGGTTTGTAAAGAATATTTTCCATCCAATGATATCTTAGATGTGCCGCAAACCCCATCTCTTTAACACTGTGATGTACTTTATGGTACTGCCATAAAAAAGGATATTTATGCAATAATATATGTGTAAACCACTGAACAAAATCGAGTACTATAAAAAAGATAAACAACTGTGCCCACAAAGGCCAACTTGCAATATCGACCAATGCCAGACTTTTTGCAGTTATTCCAAGATCGCCAAAGACTACTTCCAATATCTTATAAATCCCACTAATCGCAATGGCGAAAATAAAAAAGTTGAAAAACATATAAAATCCGTCTAACCAAAAGTCTTTTCTAAAAATAGATTGTTGCTTCCGCCAGGGGAATGCGATTTCGAGAACCCATATAAAGAGTGATATGGCAATTAATCCCCAAAAATAATTGGTATACCAGGGGACGTCAAAGATAATTGACTTCCATGTCCATTCCAGAGTTCCTGAAAATGCAGTTTTAAATGCTTCCAAATATTTTTCCATAGCTATTGAAATATTGTTGTTATACTATCCTTTTTAACAGGATAATCTTTAAAGTAGCTCCATTCGGTCCAGGAGCCGTCGTAATTCCTTACATTTTTGTAACCTAATAATTCTGTTAAAACAAAAGTGGTATGTGCAGAACGAACACCTGTATGACAATACGTAATAATAGGGCCATCTTCTGTTGCACCAAATTTTGCATAGATCGCTTGTAGTTCTTTAAATGATTTGAATTTTTTCGTGTTGTCATAATCAATGGATTCTGCCCAATCCAAAAGATAGCTTTGAGGAATTCTTCCTCCCTTGGAAGCTCCCTTTTTTTGTCGCTTTCCTGAATATTCATCAACAGTCCGTGTGTCGATGATAATTTCGTTACCGGAATTTTCAATGATCTGCAAGACTCCTTCCTTGTTTATATAGGATTCCATTAGACTATTTTCGGCTAAACTGAAATTTGAGGGTTCTGATTTTGGTGTTGAATTGGATATACCACCTTTAACAGTCTTCCAGGCTTGAAGTCCGCCATTTAATATTTTCACAGCATGAAAATTATAATTTTTCAAGACCCACCATAAACGTGCAGCATCACAGGAGCCCCTGTCGTCATATGCTATCAATGTATCATCATTTTCAATCCCCAGTTGACTAAAAAGCACCTCTATCTGCTCTTTGGAAGCAATCATTCCTCCAAAAGGATAAGTACTATCCTCTATGTCTGTTCGCCATATATTAATGGCCCCTTCAATATGGCCACTTTCGTAAGCTTCCTTTTTTCTGAAGTCGACAATTTTAATATTCTTATGGTCTTGTAAGTCTAAAAGCTCTTCTGCTTCTATGATATGTTTGGTACTATGATATTCGCTCCCTTTTTCAGTAGGGATCGCCTCGATTTTTTTTGTTTTAACACTAAAATTGCAGGACAATAATAGCAAACTCATGACTCCAAATATTTTAATCTTCCAATTCATACCATTCAATATTTGTTAGAGCCAGTCTTCGCCCTTTTTTTTGTGGTGGGTAATTTGTGACCAAATAATTTACAATAATCTCTTCATTTTTGCCCAGATCCCATAAGTTTTGAGTTTTCTGCATCCAATCTATGGTAGCTTCCCAGCGTTCTTTATTCATTCTATTCTGAGTTACCAGTTTTGACGAGTGACAATTGGTACAGTTATTTACAACCACCATAAGTCCTTTGGCATCAATCAACCCGGTTCGTACATGAATCCCATTTTCAATAAGATCCTCATCTATTTCTTCAATGATTGAGTAATCAGAAGCATCAGTAGAATGAAATGTAAGAAAAGTTGGATCTATCATGGCATAGAATAAGATACCGGTAATAACGCTCAAGAGAGAAAAGATCACTAAAAACCCCTTGTGGATTACCTTTACACTTTTTTTAAACTTGTCATCTTTGTCCATTTATTTCACTTTTATAGCGATACGGTGGCAGGCATTATTTAAATATCCTTTCGGATTCCAACCGGGCAATACCATGGGTTGTCTTATTCCTTGCGAATCTGTTGCTCTTGCCCAAATTTCATAATATCCTTTCTTCGGAAAATTAATAGAAGCAGAAAAATGCTGCCAGGCTAATCTGTTTGAAGCTTTTTCTACGAAACATTTACTCCAACTCGACCCAAAATCGATAGAATATTCCACTTGGGTTACTTCTAATTCTCCTGCCCAGGCGTGTCCCCGGATATTCAAATTTTGACATTGATTAATCATAGCACCTGACTTTGGATAGGTGATCAATGATTTTACTGGCATGGATTCGATTATACACATATTCTCATCTTTAACCTTTTTCCCGGGAGCTACCGGCTCACAAGGTACTCGATATGCGGTTCCTGTCATTTTAGTACCATCATGAACTTTATTGCGAACACTAATGCCCTTGATCCATTTTCCTGAAGCCGATGCCGGCCAGCCACCGGCTACCAGTCTCAAGGGATATCCATGGGCAAGCGGAATATCTTTGCCGTTCATTTTAAAGGCTAAAAGAGTTTCATCCTGATATGCTTTTGCCATGGGAACTCCTCGCGATATAGGTTCTTTTTTTGGGTCGCCACTTAGGTGTGTGTCTGCCGCATGGTATCCAATATAAACAGCATCATTTTTTATTCCTATATCTTCAAGAACATCCCGTAAACGTACTCCGGTCCAGGTAGCACAGGAAACAGCACCAACGGTCCATTGATTTCCTTTGGCAGGAGGATCGAATTCACTTCGTCCATTGCCTCCACACTCCAATGTAAGTTGATAGGTATATTGTTTAAATTTGGTTTTGAGCTCCTGAAGTGTAAATGTTTTAGTCTGTTTTACGGATTCTCCGTCAAAAGTAACGTTCCAGTTTTTAACATCAATATGCTTAGGGATCTTTCCATTGTTACGTATAAACATATATTCGTTGGACGTAATTTTTTCGTCCAGAAGATGTGCTTTGGCTTCTATATTCCAGGGCATGTTGTTTAGCACGACCATTTCTTTATTCTTATGGAACATTTTAAATGGGTCAGGGTCCTGCAGGGCCAATGGCTCATAGCCTAATGGTATTACTTTTCCAAAGACGATCTCAGCACCTATCAATGCTGTTAAAGATGACAAGGTTGTTTTCTTAATAAATTGGCGTCTTTTCATAGACTTCAGAAAAATTTATAAAAGTTGAAAACTACAATTTTCCTCCTATAATTTTTGTAACAATAGTTGCAATTGGATATGTTAAAAGTAAATAAATCAAAAATACTCATTTGTTGTTTTTAGATAATACTTCATGTAATAATAATCTTTTATAAACATTTGAAGGATTTTCCTACCTTTACAAAAATCTAATTCCCCAACCACAATGTCTGACTTCTGGTTATACTTTAAACTAGGCTTAGAACACGTACTTGATTGGAATGCCTACGACCACATCCTATTTTTAGTAGTGTTATGTGCTGCTTATACATTTGATTCATGGAAACGACTACTATTACTGGTAACACTTTTTACTTTAGGGCATACCGTTTCTTTAGTATTGGCTAATTATAATGTAGTTAATGTATCCAGCCAATGGATCGAACTATTGATCCCTGTAACTATTTTGGCAACAGCTATATTTAACTTGTTTACTACAGGCAGAGAGCAACGAGCTGAAAAACTTGGATTATTTTACATAGTAACCATATTTTTTGGGCTAATTCACGGCTTTGGATTTGCCACTTACTATAAAATGATAAATGAAAGTAATGAAGTGCTTCCATTAATTGAATTTGCTTTAGGAGTTGAACTTGCACAAATTATTGTGGTCTTTCTGGTATTGATCTTTGCATTTATTTTTCAGATGCTATTCCGTTTTAACAAGAGAGATTGGGTGCTGGTAGTGTCTTCCATAGTAATAGGAATGGTAATTCCCATGCTAATTGAAAATTGGTTTTTCTGAAAAAGCACAAATTTTTGTATACATTTAACACCTACATTTTTTGATAGGGTGTAACTTCCGCTTAATTTCGCAACTTATTAATATGTATGAGCCAGAAGAAACAACAAAAATACGATGTCGCTTATTTGCGTATGGCACAGGAGTGGAGTAAACTTTCTTATTGTAAAAGGAAACAAGTTGGCGCACTTATTGTGAAAGATAAAATGATTATTAGCGACGGATACAACGGAACTCCAACAGGTTTTGAAAATTTTTGTGAAGATGAAGAAGGATACACCAAATGGTATGTACTTCATGCCGAGGCCAATGCCATATCGAAAGTAGCTTCTTCGACACAATCTTGTCACGGCGCAACCTTGTACATAACCATGTCGCCTTGCCAGCAATGTAGTAAGTTGATACATCAGGCAGGGATAAAGCGTTTGGTATATTTGCAGGAGTATAAAGATAATTCCGGCGTAAAATTTTTAGAGAAAGCCGGAGTTAATATTACACATATTAAAGAATTATAAACACAGGATGGGATTTCAAAAAAAATACGTACCGTTAATTGTGGGTGTTGCAGTTGCAACAGGTGTTTTTATTGGCTCCAAACTCAATTTTAACGATACTACCGAAAAAATATTCGCAACAAACTCAAAAAAAGACAAGCTCAACCGTCTTATTGATTATATAGATTACGAATATGTCGATAATGTAAATACAGACAGCATTGTGGACGTGACTGTAAATGGAATACTGGAGAATCTGGATCCGCACTCGGTATATATCCCTGTAGATGATTATGAGGAAAATGCAGATGATATGCGTGGTAACTTTGTTGGGATCGGGATTAGTTTTTATACGTATAAAGATTCTATCGCGGTGATTCGGGCCATTGAAGGTGGGCCGGCAGCGAAAGTTGGAATCAGGGGAGGAGACAGGATTTTATATGCCGACGGGAAAAAATTATTTGGAGAAAACCTGGAAAGAGATAGTATTACAGCCTATCTGAAGGGCGAAATAAATACCAAGGTCAATTTAAAAGTATACCGTGAGGGTGAGGAGCAGCTGCTTGACTTTAGAGTGAAGCGAAAGGAAGTTCCGTTAGTGAGTGTTGACGCTTCCTATAAATTAACAGACGATATTGGTTATATAAAGATCAATCGTTTTTCTGAAACTACCTACAACGAATTTAAAAAAGCCCTTGAAGCATTAACAGACGATGGAATTTCAAAGCTGGTACTGGACCTTCGGAATAATCCCGGAGGATATATTTCTACTGCCGAAAGAATAATAGATGAGTTTTTAGAAGATGATAAATTAATTCTTATCACCCGAAACAAAAGTGGTGAAGAGAACAGAACCTATGCAACAAGGCGAGGTGAATTTGAAGATGGAAAATTGTATGTTCTAATTAATGAAAACTCAGCTTCAGCGAGTGAGATTGTTGCAGGAGCCTTGCAGGATAATGATAAGGGGATTATTATTGGGCGCCGTTCTTTTGGAAAAGGACTGGTGCAGCGCGAAATGTCTTTAGGAGATGGCAGTGCTGTGAGATTGACCATTGCCCGCTATTACACTCCAACAGGGCGTTCCATTCAAAAACCCTATGGAAATGGAAACGAAGCCTATTACAAAGATTATGAAAAGCGGTATAGAAATGGAGAGTTAAGAAATGCAGATAGTATTAAAGTAGCAGATTCTTTAAAGTTTGTGACTGCAAAAGGAAAAGTAGTGTATGGAGGAGGAGGGATTATTCCGGATGTGTTCGTATCTAAAGACACAAGTGTTGAAAATGAGACGCTTCAATACCTTTCCCGAAGTGGTTTTATGAGCTATTTTATTTTCGAATTCCTTGAAAAGAACAGAAAGATTTTTGAAGGCATGACTTTTAAAGATTTTGTTGATAATTATAATATAGAAAATGCTTTGGCTGAAGACTTCATTGTGTATTCCAGATTCAATGAAGCGCAGATCGATATGAGTGAATACTCAAATGAACTTAAAAAAGCACTCAAAGCTAATATAGCTCAGCAATTGTTTGGGCCAAATGCATATGAGCATATTTTAAATGAAGGTGATCCAATGCTTTCAAAAGTATTGGAACTGGAAACCAGATAAGTTTCACAAAAGCACTACTTTTTCTTTTTGGCTATACGTTGTGACGTCCTTAAAATTAAAAGTAACAAGATGGCACAAGCAGCTGCCAGAATAGTAATGACAGCTATGGTGCTGTCTCCTTCAAAGAGGTTGTCAAAATTGAGTTTTGTTGCATTAAAAATAATGAGTCCTACAGCGATTATAATAAGTACGTAAGTAAAGATTTTCATACAATTTAATTAAATAATTCCTGAATATTAGATGCAAAAAGCTTTACTGCGATAGCAAGAAGTACTACTCCAAAAACTTTTCTAATGATGGTAATACCGTTCTTTCCCAGAATCTTCTGTAATTTTGCTGAGGTCTTAAGCACAATATAAATTACCGTAACGTTTACAATAATTGCAACAATTATATTTTCAATACTGTATTCTGCTCTTAATGAAAGTAATGTGGTTAAACTACCCGGCCCCGCAAGCATAGGGAATGCTAATGGAAAAATAGCGGCAAGGTCCGGACTACTATCCTCTTCTTTGAACAATGTTACACCCAATATCATTTCTAAAGCAAGAAAAAAGAGGATGAAAGCACCTGCCACGGCAAATTCATTAACATTTATACCTATAAGGCTTAAAATCCGTTCTCCTAAAAATAAAAAGATGATCATAACCACTGCCGCAACAATAGATGCTTTTTCACTATGAATATGTCCTGCTTTTTCGCGTAGTGATATAATTATGGGAATGTTTCCAACAATATCAATTACTGCAAAAAGCACCATAGTGGCAGTCGCTATTTCTTTGAAGCTAAAACTCATTTGTAGTACATTTTCAAACGACAAAATTAGGAATTATACTTCAGCTTATTACTATGTTGTGTGGTTAAATTATATCTGAATCACTTCAGAAATTAATATTAAAAACAAACTATATTTGCCAAATGTTTCAACTGGGTAAAACAATCGTTTCTGAAGACATTATCGAAAAAGATTTTGTGTGTAATTTGAGTGCTTGTAAAGGTGCATGTTGTATTGAAGGGGAAGCCGGAGCACCCATAACACACGAAGAAGTCGAAATTCTCAAAGAGATTTATCCCAAAGTTAAACCATTTCTTCGGGAAGAAGGTGTTGCAGCTATCGAGGTTCAGGGAACACACATTGTTTCTCAACGGGACGAATTGGAAACCCCCTTGGTTAATGGGAAAGAGTGTGCTTATGTGACTTTTACCGAGAACGGGATTGCGAGTTGTGGAATTGAAGATGCATATAATGCTGGCGAAGTAGATTTTAGAAAGCCAATTTCTTGCCATTTGTATCCTGTAAGAGTACAAGACTATAGTGAGTTCGCTGCTGTAAACTATCATAGATGGCCTATCTGTAGTGACGCCTGTTCGCTAGGTAAAGAATTAAAAGTTCCGGTTTACAAATTTGTAAAAGAAGCGCTTATACGGAAGTTCGGTGAAAACTGGTATGCCGAATTAGAGAAGGTTGCAATTAAATAATAAGCTCTTAAAAACCTATTTCCTAAAGTTGTTTTAGCTATTTGTTACAAATCTTCTATCATTTGTTACAATTGTGATGATATAAAAAGATACCCTGTTTTACTTTTACACTATCCGTGGCTGGAAAATTACCCATTTGGGGGATAATTAGTTCATTGATAATTAATATCTTAGTGTTTGATTAAAACAATCATTAACCAATAACAACAATTATGAAAAAACTACTCTTTGCAGTGTTTGTATTCGCAACGCTTATTGCCTGTGAAAATCCGGTAACAAAAAAAATAAAAGAGACCAAAGAAAATGTTTCCAATACTACTAAAGCAGTAAAGGAATTAAATAAAATGCAGGACGACATTAAAGAACTTCAAAAGGTGGAACCGCTTACCAATGAAGAATTAAAAGAATGGCTTCCGGACGAAATTGATGGAATGAAGCGTATTAGTTTTAAAGCCGGCCAGATGGGGATGGTTCAAATAGCTTCAATAGAAGCAACCTATGCCAATGAAGACAAATCTAAAAAGTTCAAAGTTGAAGTGATCGATGGCGCAGGTCAAATGGGAGCAGCTGCCACTGCAGGGATGCGTATGTTATTCTCGCAGGAATTTGAGGAAGAAGATGAATATAAAACTCGAAGAACTGTCAAAAAGAATGGAGTAAAAGCTATTGAAGAATATCGAAAAGACAATAGCCGAAGCACTATAGACTTTATGAGGGAAGAGCGTTTTTATATAAAGGCTACAGGAACCAATATGGATGTAGATGAGACATGGGACGCTATTAATGAACTAAACACAGAAGATTTGGGGTAAAATATTTTAGAATTATTTTTTAAGAACCGTTTCTGAAATTTTTAGAGACGGTTTTTTGCTTTAAAAAAATAAAATCTGCCGAATAAATTTTAAATAATTCAAAAAATGCTTCCATATTTTTGTTGAAAATTAATGTTATGAAAAGGTTACTAAAATCTTTGTTCACATACTATAAAATGGAATGCTTAGGAGGTTTTCAACGACTAAACTCAATATTGTTCATAATCTTTTTCAAAAAATGTAAACATCTAATAATCAAATAATTAATCATATTTTTTAACGAAATTATAAGAACACTTATAAAATATACGTGTTGAAAACTTTGTTGAAAACCTAAACTCAATTTTTCAGTTTTTGCCTTTTAATTTTTCCATATTTGTTAGTCCCTAGTAAGGAGAAACCAATTAAAAATTTTAAAACTAAGGACAATGAGCGCAGTGGAACCCATTTTACAAGAGAATAAGAATAGATTTGTCATCTTCCCCATTCAACATCATGATATTTGGGATTGGTACAAAAAATCTGAAGCCAGTTTTTGGACGGCAGAAGAGATAGATTTACATCAGGACCTTACAGATTGGGCCACTAAATTGAATGATGACGAACGCTATTTTATTAAACATATTCTCGCATTTTTTGCTGCCAGTGATGGTATTGTAAATGAAAATTTGGCTGAAAATTTCGTGAATGAAGTGCAGTATAGTGAAGCTAAATTTTTCTACGGTTTCCAGATCATGATGGAAAACATCCATAGCGAAACCTATTCTTTACTTATTGATACTTATGTAAAGGATGACAAAGAAAAAGACCAGCTTTTTAATGCCATTGAAAACTTTCCAGCTATTAAAAAGAAAGCAGATTGGGCACTTAAATGGATTGAAAGTCCAAGTTTTGCCGAACGTTTAATCGCTTTTGCAGCAGTAGAAGGGATTTTCTTTAGCGGTGCTTTCTGCTCAATTTTCTGGTTGAAAAAAAGAGGGCTAATGCCTGGATTAACATTCTCTAACGAATTGATATCCCGCGACGAAGGTGTACATTGTGATTTTGCTGTACATCTTCACAATAACCATTTGGTAAATAAAGTACCAAAAGAGCGTATCCGTGAAATTATTGTGGATTCACTAAATATTGAACGAGAATTTATTACCGAATCACTTCCTGCTAGCCTTATCGGAATGAATGCAAAACTCATGACTCAGTATCTAGAGTTTGTAACAGACCGCCTTTTGGTGGAACTGGAATGTGAAAAAGAATTTAACGCCACCAATCCATTTGACTTTATGGATATGATATCCCTACAAGGAAAGACGAACTTCTTTGAGAAACGTGTTTCCGAATATCAAAAAGCCGGTGTAACCAACAAAGACAAAGAGTCTAACAAGATTAGTTTCGACGCAGATTTTTAAAAAAGCTTTCGCTTCCTCCCCAAAGAGGCGGGCTTTTTATAACATATTGCTGATAGTGTGTTGTTTAACAACTTCGCCTCAGCTTTTTTTTGAAAAAATTGAATAACCTCATAAAGAAAGAACAGAATGAATGTAATTAAGAGAGACGGCCGCAAAGAACCCATAATGTTCGATAAGATCACAGCAAGGGTACGCAAACTATGCTATGGGCTTAACGAATTGGTAGATCCTGTAAAAATTTCAATGCGCGTTATTGAAGGCTTGTACGATGGTGTAACTACAAGCGAACTGGATAATTTAGCAGCTGAGGTTGCTGCTACCATGACTACTTCACACCCGGATTATGCACGCCTTGCTGCACGTATCTCAGTCTCTAACTTGCATAAGAATACGAAGAAAACGTTTTCTGAAGTAATGACAGATCTGTACGAATATGTAAATCCTCGTACGGGTAAAAAAGCACCATTATTAAGTGATGAAGTATACAACGTGATCAAGGAAAATGCAGATGATCTGGATTCTACTATTATATACAATCGCGATTTTGGGTACGACTATTTTGGCTTTAAAACTTTAGAACGCTCTTACTTATTGAAATTGAATGGCAACATTGTTGAGCGGCCTCAACATATGTTAATGCGTGTTTCTGTGGGAATTCACTTAGACGATTTGGCAGCGGTAAAAGAAACTTACGAATTAATGTCGAAGAAATTCTTCACACACGCAACACCTACTTTATTCAACAGTGGAACTCCAAAGCCACAAATGTCTTCTTGTTTCTTATTAACAATGAAAGACGATAGCATTGACGGTATCTATGACACACTGAAGCAGACTGCAAAAATCTCACAATCTGCCGGAGGTATTGGATTGTCTATCCATAACATCCGCGCAACCGGTTCCTACATTTCGGGAACCAATGGAACATCTAACGGAATTGTTCCTATGCTTCGTGTGTTTAATGATACCGCGCGTTATGTAGATCAAGGAGGAGGAAAGCGCAAAGGTTCTTTCGCTATTTATGTAGAACCTTGGCATGCAGATATTTTCGACTTTTTGGATTTAAAGAAAAACCACGGAAAAGAAGAAATGCGTGCCCGTGATCTATTCTATGCGATGTGGATTCCGGATCTGTTTATGAAGCGTGTACAGGAAGATGGTGATTGGACCTTAATGTGCCCCAACGAATGTCCGGGCTTGTTTGATTGTCACGGAGACGAGTTTGAAACATTGTATGAAAAATATGAAGCTGAGAACAAAGGACGTAAAACCATCAAAGCACGTGAACTTTGGGAAAAAATTATGGAATCTCAGATTGAAACAGGGACTCCATACATGTTATATAAAGATGCTGCGAACCGAAAGAGTAACCAAAAGAATTTAGGAACCATTCGCTCTTCCAACTTGTGTACCGAAATTATGGAGTACACTTCTCCGGATGAAGTTGCTGTATGTAATCTGGCATCTATCGCATTGCCTATGTTTGTAAAGAACGGGGAGTTTGATCATAAAGAATTATTCCGTGTAACAAAACGGGTGACTAAAAACCTAAACCGCGTAATTGATAGAAATTACTATCCTGTCATCGAAGCACAAAATTCAAACTTCCGTCACCGTCCGGTAGGTTTGGGGGTACAAGGATTGGCAGATACTTTTATTTTAATGCGTCTGCCGTTTACAAGTGACGAAGCAAAAAAACTAAACCAAGAGATATTTGAGACTCTTTATTTTGCTGCAGTTTCTGCTTCTATGGAAGAGGCCAAAGCAGATGGAAAGTATGAGACCTACAAAGGATCTCCTATCTCTGAAGGATTGTTCCAACACAACCTATGGGGTGTTAAAGATGAAGAATTGAGTGGTCGATGGGATTGGACCAAATTGAGAAAAGATGTGAAAAAACATGGAGTGCGTAATTCTTTATTGGTAGCACCTATGCCAACAGCCTCAACTTCACAAATTTTAGGGAATAATGAAGCTTTTGAACCTTATACTTCAAACATCTACACGCGTAGAGTACTTTCCGGAGAGTTTATTGTTGTGAACAAACATTTATTGGAAGATTTGGTGAAATTAGGGCTATGGAACGATGACTTGAAAGAAGAAATCATGCGGGCTAATGGTTCTATCCAAAATGTAGATATTATACCACAGGACTTAAAAGAGTTGTATAAGACCGTCTGGGAATTAAGTATGAAAGACATTATTGATATGTCTCGCCATAGAGGATATTTCATAGACCAGTCACAATCATTGAATCTGTTTATGGAAAATGCAAACTTTGCAAAGTTAACCTCGATGCATTTTTATGCATGGAAGAGCGGTTTAAAAACAGGAATGTATTACTTACGTACCAAGAGTGCTGTGGATGCTATTAAGTTTACACTTAAAAGTGAAACAAAGAAAGAACCCGTTGCCACAGCTGAAGCTACTACGGTAGATGCGACTTCAGCCGTATCCAACAAACCGTTGACGCCTCAGGAACTACGTGAAATGTTAACTAAGTCTCGTACTGCAGATGAAGATGATGATTGCTTGATGTGTGGGTCTTAAATTTTTAAGTGTTTTAATTATAAAAAGGAAGGCAAATCGCCTTCCTTTTTTATTGCTTCAATTTATCAATCCCTAAATATTTATCACCTTTATTATAGTACCATGCTCTGTTTTTTGGCATTTTGATTTCATTAATAATAACTTCTTCAGTAAGTAATATATATTCTCCCGTATCCTTTCCCTCCTTAGAAGGATCTCCTTTGAAGAATTGATAGACTTCCATCGCATAGGTTTTAGGATTAAAATAAAAGAACCAAACGTCCTTACCTGTAGCTTCGTCATAAGTTACCTTCAAAACAAGATAATCTTTTCCTTTAAATTTCTTTTGCTCTATTTTTTCATGAACGATAGTTCCCGGATCTTTCAGTTTCATAGGTAGGCCGTACAAATAGGTATAATAATTCTTGTATAAAGTTGCTCTGTCACAACTTAAGTTATGTTCTTTTAGAATTGCTTCGGAAGGATTTGTATTTCCGTTGAAACCTATAGTGCAAATATCTTTCTCTAAAGTATATTCTGTAATGATAGTATCTCTTGTTGCTTTAAGGTAGAAATATTCTTTAGGAAGATTGATTATTATTTCATTATCTCTATTGGAGTTCTTAGGGGTTTCCATAGTGACAAATAAAACACCATTAAATGAATTCCAGTTTCCGTTTGGGTCATGATACTCAATACTTTTAGCAAGTAATTTGGGGCCGGTTAAATTTTGACCTATTGAACAAAAAGCAGTAAAAAGTGTTATGATATAGAATATAGCCCTCATTATATGATATTTATCATTTTGAAGTATAAGATAATCAATACATTTATAGTGACAAAAACTACGATATATGAACTATGGCTTTACTGATTTATTACAATTGTTTGGATCATTAGGGCTATTTCTTTTTGGAATGAAAGTGATGAGTGATGCACTCATGAACTTGGCAGGTGACAGAATGAGAAAGATACTTGCCACCATGACCTCTAATAGGTTTTTGGGGATATTCACAGGGTTTTTTATTACGTCAATAATTCAATCTTCTTCTGCAACAACCCTCATGGTGGTAAGCTTTTCTAATGCTTCATTACTTACACTTACAGAGTCAATAAGTGTTATTATGGGTGCCAATATAGGAACTACTATAACGGCCTGGCTTATTACAATATTGGGGTTTAAAGTAAGTATGAGTGCAATTGCATTACCCCTCGTAGGGTTTGGATTTGCATTTACATTTGCAAAAAAAGAAAGTATTAAGAATTGGGGGATCTTCATTATTGGTTTTTCGGTACTTTTCATTGGACTTCAGTTTTTAAAAGATGCCGTACCGGATATAAAACAAAACCCGGAGATTCTTGAATTTCTAACTCATTATACGGATCTGGGGTTTTGGTCGGTTTTGATTTTTCTATTAATAGGAACATTATTAACAGTAATTATACAGTCTTCCAGTGCGACTATGGCACTTACACTTATCATGACCGCACAGGGATGGATTCCTTTTGAGTTGGCCGCAGCTATGGTCTTGGGAGAGAATATAGGTACGACAATCACAGCGAACCTAGCAGCAGTAGTTGCAAATTTTCATGCGAAACGAACAGCAAGGGCGCACCTGTTATTTAATATTGTAGGCGTACTATGGGTGTTGATCTTATTCTACCCTTTTTTAAAGTTAGTGACGTGGGTCGTCATACAAACAGGGTCTAACTCACCTTATGTAAGCGCAGGAGCTATACCGGTAGCTATTTCTTTATTTCATACCATTTTTAATATCTCAAATACATTTTTATTACTGTGGTTTATTAAGCCAATAGCAAAAGTTGTTGAAAGAATGGTCCCGTTTAAACTTGAACCTGCAAAAGAAATTGATGAGCCTAAATTTTTAACAAAAGAAGTATTAAAATACCCTGAAACGCTTATCGCTTCATTGATAAACGAGTCTAAATACCTATATAAAAATGCCATATTTGAAATTGTCGCACACGCACTTAATATCCATAGGGAGGATATTAAATCTGATGTGAAGATCAAAAAAATTGTGAAGCATTCTAAAGAAGACCTAAAGGCCAATGTTGATGAATTGTATTATACTAAGGTTAAGAAAATTTATGGTGAAATAATCAGTTATGCAACAAGAGGGCAAAGCATGCTAAAATTAAGCGAAAGTCAAAACAATCAGGTTTCTGAAATAAAGATTGCTAACAGAAAGATGGTTGAAATCATTAGAAATGTTGATGCATTAGGAAGAAATGCTTCTACTTATCTAAACTCTGATAATAAATATATTCGAAAAGAATACGATAAATTCAGAAAGAAAATTGCAAAAGTCTTACGTGTTATTTACTTGTTCAGAACACAAGAAGAAAAAGAAGAATATTATATTAAGTTGATTGCTTTGAAAGAAGAAGCTCGAAATGAAATACATCAAACAAATGAGTCTATTGATACATTGATTAGGGATAATCTTATTACTGTAGATATGGGGTCTTCATTGGTAAATGATAACGACAATGTAAATGACACTATCAAGAAGCTCATTGCTATTGCAGAGCTATTATACGGTCAACGAGATACCCTTTTGGAGAATGGAGATAAATAAAACAACCCCCACAATTTCCTATTACTGAAAATTGTGAGGGCTTGATTGCTTTAAAGAAAACTACTAGTCTTTGTTATAGCTCTTATAGTATTCTTCCATTAAATTCATTAGCGCAGTAACCAAATCTTTAGTCTCTAATAAGAGACTAAAGTAGAGTGTTGTGTTTTTAGGACTGGACTCTTCTGTTCTGGTTCTGGTAATTTGCTTTTCGATCATTTCAGATAGATCATCAAACGCTCTGCTTTTCCTAACAAGAATGTCATCTAGTTTTTCAAATTCACGGTTGTCGAAGATTGACTCAATATCTTTTAAAAGATGCTCAAAGGAAGAATCAATTTCCTGTAGGTCTTTAATTTGATTAAATCGTAAGGCTTTATGGTTATTATTAATGTGTTTATAGCTTACCTTGGCAATATATTCTAAAGATTGAGTTACATCTGTGAGGTAACCCAATATTAGTATATAGAAGTTACTACCTCGTACGCTGGTCTCGTCAAGATTTTTAATAAAATAGAAAATGTTATCGCGTAATTCATCAACTTCATCACTTAATTTGGTAACACGTTCTTTACTCTTTTTCAACTTGCCGGCATCCTGTTTTGCTAACCCGCTAATAATCGAAGAATAGATTTTATTGGTTCTTGAAACTGCTTTGGAAACATTGTCAGCACTCTCTTCAATGATTCCTTGTACCGTATTACTTTCTGCTTTTTTCAATCCATCCGCAGGAATAATTGCATTAGCATTAGATTTCTTTTTGTGCGAAATATAATTTCTAATCAACAACGCTATAGCTAATAACAGTAATATTGCAATTGCAACACCTTTTCCCAGATAAATAATATAAGCTAATGTTCCAGCAGCAACAAAAGCACTAAAGGCAGTAAAGAACCACCCTCCAATTACATTCAATACACCTGCCACCCGATATACAGCGCTTTCTCTACCCCAGGCCCTGTCTGCTAACGAGGTTCCCATGGCTACCATAAAAGTTACATAGGTGGTAGACAGGGGTAATTTCATAGATGTTGCAATAGAGATAAGCACACCTGCCACCATCAAGTTGATGGAAGCACGAATCATATCGAATGCTGGCAACTCATACGTTTTATGCTTCGGTAAGTTAACCACAGGTTTTTCAAAACTGGAGTTGATTTTATCTTGTGTTGCTTGTGGAATGACAGCACCAAGTAGAGAAACTAGTTTTGTACTTCCCCTAACAACAGTACGTGACAACATATTAGGATTAAACTTTTCATAGGCTTCTCCTTGTCTGGACAAGCCAATTTCAGTATCAGCTACGGTACGGGCCTTTTTGGAGAACCAAAGTGTAACTACCATTACCCCTCCGGCAATAAATAATAGTAATGGCTCTGCCGGCACTTTTTTATCAAGTACATCCATTGAAAATGCCATAGCAGATTCACCTGATGCAGCCCATGCTTCATAAGAGTGGTATGCTGCCATAGGGACACCTATAAAGTTTACCAGGTCATTCCCGGAGAAAGCCAGAGCTAAACCAAAGGTCCCGACAGCAATAACAAATATAAGAATGCTTTTTTTGAAAACTTTCATGAAGAGGAAAGAGAACAATGTCCAGAAAACAAAACTTCCGGCAACAAGTAATAGCGTTTGCTCTTCTAAAATATTTTTAAAGTCACCATAATATGGCGTTCCTTTTAGTCCTTTCATAAATATGAAGTACCCAATAGCAGTTAAAGCTACGCCACCAAATAAAGCCCCAAAGTTTTTAATCTTTTTCTCATAGTGAAATGTAAAAATCAAACGAGATAACCATTGTACCAGAGCTCCGACACTAAATGCAATAACTACCGAAAGAAGTATGCCGGTAATAATTTCAGTGGCTTTAGCAGTATTTATATAACTTCCAAGATCAGCAAACGTTTGAGAATCTGAAGCACTAATTTTTATCAAGGCCATAACAACGGCTGCTCCCAGTAATTCAAAAACAATAGAAACTGTTGTTGAAGTTGGCATGCCTAAGGTGTTAAAGAAATCTAACAGCAATATATCGGTTATCATTACTGCCATAAAGATGATCATGATCTCTTCAAAATAGAATTCCCCGGGTATAAAGATACCTTTACGGGCCACCTCCATCATTCCACTGGAGAAAACCGCTCCTATAAAAATACCTAAACTGGCTACAATCATGATAGTTCTAAAAGAGATTGCTTTAGAACCAATTGCAGAATTTAAAAAGTTAACAGCATCATTACTTACGCCAACAACAAGGTCGGCAACAGCTAGTGCAGCAAGGGCAACAAGCATTAATAAATAAATATTATCCATTGTAATTAGTAGTTAATTGTGGTGCAAATGTCTCAATTAAAATGAGTTTGATTGTTACCAAATTGTTATCTATTATCATTTAAAAATGCAGGTCAAAACCTAACCTAAATTCAATGCTGTCCTGATCACCACCTACGGTAGTATAATTGACATCAGATTGAACTTTCAATTTATGACCTACGATATATTTTGAAACACCTAAGGTGTATTGTTCTTGCATTGCCCTTCCGGTAACATTGTCAAAATCTAAGCTAGTGAACCTCCCTGCCACCTCATAGTTATTGCTAAACAAATAACCAGCTTGAAGGTTGACAGCATTCCCTATTACTACAATGTCATCAGTTGGATTTCCATCATCATCTACTGCCGGGGTTCCGTCTGTCTCAACGGCAATAGGAGCGTCCGCATCGCGATTGGCAAATTCTCCCATAAAAGAGAACCCTTTGTATTTAAATACAGCATCAATAAAAAGTGTAGTGATATTTGTTTCGTAAAACCCTGTGGAGGTAAACATATAAGAACCTTGGTTGCTGCGGGTTTTTACAGCATCTTGATTGTAGTCGTATGTAACTCCTAACATCAGTTTGGGAGTTTGTTCGCGTTTTAGATCACTTTGAGTATAATCTCCTTTGCTTTTAAACTTCCCAAAAGGAAGCAATTCTAATCTTGCGGTATATTGATGGCCGCCTAAGTTTCCAGTAGTTATGTTGCGTCCTTCCCCCTGAGAAAGAGCCAATTTTTCACGGATCATGAATTTTTCTGAAAGCATTGTATGGTGGCGTATTTGTATTCCTAAATCACGATCAATATTGAAACGGCTATTAAGTAAAGAACGGTCAATTAACTGAAGATTCCCCGAAGAGACCACACGCTCCACATTCCCCGGAAGTTTTGTCTGTCCTGCCCATAATTCAAAATTTTCGTAAAAATTCCACATGATAACAGCATCTAATATATACTTGGGGGCGTTACTGTTAAACTGATTGGCTCCGGAAATATCTCTATTCGATAAACCTAATTCCAGTTTGTATTTTAGTTTTGGGGAAAAAGCAAAACCATTAAATTTTAGACGGGCTCTCCGAATTAAAAAGTTTTGTTCAGGCTTTCCATATGTGTCTCCATCATGATCCCATTGAGACATAGCTCTAAATTGAATACGAGGTGCAAACTTAACACTCCAGGAGCTGTCCTTAGCAACCAGATTAAGCATTCCTTTTCCAAATTTTGTTTCAGTAATTTCTTGTGAATTTGCAGTGAATAAAGAAAGAAATACTACTGCAAAGACTAAGTAATGTAGTCTCATTAAAAATCGTTTAAAGTTTTTGTCGCTACAAATAACCAACACTAATGTTAAGTTAACGTTAAGACCAGGTAAATAAAAAAGAAAATTTTAGTTGTAATGCTGTGAAGATCCATATTTTAACAAGAAAGGCTACCCCAAAGGATAGCCCTACACTTTTAAAATCTAGTTGACAAAAACTAAACGATATTTAAAAGATGTGCTACAAATAAAATACACTTACATGGTGTTATAGTAAAGAGAATATTAAAAAAACATTAAGAATATAATATAGTTTTTACAATTCCCAATGTTAAATCTTAATCTATATATAATTAATTATCAATAAGTTATAAGGCTAATGTAAATTTAATGTTATGTAAACCTTTCGTAATTGTTACGTATTTTGTATCTTTGAGTTATTAATGAAAATGCTATTTGATATGAAAAAAATAATTGTGATCTTAGTGACCCTTCTTACTGTAGGAATAGCTTTTGGACAAGAAACAAAAAAGGATACGTATATTCTAAATGATGATGTCATAGAAGCGACACTTTATCATGAAAATGGCACTATTTCTCAGACCGGCTTTTATACTAAAGACAATAAACTTCAAGGTGAATGGATTAGTTATGATACCTTAGGTAATAAAACAGCAGTAGCTCAATATGATAATGGTGAAAAAGTAGGGACATGGTTTTTTTATCAGGGAGACGTTATGAAAGAAGTAACATATGAAAGTGCTAAAATCAACGAAGTTAAAACATGGGAGGTGACAGACACCCGTATTGTTTCCAATTAATTAAAAACATTCTTTTTTATATAGAAGCGCCAATATTGGCGCTTTTTTTATCCATAACTTATTACATCATATACACTTCTTTGCTATTTACTAAACATTGTTAGCCTTTAGTTGAAAAATAAAACCTAATTCATTAGAACATCTATTTTAAAGGTTTTTTAACAAATATTCAATATCTAAAAAGGATATTTGCAATTATATTTGCTGAAACCGGATAAATAATATGTTGAAATCTTTTACGGTAATTTTATTTTCATTTTCATTACTGTTTTCAATGCTGGCCCCTTCATTTTTGAATATGCTGGACCTGGAACCGGATGTAATAGTTTTAATAGATTTTGCTGAAGAAGAATCTCAAAATAAGACCGAAAAAGGCATTGAAGAGAATAAAATACTTATAAATCCATTTTCGGAGGTTTCTTTAAATCATTGCCTTAAAGAGAATATTCATTTTATTTTTTATTTGGAGGATTCATCCACTTATACTTCAAAAATACATCTCCCCCCTCCGGAGTTTATTATTTAATTTTTTTAAAAATATTTATTTCAACTTATAACTTAGCCTTTATTACAAAATAGAGGTTGATTAAAAATTTATTTATTATAAATACAATGAAAAATCTATTTAATTTAAAATACTTTAGGGGTGATTTATTTGGAGGAATTACAGCTGGAATTGTAGCCTTGCCTCTGGCATTAGCTTTTGGAGTAAGCTCTGGATTAGGCCCAAGCGCAGGGTTATATGGGGCAATTTTTGTAAGTTTCTTTGCCGCCCTATTTGGTGGTACCAATACCCAAATCTCCGGCCCAACCGCACCTATGACTGCTGTTAGTATGGTAGTAATAGCTGGGATAATTGCTCTTAATGATGGAGATGTAAATAAAGCACTACCGGTTATTTTAACAGTATTCCTGTTAGCCGGATTAATGCAAATAGGGCTAGGAGCCATTGGTTTGGGGAAATATATTAAGTATATACCCTATCCTGTTGTTTCAGGATTTATGACAGCTATTGGGATCATTATTTTGGTGACACAAATTCTTCCGTCAATTGGATACTATCCGAAAGAGGATTCCGAATATGTAAATCAATATAAGCCTATGGCTGAAGAGATCATATTGGATAATATTTTAAAAGAAGAGGCTGGTGAAGGGATATTGGTATTGGAAGACTTTAAAGAAACCATTAAAAGGGCAAAAACTATTAGTCAGGAAGATATCCTTAAAGAATCTCAAACGCTGGCAGCAGCTGATGCTTCCGGAGTAATAGGAGCAATTAAAATGCTCCCGAAAGCCTTGAATAACATCAATTGGTTAGAACTGCTATTAGCGTTAGGGACTATTTTAATTATTTATGGTTTTAAACGGATTACTACAGTAGTGCCAAGTACATTGGTAGCTTTATTGGTTATGTCCGGAATTGCCTATGGATTTAAATTAAACTATCGCCCTATAGAGGAGATTCCCAGTGGATTGCCAATTCCTAATTTGGAAATATTCACCGATTTCAGCTTAGCAAGTGTTACACCGTATATATTTACGGCACTTACACTCGCTTTACTTGGCGCTATTGACTCATTATTAACTTCTGTGGTAGCAGATAATATGACCAAAACTAAACATAAGCCTAATAAAGAACTTGTAGGGCAAGGAATTGGAAATAGTATTGGAGCGTTTTTTGGAGGAATTCCCGGAGCAGGGGCTACTATTAGAACGGTAGTAAATATAAAATCTGGTGGGAAAACAAGATTATCCGGAATGATTGCTGGTGTTTTGTTGTTCATTATTTTGTTGTCATTAGGGCCTGTAGCATCACAAATTCCTGCAGCAGTATTAGCAGGAATATTGATTACGGTAGGAATTGGTGTAATGGACTACAAAGGATTAAGAGCGATCCCTAACATGCCAAGAGCCGAAGTGATAATTATGCTTACGGTATTGATTCTGTCTTCTGTTTGGAATTTGGTATATGCAGTAGGGATAGGATTGGTGATTGCATCTCTTATGTTTATGAAGAAGATGGGAGATCTTACAGCAGAAAGATCTGATGTGAAAACATTGCTGAAAGAAAAAGCATGGGACGATGAACATAATTTCCCTGAAGAACTAAAAGAAGAAGTGTTCATTAAGCATATAAAAGGACCTTTATTTTTTGGTTCTACAAGCGAGTTCCAGCAATTAGCTTCTCAAATTCCTGAAACCGCTTCTGCGGTAATCATAAGAATGGACAGAATGCAATATATTGATCAATCTGGGCTATACGCTATGGAAGACATTCTGGTAGACCTTTCAAGAAGAGGCATAAATGTACTGTTAGTAGATGTACTAAAACAGCCTAGGTATATGTTGGAGCGTATCGATATTATACCGGACCTTATTCCACCGGAGCATATTTTTAAAAACTTTAAAGATTGCCTGGTATGGATTAATAAAAATGTAAAAGACAAATATCTAGATTAAAAATTATAAAAGAAAAAAGAATGAAAGCACATACAAAAGAAACACAAGCGACAATGACTCCTAAAAGGTCATTGCAATATTTAAAAGATGGAAACCAAAGGTTTCAAAGCAATTTAAGTGCAAATAGAAATTTATTACAGCAGGTAAATGAGACTACCGAAGGGCAGTTCCCATTTGCTACAGTTTTAAGCTGCATCGATTCCAGAGTCTCTGCAGAATTGGTTTTTGACCAGGGGATTGGAGATATATTTAGTATTCGTATTGCAGGGAATTTTGTAAATGAAGATATTTTAGGTAGTATGGAATTTGCATGTAAACTGGCAGGAACTAAGCTAATAGTAGTAATGGGTCATACCAGTTGTGGTGCAGTGAAGGGTGCATGTGACCATGCCCGACTTGGAAATCTTACAAAATTGATCGAAAAGATTGAACCGGCAGTAGAGGCAGTTACAGAACCTAAAGATGCCGCTCTCAGGAATTCAAATAATTTGGATTTTGTAGACACTGTTGCTACAAAAAATGTACAATTAACCATAGATAACATTCGGAAGGAAAGCCCTATTTTATCTGAAATGGAAAGAAATAACGAGATAATGATTGTTGGTGCTATGTACGATATTAGTAACGGTAGTGTATCATTTGATGTTTAAACTTTTCATTGTTAAGAGCAAAATAATTTTAAAACACACTACAATAAAAAAGAGCTTCTTATAAAGAAGCTCTTTTTGGCTAATAGAATAAATTATAAGAAAATCTTATGATTATAATCTAGTATTGATCCAGTCCCAACCGGAGATATCTACAGCAGTGCCGTTAAATACATCATCAACAGGAGAGGTCATTGGGGTACCATCCACAATTATATTGCCTATTGGCCCATCATCTTTCATATCTACATTTGTATCATAACTTGTAAGTAGAACATTTGTTAAAGTAGCTCCGGACTCTTTTTTGAATTGTAAAGCTGTACCACCTGTAGATGACATGGCAGTGAAATTAGTAATAGAAGGGTTGTTATTATCACCATCGGCTTCAATAGCAGTAGAGAAACCATCGATCTCGTGCAAAACATAAGTATTAGTGATACCTCCGTTCCATCCTTCGGTCCAGTCCACAGAATCATCTTCATTGTTTTCAAAATACAGATTAGTAGCACTAACAGTCCCACCAAAAAATTCAATACCATCATCAGCACCGTTAATTACGGCCAGGTTGTTTATAGATGTTTGATCTCCAACTGCATATAGTGAAACTCCATTGTATTGAGAGTCAGAGTTAATTTGAGCTCCTGTTCCTAAAATAACCAGATAGTCTATATTACCGGAATCATCATTAGGGTTGTTACCCCCGTAGATGAAACCACCTACTTCGGCAGTAGCGTTTACACCTTCGGTTGTTGGGGCATCACCGCAGATGGTTAAACCACCCCAATCTCCTGGTTGAGCAGCTTGAGAAGACATGACAACTGGATTTGAGCTTGTACCGTTTATTTCAATTTTACCTCCTTTTAATACAGCAATGTATACTTCTGTCCCTGCATCACGTGCCGTTATTTTAGTCCCGGCAGGAATGATCAATTTTCCACCATCTTGCACTATATATGAATTGTTAAGAAGGTATTTTGTATTTGGGTCCAAAGTTACAGTTTCGGTAACACTACCTTCAAGGATAGTAAATTCCTGGCCGGATTGGTTGGAATTTACCCAACTAAAAATAGCTACATCAACAGTTGGAGGAGCAATATAAGTTGCGTTTGGATCTCCAGCTTCACCATCAATGACCACATTGGTAAGCGGGCCATCATCTTTCATGTCAATTGAGGTTTCGTAACCTGTTAATGAAAGTCCTGTAATAGTAGCACCGGATTCCTTTTTAAATTGCAAAGCAGTACCTCCTGTAGTGGAGCTGGCAGTGAAATTTACAAGTTTTGGATTATTATTGTCGCCGTCAGCTTCAACAGCAGTAGAGAAACCGTCGATTGTATGAAGTACATAAGTATTGGTAACAGTTCCGTTCCATCCTTCGGTCCAATCCACAGCATCATCCTCGTTATTTTCAAGATAGAGGTTATTTACGGAAACGGTTCCTCCAAAGAATTCAACACCGTCATCCGCTCCGTCAACAAGAGCAACATTGTCAATAGTAGTACCAGAACCAACAGAATAAAGTGTTAATCCGTTGTATTGAGAATCATTATTTATTTGAGCTCCTGCACCTTTTATAATTAGATAATCAATATTTCCTGAACTATCACCATCGTTGGTTCCGCCATAGATAAGGCCGCCAACTTCGGCTGTAGCGTCTACGCCTTCTGTAGTTCTTGCTTCACCGCAAATAAGCAAACCACCCCAGTCTCCTGGGCTACTGTTTGCAGATCGCATTATAACAGGAAGGTTGGCAGTACCTTGAATATCAATTTCACCTCCTTGCTCAACTGCAATATATCTGTCAGTTCCGGTTTCAGAAACAATAACGGTTCCGGCCGGTATGGTTAATTTAGCACCGGATTTTACCAGATAAGGTGCAGTTATTGCATATTCTATTGAAGGGTCAAGAACTCTGTCTTCAGTTAAGTCACCACTTAAGTCTGAACTTCCGGTCGGTTCATCATCAACGATAACTGTATCATCACTGCTGCTGCAACCTGTTATGATTAGCATTGCCAAAACAGCAAATAGTGTCGCTATTGTTTTAAAGTTTTTCATGATTTTTTTAATTGAGTTGAACATTAATTATTTTAAAAAGAGTAGTTAACATTAAAGCCTATTTGAAGCCCTTTTGTATAGGAAAGAACCGTTTCTTCTGTTTCAATTCCTGTTGTACTTGGGCGTATCAATTGAGTTCTTTTTATTTCAGGATCTAATAAATTCTTTCCGGAAAGGCCTACTTTTAAATGGTCATTTATTTCTTTATTTAAAAGAAGGTCTAAGCGTATAAAACCTTTTTCCACAATCGCATCATTATAATTTATATCACTGGAAGTTTGTATTTCGGGAGCTCCTAGCGCATACACTTTATCGGAAGTATAGTTCCCGGTTATAACAGCTTCAAAAGGATTTTCAGTATTCGTTGAAAAATTAAGCGTGGTATTCACTATCCAGTCCGATGCCCCTTGAAGGTCTGTTTTTGTGAGCCCTTTATATCTGAAAGTTCTCACAAAATTTCCATCCTCGTCAAATATCTCCAACAAGTCTTGCTCATGCCACATTCTGGAAATATTCAGATTTGTTTTTAAACTCGGTTTACCTTCCTGGTTTAAGATATTAATCCTTGTTTCTAGCTCAATTCCGTAAACTTCTGCTTTATTAGCAGAATTAAAATAAGAGAACACTCCTGCAGAACCTCTATCTTGTACTTTATTAATAGGATCCTCTATTTTTTTGTAAAACCCTGTAACCGAAACCAGTTGATCACTGGAAGGAAAGTACTCCCATTTTAAGTCATAGTTATAATTAATAGATGCTTCAATATCTGGATTTCCACGGGTTACCTGGCCCACCTGAGAAACATATTCAAAAGGAGCAATTTCCTTAAATTCGGGTAAAGTAGTAGTGGTGCTATTAGCGAAACGGATACTATGCTCGTCATTAATAGCATATTTCAAATTTATTGAAGGATAAAGTCTGCGATACTCTTTAGCGGTACTACCTATTCTTCCGGGAAAGTTTCCAACATCAAAGTTCACGCTGATGTCATCATTTTGATAACGTACGCCTGCTTCTACAGTTAAGTTACCAATGGTGCCTATGAAGTCTATATAACCGGCAATTGATTTTAATTCACCTTCGTACAGGTCTGCACGAAGTGTATTTAATTTTAGAATACCATTGTCAAATCTTGATTGTGTAAAAATATCAGATATAAGGTCAATGGACTCCGGGTTGATGGCATTGGTAAATACTTCTTCCACACCAAAGAATTGAGATTTAAAATCTCTTGTCTTATTTCTGAAATTAAGACCTGCTGTTACCTGGAATAAATTTGTATCTGTTTCATAAAACTTGTGAGTATCTTCCAGGCGTCCGTTATACTCTATATCTTCTATTTTTTGAAAACTTTTTCTTTGCTGAAAACCACCTGTACGCCCTAATTGAACAATATCTTCATTGAAGTTTACTTCATTTCTAATTCTTTTGGGTTCATCTGCACTCAAGAAATTGTATCCGGCAGCCCAATCAAGTGCATTTTTTTCTGAAATATTGTGAGTGCCACTTAATTGTGAAACGGAAAGTAGTGTCTTTTTAAGGTTCTGATCACGGATAAATTGAAATAATCCTTCTGTGGGATCGGTCTCTTCAAAAATAATGGCTGTCCCTGCTCTGCCACCTTCAAATACATTATCCTGAATTTTATTAATAAACAGTGTATTAAACTGTAAATCGTTGTTATCATCAACTTTGTATTCTGAATGAAATAAACCCGAAGTTGTAATAGTTCTGGACCACGTAATCGCATCAGGAATAATATCATCAATAAAGTTAGATCGATATTGCCTGAACACCCCTTCTCGATATTCATAGTTATCAGATTGTCCGGCAGTAACCAAGACACGTAAATTCCCTCCAATTTTTGTCCCTGCACTTAATCCAAAAGAACGATTTATAGGGGTATCTATTATCTCTGGATTCCAGCTTTGTTGAGTAATGGCATCTCTTGCATTCAGGTCACTGGAGTAAAATCCAAATGAAAGGTCGCTGCTATTGGCCGATCCTTTGTAGTTATCGGAAACACCATCCGACATTACATTTGTATTGGCCGATCCACTTAAGCTAATTGATAAGACCTTGCTATTATTTAGTTCTTTGGAGCTAATATCTATATTTCCAGAAGACTGATCTGCGGAAATTCGCGGAGAAGTTGTTTTACTAACCGAAACACTTTGGATAAGTCTGGTAGGGAAAAGGCTAAGGTTAATATTTTTTCTTTCAATATCATCAGACGGTATGGGTAATCCATTCAAAGTAGTGGATAAATAACGATCTCCTAAACCACGAACAAATACATCTCCGGAACCATCTGTTTTATTGACACCGGAAATTTTTGTAGTAGCAGAAGAGGCATCACTTATACCCAGTTTTCCCATCTCCTGGGCCCCTATACTTTCTTTAATTTCAACTGCCTTTTTTTGTTCTATCAAAAGGGCAACTACACTTTCTCTTTTTGTTGAGGTTTTGATGACTACTTCATCAAGAGCAGCTGCACTGGCACCCATAGGGACATTTACAGTGGTTACTTTATTTGCTTCTACTATTACATTGTTTATTTCTACAGTTTCATAACCAACAAAACTAAAAACTACAGTATATACTCCAGGTGTTACATTTTCAATAGCATATAAACCATCAATATCCGATGTTACTCCTTTACCGGTATCTTTAATTAATATATTTGCAAAAGGGAGAGGATCGTTGTTATAGTCTTTATCTGTTAATTTACCTACAATAGAACCAGTTCCCTGAGCGAATGAAAATGCTGTAAAACATAAAAGTAGAATAGTAAATAATTGCTTCATTTTTGTATTAATTTCTGATGCAAAGAAACCGAGTTAATGTAAAGGCATTGTAAAGTTCAGATTACCAATTTGTCATAAGAAGGTTACCTAAATGTTAATCATTTAACATTGTAATTTTTCTTGATATGGTTTTTATAAATAGTATCTTGCATAGCAAATTTTTAGTACTATGATGCAGTGGGAACAGCTTCTGTCTTTACGCCGTCAGGGTGATATAAATAAGAGATTACGAATTGAGCAAGATGAAACCCGTTTAGGTTTTGAAGTAGATTTTGACCGGGTAATTTTTTCTTCAGCTTTTAGAAGCCTTCAAGACAAAACACAGGTAATACCGTTGTCCAAAACATCTTTTGTACATACACGTCTAACACACAGCCTGGAAGTTTCTGTCGTGGGTCGTTCTTTAGGACGTACTGTTGGAAAAGCAGTGCTCGAAAAACACCCTCATTTGCAGACCTTACATGGTCATCATTTCAATGATTTTGGTGCAATCGTTGCTGCTGCCGCTTTAGCACACGATATAGGGAATCCTCCTTTTGGGCATAGTGGTGAAAAAGCAATTGGCGATTATTTTTTAAATGGAAAAGGAAAACGATTTCAATTACAGTTAACTCAAAAAGAATATCAGGATTTGGTAGACTTCGAAGGAAATGCCAATGGTTTTAAAATACTAACTGAATCTAAAAATGGAGTGAATGGAGGCTTGAGGCTTTCGTATGCAACTTTAGGTGCTTTTATGAAGTATCCAAAAGAATCATTACCCAAAAAACCGACGGACCATATTGCAGATAAAAAATATGGATTTTTTCAATCTGAAACAGCATTTTTTAATGAAGTTGCTCTGGAATTGGGATTGCTGAAACAGGAAGACAAAAAACCCCTGACCTATCACCGTCATCCTTTAGCGTTTTTAGTGGAAGCTGCTGACGATATTTGTTATACGATCATTGACTTTGAAGATGGAATTAATTTAGGCCTGATCGAGGAGGAATTTGCACTGGAATACTTTATTAAACTGGTGAAAGACAGTATCAATACGAAGAAATACAATGCATTAACACAAGCTTCTGATAGACTGGCGTATCTTAGGTCGTTAGCAATTAATACATTGATAGCTGAAGCTACATCTATTTTTCTTACCAACGAGGAGGCTATATTAAAAGGGACTTTTTCTGAAGCTCTTTTGGATAAAAGCAATTATAAAGCGCAAATAGATGATATCATCAAAATAAGTGTTGAAAAAGTGTACCAAAGTACCGAAGTGATAGATAAAGAAATAGCAGGTTATAATATTCTTTCCACCTTACTGGACGCCTATACAATATCTATTGAAAATTATTTAAATGGAAATGAGCGTCATTATGATAAGTTACTTTTAAAGAGTTTTGAAAACGACCTCGATAGAAATCAATCTGTGTATACCTATTTAATGAAATGTTGCGGGTTTATTTCGGGACTTACCGATGGAAATGCAGTGCAGACTTTCAAAAAGATCAAAGGAGATTTATAATTTATTCTGCAGTAGAAAGTAATTTTTCCAGGCTTTGTTTTATTTTTTCTGTTGAGATCCCTGCTAAATCGTGAAGCTCATGTACGGTTCCATGTTCTGGAAATACATCTGGAATTCCAAAAATTTTAATAGTATTAGAGTACTTGTTTTTTGCTGAGAATTCGGTAATAGCACTTCCAAAACCACCTATAACAACTCCATCTTCTATAGTAATGACGGTTCTATATTTTTTGAAAATTTTATGGAGTAATTCTTCATCTAAAGGTTTTACAAAACGCATGTCATAGCAGGCTATTTTTTCAGAATCTGAAATTCCGGCAATAGCTTCTTTTACATTACCGGCTAAAGTTCCTATTGTTAAAACCGCTATGGCTTCACCTTTTTTTAATTCTTCAGCCTTGCCTATTTCAATTTTTGAAAATGGCTGTTTCCAATTTAAGACACTTCCTCTTCCACGCGGATATCTAATAGCAATTGGTGATTTCAATCCTAATTGCGCGGTATATAAAATATTGCGAAGTTCTATTTCATCTCTAGGTGCAAAAATGATTAGGTTTGGGATGCAGCGTAAATAAGCCAGATCAAAAATGCCGTGATGTGTAGCACCATCTTCCCCAACAATTCCTGCACGATCCAAACAAAAGATAACAGGGAGCTTTTGCAGGCACACATCGTGAATTACCTGATCGTAAGCTCGTTGTAAAAAAGTAGAGTAAATATTACAAAATACCTGCAACCCTTGTGTTGCAAGGCCTGCTGCAAAAGTAACTGCATGTTGTTCGGCTATCCCTACATCAAAAGCACGGTTTGGAAATTCTTCCATTAAATATTTTAAGGAGCTTCCCGTGGGCATTGCGGGAGTAATTCCAATGATCTTTTTATTTTTTGAAGCAAGCTCCACGATAGTCTTTCCAAACACATCTTGAAACTTAGGAGGGAGTTTTTCATTTTTTTTTGGAAGTAACTCCCCGGTTTCTGCATTAAACTTTCCGGGAGCATGATAGACTACTTGATTTTCTTCTGCCTGTTTTAGTCCTTTTCCTTTTTTGGTAATAACATGGAGTAGTTTAGGCCTTTTAACTTCTTTCAGCCTATTTAATTCTGAAATCAGTTCAGCAATATTGTGTCCGTCCACTGGACCGGAATAGTCAAAATTAAGTGCTTCAAAAATATTGTCTGTTTCCGGAGCACCGTCTAAATTTACTTTTGTTAAATACGCCTTTAGGGCACCTACGCTGGGGTCAATACCAATAGCATTGTCATTTAGGATCACTAATAGATTGGTATCTGTTACACCTGCATGGTTTAAGGCCTCAAAGGCCATTCCACTGGCAATAGATGCATCACCTACTACGGCAATATGCTGCCTTTCGGCATCACCTGCCAATTGCGCGGCAATTGCCATTCCCAGCGTTGCTGAGATTGCCGTACTGCTGTGTCCGGTACCAAAAGTATCGTATTCACTTTCCTTCATTTTTGGAAAACCGCTTAAACCACCTAATCGTCTATTGGTATGAAAACTATCTTTTCTTCCGGTTAAGATTTTATGCCCGTAGGCCTGATGCCCAACATCCCAAACTAAGATATCTTCAGGAGTGTTAAAAACGTAATGTAGAGCAATGGTCAATTCTACCACGCCTAAGCTGGCACCCAAATGTCCTTCTTTTACAGCCACAATATTAATAATAAAGTCACGCAATTCTTGGGCAAGCTGAGGGAGTTCCTGTGGAGTTAGTTTCCGAAGGTCTTTAGGAAACAGAATAGTATCTAATATCTTTTTTGGCACATCACAAAGATACATTTTGCTTTTGTACTTTTACCATCTTTAATATAGATGAATGAGTTTGATAAACCCACATGATGACGCTTATTTTATGAAACGTGCTTTGGCTGAGGCAGAGGTCGCTTATGAAAAAGGAGAAGTGCCTATTGGTGCTGTTATTGTGATCAATAACCAGATCATTGCCAGAGCTCACAATTTAACGGAAACCTTGAATGATGTCACTGCTCATGCCGAAATGCAAGCCATTACAGCAGCAGCGAATTATCTGGGAGGAAAATATCTAATAGATTGCACACTATATGTTACTATTGAACCTTGCCAGATGTGTGCAGGAGCATTATTTTGGAGTCAGATTTCCAAGATTGTGTATGGAGCGAGAGATGAACAACGAGGGTGTATTGCAATGGATACAAAATTACATCCTAAGACAAAAATGACAGGTGGAATTTTAGAAAAGGAATCTTCACAATTATTGAAACGTTTTTTTATAGAAAAACGGAACTTGAATTAAATAAAAAACCCGCTAGAATCATAGCGGGTTTTTCTGGTCAGTTATAAGATATATATCTTAGTCATGGATCACTCGCACTTGTGCGGCAACCATTCCTTTTCGTCCTTCTTCTTCTACATATTCTACTTTGTCACCTTCGTTAAGAGCTTCGCCATTAAGACCGGTTACATGTACAAAAATGTCCTTTTGGGTCTCATCATTAGTGATAAATCCGTACCCTTTTGATTCGTTAAAAAACTTTACTGTTCCTTCCATTGTAAATAAAAAAATAAATTAATAATGAACAAATGTACTATAAAATATGAAGTCAAAAGCTACCAAAAAAACTTTTTTTTGAAAAACCCGTTGATTTATAGCTTCTTGTCTTTACCGTAATTTCTCATTTTTTCTATGTTCTCTTTAGTTAGCATATAATCTTTCACACTTCTGTTTTTCCAACGGTGATATATAAAAAGAGGCATTAAAACAAAAAATCCTGTAACAACGGAAAGGCCTATAATAAGGTTGCCGGTGGCTTCATGTTCTGATTTTATATAAAAACCAGAACATGTTCCTATGATAACAATAATTAGCAGTATAGAGAGTATGTATTTCATTTTCCTGAAAAATCAATTAGTTTTCTTCTGTAGGCAGTTAATAATTTGGATTTAGATACAAAACCATAATAGGTGCCTTCAGAAATTACCGGAAGATTCCATGCGCCGGTATCTTGAAATTTCTTCATGACATTTGTCATTTTATCTTCAGCTAAATTAATGATTGCAGATGGGTTTTGCATTAGATCTCGAGCAGTAACTTCTTTGTAGAGTGACTGATCGAACATTACAGGCCGAAGGTCATCTAACAAAATGATACCTTCCAAAGTTTCGGTATCTTGATGAATAACGGGGAAAATATTACGGTTAGACTTAACTACGGCACGATGTACAATTTCACCTAAGGTCATATCCGGATATAATGCAATGAAGTTCTGCTCTACAACAGACCTTATATCCATAAGGGTAAGTACGGCGTGATCTTTATCATGGGTGATTAGTTCTCCTTTTCTGCCCAGTTCCATTGCATATACGGAGTGGGGGACAAAATATTTAGTAATTGAAAATGAAATAGCAGCGGTAATCATTAAAGGTAAAAACAGTTCATAACCGCCTGTAACTTCAGCAATTAAAAAGATGGCTGTTAGAGGTGCGTGTAAAACCCCGGCCATTAATCCTGTCATTCCCACTAGTGTAAAATTACTTTCGGAAACCGGACTCGTCAAAAAACCAATGTTGTTTAAGATCTTAGCCAGGCAATACCCCATAATACTTCCCATAAAAAGAGTTGGTGCAAAAATACCTCCAACACCGCCGGCACCAAATGTAAGTGAGCTCGCAATTACTTTAAAAAGGACGAGACCACCCAATAAGGCAACCAGTACCCATACACTGTTGAGTTCTAACTGAAAAATATTATTTTCTAAAGCTTTCTCCGGGTTTCCTTGCACCAAATTATTAATGACATCAAAACCTTCACCATAGAGAGGTGGAATAAAATATACAAGAATCCCAATACCTAATCCACCAATGAGTAGCCGTTTTATGGGAGACCCTATTTTTTCAAAGAATTTCTGAAAACGTTCGTAGGTTTCAGTAAAATAGATCGATACAAACCCAGCCACAATTCCCAATAGAGCATAGAGCGGAATATCTTTCAGCAAGAATTTATCTTCAATACTAAAAGGTAGCAACACATCATTTCCGAAGAAAAAATACGAAGTAATACTTGCCGAGATAGAAGCTAATAATAAAGGGATCAGCGATACTAGAGTAAGATCCAGACTGAAGACTTCTATTGCGAAAATGATTGCGGCAATAGGAGCTTTAAAAATGGAAGCCATTGCCCCTGCTGCTGCACATCCTATCAATAAGGTTCTTGTTGCCTGATTCATATGAAGCATTCGGGACAGATTAGAACTTAATGCTGCACCTGTAGCTACTGTGGGGCCCTCCAATCCAACCGAACCTCCAAAACCTACGGTAATAGGTGCGGCCAGCAAACTCCCATACATTTGAAACCGTTTCATAAGTCCTTTTTTCTTTGAGATGGCAAATAGAGTAGCGGGAATACCTTGTGTAGGCTTATTTCTTACCACATATTTTAAAATAAAATAAGTGAGAGTCAAGCCAATGATTGGAAAAATAAAATAAAATGCACTGTGATATTCTTTTATCAACTTTCCTTCCAACAACAACTGAATGAAATGTGTGCCATTTTTAATAAGGACTGCCACCATTCCTGATAGAAAGCCAATGACAATACTCACAATAAAAATGAACTGCTTGTGCGATATATGTTTCAATCGCCAGATAAGGAATCTTGTAAGCAAAGTTCGCTTTTGGGCAGGCATCTCTTTATGTGTAAAAAATCCTGCGGGAGCAGGATTTTAAAGTTACGATTTTAAGTTGAGTTGTAAGCCTAGTTCCTTTAATTGCTCATTATCGATTACAGCAGGTGCATCGATCATTACATCACGACCCGAGTTGTTTTTTGGAAACGCAATAAAATCACGAATGGTTTCCTGACCACCCAGAATAGATACTAGCCTGTCAAGCCCAAATGCGATCCCGCCGTGAGGAGGAGCTCCATATTGGAAAGCATCCATTAAAAAACCAAACTGCGCTTTAGCTTCTTCCGGAGTAAAACCTAAATAATCAAACATCAACGCCTGTGTTTCTTTGTCGTGAATTCTAATTGAACCACCACCAATTTCATTTCCATTAAGAACAAGATCATATGCATTTGCTTTTACATCACCAGGATTAGTTTCCAGAAGATCAAGTTGCCCGGGTTTTGGAGATGTGAACGGATGATGCATTGCATGGTATCGTTCTGTTTCCTCATCCCATTCCAATAAAGGAAAGTCAACTACCCAAAGTGGTGCAAATTCATTTGCTTTACGGAGTCCTTTTCTTTCTGCTAACTCCATTCGCAATGCACTTAACTGAGTACGTACCTTATGAGTGTCTCCTGAAAGAACACATATCAAATCACCGGCTTTAGCTCCTGTTATGTCTGCCCATTTTGCTAAATCGTCCTGATCGTAAAACTTGTCTACCGAAGACTTAAAACTTCCATCTTCATTACAACGACAGTATACCATTCCTAAAGCACCTATTTGTGGACGCTTTACCCAATCTGTTAGTTTATCAATTTCTTTACGAGTAAGTGTGTTACCCTCCGGGACAGCAATACCAACAACTAATTCAGCTTGATTAAAAACATTGAAATCTTTGTGTTGTGCTACTTCATTTAATTCGCCAAATTCCATCCCAAAACGAATGTCCGGTTTATCATTCCCATACTTTTTCATGGCATCATCATAGGTCATTCTTGGAAATTCGGCTACATCCACACCATTAAGTTCTTTGAGTAAGTGGCGTGTTAGCCCTTCAAAAGTATGTAAGATATCTTCCTGCTCCACAAATGCCATTTCACAGTCTATCTGAGTAAACTCCGGCTGCCTGTCTGCACGGAGATCCTCATCGCGGAAACATTTTACAATTTGAAAGTATTTGTCCATTCCACCTATCATTAATAGCTGCTTAAAGGTTTGTGGGGATTGAGGAAGTGCGTAAAATTGGCCTTCATTCATACGGGAAGGAACTACAAAATCACGCGCCCCTTCAGGAGTGGATTTTATTAGATAAGGAGTTTCTACTTCTACAAATTCTTTTTCCGAAAGATAATTGCGTACAGCCATGGTTACTTTATGGCGAAAAACAAGATTTTCTCTAACGGGTTTTCTTCTAATATCAAGGTAGCGATATTTCATGCGTAGATCTTCCCCACCGTCGGTTTCATTTTCAATAGTGAAAGGAGGAGTTAATGCTTCGTTGAGTATAACTACTTCAGAAACCAATATTTCAATATCTCCGGTAGGGATATTAGGGTTTTTAGATTCTCTTGCAATAACAGTTCCTTTGGCTTGTATCACAAATTCCCGCCCTAATCTTGAAGCAGTTTCCATTACCGATTTTTGAGTTCTTTCTTCATCAAAAATGAGTTGTGTGATACCGTAACGATCCCTTAGGTCAACCCAGATCATAAAACCTTTGTCACGTGTTTTTTGAACCCATCCTGCTAAGGTCACTTCTGTATTTATATCTGAGGCTCTTAATTCTCCATTAGAGTGTGTTCTGTACATATTGTATGTCGGAAAAAATTAGGCTGCAAATTTAAAAAGATTAGTGGGGATTACATTGAAATTTTAAAATTTTAAGACTTTAGCTAAGTGATTGTTAACTTTTTACCGAAATCCTTGTCTATATTATACTGTAATAAATAAAAAAGTGACAAATCTTTAGTACCTTCGGTAGATTAATCAAAACTCTTAACTATGAATCAAAACAATACAAATTGCAGGAAACTCTTGCTTTTACTGTTAATTTTCCCATGTTTTGTGTTTGCTCAGACAACACTTAACGGAAAAATCAGTGATCCAAATGGTGACACTGTTCCTTTTGCGAATGTTATTGAAAAAGGAACTACAAATGGAACAACGTCAGATATTGACGGGAACTTTTCTTTAGAAGTAGAATCCCTCCCAACAGTACTGGTTTTTAGCTCGGTAGGGTTTGCTACTGTTGAGTTAAATGTTAATTCTTCACCTGTTTCGGTTATTATGGCTGAAGGAGATGTACTGGATGAAGTGGTAATTGTTGGTAACCGTTCTAAGCCACGAACAGTACTCACTTCGCTTGTTCCCATTGATAATATTTCAGTAGAAGAGCTGCAAAGTACAGGTCAGCCCACAGTTGATAAGATGTTAACCTATAAAGTACCATCTTTCAATTCGACAAACCAGACAATTTCTGATGCTACTGCTCATTTTGATCCTGCAGACCTTCGTGGATTAGGCCCAAGTAGGACGTTAGTCTTGGTGAATGGAAAACGAAAAAATCAAAGCGCATTAGTATATATTAATGATACTCCCGGAAAAGGAGAAGTAGGCGTAGATTTAAAAAGTATTCCCGCAGCTGCTCTTAAAAGAATTGAAGTATTGCGTGATGGAGCTTCTGCTCAATATGGATCTGATGCAATTGCAGGTGTAATTAACATGGTCCTTAAAGATGATGTTGGAGAAACTACGGTCAATGTAACTTCCGGAGTGACTACAGAAGGAGATGGATTTAATTTAGGAGCAGATGTTAATACCGGATTGGCAGTTGGTGAAAATGGGGGGTATTTGAATTTGACTTTTGGTTATTATCAACAAGAAGAAACAAATAGAGCAGGAAGCCCTGGCGAAGATGTACTTTTTGGTGTATTGGCAGATGATCCGGATTGGGGTGATTGGTTAAGTGAAAATCCAGATTTAGGTATGACAGTAGGACAGCCTGAGCTTTATAAAGGAGATTTGTTTTTTAACTTTGGCCTTCCTTTTTCTGATAATAAAGGAAAAGTCTATGCATTTGGAGGTGTTACATATAGAGAAGGAAAAAGTTTTGCATTATATAGAGCTCCTTACTGGGTTATGGATGAGTTTAATTTACTACATGATGAGGGTACAGAGTATCAAGGATTTCAACCAACTTTTGAGACCGAGGTCAGAGATAACAATTCTACTGTAGGAGTGGAATTCGACCTGGCTGGCTTTAATGTAGACCTAAGTGGAACTTTTGGTAGAAATGCTGTAGACTACATGGTAAATAGTAGTATAAACCTTGACCTTGGAGCAAATAGTCCAACCTCATTTGATGTTGGAGCATATTCTTTTAATAATCTTCTTGCAAATTTTGATGTATCCAGGTCGTTTGGCGATGTAAGTATTGCTTTTGGTGCAGAGGCTAAAGAAGAGCGATTTAGGTCTATTGCTGGTGAATCAGCCTCATATTTTGGAGCTGGAGCACAGTCTTTTCCCGGCTTGCAACCAGCCAATGCAGTTTCTGCAACTCGTAATAACTATGGTGTCTATGGTGATTTAGAATGGGAGCTAACAAACGAACTCCTTATTGGAGGAGCTGTACGCTATGAAGATTTTAGTGATTTTGGAGATAATACTTCGTGGAAAGCCAATGGAAGATATATTCTAGGAGATAATCGAGGGGCCATAAGAGCTTCTTATAGTACAGGATTTAGAGCACCTTCATTACACCAGATATATTTAAGTAATATTCAAACATTAGTGTCTGGAGGTACAGTTTCAAATCAAGGTACTTTTAATAATGTAGATCCCGTTATAAGAGAAGGGTTGGGTGTACCACAGTTATCTGCAGAAACTTCAAAAAATATTTCTGCCGGAATTACCTATAAAATATCTCCAAAATTATCTGTTTCGGCTGATTTCTATAATGTCGAGGTTGAAGACCGAGTATTATTTACAGGTGAAATTGGCTTTGATGGAGATGATGATTCGGTTAACCCAGTTGAACAAATCTTAGTCAATAACTCTATTACAAGTTTGAAGTTTTTTGTAAATGCTGTTAACACAACTACTACAGGAGCAGATTTAGTTGCTACTTTGAGTAACATTGAATTAGGTAGTGGTAAATTAGGAGCAATTTTAGCTGCTAATTATAATGAAACCACTATTGATAATGAAGATGTAGACCCTTCCACTGATGGCCTTCAAATAGAGGCTCCCGGATTATTAGGAGAAAATGGTTACGATATTTTTAACCGTAAAGAACAGTCTAGAATTGTTTCTGCAAGACCAAAGACAAAAGTTCTTCTTGGGTTTGATTACAGTATAGCTAAATGGGTATTTAATTTAAATAATACTTACTTCGGTGAAGTAACCTGGCAGCATTCTAATAATGGATTAAATGGAGCTCCACTTGGACCAGACGGGGCAAATCTTCCATTAGAAGATGAAGCGTATGACCAAACATTTGCTGGAAAAATTATTACAGACTTAATAATAAGGTATAATTTTAGTAAGAATTTTTCAATGTTTGCTTCTGCTAATAACTTACTGGACGTTTATCCTGATGAGATAGAAACACAGGGAGATTTTGTTACTGATCTGGGAGGTCGTTTTAAGTATCCTTGGGAAGTAAATCAATTTGGATTTAATGGGACTATTATAAACGGTGGTGCGACATTTAAATTCTAAAAAGAATAGACATAAAAAAAACCCTTTCTGAAAAGAAAGGGGTTTTTTATTATGCAGCATCTTTCAAAGAGGCTTTAACTTTATCTTCGGTTGGTTTGGAGCGCCACCTTCGTATTCTCAATTTCATCCTGTGAACTATATAGAATAGTACCGGAACAATAATCAACGTTAAGAAGGTAGCAATGATCAATCCATAGATAACGGCCCAAGCCAAAGGACCCCAGAAAATTACATTGTCTCCTCCAAAGTAGATTTTTGGATCAAATTCAGAAAATAAAGAGTAGAAATCGATATTAAATCCAATAGCCAAAGGGATAAGGCCTAATACCGTTGTAATTGCCGTTAAAATTACCGGACGTAAACGCGCTTTACCTCCTCTAATAATAATTTCTTTTACTTCTTCTTTTGAAAGCAGGTCATTATCATCCATTTCCAACTCAACCATTCTTCTGTCTATGAGTAATTGTGTATAATCCAGTAATACAACTCCATTATTTACTACAATACCCGCTAGGGAAATTATTCCCATCATGGTCATCATAATTACAAACGAAGCTCCTGTTATTAGAATACCTCCAAATACACCAATGAAGCTTAAGAATATCGCTATCATTATAATGGTTGGTTTTGAGATAGAACTAAACTGAAATATCAAGATCAACATAATTAACCCTAGTCCGGAAAAGAACGCTCCCATTAAAAATGCCATTTGCTTGTTTTGTTCTTCGATTTGTCCCGTATAATCTATGGACACGGTTTCCGGTAGGTCATTGAAGTTGGACATTTCTGTTTGTATCTGACTAACAATAGCACCTGCATCTGTATACCCGGCTTCTAAAGCAGAATACACTGTTACAACACGTTTTGTATCTCTGTGCTTGATGGCACTAAAAGAAGAAGTGTTCTTTTCTGAAGTAACAGCAGAAACAGGAATTTCCTTAATTAAGCCGGAAGCCTGATCCCTAAAAGTGATGTTTTGGTTAAAAAGTGCACTTTTGTTGTACTTATTCTCTTCATTAAAACGGACATATATGTCATAATCCTCTCCATCTTTTTTATATACCCCTGCTTTTTCACCAAATAAAGAACGTCGTAATTGAGTTCCAACCTGACCAGCTGCAACACCTAATTCGCCTGCTTTTTCACGATCCACATATACTTGCATGGCAGGTTTTCCTTTGTTCACATCAATCTTTAATTCATCGATTCCGGCAATGTTTCGTGAGTTGATGAAATTTTTCATTCGCTCTGCTACCTGAATCAATTCGTCATAGTTATTTCCTTCAATCTCAATATTGATAGGATAACCCACAGGAGGTCCTACCGGATCTTTTTCTACTGAAATTGCTACTCCCGGATAAATCCCTTTTAAGGATTCCTGAACCTTTTTCCTAAGTATTTCGCTGTCTTGACCTCTTCGGAATTTATACTCCCGCATGGTAGCAGTGATCTTACCACGGTGTGGCATTTCTGCTGATGAGCCACCATCGGTTTGAGGGTTTCCGGCACCTTCTCCAACTTGTGAAACGGCAGATTCTACCATATAATTATAACCCCCGTCAACGTATTGCTGATCGTTAAGAGCTTCATAGACTCGTTTTTCAATATCCAGAGTTATTTCATTTGTTTTTTCAATATCGGTACCCTGAGGATATTCTATATATACTGTAATTTGATTGGGCTTATTGTCCGGGAAAAATTCTACACTTGTCCGTTGACTCCCTATCGAAGCACCAAACAATGCAAATACAATGAACAATAATAAAAAGGTGCCTATTACAAATGCTCCGGATTTCCAACCTGTCAGAGCCATTCCCAAAAAGCGTTTATAGCTGTTTTCTAATCGGGTAAGTATATTTTTTTGAAAATAATTCGCCGCTTTTTTAAGTAAGTATTTATAGATCCAGAACATAATGGCAACAAAGATCATTAAGTTACCTAATGCGCTCATTGAGCCACCAAAAAGGCTGATCAATAATCCAAAACCTCCCAGAATGATACTTAATCTAATAAGTTGTTTTCTTGTCAGTTCTTTCTCTCCGGTTTCCATAAATGATGAAACCAACATCGAATTAAAAAATATTGCTACAAAAAGTGAAGAACCTAATACTACGGAAAGAGTAATAGGGAAATAGATCATGAACTCTCCCATTACTCCGGGCCACATCCCAAGAGGGACAAAGGCAGCAACAGTTGTTGCTGTAGAGATAATAATAGGAAATGCAATCTCTCCAATTCCTTTTTTAGCAGCTTCTTTACGAGACATACCTTCTTCATCCATTAAGCGATACACGTTTTCAACTACCACAATACCATTATCAACTAACATTCCCAGTCCCATAATAAGGGCAAAGAGGATCATGGTATTCATTGTATAACCTAATGCCGAAAGAATCATAAATGACATGAACATGGACATAGGAATTGCAAAACCAACAAATAATGCATTTCTAAAGCCCAGGAAGAACATCAAAACGGTCACTACCAGAATAATCCCGAAAATGATATTATTCACCAAATCATCTACTTGGTTGATGGTTTTTACAGATTGATCATTCGCAATAGTTACTTCAACATCTGATGGAAACACATTGGTTTCTGCATACTCAATAATCTTTTCAATTTTTTGAGCTGCTTCAACCATGTTCTTACCGGCACGTTTCTTCACATCGAGCATTACAACGCCCTCACCAAATTCACGAGCATAGGTAGTTTTTTCTTCTTCTTTGAAACGAACTGTTGCAATGTCTTTTAAATAAACAGCACCATCTTGAGACTTGACCACAAAATTGTCTAACTGTGCAGGGCGATCGATTTCTCCTAAAATTCGAATGGTTCTTCTCTGTCCACTGGTAACCAGGTTTCCGGCAGACATAGTTACGTTTCCATTTCCTATGGCACTAATTACATCATCGAAACTTACCTGAGCTGCCATCATCTTATAGATATCTACAGCTACCTCAACTTCTTTTTCCTGTGCTCCACGAATGTCAACTTGCTTAATTTCCAGCAGGTCTTCAATTTCATCTTCTAAATATTCGGCGAATTCTTTTAGCTTATCTGTAGGATAATTCCCTTTAATATTGATATTACTAATAGGTGTTTCTTCAGAAAAATTCAGATCAAAAACATTAGGTTCTACCTTTGCATTATTAAAAGTGGGCCAGTCTTCACCAGCTGTTTCACTATCTACCTCGTCTTTTACCTTTTGTTTGGCCTCTTCAACAGTAATATCTTCATCAAATTCTACAGTAATAATTCCATAATCTTCCTGTGAAGTAGAAATAATCTCAACGACATTGCTAACATTCCTCAGTTTATCTTCTAATGGATCTACAATGAGGCGCTCAATGTCTTCTGCGGTATTACCGGGATAAGGCGTACTAATGTATATCTTGGTCTCTTTAATTTCAGGGAAGCTTTCGCGTGGCATACTGTTGTAAGCAGAAAGCCCCAATATTAAAATGATACCAATGATTACATATATGGTCGTCTTGTTATCAATTGCCCATGAAGACAGTCGAAACTCTTTATCAACACTTTTTAGCTTTTTACTCATTGCTCTCTACACTTTTAAGTTCAACTAACTGTCCGTCTTTTACACTTCGGGCACCTTCTTTTATGATGGTATCTCCGTTAGTGATTCCTTTTGTTATTTCTACAAAATCTCCTTGTGTTTTTCCGGTCTCTACAATAACTCGCTTTGCGATAGCTTCTTTAGGGTTATCAGTACCATTGGTTACATATATATATTGCTCCCCATTGGCATTTTCAGAAATAACACTTTGCGGAATTAAAATCGCTTCTTCATTAGTATAATCGTTGATCTTAATTTTAGCGGTTAAATTGGGTTTAATATTTCCGTTTTTATTAGGAACATCAAGTTCAACTTTAAATGTTCTATTATTTGGGTTGATATAATTACCTACCTGTGAAACTTTGGTTTCTACACTTTCACCTAATACCGGAAAGTACACTTCTACACTTTTATTTGCGGTAACATCCGGTAAGTAGCTCTCTGGGACATCGGCCTGAATATACATATCACCTAAATTAACCAATCTAAATACCTGTGATTGCCCGGCGGAAACTACCGTTCCTTGTTCTGTCATTACATCATCTATAATTCCCGAAAACGGAGCTCTAATATTAGTCTTAGCTACCTGAGAGCGCATTTGATTTACAGCTTTTTGCTGTCCTTCATAATTGGCTTTCGATTGAAGGTATTCTATTTCACTCCCTATTTTTTGTTCCCACAAACGTTGCTGTCTTTCAAAAGTAGTTTTGGCAAGATTTGCCTGAACTTCCATTTGTGCAAGTTGTTGTGAAAGCCCACCATCATCAATAGAAGCCAATAATTGCCCTTTATATACTTTTTGACCTTCTTTTACAAGGACTCTGGTGAGTAGACCGGAATATTCCGGATATAATAGAATGTTCTTTTTTGTCTCAACACTTCCCTGTAACTCTAAAAAGTGATTAAACTCTTCTTGTTTTGCTGCAAAAACAGTTACCAAGGGTATTTTTTTTAAGGTATCTAATTTTGAAATGGCTTTATCGATCTCTTCTAATTGCAGATTGATCGCTTGTTGCTGTGCTACAATTTCTGAGCGTTTTACACGAATCTCTTCAAGATTACCTGACTCGACTATGGCATCGACTGATTTTGAATCATCTCCACAAGAAGCTGCAGTAAAGGTGATTAAGAGGATTAAGATTACTTTTTTCATTTGTATAGAGTTTTCTAGAGTGATTAGTTATTTTTAGTTTCTTAGTTGAGGTGTGTTTAACACAGTTTCTAAATTTGTTTTGTTATTGATAACATCCAGCATTGCCTGAAAATATTGCTGTTGTGCTGAATATAGTTGAGTTTGCGCCTGCCTAAGGTCAAAACTTGTAGAAAGGCCTTCTGTAAATTTTACTTGGTTTTTACCTTCTACACGCTCTGCAAGAGCCAGGTTTTTCTTTGAATTTTCATAATTCTCTACTGCAAATTGATAGTTGCTTTTTGCGGTATTCAATGTTAGTTGCACATTTTGAATAGTTTCTTTTAACTCGGTTTCAGCCTGATCTAAAGCAATCTTAGCCCGTTGCGTTTTTGCACTTCGCATTCCACTGCTAAATATGGGAATATTCATATTTACTCCAAGAATGGAGGATTGATACCAGACTTGTTCTTTATCAAGAAAAGTGAAATCATCACTATTGGCGACGGTTCCATAATTTACAAAAGCAGAAAGGGTCGGTAAAGCCCGGCTCTTTTCAAGCTTTAACTCTAAAGATCGTTGTTCAGTGAGATTATAGGCAATTTTATAATCTACGTTTTGCTCTACATTTAAAGAAGTATCTAAAAATGTAAGCTGAATGTTCTCCTGTGTTAAACTATCTAAAGTATCCTCAAACACTACTGTAGATTCTACATCAATACCCAAAGCGACATTAAACATTTGTCGTGCGATATTTTCAGTCCTGTGTGCATTACTTAATTGGGTTTCTATATCTAATAAAGTGATTTCCAGTTGCTCCACACTTTCCTCTTCGGTGAGCCCGTTTTCATAGATCTTTCGGGTTTCGAAGAGATTTTTCTCAAGGTTGGTTTTGTTCTTTTCAAAAATAGCGACGAGCTCTTTGGAAAGTAATACACTTCCATAAGCGTTGATCACTCCCTTGCGAACTTCGAGATTTGTTTTTTCTGCTGCGTTTTCAGAAAAATCTAAAAAGGCGCGGGCTGCTTGTAAGCCTACAAGATAACTGCCATCAAATATTAATTGGTCCAGAGTGGCTGTGGCTGAAGCATTTTGTTTCGTTCCGAAGACAACAGGAACAAAAGTGCCTGGGTCACCACCGGTGATTTCTGCAGGAAGCAATGTAACAGGTTGTTTTAAATTATTTTGATACGAAGCAGCAGCACTAATTTGCGGTAATCCTGTAGCGGTGGTTTCCCACTTTTGTTTTATAGCCTTTGCAATATCTCTCCTTGCATTGATAGCTGTGTAATTACTGTCCAATGCAAAAGTGATGGCTTCTTCTAAATTAAAACTGTATGTTTTTTGTTGTTGTGCAACGCCCAAAAACGGCAGCAATGTAAAGCTGAAAATTGCAATAAGTTTCCTCATTAGTTAGATTGTTTTTTGATGAATTTATTGAGTGTTTTTTGTCCTTCTGCTGTAACAATACCCCGTAAGTGATATTCTAAATAATCTCCCATTAATTGTGCTTTTGGAAATTTTTCAATAGGGAAAAGAGTGTCATCTTTTATTCCAATGACACCAATAAAATAAATACGTGATACAAATTCTATATCAAGATTATCTCTATATAAGCCTAAGCTAATACCTCTTTTTAGGTTATAAAGGGTACATTCTCGCATTTTTTCAAATTGCTTCTCTTTTAGTGTTGCAAATATTTCCGGATAATACTTTTGTAATTGGTATTGTGGGGAAGACTTTTCATTTTTTAATTGTACTAAGGCCAATTTCTTGATCTCATATAGTTCCTCAATAGGATTTTTATTGAGAGATTGGATGTGGTCTATTCCACAAGTTATTTCATGAAAAACCGCGAGAGTTGCCTCTTTAACCAGATGGGTCTTATTGTTAAAATGCGTATAAATGGTTTTTTTTGATATGCCCATATTGTTAGCAATATCATCCATCGTAACACTTTTAAAACCAAGTTGTAAGAAGAGCTCTGAAGCCTTTTGAATTATTTTTTCTTTCATAATCGGGTGCAAATATATAGCAAGGAAACTTAAAAAACAATAAAAGTTTCCTAGGTTTTACAATTTTTTAACATTTTTTAAATGTTTACAATACCTAAAGTCTTTTTATCATTTATTTAGTAGCCTTTTACCATGTAACTTGTATTTTAGCTGGAAATTTTAATGAAAGTTTTGGAGACATATTATAATGCGTTGCATCAACATCTTGAAGAAACCATACGTGTAAAAAAACCTACACAATTGTATGAACCTATCCGGTATATCATCTCTTTGGGAGGCAAAAGACTACGTCCAACCCTAACTTTGATGACATGTGATTTTTTTGAGACCGATTTCAAAAAGGCTATGAACGCTGCACTTGCTTTGGAATTGTTCCACAATTTTTCATTAATTCATGATGATATAATGGATAATGCTCCTTTACGTCGTGGAAAGGAAACGGTACATGAAAAATGGGATTTGAACACGGGTATTTTGTCCGGTGATGCTATGTTGATCCTGGCCTATCAATTATTTGAAGACTATGAACCAAAAATGTTTCAACAATTAGCAAAACTATTCAGTAAAACTGCTTTGGAAGTTTGTGAAGGACAACAGTACGACATAGATTTTGAATCCAGAGATGATGTTACTTTATCTGAATATATTGAAATGATCAATTATAAAACAGCAGTTTTAGTGGGAGCTGCAATGAAGATGGGTGCTATCGTAGCAAATGCTTCGGAAAGTTGTAGAGATAGTATTTATGAGTTTGGCCGTAATTTGGGAATTGCGTTTCAATTACAGGATGATTATTTGGATGCTTTTGGAGATCCGGAAACTTTCGGAAAACAAGTAGGGGGCGATATAATATCAAACAAGAAGACCTTCCTTTTTTTAACAGCTATTGAAAAGAGTGGTCCTTCCGAAGTAGAAACATTACAGCATTTGTATAGTATTTCACCTGACGATCCTTTAGACAAAATTGAAGCTGTAAAGAATATTTTTGAAACTTCGGGAGCCGCATTAGCTATACAAAATGAAATTGAGACCTATACTCAAAAAGCATACAGGGTTTTGGAAAACATAAAAATTTCTGATGATAAAAAAATGGCATTCCGCCAATTTGGAAATCAGTTAATGAAGCGAACGGTTTAAAAATAAACTCTTACAAAAGGTACCCAGGCTGAGGCATAAATACTCTCGTCCTCATCGTATAACACATCGTACCGAATTCCTGCCGTAAAATTTCCCGTCCTATATCCTGCTCCTGCAAATAATGCAGGGTACCAGTAGTAGTCATTTGATATTTGCAGGTCAGATTCATAAGTGCGCGAGATATAAAGTTGTTCAAATTCTGCGGATAGTTGCAATTCCGGAATGACATTATAGAGACCTAAAACGCTGCCACCTACAATAGTAGTTTTATAAAAGTTCTTTTGGCTGTTATACGTGAAATTTCCTCCTAGGCCCATAGCAAATTGCTCGTTAAATTCATAAATAGCACTTGGAGCAATGGTTCCGCTAAAAAATTCATTGCCAAAACTTAGCCCTAATCCCCCGCCAAAACGAACATTAGACCAAAATTGAGATTTTTGTTCCTGCGCAATTCCGGTTTGAATAAACAAACTAATAGCTGCCAAAAAGAAAAACTTTTTAAAGAGGATAGATAAGGGTGATTTCATTGTGAAATATTTATGAGTTTACTAATCATAAATATATAAAATCACAAAGCCATAGTTTGGGGATTTGTTGTATTTTTGTAACGTTTTATTTAAAAATAGTCCTCTTTATTCCAATTATGGATAGATTTTCATTTCTAAATGCGGTTCACCCGGCATACATTGCAGAACTCTACGATAAATATTTACAATTTCCGGATAGTATAGAACCCAGCTGGAGGGCCTTCTTTCAAGGGTTTGATTTTGGAATTGAAAATGGTTCTCTTGAAACGCTTGGGATTGAGCAAAACGGGCAGGAAATTCCTGAAAAGGTCTTAAAAGAATTTCAGGTAATTAAATTGATTGACGGTTACAGAACAAGAGGTCATTTATTTACAAAAACCAATCCTGTACGTGAAAGAAGAAAATATACTCCAACACTGGATATTGAAAATTTTGGGCTAAATAAAAACGACCTGGCCACAAAATTTAAAGCGGCAGATGTTTTAGGAATGCCTGAAACCACACTTGAAGAAATTATAAAACACCTTCAAAGTATTTATTGTGATTCTATTGGAATCGAATATATGTACATTCGTAAACCTGAAGAAATACAATGGATACAAAACAAGCTGAATGTTAATGACAATCAGCCAAACTTTCCTGAAACTCAAAAGAAACACATTCTAAAAAAATTAAACGAAGCAGTTTCTTTTGAAAACTTTTTACATACTAAGTACGTTGGGCAAAAACGATTTTCCCTGGAAGGTGGAGAAAGTTTAATTCCTGCATTGGATACGTTAATTGAAAATGCCGCAGAAAAAGGTGTTGAAGAATTTGTGATGGGAATGGCACACAGAGGCCGTTTAAGTACATTGGTCAATATCTTTGGGAAAAGTGCCAAAGATATTTTTAGTGAATTTGACGGAAAAGATTATGCAGAAGATATTTTTGATGGAGATGTAAAATATCATTTAGGCTGGACCTCCAAACGTAAAACCAAATCTGGTAAAGAAATCAACTTAAATATTGCTCCCAACCCTTCACATTTAGAAACGGTAGGAAGTGTTGTAGAAGGAATTGCAAGGGCAAAGCAGGATCGTCACTATAAAGACAATAGCAGTAAAGTGCTTCCAATAATAGTACATGGTGATGCGGCAATTGCCGGGCAAGGTATTGTGTATGAGATTGTACAAATGGCGCAATTAGATGGTTATAAAACCGGAGGGACCATACATATTGTTGTAAATAACCAAATAGGTTTTACAACAAATTATCTGGATGGTCGGTCTTCTACCTATTGTACAGATGTAGGGAAGGTAACACTTTCCCCAATACTTCATATAAATGCTGACGAGGCTGAAGCGGTGGTACATGCGATGCTTTTTGCATTGGATTTTAGAATGGAGTTTGGTCGGGATGTTTTTATTGATTTGCTAGGGTACCGTAAATATGGACATAATGAAGGAGATGAACCTCGTTTTACACAGCCTCAATTATATAAAACCATATCCAAGCATAAAAACCCCAGGGATATCTATGCTGAGAAATTGTACAGACAAGGTATTATTGAAGAAGAATACACTAAGAAATTAGAACAGGAATATAAGAACAAGCTCGAAGAGAATCTGGAAGATTCCCGTAAAGAAGATAAGACCGAAATTACGGCTATTATGAAAAGCGAATGGGAAGGTTTTCATTATGCCGAAGGGGATAAGATGATGGAAGATGTTGATACAACGGTAAGTATGGCAAAACTAGATGATGTAGCAAAAGTGATTACACAACTTCCAAAAGACAAAAAATTCCTTAGAAAAATTTCACGGCTTATTGACGCACGCCATAAAATGTATTTTGAAGACAATCAATTGGATTGGGCGATGGGTGAATTATTAGCATATGGAACCTTATTGAAGGAAGGTTACGATGTAAGAATGAGTGGACAAGATGTGGAACGTGGAACTTTCTCACACCGTCATGCGGTTATAAAAGTAGAAGAAAGTGAAGAAGAAATAATTTTGTTGAATGAGTTAAAAGAAACACAAGGGGATTTTTATATTTATAACTCATTGCTTTCAGAATATGGAGTCGTAGGATTTGATTACGGCTATGCTATGGCAAGCCCAAGAACACTAACTATCTGGGAAGCACAATTTGGAGACTTCAGTAATGGAGCTCAAATTATGATTGATCAATATATTTCTGCCGGAGAAGATAAGTGGAAAACCCAAAATGGCCTGGTAATGCTTTTACCACATGGTTATGAAGGGCAAGGAGCAGAGCACTCTTCTGCAAGAATGGAGCGCTATCTTCAATTATGTGCTGTAGATAATATGTTTGTAGCAGATTGTACCACACCGTCAAATATGTATCATTTGTTACGTCGCCAAATGAAAGTGGATTATCGTAAACCATTGATTGTATTTACGCCCAAGAGCTTATTACGACACCCAAGAGTACTTTCTACAAAAGAAGAATTTGCAAATGGTAGTTTCCAAATGCTTATTGATGATGCAGACGTGAAACCAAATTTAGTAAAGACATTGGTTTTTGTAAGTGGTAAATTTTATTACGATTTATTGGAGAAGAAGGAAGAATTAAAGAGAAACGATGTTGCATTAGTTCGTATAGAACAACTATTCCCATTACCAATAACCCAAATGAGGGAAGTACTAAAAAAATATAAAAATGCTGACGATATAGTCTGGGCACAGGAAGAACCTAAGAATATGGGAGCCTATTCGCATATTTTGATGCATTTTGAAGAAGCCAAAAATTTTAGGGTTTGTAGTAGAAAAATGTATGCTGCTCCGGCATCAGGAAGTAGCGTGCGCTCTAAGTTGCGTCATGAAAAAGTTATAGAAAGTGTTTTTAAAATAAATGAAAAGTAATACTAGTAACAAAACTCCTTTTAGGAAAATAGAAATACTATGGCATTAGAAATGAAAGTCCCTTCACCGGGAGAATCCATAACCGAAGTAGAAATAGCACAGTGGTTAGTTGAAGATGGCGATTGGGTTGAAAAAGACCAGGCCATTGCCGAAGTAGATAGCGATAAAGCTACCTTGGAACTTCCTGCAGAAGCAAGTGGGATTATTACCCTTAAAGCCGAAGAAGGCGATGCCGTGGCTGTTGGGGAAGTAGTATGTTTAATTGATACAGAAGCATCAAAACCAGATGATGCCAAATCAAGTCCTCAAGAAAAAGCTCCTAAAGAAGATAAAAAAGAGCTATCACAAGAAACACCAAAAACGGAAAGTTATGCAACAGGTACACCTTCTCCTGCTGCTAAGAAAATTTTAGATGAAAAAGGAGTTGCAGCTAAAGAAGTTAAAGGAACTGGCCGTGATGGACGTATTACAAAGAATGATGCTGAAAATGTAAAACCATCTATGGGAACACCCAGAGAGGGAGCAGACCGTGGTACGGAACGCAAAAAGCTTTCTATGTTACGCCGTAAAGTTGCAGAACGTTTAGTTTCAGCAAAGAATGAAACTGCAATGTTGACCACTTTTAACGAAGTGGATATGAGCCCTATTTTTGAGTTGAGAAAGCAATACAAGGAACAGTTTAAAGAGAAGCATGGAGTGGGACTAGGGTTTATGTCCTTTTTTACTTTAGCGGTAGTAAGAGCTTTAGATCTGTATCCCGATGTAAATTCAATGATTGATGGAGATTTTCAAATAAAACATGATTTTAAAGATATTTCAATTGCTGTTTCCGGTCCAAAAGGATTGATGGTACCGGTTATAAGAAATGCAGAAGAACTATCATTTAGGGGAGTAGAAACAGAAGTTAAAAGATTGGCCCTTAGAGCTCGTGATGGACAAATAACTGTTGACGAAATGACCGGAGGAACCTTTACTATTTCTAACGGAGGAGTTTTTGGAAGTATGTTGTCGACTCCAATAATTAACCCGCCACAGTCCGGAATTTTAGGAATGCACAATATAGTGGAACGCCCTATTGTTCGCGATGGTGAAATTGTTGTTGCACCCATTATGTTTGTTGCTTTATCTTATGATCACAGAATTATTGATGGAAGAGAATCTGTAGGATTTTTGGTAGCAGTAAAAGAAGCCCTGGAAGACCCTGTAGCACTTTTAATGGACAATGATGTTAAAAAAGCACTGGAGCTGTAATATAATTTTTTCAAAATGAATAAAAAACCCGGCTTTAAGCCGGGTTTTTTGATTAGTTAGTTGAAAATTTAAACCTTAGGACTTATTTATATGAAACAAAATAATTCAGTACGTTAAGCAAGACAGTCGCAATAATTGATATTGTAACTACAATAAAAACAATCCTTTTAATCTTATTGCTTTTATGTTTTTCTTCCTTCAACAATACTGAATTTTTCATATTGTAAAAGTGAGAAATTATTGACAAAATTGAAATACGTGTTAACACGTAAATTTGAAGCAAAAATGACCTTTTTTAACTATACCAGCCTGTCTTGATGTTCTTTAGCCCAAATAAGAAGACTGTTTGTTTTATGCTCTAACTCTAATTTTGTGATGATGTTACTTCGATGCTTTTCTACAGTACGATAAGAGATAAATAGCAGGGATGCTATTTCTTTATTGGTCTTATCATTAGCAATAAATTTTAAGATCTTTTTTTCAGAGGGGGTCAAACTCTTTAAGGAGGCTTCTTCAAGATTATTAGGACCTAACAATTCTTTGATTTTCGGACTAAAAAAAGGATTTCCTTTAGATACTGTTTTAATACAAGTCTCAATTTCTTCTAAAGCAAATTCTTTTAAAACATACCCAAATATATTTAGATCTTGAGCCTGTTGGTACAAATCTCTTTCTTTGTGAAGCGTAATGAGAATTATCTTTGTGGTAAACCCATTTGTTTTACATTTTTTTGCAATCTCGAGACCAGATAAAAAAGGCATCTGTATATCTAAAATAGCAATATCAGGATTTAGTTTTGTAATTAGATTAAATGCTTCCCGGCCATTGTTTCCACTGCCAATAATGTTATAATCTTTTTCCTTCAAAAAATCATTTAGCCCCTTTAACAATAAAGGATGGTCATCTGCAATTATAATAGTCTCTTTCTTCATTAAACTGGAAATTGAAATTCTAAAGTAGTACCACTATCCATTTTAGACTGCACTTTCATTTGTCCGTTTAAAAATTTAGTGCGTTCTAATAATGTTTTCAGACCTAGTGATTTTACATCTTGATATTTTTCTGAAAAATCAAAACCATTTCCATTGTCTTTTATGGAAATAATAATGTTATGTGTGAGCTTTTTAATGGATACCTTGCTGGCTTCAGCTTTAGCGTGTTTTAAAATATTATTAAGACTTTCTTGTACAATTCTATAGATGTTTACCTCCTGTTCCGGAGAAAATAAATTGTCTATATTATCAATTTCAGAAGAGATAAATAAAGTAGTATTCTCGTCTATTTGTGTAAGGGTATGCTGAATAGCTTTAGTAATACCCATCTCCTGTAGTTGAAAGGGGTGAAGGTCCCGAGAGATCGTTCGAACTTCATCAATAGCAGCATCAACCATTTTTTTTGTTGGATTATCTCCATTAGAAATTACTTTGTTTTTAATAAGCAATAACTGTTGTCCAAGTCCATCATGCAGGTCTTTAGAGATACGTTTGCGCTCCTCTTCCTGAGAAACCAACAATTTCTGACTAAATTTCTCCTGAAGTATTTTGTTATTTTTTAGATTTTGTTGGTTTCTAAATAGTAGAATTACACCAAATAAAAGCAGAAGCGCAACACTCGAAAATGCTACAACCTTTTTAAAGGAATCGTTATCTTTTTCCAAAAGCTGAATACTTGTGGTTTTTTCTACCAATTCTTTTTCCTTTTTCTCGGTTTCATAAAGAGTTTGAAAGTAAGCAAGGGAATTAGCAGTACTCCTGTTATAAATAGAATCTCTTATTGAAATATATACTTCCCTGCACTCTAAGCTCTTCTTGTAGTCTTTCTTTCCTGCATAAATATCTGCCAGCAGGTCGTATGATTCTAGGATCGCATCTGTATAATTATAAGATTTAGAACCTTCTAATTTTTTTTGAGCACTTTTTAATGCGGTTTCGTAATCTCCCAAAGCAAAATGATATTTTGCTATTGCACCATAATAGTTAACCCGGGAGTTAATGTCATCGATATTTTTGGACCATCCTTTTACAAGGTTTATTTGTTTTGTGGCATTTTCAATATCTCCTTCCGAAGCGAAGTATTCTGCCAGTTTAGAGTGAACAAATATGGATTGAGAATAATTCCTGTCTTTTTCCCATGGTTTATTTAATATTTCAACTGCCATGTTCAAATATTGCAAGTGAAGCTTTTTGTCTCCCATTTTCTTATAATCCAAAGCTTGATTATAATACTCTACGGCTAGAAATTCATTGAGTTTTAGTTGTTGTAATTTTTCAATTATTTTTTCACGCTCTTCTTTTGCTTTATCGTAAAAACCATTCATACTAAACATGGTAATGATACCCTGTTGGGCATGTACCATATATTTGTAGTCTTTAAGAGCTTCATAATAGCTGTAAGCTTTTTGATAACTTTCTCCTGCAGGAACAAAATTTCCCAGATTTGAATACGCTTGCCCTCTAAACAAATAAGCATCTGCAAGATATATGGAATCACTCTTTGAAAAATTTTCAAGAGCTAAAGTATAATCGTCAATTGCTCTTTTTAGATCTATTCTAAAATTGGCGCTACCTCGTTTTAAGTATAACCCACCCAATAAAAAACTGTCTTTAATTTTATATTTATGTGCAAGCACTCCATTAATAATAGAAACAGCTTTTTCGGGCCTTCCCTTTTTATTGGTATATAAAAACTGAAGATTCATAGCTTTTTTAGCAGCCTGGTCAATACTATCAATTTCTTTCGCTAAATCTATATGCTGAAGGCTATATGCAATAAAGGCATCATCGTCACCCCTTCTGAAAGATTTTGTAATAAGAGAATCTAAAGCTTCTAATTTTAAAGTAGGACTTTGCGTAGTGTCTACAACCGTTTTATAGTACTCAATATCCTGAGAAACCCCAAAATAGGGGTATAAGAGACTAATGACAAAAAGGGTCAGGAGTTTTTTCAAAATACGTTAGGTTGTTAGGTAATTAATAAATGTAACATTTTTTTTTAAGTACACTGTTAAATTTTTACTTTTTCTATTTTACATAAACACAATTCCTTCCATAATCAATGACAGCTCGCGTGTTTTTTAAGAAATCTGCACCAATAATTCCATGAACAGAATCTTCATGAACCTCCTCTAAAGCTTTGTTTATATGAGAAAGGTCAAACAAAACAAAATCCATATTTTTTGAGTGCCAGGCACCAATTGAAATATGATTTTTACGAGCCAATTCAGTTTTCATATTTACAGCTCCTGCACCGGCTGCTTTTATATCACTTTCTTCATTCTTGAGAAAAAAATATTGAATGCTATCAAATCCAATACAACTTGTTGAGGCTCCGGTATCTAAAATAAAGTTCCCTTTAACATTGTTAATTTTTGCTATAAGCTGATAATGGCCGGAAATCAATTTTTTTAAAGGAACCCTATAAAATCCACTGGTTTCTAATAAATTTCTTAGTTGTATCACACGATTTTTTTTGCAAAGATAGCTAACAAAATAGTTAGCTTTGCAATTATGTTGACAGACACCCATACCCATTTATATAGCGAAGCCTTTGATGAAGACCGGGATGCTATGATGCAGCGTGCTTTTGAGGCCGGTATACAACGTTTTTTTATCCCTGCGATAGATAGTCATTATACAGATGCAATGTACACACTGGAAAAACAATATCCGGATCAGGTTTTTTTAATGATGGGACTACATCCTACTTCAGTGAAGGATAATTTTGAAACTGAATTAAAACATGTAGAGGATCAATTTAAGAAAAGAGATTTTTTGGCAGTAGGAGAAATAGGAATTGATTTGTACTGGGATACATCTACTTTAGAGATTCAGAAGATTGCTTTTAAAAGACAAATTCAATTAGCCAAAAAGTATAAACTTCCCATAGTAATTCATTGCCGGGATGCTTTTGACGAAATTTTTGAAGTATTGGAAACCGAAAAAGATGATGCACTCTTCGGAATTTTTCATTGCTTTACAGGAACCTTAGAACAAGCAAAACAGGCTATTTCTTTTAATATGAAGCTAGGTATTGGTGGGGTAGTCACTTTTAAAAATGGAAAGATCGACACGTTTCTTCATCAAATAGATTTAAAACACATAGTTTTGGAAACAGATTCACCCTATCTTTCACCTGTTCCGTATCGGGGGAAACGAAATGAGAGTAGTTACCTGTCTTTGGTTTGTGAAAAATTGAGTGAGGTATATGGTGTTTCAAAAACAACTATAGCAAGGATTACAACCAAGAACTCAAAAGAGGTTTTTGGAATATAAATAGTTCAGAAAAATGAATACAAAAGCAAGTATACTTCTTATATATACCGGTGGTACCATTGGGATGATTAAAGATTTTGAAACAGGTACCTTGCGCAATTTCAATTTCAAAGATCTGTTAAAACATATTCCGGAATTAAAGCTCTTAGACTGTAAGATTGCTACTACCAGTTTTAAAAAACCTATTGATAGTTCTAATATGAACCCAAGATACTGGGCAGATATCGCTTCAATTATAGAAAAAAGATATGACAGTTTTGATGGTTTTGTAGTATTGCATGGGAGTGATACAATGTCCTATACAGCTTCTGCATTAAGTTTCATGCTGGAAAATTTAAGTAAACCGGTAGTTTTTACAGGATCTCAATTACCTATTGGTGATTTACGGACCGATGCTAAAGAGAATTTAATTACTTCCATTCAAATTGCAACACTAAAAGAAAAAGGACGATCTAAAATTACTGAGGTATGTCTGTATTTTGAATACAAATTATATCGAGCCAACCGAACTACGAAAATTAATGCTGAACATTTTGAAGCTTTTGCCTCTCTTAATTATCCGGCATTAGCAGAAAGCGGCGTACACTTAGTAGTGAATAATGAAGCACTCTATAGGTCCAACCGCAGAAAAAAGCTACGTGTCCATAAAAAAATGGAATCCAATATATTGCTTGTGAAAATGTTTCCCGGTATAGACGAGACCACAATTAAATATTTATTTGCCTATCCGCAAATAAAAGGATTGGTTCTGGAGACCTATGGAAGCGGAAATGTAACCAATGAGGCCTGGTTTATAAAAGCATTAAAAAAACTTACTGAAAAAGGGGTCCCTGTTATTAATGTTACCCAGTGTTCCGGAGGGAGCGTTATAATGGGATTGTATGAAACCAGTATTGATTTAAAAAAGATGGGTGTAATTTCGGGAAAAGATTGTACAACAGAAGCTGCTCTAACAAAATTGATGTATTTATTAGGGCAAGATGTTTCAACCGGAAGCCTCAAAACAATTTTCGAAACATCTTTGCGTGGGGAAATGTTATAAATAAACTGTTCAAATATTTTATCAGCTAATTTTTTTTTTGTTATTTGCCCGTCCTTTTGGCGCATTCGTCAAATCTATTTTAGAGAGGTGGCCGAGTGGTCGAAGGCGCACGCCTGGAAAGTGTGTATACGCCAAAAGCGTATCGAGGGTTCGAATCCCTTCCTCTCTGCGAAATTTGTTTTTGGAAAAGAGAGACAATTCCAAATTTTATGAATTATCATAAGAGCTTTCTATTGAAAATTAATTGTGAAGTAATGATAGTAAGCCCCGATAATCTTTATACTGGCAAATATTACCCCAAGAATAATAATCTTGGAGATTAACTAAATTATTTTATATCTTTAAACCTTTAACTAAAATCAAACTTTAAGTCGATAGCAATGAAAAAATTATTTTCTATTATGGCAATTGCCGCACTAGTTTTTGCGGGATCCTTTAATGCAAATGCAACAGTTACGCAAACAGCATCTACCACTTTGGTAACAGCAGCAACAGTAACAATCATTCAAGATGAGGAAGCATCCTCCGGAGAAGAGCCTCAAGGATGGCATCAAAATCTTAAACAACGTTTCATTGAAGGTGGTCCTGGATTTATGGGGATTGTACTTTTATGTTTAATTCTTGGTTTAGCAATTGCTATTGAGAGAATTATTTATTTGAACCTGTCTACCACTAATACTCAAAAATTAGCTCAAAATGTGGAAGATGCCTTAAATAGTGGTGGTATTGAAGCTGCTAAGGAAGTTTGTAGAAATACAAAAGGCCCCGTTGCATCTATTTATTATCAAGGACTAGACCGTGCAGACGAGAGTATTGATGCTGCAGAAAAAGCAGTAATTGCGTATGGAGGAGTGCAAATGGGACAATTAGAAAAAAATGTATCTTGGATATCTTTGTTTATCGCCTTAGCTCCTATGCTAGGTTTCATGGGAACGGTAATAGGTATGATTTTGGCGTTTGATAAAATTGAAGCAGCTGGTGATATGAACCCATCATTGGTAGCAGGAGGTATTAAAGTAGCACTTTTAACAACCGTATTTGGTTTGATCGTAGCAATTATACTTCAGATTTTCTACAACTATATCATTGCTAAAATTGATAGCATTGTTAACAGTATGGAAGACGCATCTATTACATTAATAGATATGTTGGTTGATTACAAAAACAAAAGATAATTTAAAATACACCACGTAATGGGTTTACATAAAATTTTAAAAATTGTAGCATTACTTCTAAGCGTAGCAGGAATTATTTTCCTTGCTATGATAATATCTAAGGGAGATGATGCTGTTAGTGCGACCGGAGAGGGAGTTGACGGATTCTTATACGTAGCTTATATAATATTTGCAATAGTTCTCCTCTTTGTACTTTTATTCGTTCTGAAAGGAATATTCGCTGGAAATATTAAGAAAACACTCATTTCTATAGGCGCATTTTTGCTAATAGTTGTTATTTCTTATGTCATGGCAAGTGGAGTAGAAACACCTTTGCGAGATGGTGATATGCTTTCCGCAAGCGGGTCAAAATGGGTTGGAACCGGATTATATACTTTCTACATCATGGCTATTTTGGCTATTGGTGCTATGGTTTTAAGCGGAATTAAAAAAATCACTAAATAATGGCAAGAAGAGCAACACCCGAAGTTAATGCCGGGTCTATGGCAGACATTGCATTCCTGCTTCTTATCTTTTTCTTAGTAACTACTACAATTGAAAAAGACAAAGGGATTGCGAGACAATTGCCACCTGATGAGCCGCCAACAGATGAACAGGTTGTTATAAAGCAAAAGAATTTATTTATTGTTAATGTAAATAAAAGTGATCAATTGCTTGTTGAAGAAGAACTCATGGATGTGAAGGATTTACGTCAAGCTGCTATCGACTTTCTAGATAATGGTGGTGCTCCGGCTGGAAGTCCTCTATATTGTAATTATTGTAAAGGGAAAAGAGACGCATCTTCTTCAGACAATCCAGATAAAGCTGTTATATCTGTTCAAAACGATCGACTAACTTCATATAAAATGTATATAACTGTTCAAAATGAACTAGTTGCAGCTTATAATTATTTAAGAGATAGAGAATCTCAACGTTTATATGGCTGGAAATTTACAGAAGTTAAAAAAGAATTGGATGAAGGAGGAGGTAGGTTTAAAGGAAATGAAGATGATATACAGGAAAAACTAGAGAGTATTCAAAAATTATTTCCTCTAAAACTTTCTGAAGCAGAACCTAAAAAGCAAGGACAATAAACAGTAAAGAATATGTCAAAGTTCACAAAGAAAAAAAGTAGTGAAGTGCCAGCAGTTAATACTGCATCCTTACCGGATATTGTATTTATGTTGTTATTCTTCTTTATGGTGGTAACCGTTTTACGAGACAATAACCTGTTAGTCCAAAACACATTACCAAAAGCAGACCAAGTTGAAAAACTTAAAAAAGACCGTTCTATATATATTTATGCAGGAAAGCCAAGTTCCAGATACCAAGAGAAGTATGGAACCGAGGGTAAAATTCAAATTGGAGATAAATATACAGATGTAACTAATATAAAGTTTGCCTTGACCGAATTAAGAGCAAAACTACGTCCTGAGCTTCAGGACAAAGTAATGGTAGCTCTAAAGGTTGATGAAGATACCAATACAGGACTTGTTTCAGATATCAAACAAGAATTGAGAGAGTTAAATATGTTAAAGATCATTTACATTACTACTCCAGGTAACGAAACGCAAAACTAATTAGAGATTTTATAAAATTTAAAAGCGCCTTGAATAACTTCAAGGCGCTTTTTTATTTCAGATATTCGTAAATACATTTATCTTTAACCTATGTCACGTCACTTAAAATTTTCTTTTTCTGTTTTTTTGCTGCTACTCGCTACAAAAAGCCTTGCACAAGATAAAATTTCAAAAAAGGTTGACTCTTTATACCGTGAAGACCAATTCTTTATTGGAGCAACCTATAACCTTTTAAGTTCTGTGCCAGATGGTACTAACACAAGAGGATTCTCCGGAGGGTTACAATTTGGCTATTTACGTGATATGCCCATCAATAAAAGACGAAACGTTGCTATAGCTATTGGAGCGGCTTTTTCTTTTGACAGGTATGGACAAACCCTTTTCATTGGTGAAACAGATACTGAAACGACAATTTTTACAGTTTTGGAGGATGATATAAATTACGATACCAATCGTTTTAGTACAGCGACAGTAGAAGCTCCGGTTGAGTTTAGATGGCGCACTTCAACGCCTGAAGTTTATAAATTTTGGAGAGTCCATGCCGGCTTTAGAATGGGCTATACTTACTGGTACAGATCAACTTTTAAACAAACGAATAATGACATTTTTCAAACAGATATTCCAGAGTTTGAGCGTTTGCGATTGGGAGCAACTTTAAGCTTTGGATACAATACCTTCAATTTTTACGCTTACTATAGCATCAATCCATTTTTTAAAAATGCCGTTACAACAAATGGCCAGGCTGTAGAGTTTAGAACTATTAAGATAGGGCTGGTTTTTTATATCCTATAACCAAAAATTTATCAGAATAAGTTGTGGAATAACACCAACAAAAAAACCTGCAAGTAGTTCTGTATTATTGTGAGATTTAGTGTGTAAACGTGAAGAAGCTACCCAACCATTACAGAAGAAAAAAAAGCCAATCCACAACAACATATTTACTTTAAAGTGCACGCTTAATGCTATTAAAAACATTGTAACACCGGCAATACCCATTTGGTGCAGGCTAATTTTAAAATTAAAAAAAACAAGCATAAGCGCTGTGATCCCTGAAAAGAGAATACCAACAAAAAAGTAATACATTTCTAAACTGTCATATGGGTCAAAAACCATCTTAATGATAAGTAGTAATAACAAGCACTGAATCATTAATGGAACTTTACGTTCCTTGACTTCTTCTAAGTGAATGGACGAAACGACCCCTAGATTCTTTAATAAAAAAAAAGTGATAAGAGGAATCAATAAAGTGATGATAATGACTGCCAAGAGTTTTGCTCTGACTAATTCTGGTTCTACATATCTGGGAGTAATGATAAAATATAAAAAAGTACCCAAAAGAGGCATCAGAAGAGGATGTAACAAATAAGCAGCGATACGTAAAAAGTGATTCATTAAATTTCTTTTCGGAGACGTGCTACGGGTAAATCAAGTTGCTCACGATATTTTGCTACTGTACGACGAGCAATAGGGTATCCTTTTTCTTTCAATATTTTTGCCAGTTTATCATCAGTAAGTGGCTTTTTTTTGTCTTCTTCTCCAATGGTTATCTCCAAAATTTTCTTTATCTCTTTAGTAGAAACATCTTCTCCCTGGTCATTTTTCATAGATTCACTAAAGAATTCCTTAATTAGCTTTGTGCCATAAGGGGTGTCTACATATTTACTATTGGCAACACGAGAAACTGTTGAAACATCCATTCCTATTGTATCTGCAATATCTTTTAAGATCATAGGTTTTAGTTTACGTTCATCACCTGTTAAAAAATATTCCTTTTGATGGTGCATAATAGCATTCATGGTAACAAACAACGTTTGCTGCCTTTGCTTAATCGCATCAATGAACCATTTGGCAGCATCTAATTTTTGTTTGATGAAGAGTACGGCATCTTTTTGAGATTTTGATTTGTCCTTAGATTCCTTATAACTCTTTAACATATTGGTATATTCGTGGGATACATGGAGTTCCGGAGCATTTCTTCCGTTTAAAGTAAGATCCAGTTCGCCATCTATAATTTTTATGGCAAAATCCGGGACTACGTGCTCTATCATTCTGGTATTTCCGGTATAGGCACCTCCCGGTTTAGGGTTTAAACATTCTATTTCGTGAATAGCTTCACGCAGTTGATCTTCAGAGATATCAAATTTCTGAAGTAATTTATTGTAATGCTTTTTTGAAAAATGATCAAAAGATGCTTCAATAATTTCTGTTGCAAGTAGGATAGAAGTGCTATCTTCTTTTCTTTTCAATTGAATTAATAAACATTCCTGAAGATTACGGGCACCCACTCCTGCAGGATCTAATCCTTGAACGATTTGTAAGATCTTTTCAATATTTTCTTCAGAAGTATACACATTTTGTGTAAATGCCAGATCATCTACAATGTCTTGTATGTCACGTCTTATATAACCACTTTCATCTACGCTGCCAACCAAAAAATGGGCAATTTCTTTCTCTTCTTCATTTAACCGGTATGTATTTAATTGCTGCAACAAGTACTGGTTAAAAGAAGTCCCCGAAGCATATGGTGTTTGCTTCTCTTCGTCATCTGCACTGTAGTTATTTGCTGAAAGCTTATAACTGGGTGTTTCATCATCACTCAAATAATCATCGACATTTATGTCTGTTTCAATGACTTCAGAACCGTCGTTATAGTCATCTTCGTAAGAATCATCATTATTAAAATCATCTTCAAAAGTATCGGCATCATCTTTACCTCCTTCTAATGCAGGGTTTTCTTCCATTTCCTGAGAAATACGTTGCTCAAAAGCTTGTGTAGGTAATTGTATAAGCTTCATCAACTGGATTTGTTGCGGCGAAAGCTTCTGGGATAATTTAAAGTTTAATTGTTGTTTTAACATTCTTATATATAAAGTTAAAAAAAACCAGCTACTTACCAGTGAGAAGTTGTCGGTTTTAATAAAAGCTTATGAAAAAAGACTATAAATTGAAACTTTAAAGCCTGAAGAAGCGATAGTATTGTAAATACCCTTAAAAACTTTTGGTTTCCGGAAATCTTCTTTGTTGGTCTCTTTTAAAATTCTGCATTTCCAGGAGTACGCGGATATGGTATTACATCACGAATATTTCCCATTCCGGTTACAAATTGTACCAAACGTTCAAACCCAAGTCCAAAACCACTATGCACTGCTGTGCCAAATTTTCTAAGGTCCAGATACCAATACAATTCGTCCTGAGGAATTCCCATGGTCTCCATCTTTTGTTTTAAGACATCGTAACGCTCTTCACGTTGTGAGCCACCTACAATTTCACCTATTCCCGGGAAAAGAACGTCCATGGCACGAACGGTCTTTCCATCATCGTTCAATCGCATATAAAACGACTTTATCTCAGCCGGATAATCAAACAAGATCACTGGACATTTAAAATGTTTTTCTACTAGAAAACGCTCATGTTCACTTTGCAGGTCTGCTCCCCATTCTTCAATGATGTACTTAAATTTTTTCTTCTGATTAGGTTTAGATCTTTTTAATATCTCAATTGCTTCAGTATAGCTTACTCGTTTGAAGTTATTTTCCAAAACAAACTGAAGCTTTTCTCTAAGTGACATTTCACTACGCTCTGCCTGGGGTTTATTTTTTTCTTCCTGAAGTAACCTGTTTTCTAAAAACTCAAGATCATCACCACAATTATCTATAGCATACTTAATTACATATTTTATAAAATCTTCAGCCAGATCCATATTTCCATCCAAGTCACAAAAAGCAATTTCCGGTTCTATCATCCAGAATTCAGCTAAATGGCGCGAAGTATTTGAGTTTTCAGCGCGGAAAGTAGGACCAAAGGTATATACTTTTCCCAATCCCATTGCGTAGGTTTCAGCTTCCAATTGGCCACTTACCGTAAGATTGGTTTCTTTTTCAAAAAAGTCTTCTTTGTAATTTACGTTTCCGTTTTCATCTAATGGCAGATTTTCCGGATCCAACGCACTTACCCGAAACATTTCTCCGGCACCTTCTGCATCACTTCCGGTAATAATGGGTGCATGCATATAGTAAAACCCATTTTTCTGAAAGTATTCATGAACTGCAAAAGCTAGTTTTGAACGCAATCGCATTACGGCTCCAAAGGTGTTGGTGCGAATACGTAAATGCGCTTGCTCACGTAAGGTTTCCATTGTATGACGCTTGGGAGAAAGAATAGTTAATTTGACTTCTTCGGGGTCTGCTTCTCCCAAAATTTCAATTTTAGAAACCTGAACTTCAACTTTTTGTCCTTTCCCTTGGCTTTCTACTAAAAGGCCATTTACTTCAATAGCAGCACCAACGGTAACTTTTTTAAGGACCTCTTCTTCAACAGTGGAAAAATCAACAACACATTGTAAATTATTAATTGTAGAACCATCATTTAAGGCGATAAAGCGATTACTCCTAAAAGAGCGCACCCAACCTCTTACAATAACTTCATGAAGAGAAGGTTCTCTTTGCAATAGTTCATTAATTTCTGTATGCTGCATGGTTCAAATTTTTGAGGGGTAAATATACTTCTTAGTTACAAAAAGAGCAACAAAACCTACTCTTCTTCTTCGCTATCGGGAATAATTTTAAGTGCCGGTTTTTTAAGTGTTTCCTTATTGGCAATACTTCTTTCCAGGGATAATAACAGTGAAGGAAGTAATAGCAGATTAGCAAGCATTGCAAATAACAATGTTGCAGAGACTAAAGCTCCTAAAGCTACAGTGCCTCCAAAACTTGAAATGGTAAATACTGAAAACCCAAAGAACAAGACAATAGAAGTATAGAACATACTAACACCGGTTTCACGTAAAGCTGCATACACAGACTTTTTAATTTTCCAGTTGTTAGAAATTAATTCTTGTCTGTATTTTGCCAAAAAATGGATGGTATCATCTACAGAAATACCAAATGCAATACTAAATACCAAAATAGTAGAGGGTTTAATGGGAACGCCTAAAAACCCCATTAACCCTGCTGTGATTATTAAAGGTAATAAGTTAGGAATAAGAGAAACCAAGATCATTCGTAAGCTTCTAAACATCCATGCCATTAATAATGCAATAAGGAAAATAGCAAGAGATAATGAAATTACCAGATTTGTTACCAAATACTTAGTGCCTTTTTGAAAGACTAAAGCTTTTCCTGTAATAGAAACATCATAACGTTCAACTGGAAATATTTTGTTGACTTTTGTGCGTAAGTCTTCTTCAATACGGTCAAAACGTTCTGTTTTGGTATCTTTCATGAAAGTAGTGATACGTGCATATTGTCCGGTACTATCTACATAACTGGATAGTAAATTAGAGTCTTTAGCACTACTTTTTGCATTAGAAAGTATAAAGGTGCGTTCCTGACTATTAGGAAGTTGGTAATATTCCGGATTGTTGTTATAGTAAGCCTGCTTAGAATATTTTACTAATTCGACTATAGAAATTGGTTTTGAGAGCTCAGGAATTTCTTCTAAATACTCCTGTAATTCATCCATTCTTTTTAAAGTAGCTAGCTTCATTACCCCTTTTTGCCTTTTGGTATCGATAAGGATTTCCAAAGGCATTATTCCTTCATACTCAGTTTCAAAGAACTTTATATCCTGAAAGAATTCAGCCTTTTTAGGCATATCTTCAATGAGACTTCCGGAAAGTTTAATGTTGAAGATTCCAATGATACTTGTACACAGTAATGCGACTGCCATAATATAAATAGCAATACGATGCTCTTTTACCATACGTTCCATCCAGCTTACAAACTTACCTATCCACTGCTTGTTAAGATGCTTTAAGTGTTTGTATTTTGGGACTGCCATATAGCTATAGACAATTGGAATAATGAATAGGCTTAATAAGAAGATGGCAATGATGTTAATCGAGGCAACAATACCAAATTCTTTTAAAAGCTTGCTATTGGTTAAAATAAAGGTTGCAAAACCAGAAGCAGTAGTTACATTGGTCATTAAAGTTGCATTTCCAACTTTTGAAATAACACGTTGTAATGATTTTGCCTGGTTTCCATGCTGTTTAATTTCCTGTTGATATTTATTAATAAGGAAAATACAATTGGGAATACCAATTACAATAATCAAGGGAGGAATCAAAGCCGTAAGTACCGTAATTTCGTAATGTAACAATCCTAAAATTCCAAAGGCCCACATTACGCCGATAATCACAGTCACCATCGAGATGAAAGTGGCTCTAAAAGACCTGAAGAAAAAGAAAAAGATAAGTGAGGTTACCAGAAGAGCTGCACCTATGAACATTCCAATTTCGTCAATAATATTTTGCGAATTAAGCGTACGGATGTAAGGCATTCCGGAGGTATGAATCTTAATTCCGGTCTGTTCTTCAAAATTTTCAATAAGAGGGATGAGGTCGTTATCAATAAAATCTTTTCTGGCCGGGCTATTTACAATGTCCTTGTTGAGGTAGATTGCTGTACGTATCGATTGCTTGTTAGGGCTGTATATTAAACCATTATAAAAAGGCAATTTGTTAAAAAGCTCGAATTGATATTGTTTTAATTTTTCAACATTTAGAACAGAATCTTGTATGAATGGAACCAAATGGAAGCCTGCACTATCGGTTCTTTTTTCCAGCTTTTGAAGATCTCCTATAGAAAGGGTTAACTCAACTTCATCTGAAAGACTTATGTCTTTAGAAAGTTGGTTCCAGGTTTTAAAATTTGATGGTGTAAATAATGTAGAATCCTTTACTCCTAATACAATGAGGTTTCCTTCTTCACCAAATTCAGATAAAAATTTGTTGTACTCAACGTTAATTTCATGGTCATCCGGAAGAAGGTTTGCTTCGGTATAGGTAAAGCGCATATGCTTCCACTGCATTGTAAAGAATACAGTAATAATTGCAATTACAATAAGAATGAACGTACGATTTCGTATTATAAAACGAGCAACAGCACTCCAAAACCCTATACTGAAAAGTTTATCCAAATCAACCTTTTTTTGGCTGCGCAAAGTTATTAAAATCCCACAGACTTAAATGGTTAGTGGGTCTATATTTTGAGGTAAAAAGTAAATTTAAAGGAAATATTGTCTTCCAGGTCCGGGAGGTGATAGAAACCGTATCGATAGGCAAAACTTAATCCAAACCCAAAAAGTAATTTATTAAGTTCAAAACCAGATTCAGAATACAATTGATTCAAAGTATTGAAATCAATACCAATATGTTCTTCCGGGTTTTTTAAATTTCCAATGGCATGGCGGGTGATAAAGACAAGTTCCGGTTGCAACTTTTGTGAAATATTGAATCGTCGTAAGCTATGCTTCACTTGTATGGTTGCCAATTTATCTGAAAAAAACTCGCCAAAATACATGGTTTCAAAACTACGTCTACCCGCAACCGAGAAACGCTGAAAGACTTCATCTTTAGTAGGGCTGTTGGGATATGCATGAAATAAATGTGTTAATGGAACATCTCCAAATGCCAAATTACCTTCTGCCAAAATATTAGTAGAAGACAGATTAGTCCTTTTTATGTAGTAATCTAATTTTAATCCTAGCTTGGTATAAGTAAAATCACTTTTTGAAATACCTTTGATACCTTGTGTGATCTGAGCACTGATCTTTGGAAAACCGTCAAAATATTCTACTCTTCCATCTTCTGTAGTAAAGAAATTACTTTTTGGGCTAATTCTAATAGAGGTAGTCGCTTCTGTGGTATGGTAGTTTTTATAGGTGATTCCATCTTTGAAGAATTGATAGTCTTCAATTTGGTTAATCTTTACTCTTGAGAGACGAACTTCCGAAAGTATTTTTGGGGTAAATTCGTATTGAATATTTGTTTGCCAGGTTCTGTATTTGTAAAACTGTGTAATATTTACCAATCGGGGTTCAAAAACAGAATATACTCTGTCATCAGTAAGGTAGTTGAATGTTCCAATCTCACGAATATCATTAATATAATAGAGGTTGACCCAGGTTTTTCCACTTTTGTTTAACCGAACACTACCTCCGGCACTAAATTTAATATCTTTATCCTTAAAGCCCCTTGCGACGTAACCACCAAGCTTTATATATTCAGATAAACGATTGTTGGTAACACCTCCAACACCCAATCGAATTCCTTCATAGTTATTATATTTTATAAGATATCGTAAATCGACATCAAAAAACCCAATAGGATAAAAACCGGTGTTAAAAGGATTTTGTTTTTTCCCCTTCCGGGAAGCTGTGGTATCTTTTTTGGTTTCTATAGCGGGTTGTTGCGCAATGGTACTATATCCTATTAAAATAAAAGAAAGGACCAATAATTTACGCATGAAAAAGGAAGAGTTACTTATATCTGCAAATTTATACAGAAAGCGGTGTTTAGCCGCTTTTATTGTGTTTTGTTTAACTTATTTTCCAATTAAACTGTCATGATCTCTTTTTCTTTATGAGAAAGAATTTCTTCAATTTTAGTAATATGATTGTCCGTCATTTGCTGAATATCTATTTCCAGGTTTTTTTTCAGATCCTCAGAGATATCCAATTCTTTTACCTCGTTATTAGCATGCTTACGGTCATTGCGCACCCCAATTTTAGCTTCTTCAGCTTCAGCCTTGGCTTGCTTAGCCAATTCTATTCTTCGTTCTTCAGTTAAAGGAGGAACATTAATGATAACACTTTCACCATTATTCATAGGATTGAAACCAAGATTGGCATGGTGAATTCCTTTTTCAATTTCGGGAATCAAGGCTTTTTCCCATGGTTGGATACTAATAGTCATCCCGTCCGGAGTACTAACATTAGCAACTTGATTTATTGGAGTTGGACTACCGTAATAGTCTACCATAACACTTGCTACCATAGAAGGGGATGCTTTACCGGCACGGATATTAACTAATTTTTTTTCAAGATGAGAAAGGGCTTTACCCATAGCTTCTCGTGTACTGTCAATAATAAACTTAATTTCGTCTTCCATGTTAAAAATTTTTAAAATCTGTTTTCAAAAACCAGGCCAAGACTATAAGTTAACCTTGGTGCCAATTTTTTCTCCGGAAACCACTTTAAGTAAATTGCCTTTGGTATTCATATCGAAAACAATAATAGGCAATTCATTTTCCTGACTCAATGTAAAGGCAGTAGTATCCATTACTTTTAGTCCTTTTTTGAGAACATCATCAAAACTAATAAAATCAAATTTTGTTGCATCTATATCTTTTTCCGGGTCACTTGAATAGATTCCATCTACACGTGTTCCTTTTAAAATAACATCTGCCCCAACTTCAATAGCACGTAATACAGCAGCTGAATCTGTAGTAAAATAAGGATTTCCGGTTCCTCCACCAAATATTACCACACGCCCTTTTTCTAAATGCCTAATAGCTTTACGGCGTATAAAGGGTTCTGCAACTTCATTGATCTTTATGGCACTTTGTAAACGGGTTGGAATGTTTTCATCCTCAAGCGCACTTTGCAAAGCAAGTCCGTTAATAACAGTTGCTAACATACCCATGTGGTCTCCCTGTACCCTATCCATACCTCGGCTGGCACCTGCAACTCCTCTAAAAATATTTCCACCACCTATTACAATAGCAACCTCAACGCCCAAGGCTGTGATATCTTTAATTTCATCTGCATATTCTTTAAGTCGTTCCGGATCAATGCCGTATTGACGGTTACCCATTAAGGCTTCTCCGGAAAGTTTTAAGAGGATTCTTTTGTATTGCATAGTGGTAGTTTATTGAGGCAAAAATAAAGAAAAATTATGGATGATTGCCTTAAAATAAAAAAGCCTCCAAAATAATTTGGAGGCTTTTTTCATGATATACTATATGTTGCTTATCCTAAAGAAACTCTTTCAAAAGAAACAACTTCTACATCGCCAACAGATTTAACGTATTCGGCGACGCTCTTTTTTTCATCTTTAATGAAGTTTTGGTCTAAAAGGCATTGTTCCTGATCCAGAGTTGTATTATCTGAAATAAAACGTTCTAATTTTCCAGGTAGAATCCTATCCCAGATTTGTTCGGGTTTGCCTTCTGCTTTTAATTCAGCTTTTGCATCTTCTTCAGCCTGTACAAGAACTTCATCGGTTAATTGTGCTCTGGAAATATACTTAGGAACATTTTTAAGTGTTTTACCTAATCTTCCCAATTCAATATTATCTTTTTCGATAACGGCAATTCTGGCTTCGGTTTCTGAAACAATAAAACCTGCGTCGAAATCTTTGTAAGATAATGTTGTTGCTCCCATTGAAGCTACTTGCATAGAAATATCTTTTGCCAGAGTTTCGGCTCCTTCTATGTTAGCAGATAAACCTACTAAAGCAGCAATTTTATTTCCATGAATATAAGACCCTACGAAAGGAGCTTCTAATGTTTTATAAGCACCAATTTCAATTTTCTCACCAATAACTCCCGTTTGTTCAAGAAGTTTTTCATCAACGGTCATACCTCCAAAATCAGCAGCTAAAAATTCTTCTTTGCTTGAAGTATTTAACGCAATTTCTGCCATTTTATGTGCCATAGCGACATAGTCGGTATTTTTAGCAACGAAATCAGTTTCACAGTTCAAAGAAACGATCACTCCTTTTGTTTTAGCATCATTTACTTTTGCGATCACAGCACCTTCACTGGAATCACGATCTGCTCTTTTTTCAGCTATTTTTTGTCCTTTTTTTCTAAGGATCTCAATTGCTTTATCAAAGTCACCTTCTGCCTCGACCAATGCTTTTTTGCAGTCCATCATACCGGCTCCGGTTGCTTTTCTTAATTTATTTACTTCTGCGGCTGTAATGTTTGCCATCGTATTAAATTTTTAAGTTATGTATTAGAAAAAAGTCGTTTAATTTATTTTCAGTGAGAAAAAGAACCAAACGACTTTTATGTTTTATTTGAATGTTTCTTATTCTTCTTCTTTTGTAGCAGCAGCTTCTACTGCAACGGCTTTAGCTTCTTCTTTCTTAGCGCTAGGTGCTGCTTTAGCTGCTTTTGGTGCATCAACTTCTTTACCTTCTTTGCCGGACTTTCTCTCGGCAAGGCCTTCAATAACTGCTTCGGAAACTGAGGTCATTATCTTATCGATAGATTTTGAAGCGTCGTCATTAGAAGGAATCACATAGTCTATTTCACGGGGGTCACTATTAGTATCTACCATTGCGAAAATAGGAATGTTCAATTTTTGAGCTTCTTTTACAGCAATATGCTCACGTGTAGTATCTACAATGAACAATGCTCCGGGAAGACGACTCATATCACTAATAGAACCTAAGTTCTTTTCCAACTTAGCACGAAGACGATCTACTTGTAAACGCTCTTTCTTTGAAAGTGTGTTAAAAGTACCATCTTGTTTCATACGATCAATAGAAGCCATTTTTTTAACAGCCTTTCTAATCGTTACAAAATTAGTAAGCATTCCACCGGGCCATCTTTCTGTAATGTACGGCATGTTGGCATTGCCTGCTTTTTCTGCAACAATGTCCTTTGCTTGTTTTTTTGTAGCTACGAAAAGGATTTTTCTTCCACTGGCTGCAATTTTTTTAAGAGCTTCATTAGCTTCTTCAAGTTTTGCAGCAGTCTTGTAAAGATTTAAAATATGAATTCCATTGCGCTCCATATAAATGTAAGGAGCCATATTTGGATTCCATTTTCTGGTCAAGTGACCAAAATGTACACCTGCGTCCAGCAAGTCTTTAACGTCTGTTTTGTTTGCCATTTTGTAATAGTTTACTTTCCTGTAAATAGATAGCAACCTATCCGCCGGAGGCGAATTATGGTTTAGATGCTAAACTACTCTCCGCCAAAGGCGGATAACAGCGATTATTAATAATTTGTCGAATATTCGACGCTTGTTTAAGAACGTGATCCGACCTTTCAAAATTCCAGGATCGGATAAGTTTCCCAACTAAGTTGAGAATAAAATTAACGCTTAGAGAACTGGAATTTCTTACGAGCTTTCTTCTGACCGAATTTCTTACGCTCTACCATTCTTGGGTCTCTTGTTAATAAACCTTCAGGCTTTAAAACCAATCTGTTTTCTTCATTAACTTCGCACATAGCACGAGATAATGCCAAACGAATTGCTTCAGCTTGTCCGGTAATTCCACCACCAAAAACATTTACATTAATGTCAAAGGATTTATCGTTTTCTGTTAACGCTAAGGGTTGTCTTACTTTATATTGTAAAGTAGCGGTAGGAAAGTAAGTTTCCATGTCTCGCTTGTTTACAGTGATGTTCCCTTTTCCTTCAGAAAGGTATACACGGGCAACAGCGGTTTTTCTTCTACCTATTTTGTGAATAACTTCCATTACTTGATATTGTTAAGGTTAATGGTTTTTGGTTTTTGTGCCTCTTGATCGTGCGTTGCACCGGCATATACTTTTAAATTTCTGAATAACTCTGCTCCTAATTTGTTTTTAGGCAACATCCCTTTCACAGCTTTTTCAATAACTCTTTCAGGTCTTTTGCTTCGTAATTCAGTGGCAGTCAAACTACGTTGTCCGCCCGGGTAGCCAGTGTGACGTATATATGTCTTATCTTCCCATTTATTTCCTGTTAGGTTGATCTTTTCGGCATTAGTAATAATTACGTTATCACCGCAATCAACGTGTGGGGTAAAATTAGGTTTGTGCTTTCCGCGAAGTAATTTTGCAACTTCACTTGCAAGACGGCCTAATGTTTGCCCTTCAGCATCTACATGCAACCACTCTTTCGTTACGGTGGCTTTGTTCGCTGAAACTGTTTTATAACTTAATGTATCCACTTTTATTAATTTTTCTAACTGTCTTCACCTACAGCCAGAGTTAAACATTCCTTCTTTTGGATAAATCGGGGTGCAAATGTACTATTATTTATTTGAAAAACAAGATGTCTATCTTTTATTTTTTTGAAAGGAATTAGCAAGTATATCCCGTTTTTTAAGGATGATTTTTTGAATATGTAAATGCAATTTTATTACTCTAAAGTAACAATCAAATCATCCTTCATTACCATGGTGCCCGATTTTAAAGTGATTGACTTTATTTTGCCAGCTTTTGTAGCAGTTACAGTAGTTTCCATTTTCATGGCTTCAATGATAAAAAGATGATCGTTTTCTTTTACTTCCTGTCCTTTTTTCACCAATACTTTATATAACATCCCTTGTAACGGAGCTCCCATTTGGTTAGTATCTGCAGGGTCTGCTTTTACATTTTCCTCTTTTTTAATATTGAGGGAAGTATCCTTAATTTCCACGAACCTGTTTTCTCCATTCACTTTAAAGAAAATAATTCGAATACCTTCTTCATCGGCATTTCCCACCGAAAGTAACTTTACAATAATGGTCTTTCCGGGTTCCAGCTCAATTAAGGTTTCTTCTCCTATTTTCATTCCATAGAAGAAATTAATGGTTGGTAAAATAGCCAGATTTCCATAGAGTTTATACTTTTCATGGGCTTGTTCAAAAACTCGCGGATATAAACTATAGGATAGAAAATCTTCAAATTCGATAGGCCTGGTAAACCCTTTTTGAAATTTTTTATGAAAGGCTCTATACTCTTCATCAAAATCGATAGGGGTAAGGTGTGCGTTGGGTCTGTCTGTATAAGCTTTGTTATTTTTCAGTACTATTTTCTGAAGTTCCTTCGGGAAACCACCCAAAGGCTGTCCCAAATCACCTTTGAAGAAATTGATCACAGATTCCGGGAAGGAGATCTCATGGCCCCGCTCCATTACATCTTCAGGAAACAGGTCATTGGTCACCATAAATATTGCCATATCACCTACTACTTTAGAACTGGGGGTTACTTTTATTAAATTTCCGAACATATCATTTACCCGGGCATACATTTTTTTTACTTCATCAAAACGATCTCCTAGCCCTAGTGCTATAGCTTGTGGGCGTAAATTGGAATATTGTCCTCCAGGAATTTCATGTTGGTATACCTCTGCAGTACCGGATTTTAAACCGGATTCAAAAGGATAGTACATTTCTCTTACATCTTCCCAGTAGTTTGAAAATTGATTGAGCGTATCTATATCAAAGGCATGAGCTCGCTCTTGCAGTTGCATCATTTCCACCACCGAATTAAAATTAGGTTGTGATGTAAGGCCCGAAAGACCTCCTAAAGCTACATCTACAACATCCACGCCAGCTTCAATGGCTTTTAGATATGTTGCAGATTGGATGGATGAGGTATCATGTGTATGCAAATGCAAAGGAATATTCAGTGAATCTTTTAATGCACTCACCAATTCTGTTGCTGCATATGGTTTTAACAAACCTGCCATATCTTTGATAGCGATCATATGCGCACCCGCATTTTCCAGGTCTTTAGCAAGTTGTATGTAGTATTTTAAATTGTATTTGGTTTCTTTTGGGTCCAGGATGTCACCTGTATAACTAATGGCTGCTTCAGCAATTCCACCTGTTTTATTTCGTACATAACTAATGCTGGGCTCCATTGCCTTTACCCAGTTTAGAGAATCGAAAATTCTAAAAATATCAATTCCGTTTTCCCAGGATTTCTCGACGAACTTTTCAATCAAATTATCAGGATATGCTTTATAACCAACTCCGTTGGAACCTCGTAGCAGCATTTGGAAAAGAACATTTGGTATCAAGGCCCGCAATTCTCTTAAACGTGTCCAGGGGCTTTCATTTAGAAACCGAAGGCATACATCAAACGTAGCTCCTCCCCACATTTCTATACTAAAAGTATTTGGGTGGTTTTTTGCAAAACTTTCGGCTACTTTCAGCATATCTTGTGAACGCATTCGGGTTGCCAGTAAAGATTGATGTGCATCTCGAAAGGTGGTGTCGGTATAATGTATCTTTTTTTCAGCTTTCAGCCAGGCACAGAATTTTTCGGGTCCTAATTCTGTAAGTAGGTCTTTAGATCCTTTAGGGTATTCGGAAAAAGGATCGAATTTTGGAACTTTCGGATTTCTGAAAATCTTACTGTCATCTTTGAACTTTACGTCCGGATTTGTATTTACAATAACTTCGCCCAGATACTTCGTGATTTTTGAAGTACGGTCCTGGGATAATTTTATATCAAATAAAGCAGGAGTATTCTGTATAAAATTTACGGAAGCTTTTCCTTCTTTAAAAGTATCATGATTAATCACATTTTGTAAAAAGCGGATATTGGTCTTTACTCCACGAATACGAAATTCTTTTAATGCGCGGGACATTTTACGTACGGCACCATCTAATGTTCTTCCATGGGCAGAAACTTTTACCAACATAGAATCAAAGAAAGGGCTTACACTATAGGATTGGTAGATACTACCGGCGTCCAGGCGTATTCCCATTCCCGAAGCACTGCGATAAGTAGTAATTGTACCATAATCCGGGGTAAAATCATTTTCGGGGTCTTCGGTGGTAAGCCTGCACTGTAATGCAAAACCATAGGTGGCAAGTGTATCCTGTTCGTATATTTTTATCTGCTTGTCATGAAGTTTATATCCGCCGGCAACAAATATCTGGGTTTTAATGAGATCGATACCAGTTACCATTTCGGTAACAGTATGTTCCACCTGAATCCGTGGATTTACTTCAATGAAATAGACATGGTCTTCTGAATCAACTAAAAATTCAACAGTACCTACATTATTATAACTTACTTCCTTGGCAATCGCAAGTGCATAGGTATATAATTCCTGCTTAACTTTTTCTGAAACATTAAAAGACGGGGCAATCTCAACTACTTTTTGATGACGCCTTTGTACAGAACAGTCTCGCTCATATAAATGACGAATGTTTCCATGATTATCTGCTACAATTTGTACTTCTATATGTTTAGGGTCTTCCACATATTTTTCCAAAAACATAGTATCATCACCAAAAGCATTTAATGCTTCATTACGAGCCGAATCAAAATAAAGTTCCAGATGTTTAGGATTTCTTATAATCCGCATGCCTCTTCCACCTCCACCGGAGGCTGCTTTAAGCATTAAGGGATATCCAATGGAAGCTGCCTCGGAAAGTGCAACTTTTAAAGAGGTTAATTTTTTAGTGTTACTTTTTATAATGGGAACATTACATTTTAGCGCAATTTTTTTAGCAGTAATTTTGTCTCCCAACGAATCCATTACTTTAGGGTCCGGTCCTATAAAAATGATATTATTTGCAGCACATTTTCGGGCAAACTCAGAATTTTCAGATAGAAACCCATACCCGGGATGTATAGCATCTACATGCTTTTCTTTTGCTAAAGCTATAATTTGATCGCTATTTAAATAAGGTTTTAGAGGCTCGTTGTCTTCACCTATTTGGTAGGCTTCATCTGCTTTATATCTATGTTGCGAATAACGGTCTTCATAAGTAAAAACAGCTACGGTTTTTAAGTTTATCTCTGTACAGGCTCTTAAAACTCTAATGGCAATTTCACCTCGATTGGCAACCAGAACTTTTTTTATTTTCATGGGGTCATATTACTGTTAAAAAAGGGATATTATATTGTTGCCTAAAGGTAAAAAACAGTATATACGCTTTGAAATTTTTATTGATTTATTTATGAGAAGTTTTTAACTTATTTAATGATATAAGGATTTTCATTTTTATAGTTTCTAACAATATAATCAAGAGCACTGTTCAATATTTCTCCCATGTTAGATGATTTTTTGAAATTCACATCTCCCGTCAATTTAAATAATTCGGTTTTTAATTCTTTTATTTTTGCTTTGGAAGAAATGGAATCTACGGTCATACAATCCAACAGTTCTTTTAAACGGTCTTTTTCACTGGTAGCCCTCTTAGCTAATAATGAACGCTCTTCCCGTTTGTATTGCTCTATGGACTCGTCTTGAAGCGACTCTAAGGTCATTTTAACCAACTTGTTATTCTCTTTTAAAAACTGAGGCTTGTACACTTTCGTATTTCCTTCATAGCTCTGCTGGTCAAAATCTATTGCTCTGATTCTATATTGAATTCTATCAAAATCATGTGTCAATACCATTACGTAATTATACGAACGCATGTCTCCCAAAAGGCGTACAAAACAGCGTTCGTTGAATTTCACAAATTCTTTTGCTATTTCCCTTTTATCCTGGTCCGAACACTTGTCCAGATTATTTTCAATAAAATCATCTCCCGGAATCCCAGAAATATGTTCTTCGATCAATGTATTTCCATGCACTAAAAAATTAATGTGGTTTGGAGATAACAGATGTTCTAACTCCAGACCATAAATACGTGAGGCATCTGCTTTCTTTATGTATAAAAAAATGTAGTTATCGTTCAAAATATTTCGAACTTTAACCCTAAAAGGCTTTGTATTTCCAAAAGTACAATAGTCAATACTGTCAATGGTTAGATAGGGAAGTACAATATCACTTCCATCTGCATGTAAAACCGTATACATTTTTTTTAAGCTAAGTTCAATTTCATCGCGCTCAGATTCAGAATAATAAGTGCTAACCCAAAGTGTATCATTTCCATATTTGTCATAAATAGATATAGCTCCCTGAAATCTTAACAGATCATCGTAATAGATGGGGATTTTTATATTTCTTCCATGACGGGTCAGGTATTCAGATAAAGTATCGGAAATCTTGTAGGCAGGTTTTTTTTTGGAAATCAATTTTCTCATAATTTGGTAAAATGTATATAAAGATAATCATTAATGCATGGCAAGTCTCAAATGCTAAAAAAGTTAAAGTTCTCTTAAAATATATATAAATCTGTCACTTAATTTCGTTAAATGGGTCTATTTATAAACTAGGTTGTAGTTATTGAAGGAACAGGGGCAGGATAGTGAATTACAATTCACTACATAAAATATGAAATTCACTACAATTCATTTTTTTTGGCAAATGCGTGCTTATATATTCGTCTTGTCGTCAATGAAAAAGGCGATAAAGAAGGAATTTAGTATTTCAAACTCAATATAAATTAACTACTATGAACCATCCGCTTTCTCTACTTTTTTTGTTGTTTCCGTGTTTTATTTTTACTTCCTTTTCTCAAACTGAAAATACCTCTTCTACAGATCAGGTTCAACCTGAAAAAAAGAGTTATACGACCAAAACCATAGGACAAAATACTGCTCCAAAAATTGATGGGATCATTGATGAAACTACATGGGACATTGTGGATTGGACAGGAGACTATGTAGAGAATCAACCAGATAATGGGACAGCACCTACCGAGCAAACCAAGTTTAAAATTGTATATGATGAAAAGAACCTATACATAGCTGTACGTTGTTTTGATGCTGAGCCGGACAAAATAGTGAGGCGTCTTTCACGTCGTGATGGTTTTGAGGGGGATTGGGTGGAATTTAATATTGACAGCTATAATGATGACCGGACTGGCTTTTCTTTTACAATATCAGCTGCCGGGGTAAAGGGAGATGAGTTTATCTCTAATAATGGAAATAATTGGGATTCCAGTTGGAACCCGATTTGGTATGCAAAAACACAAGTTGATGCTGAAGGTTGGACTGCAGAAATAAAAATTCCTTTAAGTCAATTACGCTTTGGAAACGAAGAAGAACAGGTTTGGGGATTACAATCTACAAGGCGTTATTTTAGAAATGAAGAGCGCTCTCTTTGGCAGCACGTGCTGCCAAATTCTCCGGGATGGGTTAGTGAATTTGGAGAATTGAGAGGGTTAATAGGGCTAAAACCACAAAAACAATTAGAAATTCAACCTTATCTTTTAACACAATTAGATACTTATCCTGAAGAAGAAGGAAATCCTTTTAGAGATGGAAGTGATACGAGCTTATCCGGAGGTGTTGATGCAAAAATTGGAATTACAAATGACCTGACCTTAGATCTCACTATCAATCCGGATTTTGGACAGGTAGATGCGGATCCCGGAGCAATTTCATTAGACGGATTTGAAATTTTCTTTCAGGAAAGAAGACCTTTTTTTGTTGAAAACAAGAATGTATTTGATTTTCGAATAGGAGGAGGAGCAGATAATTTATTCTTTTCGCGCAGGATTGGTCGTAGCCCTCAGGGAGATCCTTATGAAGATGATACTGAGTATGCAGACATACCCATAAACTCTACGATCTTAGGTGCTGCAAAATTTAGTGGGAAAACAAAAAATGGCTGGTCTGTAGGTTTTTTAGAAAGTGTTACTTCTAAGGAATATGCTGATATAAGGAATGAAGACGGTTCTGAAGAAGAAGTCTTGGTAGAGCCATTGACTAATTACATGGTAGCAAGAGCACAAAAAGACTTTAACGATCGAAATTCTTTTATAGGAGGGGTTTTTACTGCGACAAACAGAAAGCTGGAAGATAATCTTAATTTCCTCAGAAAGAATGCATATACAGGGGGAATTGATTTTAGGCATAACTGGAAAGACCGCAAGTACTATGTGCTAGGTGATATTGTTGTTAGTAATGTAAATGGAAGCGAAGAAGCTATTGAAGAGACTCAAAACAGTTTAGTTCACCTTTTTCAAAGAGTAGATGCAAGTCATGTGAGTGTAGATACTACCAAAACATCATTAACGGGGACTGGCGGTAGATTACAATTTGGAAAAGGAGGAGGAGGAGATTGGAGATATTATATTGGTGGAAACTGGAAAACTCCGGAATTAGAATTAAACGATCTGGGCTTCCTTCGCCAGGCAGATGTTATTTCTCAATATTTAAATGTACGGCGTTTGTTCAACAAACCTACAAGTTGGTACAGACAAGCGAATATTGGATTCGATCAATTTACTCAATATGATTTTGAAGGAAATTATAACCGAATTCAGTATGAAATTAACAGTTATTTGAATTGGAAAAATAATTGGTGGACTGAGTTTGGCGCTGCCCATAAACCAAGAATTTACAGCAATACAGTATTAAGAGGAGGGCCACGCTGGAGGTGGTCTGATGAGAATTTTTGGTTTCTGTTTTCAGGAACGGACCAGCGTAAAAAATTCAATATGACGGTCGGGTATGTAAACTCCAGGGCAAAACAGGACAATTTCTCTCTGGATAGGTACGTGCTTCGGTTCAGGTATCAACCGCTAGATGCATTAAGCCTTTCACTTTCTACAGAATATGAAGATAATCCCAACAAGACCCAGTACGTAGCTGAGGCTTCATACAATGGAACACCCCGGTATATTACTGCCGAAATAGATAATGAATCTTTAAGTGCCACTCTTAGGGTCAACTATACGATCAATCCGGACCTTACCATACAGTACTATGGACAGCCTTTCATTTTCAAAGCAAAATACACAAACTTCAATTATGTGAATGATCCTATTGCAGAAGACCTGTATGATCGTGTGATCTGGTATGATAATAATCAAATATCATTACTGGAAGAAGATGAAGTATATTCTGTAGATGAAAATATGGATGGTAAAGAGGACTATAATTTTGATGACCCTAATTTTGCCTATGTACAGTTCCGCTCTAATTTGGTAGTGCGTTGGGAGTACATTCCGGGATCCGAAATATTTTTAGTATGGTCTCAGGGAGTAACAGGTTTAGGTAATATTGAAGATAATTTTAGCGCACTTGCAGACGATCAAATCTTGGGGCAACAACCTCAGAACACATTTTTGATCAAGGCGACGTATCGATTTGTGTTATAAACTATGTTTTTGAGTACTTATTGTAATCTGGATTGAGCTTCAGAGACAAAGTCTTTGTACTTTCTAAGGACCCGATCCCATTCCCTATATAATTCATCAGATTTCACACTTGTGAGTGGTCTTTGGGATTCCTCACTTACCAACTTTATCTTAAATGCTAATGGGTTGTCATTGGATTGTTTTACGATAATGCGTGTTCGTATGGTATTTTGCCTAAAGGTTTTTAGCTGCCATGCGGTACGGATATAACCAGTTTCTTTATCGGTTATTTCAATTACATCTGAGTACGTAAGAACGATTTGATTAATAAGCCTCCAGGCAGCATCCTTGTCTTTTCTTGTCTTTATCTCAATATCCACATTGGCTATGTCTGTCCTTACCGAAGCATCATATGCATCATCTCTTTGCATTTCCACAAAATATTTTTTTGGAGGTTTTGACAAGTCTTTACGGTTACAAAACTCTACTTCATATCGTAAAAAACCTACTTTCTCAATTTTTACATTTATACAACTATTGTTAGGTACTGTAATTGTAAGACTGCCTTTACCCAGTACTTTACCATCTACTATGATATCTGCATCTTGCTCTGAAACGCTTAACTCTATCTTCTTTTTACCAAAAATTAATACATTATCTGGTAATGAAAAGGCTTGATGAGGTGTTACAAAGGACAACATTATTATAAAAAGTACTTTTTTAAGCTGAAGCAGACTTTGGTTTTTCATATTAAAATTGATTTAATCGAAAAGTATATAACCTCATTAATGGTATACTAAATCGAAAGTTGAATAATTATATAGGCAAATCTAAAAAGGGTAAGCTTGAATTTATATACCTAATTGTAGGTATATAACCAGAAGAGAAAGTAGATGACTATAAGTTCGTTAGAACATAATTTACAAGGCCTGTATTGCTTTTAATACCTAGCTTCTTGTGAATATTTTTCCTGTGTGTATCGATGGTGTATTTACTAATTTTCAATTGCTGCGCCATTTCGATACTGGTTCTTCCTTTAGCCAGTAACAGTAGTATTTCCTTTTCCCTTCGGGTTAAGCTTTTTTGTGGCGAGTTTTGTTCATTGTTAAACCATGACTTTATATCTTTTGGAAGATTTTCACTAAAATAAAACTCCCCTTTTATTAGTGTATGAATTGCAGTAACAAGTTCTTTTTTCTCTACATTTTTAGTAACGTATCCTTTAGCGCCAGCTTCCAGCATTTCAATTACATCAACACTTTGATCATACATACTTAAAGCGAGGACTTTTATGTTTGGGTGCTCTTTTGTTAGCATTCGTGTGGCTGTAATTCCATCTAATACAGGCATTCTAATGTCTGTTAAAACTATATGAGGTTGCATGCCACTTTCAATAAATTGAATGAGTTCCAGGCCATTATTTGCTTCACCGATAATTGAGATTCCTATTTCTTCAGATAGAATGGATTTAATTCCATCTATAAAAAGTTGATGATCGTCTGCTATAATAATATTGATTGTCATAAAGGAATATTTAAAATTATGGTAGTGCCATTTCCTTCCGTAGAATCAATTACGATATCACCACTTATTTTTTCCAATCTCTTTTCAATATTGGTTAAGCCTACACCATTGGATGAATTTTGAGGATTAAATCCTTTACCATTGTCTTCAACAATAATATTTAGCACATTTTCATGTTCAGAAAATTGTACAATGGCTTCAGTTGCTCCTGAATGTTTAATGATATTGGTAAGCAATTCCTGAATAATTCTGAAAATCTGAATCTCTATTGTATTTTCAATACGTTTATTGACATCAACATTAATTACCTTAATACTGATTTTTTTGGATTCGGAAATTTGATTAGCAATTACCTTGGTTGATGGAATAAGTCCTTTGTTTATAAGTGCTCCAAAATTTTTACTTTGTCCAATTTTACGAATATCATTGTATGTGTTTTCTATGATGCTTTTTAGCTTTTCATAAAATTTTTCAAACCCTTCCTTATCATTAAAGCTATCCAAATAGAGTTTTAATGTTGCTACTTTACTGCCCAGATTATCATGGAGGTCTGCGGCAATTTTACTTCTTTCTTTTTCTTGAGCGTTAATAATAGCGTCAATACCATTAAGTTCCTGAGTTTTTAAAACTTGTTCAAATTCCTGATTTTTGATCTGTGCTTTTTGTAAGGCTATAACTTGCTTTCGTTTGGAGTTTTTTGCAAGCAAATAAATAATTCCAAGTGTAACTAATAATGTTAATAGAGATGCAATTAGCAGGTTTCTGTTTTGCTTTCTTTTGTATTCTGTTTCTTGATTGATACTTTTAAGTGACAGAATTTCTTTTTCTTTCTTTTCGCTCTCATACTTGGTTTGTATTTCAAGAAAATTGTTTTCACTTTCAAAAGTTAAGATGCTATCATTAAGCTTTTGAGATTTTTCAGAGAACATCAATGCCTTAGTCATATCCCCTTTTCCTTTATAGGCTTCTTTTAAATTATTGTAAAGAGGAACAAGCTGTTTCCCTTTTACTTGTTTTTCGGCTTTTTCAAAATAACTAATAGCAGTATTATATTCTTTATTCTTAAGATGGATATATCCTAAATTACTTTGAGTGACCTCGATTCCTTTGACCAGTTTCAACTCATTTTTAAGCCGTAAAGTCTCTTCTAAGTATCCCTTTGCTTTTAAAGGATCTTTATCCAGATAAATATCCCCCAGATTATTGTAAATTATTGATAAAGAACGTTTGTCATTAACCTTGATAGCCAAATTTTCTGCTTCGGTATTATATTTAATAGCAGTAATGGTATCTCCGGTTTTGTAATATTGGGTAGCTAAATTGGGCAATGTTATTAGCTCAAACTGTTGTTGGTTCGTATTTCTAAAAATCACTAATGCCATTTCGCTGTATTCAATAGCTTTCGGATATATGTCTAATTCGGCAAAAGCAGTTGCAATATTACTATAGCATTTCCCCATATTAATGGAATCATTGACCCCTTCAAAAAAAGTAGCGCTTTCGGTTAATGTTTTAATGGTTTTGTTATAATCACCCAGGCGAAGCTGTATGGCCCCTAAGCTAATGTTAACAGCAGCAACTTCTTTAGGTCTATCCAAACTGTGTAAAATTTCTTTGGTTTCTTCAAAATAAAAAGAAGCAGAATCCAATTGGGCCGCAAAAAAATAAAAGCGTCCAAGTTGGTTATTTGTTTCTGCCAGAAGGGAATCATTTCCTTTATAAGAAAGGGCATTTAATGCATACATTTTTCCTTTAGTGAGATCGACACGTTCATATAAGGACGCTAATTGCAATTCTATTTTGGCAGTTTCAAAAGGGTCTTTTATGGTATTTAGTAATTGTGTTAAGCTATCAATTTTTGAGTTCTGAGAAAACAATAAAGGAGAAGTGAACAGTAATAGAAATACTATTTTTTTCATAATTGGTTTAAGCGGATAGCTTTTTAAAGGTACTAATTATTTTAAAGCTAAAGAGGTATTTCCTAAAACCACTATAGCAATTAGTACAAATTTACTGGAGAGATTTTTTAAAGTATATACCTATAATTAGGTATATGGATTCATTTGGCAGCAACCTAATTTTATCAAATAATTAGAACAAACTCTGTTGGTTATGAAACATTAAAACAAGAGGTTTAATTTTTTAAAGTATGTTATTATGAAGCTAAGACTATTTATTTTACCGTTGTTTATTTTTTTACAAACAGGTTCCTGTGATGATGATTCTTCAGATGATGGAGATTCCATAAACGAAAATTTTGTTGAATTTCTTGATGTACGCAATGATGCTCAGGGTGGGTGTAATGTAGAAACACAAACAGGGAATTTTTCTTGTACTTATACTGGAGGCTATACTACCGGAGGGTTAAGTTATACTATTTCAGTTTCACATAGTGGCTTATGCAGGACAGCCACTTTTAATCTAAGGGATAATTTAGATCAACCCAGTAATGCACTATTATTTTTACAAGTTGCAGAAAATGGAGTTGCTATTGAAACATATATTGGAAGTTCCGGAACAATAGATGTTACCGATTCAGGACTAAGCTCTTCCATGCGTTTTCAAGGAACTGTTGTTAATATGGATACTGGAGAAGAAGAAACTCTCTCAGGATTTATGGAATGCCCGTTTTAATTGATAATAAAATTAGATGATTATGAACGCATTCAAAAGGTTATTCATTTTACTAATTTTTTCTGTCTTGCTGTTTTCTTGTGATGAAGACGATCTATTAGAAGAAAGCAGGCCACTTATTAAATTTAATATTCAGTTAATTAACAACAACTTTGATGTTTGTCGTACGCTGAATATTACATATTTAATTGATGAAGAAGGTGTTCAAACCAGTTATGACATAATAAATGGAAGTTCCACAGAAATTAATATTAGTCTGAGAAAAGGAGAATTTATTGGGGTTACTGCTTTTGATACGGATGATTCAAGCAATGCAATCTTGGCAAGTGCAAATATCCCAAGTGATACCTATAGCGAAACAGAGGTAAACAGATTGAAAGTATATTATACCGAATGTTTTGTAATTAACAAAATATTATGGGTCACGAGATAAGGAGCCCATTTTAAAAAAACTGAAATAATGAAAACTACTGTCTCTATTCTTTTTTTGCTTACACTATTTTTATATTCTTGCGATGAAGAGATGACCACAGATGATGAAGAACCGGAAAGAACCTCTCATTTGGTAACCTTTGTAAATCTTACAGCTAATAATGGTTGTTTACCCGTTGAAGATCTAATCTCATTTGTAGTATCATATCGTGACATCCAGGTTATTCTTGATATAGAAGACAACCAGGAAGCTTACTTAACTGTTTTGGTTGAAGATGGGGAAAGTATTAATGTTGTGGTGAAAAGGACCAGTGGTGATGTTACACTGGCAAATGCCGATGTAGCAGTAAGAACCAGTTCCAGGCCTCCTGCGTTGGAAAATACCGTAAGGTTGGTTTCTTATTGTACGCCATTTAACTTAATTTTTGAAAATTTTTAATTAGTCAACTAATTAACCATAGATAAGGTGTTTTGTTTTGTGCAAGGCACCTTTCTTTAGTTATACTACTATACTATTAATGTGCCTCCAGCCAATTATCTCCTAAACCTAGCTCAACATCCAAAGGAACTGCCAATTGATAAGCATCTTCCATTTCAGTTTTAATGAGGATTTTAAGTTCTTCCAATTCAGCTTTGTAGACATCAAATACTAATTCGTCATGTACTTGAAGCAGCATTTTACTTTTGTATCCGGCTTCGGTCATTTTTTTGTGAATGTTGATCATCGCTATCTTAATGATATCTGCGGCACTTCCCTGAATAGGTGCATTTACGGCATTTCGCTCCGCAGCACCTCTCACAACAGCATTTCGAGAATTAATATCCTTTAAATACCTGCGTCTGCCTAATACCGTTTGTACATAACCATTGTCACGTGCAAAATCTACTAGTTCGCTCATATAATTGCGAAGTTTTGGATATGTTTTGTAATAAGTCTCGATCAACTCTTTGGCTTCGGTTCTGGAAAGATCTGTCTGGTTACTTAACCCAAATGCCGAAACCCCATAGATAATTCCAAAATTTACTGTTTTTGCATTACCTCGTTGCTCACGGGTAACTTCACTTAGTGGTACGTTAAATACTTTTGCAGCTGTAGAGGCGTGAATATCTTCTCCATTTTTAAAAGCTTTTATCATGGTTTCTTCTTCACTCAATGCTGCAATGATACGCAGTTCAATTTGTGAATAATCCGCAGCAAGTAAAATATAGTCCTTATCTCGTGGAACAAATGCTTTTCTAACTTCACGACCACGTTCCGTACGGATAGGAATATTCTGTAAATTAGGATTGTTACTACTTAGCCTTCCGGTAGCGGCAACGGTTTGCATATAATCGGTATGTACACGACTTGTAACAGGATCCACCTGTTCAGGTAATGCATCTACATAGGTACTCTTTAATTTTGATAAACCACGATATGCTAAGACATCACGAATTATCTTATGATCTTTTGCAAGGTAAGAAAGCACGTCCTCAGCAGTAGAATATTGACCAGTCTTGGTTTTCTTCGGTTTATCCACCAATTTCATTTTATCAAATAGAATTTCGCCCAATTGTTTTGGAGAAGCAATGTTGAATTCTACTCCTGCAGCTTCATAAATAGCTTTTTCCAGTTTGACAATGTCATTATCCAATTCTGAAGATAATCCTTTCAGAAAATCTTTATCCAGATTGATACCTTCCAGTTCCATATCGGCCAAAACACGCAATAAAGGAACCTCAATTTCATCAAACAGTTTTTGAGTATTGGCCTCACCTAATTCATTTTGGAAATGTTCCTTTAACTGAAGTGTAATATCTGCGTCTTCCACAGCATACTCTGTTTGTTTTTCAATAGGAACCTCTCGCATCGATAACTGATTCTTACCTTTTTTACCAATTAATTCTGAAATAGAAACAGGTGTATAATTAAGATAGGTTTCTGCCAGTACATCCATATTATGCCGCATATCGGGATTGATGAGATAATGTGCCAACATAGTGTCGAATAACTTTCCTTTTACTGAAACATTGTACTTGGCCAGTACTTTTATATCATACTTTAAATTCTGTCCAACTTTCTCAATTGATTGACTTTCGAAAAAAGGGCGAAGTTGCTCAATAATTTTCTGAGCTTCTTCTTTACTTTCCGGGAAGGGAAGATAAAACCCCTTTCCAACATCCCAGGAGAATGCAATTCCAACCAGTTCTGCTGTTAACGGATTTAAACCTGTAGTTTCAGTATCAAAACAGACACTGGATTGCTTCATAAGGTTTTGAATGAACAGTTTGGTGCCCATTCCCGGCTGAATTGTTTGGTAGAAATGTTCTGTTGTTTCAATAGTATTCCGTGAGTTAGCTGTTTTTACAGCTTCGGTAGCAGGCTCTCCATCTCCTCCAAAAAGCGAAAATTGGCCAGTTCCGGCAGTTTGTGAAGTTGTTTTTTTTGGTGTTTCTGCTTTCGAAGTTTTTGGTGTTTCCTCATTATTACTGCTTTCAGCAAAGGTTTTCAGAAAATTATCCGTTAAGCGTCTAAATTCTAATTCCTGAAATATTCCTTTTACACCTTCTATATCCGGGTCGGACATTTCAAAATCCTTTTCATTGAATTCCACCGGAACATCCAGAAGGATTCTGGCAAGCTCTTTAGAAAGTAATCCAAGTTCTTTAGCAGCTTCTACCTTTTCTTTCATTTTCCCTTTTAGCTCATGTGTGTTAGCAAGCAAGCCTTCCATACTGCCATAGGCCGCAATAAACTTTTTAGCAGTCTTTTCTCCCACTCCGGGAAGCCCGGGAATGTTATCGGCACTATCTCCCATCATCCCTAAAAAATCTATAACCTGTAAAGGGTCTTCAACTTCAAACTTTGCTTTTACTTCCGGGATTCCCCAAGTTTCATAACCACCACCAAAGACCGGGCGATACATAAAGATATTTTCAGAAACCAATTGCGCAAAATCTTTATCCGGGGTTACCATAAAAGTCTGGTATCCCTCTTTTTCGGCCTTTTTGGCAAGAGTTCCAATCACGTCATCAGCTTCAAAACCTTCTTTCACCATAATAGGAATATGCATGGCTTCTAATATCTTTTGAATATAGGGGACCGCAATTTTTATTGCTTCGGGGGTTTCATCTCTGTTTGCCTTGTATTCTGGAAATATTTCATTGCGGGAATCACTTCCGCCCTTATCAAAACAAACCGCTAAATGATCTGGTCTTTCACGTTTTATAACATCCAGTAAAGAATTGGTAAAGCCTAAAATGGCCGAAGTATCCATTCCTTTAGAGTTAATTCTGGGGTTTTTTATAAAAGCATAATACCCGCGAAAAATAAGAGCATAAGCATCAACCAGGAAGAGTCTTTTTTGATCAGCCATTTTTATTTTATATTGAAGTGTATAAAACTACAAAACTTCTGGCGCGAAGCGAAATTAATTGAAATGCAATTTGTAATTTTCCGAAGTAAATAAAATGAAATGAATAGATTTTCAATTGCAATCCATGGTGGTGCCGGAACCCTAATAAAAGGGCTTATGACCACTAATCTGGAGTCACAGTATAAAGCAGCTTTGAATAATGCTTTAGAAGCAGGATATAAAATTTTAGAAGGCGGTGGGAGCGCATTAGATGCTGTCGAAATTTCCGTAAAACTATTGGAAGATAGCCCGCTGTTCAATGCAGGTAAAGGATCTGTTTTTACTGCTGAAGGAACTCACGAAATGGATGCTGCCATTATGGAAGGAGCAACTCTACAAGCCGGTGCAGTATCATTGATCTCCGGAATTAAAAATCCGGTGTCATTAGCAAGAGATGTTATGGAAAAAAGTGAACACGTATTTCTGGCAGGAGAAGGAGCTATGCAATTTGCTAAAAGTAATGACTATACTGTTGAAGATGCTGATTATTTTTATGATGAAGTCCGTTATCAACAATGGCAGGGAATTAAAGGCAGTGATAAATTCCAACTGGATCATAGTGTTAAAAAAGATGGTAAGTTTGGAACGGTGGGTGCTGTTGCGTGTGATGTTAATGGAAATGTAGCTGCGGCGACATCTACGGGAGGTATGACCAATAAAAAATGGGGACGTGTAGGAGATAGCCCTATGATAGGTGCCGGAAATTATGCCAATAACAAGACTTGTGCAGTAAGTTGTACGGGCAGTGGAGAATTTTTTATTCGGGGTGTAGTAGCTTATGATGTTTCCTGCTTGATGGAATATAAAGGATATTCATTGCAAGAAGCTGCTTCCGAAGTGATTAACAATCGCATTCTTAGGATTGGTGGAGACGGGGGGCTAATTGCTGTGGACGCCAAAGGCAATATAGCAATGCCGTTCAATACCGAAGGAATGTATCGAGGGTGTAAAAATTCTGAAGGAGAAAAGGAAATTGCGATCTATAAAGATTGAGCATCTGTAACAGTAAGTCCTAAAGGGGACACTTTTACTTTTTTCTTCTTAATGTCAAAACGATCTCCGTTTGCAAGAATATGAGTTTTTAAATTTGTTAAAGACATAGGGGTTCCTTCTTCTACCAAAGATTGATTATTGTGTTTTAATTTTCGGGGGTTAAAAATAATGACCATTCCGGACCCTATCACTTCTACTACATTACAATTTTTAATGACTAATCCGGTGTCTTCAGCAAGTCCGATACCTATTAGCTTTGGAAATCTGGCAACAGCTTCAGCCAAACGCCCAAAACGTCCACGGCGGATAAAATGAGAGTCTATAACTAGGTCAGAAATGAAGCCCATCCCTTTATCCATTCCAACCGCTCCTTTAATAAAAGCTTCGGTACTACTTCCTCCGGTAATCATTTCTTCTGACATACACATAGCACCGGCACTGGTCCCTGCAATTACAAGAGGCTCGTTTTTATATCGCTCCAGTAAGATATCATGTATGGTTGTTCCGCCTATCTTTTTGGTAATGTTAGACTGATTCCCTCCGGAAAACATAATACAGTCGGCTTTTTTAATAAGTTCTATGTTTCTTGGGTCCTCAGACTGTATACGTTCACGAATATCCATTACATGAAGATTGGTACATCCTAATTTCTCAAAGGCTTCTAAGTAGTTTTCACCAACTTCATCAGGGATACTCGAAGCAGTAGGAATGATAATAATCAAAGCATCTGTACCACCACTTTCTTTTACTACACGTGATAAGATTCCTTCTTCAATGAACTCAAGGTGATAACTTTCTGTGGTTTCAGCCCCTTTGTCTTCATTCCCTCCAATTGGAATTAATATTCCTTTTACTTCCATAAGGTGTAATTTATTGATGGCAAAAATAGGAGTTTTGTTCTGAAAAAAAATTATATATTTATAATCTTTCACAATTCTTAATTTAAAGCTAATCAATATGAAGATACGAGAAATAAATGCCATGCGGGGTCCAAATTACTGGTCTGTTCGTCGCCACAAACTAATTGTAATGGTTTTGGATCTGGAAGAAATGGAAGCCCGTCCTTCTGATAAAATTGACGGTTTTAGAGAACGATTGGAGGCTATGTTTCCTACAATGTATTCGCATCGATGTTCAGTTGGAGAACCCGGCGGATTTTTTCAACGTGTGGAAGAAGGTACATGGATGGGGCATATTATTGAACATATTGCATTAGAGATACAGACACTTGCCGGGATGGACACAGGCTTTGGAAGAACTCGCGGCTATGGTGAAGAAGGCGTTTATAATGTTGTATTCTCTTATATTGAAGAAAATGTAGGCCGTTACGCCGCTAAAGCTTCAGTAAGAATTTGTGAAGCATTAATTTCGGGAGAAGCATATGATCTGGAGCCGGATATTCAGGAAATGAGAGAACTACGTGAAGCAGAGCGCTTAGGCCCCAGTACAGGTTCTATTGTTGAAGAAGCGGCCAGTCGTGGTATTCCATGGATTCGTTTGAATAAATATTCGTTGTGTCAGTTAGGATATGGTGCTAACCAAAAAAGAATCCAGGCGACTGTGACAAGTGAAACCAGTAGTATTGGAGTAGAGTTGGCTTGTGATAAAGAAGATACAAAATACTTACTGGAGCAAGCTGAGGTTGAAGTGCCCAGAGGGGATATTATTAGTAAAGAACGAAGTCTTGAGGAAGCGTGTCGCTATGTTGGCTATCCGTTGGTTATTAAACCTATTGATGGGAATCATGGTAGAGGAATCACGGTAGATATTAATACATACGAAGAAGCACTGGAAGCATTTCATGCAGCAAAAGAAGTCTCCCGAAGAGTCATTGTTGAAAAGTATATAACGGGAGAAGATCATAGGTTATTAGTAATCAATAATGTTTTGGTCGCTGCGGCAAAACGCACACCGGCTCATGTTGTTGGAGATGGGAAATCTACTATCACACAATTAGTAGATAAAGTGAATGAAGACCCTCGTCGTGGTTATGGACATGAAAATGTTTTAACTATGATTACTATAAACGATCTTACCAAAACCATTATCAAAGATGCAGGATATACCGTAGATTCTGTATTGCCAGAAGGTGAGCGATTAATTTTAAAAGACACAGCTAATTTAAGTACTGGAGGTACTGCCGAAGATCTAACCGATATTGTACATCCTGCAAATGTTTCTATGGCAGAACGTATTTCAAAAATAATTGACCTTGACATTTGTGGAATTGATATTATGACAAATGACATTAGCAAGCCACTTTCAGAAACAGGAGGTGCTATTCTGGAAGTAAATGCAGGCCCCGGATTTAGAATGCATTTGGCGCCAACAACAGGATTGCCACGTAATGTAGCTGCCCCGGTGGTGGATAAATTATTTCCGCAGCAAGGAGATACAGGTAGGATTCCTATTATTGCAGTGACTGGAACTAATGGAAAAACTACTACCAGCCGATTGATCGCTCATATAGCTAAAATGAAGGGGTATAGAGTTGGTTATACTACTAGCGATGGTGTATATATTCAAAACAGGCTATTGATGAAAGGTGATTGCACCGGCCCCGCTAGTGCAGAATTTGTCCTAAAAGACCCGACAGTGAATTTTGCCGTACTGGAATGTGCCCGTGGCGGAATGCTACGTGCCGGGCTAGGTTTTGGCAATTGTGATATTGCGGTGGTAACCAATGTAGCTGCAGATCACTTAGGTTTAAAGGGAATTCATACCGTTGAGCAATTAGCGAAAGTAAAAGGGGTTGTGCCGGAAACCGTTTTACCGGATGGCTATGCTATTTTGAATGCTGATGATGATCTGGTCTATGACATGCGAAGAGGAATTGACTGTAATTTAGCATTGTTCTCCATGGATGAGAATAATCCAAGGGTACAAGCATTACAGCGTAAAGGAGGAATTACTGCCATCTACGAGAATGGTTATGTTACTTTATGCCGGGGTGCTTGGAAGATGCGTATTATGAAAGCAGAAAATATTCCGTTGACGTATGGAGGAAAAGCAACATTTATGATTCAGAACGTACTGGCTGCTGTGCTGGCTGCTAACATAAGAGGAATAAGTATCGAAGACATGAAAGCAGCTTTAGAAACCTTTATTCCTTCAGCATCGCAAACACCAGGAAGGCTGAATTTATTTGAATTTGAGAATTTTAAGATCTTATTGGATTACGCACACAATCCTGCCGGAATGAGAGCACTTCAGGAGTTTACAGATTCATTGGAATGTACTGTCAAAGTTGGGATTATAGCAGGTATAGGTGATAGGCGTAAAGAGGACAATAATGAAATGGGTCGTATAGCTGCTGAGATGTTCGATGAGATTATTATTCGTCAGGATAAACGCTTACGTGGTAAAACAGAAGAAGAATTGATTAAAATGCTGGATGATGGAATTAAAATGAAGGATCCAAGTAAAAAGACCACTATTATTCCTTCCGAAAAAGAGGCAATTACCTATGCTGTAAATAATGCAAAAAAGGGATCACTTATCGTCCTATGCAGTGATGTAATTCCAGATGCATTGGACCTCGTAACAAAGTTCAAGGAACAAGAGGCAAGTGGCGAAGTGGTATTTGCAAAATAATTAAATCAACAGATCAATTTCTGTATGATATAAAAATAGAAGAGCCATCACAAAAGTGATGGCTCTTCGCCCCAAATTTGATCGATAACCCAGGTTATCAACCTACTTATGTAGTACAAAACTACAAAAATTATTTGTTGCTGCCATTTTTTAAGAAAACTATAAGACTTCTTTTCAGTCGGCAAGAGGTTTGTAAAACTCTTTCTGTCAGTTTTTTATATTTAAAAACAAAGACAACTTACTACACTTTATTATAGTAATCCACAGGGGTATTCTCATTAGTATTGTTTTGATATTTAGTTATTGAAAACCCTTCATGAATACAATATGCACCTGTTTCTCCCTGTTTGTTCATGGCAATATATCCTACCTGAAAATCTTCAATATTTGGACTTTTTTTAATGATACGTGTTATAGCTTCTTCACATGCTTCCTGGGGCGTTTTTCCTTGCCTCATAAGTTCAACAATTAAAAAACTCCCAACAGTTTTTAGAACTTCTTCGCCCATACCGGTAGCAGTTGCGCCTCCTACCTCATTATCTATAAATAAACCCGAGCCAATAATGGGAGAATCCCCTACACGCCCTGCCATTTTATAAGCCAGACCACTGGTAGTGCATCCTCCAGAGATATCTCCATTTTTATCAATAGCAAGCATTCCTATAGTGTCGTGGTTCTCTATATTGATAATAGGTTTGTATTTGGATGTTTTTTTCCATTCTTCCCACTTTTTTTTGGAAGTTTCAGTTAGTAAGTTTTCTCTTTTAAAACCTTCCAAAATTGCAAATTCCTCTGCTCCTTTTCCTGCTAGAATTACATGAGGGGTTTCTTCCATGACCTTACGCGCTACCGAAATAGGGTGAACAATATTTTGCATACATACTACCGCTCCGTAATTCCCTTCTTTATTCATAATACAGGCATCAAGAGTAACATTACCATCTCTATCCGGCAAACCTCCAAGCCCTACAGATTGCCCTTTGGCATTCGCTTCTTCTATCATGCACCCTTTTTCAACAGCATCAAGAGCAGATTTACCGTTTTGGATCACTTCCCAGGCTTTTGCAGTAGCATTAGGGACGTTCCAAGTTGCAATAACTATTGGAAATGCTTCTTTAGCAACTATTGTTGCCATATTGTTTTCTTCTGAAGGTTTTTCGGAAGAAGTTTCTTTACATCCTAAAGTTGCAGCACCTGCAACTACCCCCAAACCGGTGAGTGATGCATTCTGAATAAATTTTCTACGTTTCATAAATGGTTGATTATTTGAACGACTAATAAATAATGGGGAAACCTGAGTTACGGATGGACATTTTGTTTGCAACTCTTTTCAAAGCTGAAAAGATACGAAAATCGTTAAAAAAAAGTGAATGCCTGTTTTCAGCTTTTTGAAAGGTAGTATCTTTAAAACCAAGTAAGAACTATGCGTTGGATTATTTTTATTGTCGTTTATATTTTAATTGACCTGTATGCGTTTCAGGCATTAAAAACAATTACTAAAAACCCTTGGATACAATGGATCTATGCCATTGCTTCGGTAGGAATTCTTCTGGCATTTATTTATCAGATTACTTATGGTAATTCTACACGGACCATGTCACCGGAGCGGATGTATGTGTTTGGTCTCTTTTTAGCGGTTTTTATTCCAAAACTACTACTTATCGTTTTTATGTTTGGAGAAGATATTGTAAGAGTTTCTGTTGGAACTTTTTCTAAAATCGCAGGGAGTGACGAAGGATTTTACCTTCCTTCCCGGAGAAAATTTATAAGCACTCTTGCCTTAACTATTGCTGCAATTCCTTTTACTTCACTGCTTTATGGAATGTATAAAGGAAAGTATAATTACAAAGTATTGAAATATACGTTGGAGTTTGATGACCTTCCCGAAGCTTTTGACGGATATACTATAACACAACTAAGTGATATTCATAGTGGTAGTTTTGACAATGCTAAGAAAGTAAAATATGCAGTAAATTTAGTAAATGAGCAAAAGAGTGATGTTATATTATTTACAGGCGATCTGGTAAATAATTTAGCAGAAGAAATGAATAATTGGAAAGAAGAGTTTTCAACATTAAATGCTAAGGACGGTGTTTTTTCGGTGTTGGGGAACCACGATTATGGCGATTATGTACAATGGGGGTCTGAAGCTGAAAAAGCTAAAAACTTTTCAGATTTAAAAACTTTGCAACATGAAATGGGTTGGGACTTATTACTAAACGAAAGCCGATACCTGGAAAGGAATGGAGAACGTATTGCGTTGATAGGTGTTGAAAACTGGGGTGCAGGGGGTTTTAAAAAGGCAGGAGACCTTGATAAAGCTTGTAATAATATTGCAAAAGAAGATTTTAAAATATTAATGAGCCACGATCCATCACATTGGCAAGCGCAAGTAAAAGAAGATGATAGAAATTTTCATCTTACTTTAAGCGGGCATACACATGGTATGCAATTTGGCATTGAAATTCCCGGCTGGTTTAAATGGAGCCCTGTAAAATACAGATATGAAAATTGGGCTGGGATTTATGAGGAGTTTGGGCGCTATATTAATGTAAATAGGGGATTTGGCTTTATAGGCTATCCGGGGCGTGTTGGAATTTGGCCTGAGATTACAGTAATCCAACTTAAAAAACGTCGCAATATCGCTTAATTTATGGGAAATGCTATATTTGTAGTACAATTGTTCAAGTAACACTTTAGATAGATGTCAAAATTTGGAGAATTAATAGAAACCCGAGTTCCTGTTTTGCTGGATTTTTATGCTGAATGGGATGAAGCATGTGAAGGCATGCATCCAGTACTTCGGGATGTTGCCGCTGCTTTGGGAGATAAAGCGAGGGTGATTAAAATTGATGTTGAAAAAAACAAAGAACTCGCTGAAGCACTTAGGGTAAAGGGCTTGCCAACATTAATGATCTATAAGAATGGTGAAATGAAATGGCGCCAAAGTGGGGAGCAAGATGCCAATACTTTAATTGGATTGGTAAAAGAGTTTGTATAGTGTTATACTATAGCTTCACATTTCCATCCTTTATTTGAAACATATTCCAGCACTTTTGGTAATGTAAATCTCAGCTTTTTTTCGGCTTTTAAACTGTCGTGAAAAACCACAATACTTCCGGGCCGTATGTTATTTAATACATTTTTCAAACACTTTTCTTCAGAAATAGAAATATCAAAATCGGCACTGAGGACATCCCACATTATTATTTTGTATCCCTTTTTTTGCAATGATTTGGATTGTTTTGTTGTAAGTTTTCCGTAAGGAGGGCGAAAAAGGAGCGAACGACTTTCTATTGACCCTATTACCTCTTCAGTTTTTAAAATATTTTTGACATAGAGTGAAACGTTTGTTTTCCATCCATTTAAATGATTGAAAGTATGATTCCCAACCGAATGTCCTTCTTCTATAATTTGTTCCAAAATGTTTGTATGTTTCTTACAATTATCACCAATACAAAAAAAAGTAGCTTTAGCGTTGTATTTCTCTAATACACTCAAGACCCATGGGGTAACTTGTGGGATAGGGCCATCGTCAAAAGTGAGATAAATGATGTCAGTGGAATTGGGAAAAGCCCAGATTCGTCTACGGAAAATCCATTGTACAAATTTGGGTGTTTTTACCAAATAAGGTTTCATTACATATTAATTTTCAGCTTCAATTGCTTCTAGTAGTGCCGAATCTAATATGGTTTGTAAAGAGTCTTCAGCCGGGCTTTTTTTATCGACATCTACACCTTCACTTTCATCATAGAAATGGCGGAACATTTTTAAATTACTATTAAATTTCGCAGCTTCTTTACGTGCGTATTCTTCAGTATCCATTACAATTAAGATATCTACCAAGCTGCGGTAGCGTTCCATATTGCTAATTATTTCATCGGCGAGAGAATATTGCCTTTTAATCTTCATTCCACTGAAATAGAGCAAAAACTCCTGATATTTTTTAGAGACTTTTTCGTATACCTCTCTAGCTTTCTCCGGCTTGTCAACTTCATAATATCCTAAAACATAAGGTTCTAAAAGAGAATAATATTCAAATTCATCGACAGGCATTTTTTCCATTGCCAGATCCAAGATCTTTTCGGCTTTTTCTTTTTTCCCTTCATTAATAAGTGTTTCGGCAAGCCTTGCAAGATTGCTTCGGTACGTAATACCATTTCGGCGCGTCTCGGTATCGTGGTAAATGTCCGGGTTTCCACTGTTCCCCCAATCCCAGCTCATAACAATATCATACATTTTATCACTGTCAATACGTCCCATATCAAATGGGTTTCTTCTGTCTACTTCAGTTCTAATAGGGACCAATTTGTAAACCACCCCTTCTAATTGAAGGTAGTCTTTCATCCATAAATAATCATCGTCACCAAATGCACCACCGCTAAAATAAATAGGGCGTTCCCAATCATTATTAGCGACAACGTCAAGCATCATCATTCGGTTTTTATAAATAACATCACCTTTTAGGACAATATCTATATAGGGCACTATTTTATCTGCATCTTTTTGAGCAACAATCCCGTTTCGTAACACCGCTTCCTTATCAACAGGGATACGAATAATTTTGGAAGGGAACGTGTTGGCCATATGTCCACTTTGTAGTTCAACTTTGGTCGCCTGGCTATCATTTCCTACCCAATTCATCCAGGTCTTTATGTCGATAGTATCTTGTTTGGTTTCCTGAAAGAAAAGAAAATCTCTCGTCCCGAACCGATACTTATCATGGGTAAGTTGCGAAGGGATAGGGTCACTGGTGAACGCCTTCTTTTTCATATCATCGATATACCAATCTGTTTGAAAGAGGCTGGTATTCACGATCCGGACATCTTGCCGGTAGCCTTCAATATTTTGGATATACCATAGTGCAAAGGTATCGTTGTCGCCAATAGTAAAGAGTATTGCATTTTCATCACAGGAGTCTAAATACATTTTACCCATAGATTGCGCCGTGTAACGATCAGACCTATCATGATCATCCCAGTTTTGAGTTGCCAAAAGAACAGGTGCTGCCAAAGTAGTTACGACCAAAACAATGGGGATTGCCAATTTGGGTTTTATTACATCTTTTAAAACTTCATATAATGCATAGACACCAAAGCCAATCCACATGGCAAAAACATAAAAAGAACCTACCAATGCGTAATCCCTTTCCCGTGGCTCAAAAGGCCTTTCGTTAAGATATACTTTTAAGGCCAAGCCAGTAAAAAGGAAAAACACCAGCAATACCCAAAAACTTTTCATATCGTTTTTAGCATGAAATACAAGACCAAGAATTCCAAGAATAAGAGGGAGGAAATAGTAGGTATTTCGCGCTTTGTTGTATTCCATATCACTTGGCAAATTATCTTGAGACCCCAGACGTAATTCATCAACAAATTTGATTCCGCTTATCCAGTTGCCATGTAGGTCTGTGTATTGTCCTTGCACGTCGTCCTGTCTTCCTGAGAAATTCCACATAAAATACCGCCAATACATATATCCAAATTGATATTCGAACATAAAATTTATGTTTTGCCAGAAAGAAGGTTTTTCAATATTTAGAAAGGGACTAAAATCTTGTAGGAATGAATTATAGTCTTCACTATCTACCAAGCCTTTGGCATTTGCCTCTCTAAAGGCATTTACTTCATCAATAAGTCGCTGTTCTCCCCGGTATTCCCTTTTAATATTGAAATTTAAGCCATTGGTAAATTCTAAATAGTTTGCATTGTGTTCTAAACTCCACATTCGGGGTAGGATAGCTTTATGTGCATCATCTGTATTCTGACTTGCATTTTTGTATTGGTTTACAATGACATATTTTCCAGCTTTTTTATCTTTTTCGTATTTAGGCTTGTCATCCTTATATGGATTATTTGGGTCTAACCCGGCATAGGTTTCAGTAAATAGGGGGCCATAAAACAAATGTGTTTCCGGATATTGCTCACGATTATAATAGGCTAAAAGCTCACGGGCATTGTTCGGGTTATTTTCATTAATAACCGTTCCTGCATTGGCACGAATAGGAAGCATTAACCAACTGGAGAATCCTATAAAAATGAATAGTACACAGAGTAATAGTGTATTAAATTGAGTATAGCCTTTTTTTCGGGTATAACGTAATCCAAAATAAAACAAAGCAACAAAAATTAGGCCTGCTATAAAGGTTCCGGAGTTAAAAGGAAGGCCTATGCTGTTAATGAAGAATAACTCTGAAGCACTAAAGAACTTCATTGTCATTGGCAATAATAGCTTAAAGATGAAAAGTAAAATCGCCACGACCACCACATTTGCAATGATGAAATTTTTAGCAGTAATTTTTTTAGTATTCTTAAAATAATACAGGAAGCCAATTGCAGGAATTGTCAATAATCCCATAAAGTGAACTCCAAAAGATAATCCAATTAAAAAAGCTATTAATATTACCCAACGGTCACCACGAGGGGTGTTCATTTCCCGTTCCCAACGCAAGGCTGAATAGAATAATACGGACATAATAAAGGCTGCGGCGGCATAGACCTCAGCTTCTACTGCATTAAACCAAAAACTATCGGTAAAAGCAAAAGCAAGAGCACCAACAGCAGCACTTCCTAAGATTGCAACGGCATTATTTTTTGATAATTCTTGGTGCTTTGATACTACAATCCTTAACAAAATAGTGAGTGACCAGAACATAAATAGTATGGTAAAAGCACTTGCAAAAACAGACATTAAATTAATGGTCATCGCAATATTGGAAGCTTCCATTGCAAAAATCGAGAAGAAGGCTCCTAGCAATTGGTATAACGGTGCTCCGGGGGGGTGTCCTACTTCCAGATTGCTAGCTGTTGTAATATATTCACCTGCATCCCAAAAACTAGCAGTAGGCTCTACTGTAAGCCAATAGGTAAGTAATGCCACAGCAAAGACAAACCATCCTAAAATATTATTCCATTTGTTGAAGTTAAAGGAACCCATATATGCTTATAATTTTAGTTGGGACGAATTTACTAATAATATAGATAGCCCCAAGGCTGAAATATGACTAACGTATTTTTAAGCGATCATATTTTGTTGAGTGCTACTGAAAAAAGGTTTTTTTGAAGAAAAATGTTTGTACAAGACAAAGTTTGTGTTAAATTTGCACCCGCATTATGGTATTGGCCCATGGTGTAACTGGCAACACGTCTGGTTTTGGTCCAGAAGAGTCTAGGTTCGAGCCCTAGTGGGCCAACTGCGAAACCCTTAGAGTTTATATGCTCTGAGGGTTTTTTATTTAGTTGGGTCGCACAAATTAGGATATGATATGGCTTATTTTGATACAGTGAACATGTATTATTCGCTTAACCTTCTGTGCCTTTTCGTCTTTTTTCTAAAACGGCTTCTATCTCTTCAAATGTAAAGCCTTTTGCTTTAAGCAATATCAGGTAGTGGTACAATAAATCTGCTGCCTCGTTTTTGAAGAGATCTCCATTATTGTCTTTTGCTTCAATGACTAACTCCACTGCTTCTTCACCTACTTTTTGAGCTACTTTATTAATACCTCTTTTGAAAAGCTTATTGGTGTATGAATTCTCATCATTATTATCAATTCTTTGATTGATGGTAGCTTGTAAATCATAAATAAATCCTTTAACTGTTTCTTCTTTAAAACAAGAAGTACTGCCTGTATGACAAGTTGGTCCTAAAGGGTTAGCTTTGATCAAAATGGTATCGTTATCACAGTCGATTTGAATATCAACAACTTCTAAAAAGTTACCTGATTCTTCTCCTTTGGTCCAAAGGCGGTTTTTACTTCTACTAAAAAGAGTAACTCTGTTTTCAGCTTTTGTTTTGGTAAAAGCTTCTTCATTCATATACGCTAGCATAAGTACTTGTAATGTATTGTTGTTTTGAATAACTACTGGTACTAATCCGTTTTCTTTTGTAAAATCTACGTTCATCGCATTGCAATTTTTTCTATTCTTAGATAGTTTTTTAATTCTGGTATTGATATTTCAGCATAATGAAAAATGCTTGCTGCCAAACCTCCTGTAGCTCCAGTTTTCTCAAATACATCTTTAAAGTGCTGTTTGCTTCCTGCTCCACCCGAAGCAATTACTGGAATGTTAACCGTTTCCGAGACTTCATTAGTTATACCCAATGCAAATCCACTCTTTGTTCCATCATTATTCATAGAAGTTAAGAGGATTTCACCAGCTCCTAAATCTTCTACTTGCTTTGCCCATTCAACAGTGTTTAGTGAAGTAGGAGTTCTTCCACCATTTACAAAAACCTTCCATTTATTATCTTCAAACTTAGTATCAATAGCAATTATAAGGCATTGGCTGCCAAACTCTTTAGCGATCTCTTTCACCAATTTTGGTCGTTTAGAAGCTGAAGAATTTATACTCACTTTGTCAGCTCCGGCTTTAATTAAATTGCTTACGTCCTTAACTGAGCTAATTCCACCACCTACGGTAAACGGAATATTAATTTCTTTAGCAATTCGCTTTACCAAATCAATTAATGTTTTACGATTTTCAATAGTTGCAGTAATGTCTAAAAATACTAGTTCATCCGCTCCTTGCTCAACATATTGTTTAGCTAGCTCGATGGGATCTCCTGCATCTTTGATATCTATAAAGTTGATTCCTTTTACTGTTCGCTCATCTTTGATGTCTAAACAAGGTATTATTCTCTTTTTTAACATAGCTCTTGTAATTGAGTTAATGTAATTTTTCTTTCGTAAAATGCTTTGCCTATAATAGCTCCTTCACAGCCCATTTCTTTCAATTGAATTAAATCATTGATATTAGAAACTCCACCACTTGCTATTAGCTTTATGTTGGTTTCAGTTATTATTTCATTATACAATTCGTTAGATGTTCCTTGTAACATTCCATCTTTAGCAATATCGGTACAGATAATATAGCTTACTCCTTCTTGTTCGTATTGTTTAATAAAATCAACTACATCTAATTCAGATGTTTCTAACCAGCCTGAAGTGACAATTTTTCGATTGCTGCAATCGGCACCTAATATTATTTTATCGTTGCCATATTTGGCTAACCACTTTTTAAAAGTATTTGGCTTTTTTACAGCAATACTACCTCCAGTTATTTGGTTAGCACCACTTTCAAAAGCAATTCTTAAATCTTTATCAGATTTTAGACCACCTCCAAAATCAACTTTCAAGTTGGTTCTAGTACAAATACTTTCAAGAACTTTGTAATTTACAATGTGTTGCGATTTCGCACCGTCCAAGTCCACCAAGTGTAAATACTCTATTCCATTGTCTTCAAGTGTTTTAGCAACATCTAAAGGGTTTTCGCTATACACCTTTTTGGTATAATAATCACCTTTAGAGAGCCTTACACATTTACCTTCTATAATATCTATTGCCAGTATTATTCTCATAGTTCTAGAAAATTCTTCAAAATTTGTTCTCCAACTCCAGCCGATTTTTCTGGGTGAAATTGAGTAGCGTAAAAATTATCTTTTTGTAATGCTGCACTAAATGGTTTGATGTAATTACAAGTAGCTACTGTGTCTTTACATTGCTCAGCATAATAACTATGGACATAGTAAACATCATCATTAATATTTACAGCTTTAAACAGTTCCCCACTAAAGTTTTCAAAATTGTTCCATCCCATGTGTGGTACTTTTTCTTCAGGTGGGAACAATTTTACTTCCGTATCAAAAATGCCTAAGCATTTTGTTTTTCCTTCTTCTGTGCTTTTACACATGAGCTGTAGTCCTAAACAAATACCTAAGAAGGGTTGAGTTATGGAACCAATTATTTCGTTCAATTTTCTTTCTTTTAAGTATTCCATGGCAGAACTTGCTTCACCAACACCAGGAAAAATCACTTTGTCTGCAGTATAAATGGTTACTACATCATTAGTAATTACACTCTCATAACCCAATCTGTTCAAAGCATTTTGAACTGATAGGATGTTTCCTGCATTGTATTTTATTATTGCAATCATATTGCACCTTTTGTACTTGGAATACTATAGTTGCCAGTTTTACTTACTGCTATTTTTAAAGCTTTTGCAAAAGCTTTAAAAATAGCTTCAATTTTGTGGTGTTCATTGTCACCCTCTCCTTTGATGTTGAGGTTACATTTAGCTGAGTCGCTAAACGATTTGAAGAAGTGCATGAACATTTCTGTAGGCATTTCTCCAATCATTTCACGTTTGAAATCAGCTTCCCAAACCAACCAGGATCTGCCTCCAAAATCAATAGCTACTTGAGCTAGACAATCGTCCATTGGTAATAAGAAACCATAACGCTCAATTCCTTTCTTACTTCCCAATGCTTTTAAGAATGCATCTCCCAAAGTAATAGCAACATCCTCAATGGTGTGGTGTTCATCGATTTTCAAATCACCTTTTGCAGCAATTTCTAAATCTAAATTTCCGTGCTTGGCAACTTGTTCCAACATATGGTCAAAGAAACCTATTCCTGTATCTAATCTAGATTGTCCGTTCCCATCTAGGTTAACAGTAATTTTAATATCAGTTTCTTTGGTTTTTCTGGTAATAGTGGCTTTTCTGGGAATTGCTTTTAAGTAGTTATAGATGTCTGTCCAGCTTATTGTACTCAATACAGCATCTTCGTTTCCTTCTCCAATAAAAATTCCTTGTGCTTTTAAGTTGGTAGCCAATTCAATATCTGTGGCTCTATCGCCAATTACATAAGAGTTTGTTAAATCATATTCACCATAAATATATTGGTTGAGCAAACCTGTTCTTGGTTTGCGAGTAGGAGCATTATCTTCTGGAAAACTTTTGTCAATTAAGATTTCTTTGAACTCAACTCCTTCATTTTTAAAGGCCTGAATAATTTTATTTTGAGCAGGCCAAAAAGTATCTTCAGGAAAAGAGTCTGTTCCTAAACCATCTTGATTGGTAACCATTACGAGTTCATAATCTAGCTCAGCTGCTATTTTAGGTAACCCTTGAAATACACCAGGGTAAAACTCTAGTTTTTCTAGACTATCTAACTGATAATTAACAGGTGGTTCCTGGACCAATGTCCCGTCTCTGTCTATAAATAATACTTTCTTCATTGTATATTCTTTAAAGCTTTTAATAATTCATTGTTATCCTCAGGTGTTCCCACTGAAATTCTAATACAGTTTTGTACTTGCTTACTTCTGTTTCTGGTAATGATTTGCTGAGCTACTAAGGTGCTGTACACATTATCAGCATTATCTACTTCCAGCAGTAAGAAGTTTGCGTCAGAAGGATAAATTTTTTTAACTAAGTCTATTTCTTGGAGCTCGGTTTTTAATCGTTCTTTTTCATCTAAAATAATGGCTAACATATCTTTATAAGTTTTATAGTTATCAAGTACATCAATAGCTGCTTGTTGATTCATTTTACTCACATTGTAAGGTGGTTTTACTTTGTTGTAAAGTGATATTACTTCTTGGTTTGCGTAAACTGTTCCCACTCTTGCGGCAGCTAATCCCCAAGCTTTGCTGAATGTCTGACTAACCATTAAATTGTTATATTGATTAATTGAACCGATTAACGATTGTTCTTCAGCAAAATCAATATAGGCCTCATCAATAATCACAATTCCATTAAAGTTGTTGAGGATAAACTCAATATCCCTTTTGTTCATTAAATTGCCTGTAGGATTGTTGGGTGAACAGATAAAAATCAACTTAATACTGTTATCATTTAAGAAAGGCTTTACCTTCTCCAAATCAATTTGGAAGTTTTGATTTAAAGTGACTTTTAACAACTCCACATTGTTAATGGCAGCAGAAACATCATACATTCCGTAAGTAGGGGAGAAAGTAAGTGCTTTATCAAATCCTGGGTTACAGAATATTCTAAAGGCCAAATCAATTACTTCATCACTTCCATTGCCAATAAAAATGTTGTTGGTATTTACACCTTTTAAAGTTGTCAACTTTTTTTTAAGCTCCTTTTGGTAAGGATCTGGATAACGGTTTAGCTCTCCATAAGGATTTTCATTGGCATCTAAGAAAATACCTTCCTGACCCTTAAATTCATCTCTAGCATTGGAGTAGGGCTTCATTTCTAAAATGTTGGAACGAACTATGTTTTCTATATTAATCATTGTTGATTTCTTTTAATCTAATACTAACAGCGTTTTTGTGTGCTATTAATTCTTCAGCTTCGGCCATTACTTCTATGGCTTTGCCAATATTGTTAATGCCTTCTTTGGTCAGTTCTTGATAAGTGATTTTCTTAACAAAACTGTCTAAAGAAACACCACTGTAGTTTTTTGCAAAGCCGTTAGTTGGCAGGGTATGGTTGGTTCCACTTGCGTAATCTCCGGCAGATTCACAACTGTAATTGCCTAAAAAAACTGAACCAGCATTGGTAATTCTATTCGCAAACTGATTTGCATTTTCCGAAGCAATTATTAAGTGCTCTGGCGCATAACTATTACTAAATTCAGCACACTCGGCAATGTTGTTTAAAACAATGGCTTTACTATTAGCTAAGGCCTTTAGTGCTATCTCTTTTCTTGGCAACAGCTCTATTTGTTTTTCGACTTCAACTAAGCATTGTTCAACGATTTTCTCATTGTTGCTCAATAAGATGACCTGACTATCAGTTCCGTGCTCAGCTTGAGATAGTAAATCAGCTGCTACAAAAGCTGGTTTGCAAGTGTCATCAGCGATTACTAAAACTTCACTTGGACCGGCTGGTATATCGATAGCTACTCCAGCTTGTTGCACCAATTCTTTGGCTTTGGTTACGTATTGATTACCAGGGCCAAAAATTTTGTAAACCTGCGGTATGGTCTCTGTGCCATAAGCCATAGCAGCAATAGCTTGTGCGCCACCTGCTTTGTAAATTTTACTAATGCCCACCAGATTGGCTGTATACAAAATAGCAGCATTAATTTCTTCATTTTTGTTTGGAGGTGTACAAAGAACCAACTCCTTACAGTTCACTATTTGAGCTGGAATACCTAACATTAAGATGGTAGAAAATAAAGGAGCACTTCCACCTGGGATGTACAATCCCACTTTTTCAATGGCTACTGATTTTCTCCAGCACTTTACACCGGGAGTAGTCTCTACTACTTCCTCTTGGATTTGTTGAGCTTTGTGAAAAACGGTAATGTTGTTGTAAGCCAATTGAATAGCATCTTTCAACTCTTGAGAAACTTGCTTAATTGCGTTATTAATTTCTTCTTTTGTAACAGTAAGGCTGTTCAGCTCTATTCCATCAAACATACTTGCATATTTGGTTAATGATTTGTCTCCGTTTTGTTTTACATCATTAACAATTGATCTTACTGCTTGGGTAAGTTCCTCTTCATTAATAACGGGGCGCTGAGTAAGTTCTGACCATTGTTCTTTATTTGGGTTATTGTAAATTTTCATTAGATCACCATTTTATCAATTGGTACAATTAAAATATCTTCTGCTCCTGTAGCTTTTAGCTCATCTATTACTTCCCAAAACTGTGTTTCGTCAATTACTGAGTGTAAGGAACTCCAGCCTTTTTCTGCCAATGGTAAAAGTGTAGGACTTTTTAATACAGGTAAAATTTGGCTTACAGAATCAATGTTTTCATTGGGGACATTCATTAAGATGTATTTGCTGTTCTTGGCTCTTAAAACGGCTTTAATTCTGAATACTAACTTTTCTAGGATTGCTTCTTTCTCTGGTGTAAGCTGTAGGGATTTAACCAATACGGCTTCTGATTTTAAGACGACTTGTGTTTCTCTTAGTCCGTTTTTGAATAGGGTACTTCCGGAGCTCACAATATCACAAATAGCATCCGCTAAACCAATGTTTGGTGCAATTTCTACCGAACCAGAAATGGTGTGTATTTCTGCGGAAATGTTGTTTTTATTTAAGTACGATTGTAATGTAACAGGGTATGAAGTTGCTATCTTTTTTCCGTTTAAGTAAGTTATGGAATTATCTTCCACCTCTTTTGGAATGGCTAATGAAACTCGGCATTTGGATAATCCTAGTTTCTCGACAACTTCAACTTTCTTTTGCTTTTCTACCAATAGATTTTCGCCAACTATCGCAATATCAGCTGTACCATCTTCTAAGTATTGAGGAATGTCTGAATTGCGGAGATATAAAATCTCCATTGGAAAATTGTCTACTACTACTTTTAGCTGGTCTTTCCCGTTGTTTATGGCAATGCCACAATCTTTTAAGAGCTTTAACGAATCTTCGTTTAGTCTTCCGTTTTTTTGAACTGCAATTTTTAGTTTACTCATTTTTGTTTTTAATAGTCTGAGTAAACCTTTGGGAATAAAAAACACCGTCTGATTTACTCAGACGGTGTTTTTAGATATCTTAAATTACTTTATACCATTATCACTTCGCCTGAAGGCAAATATGAGAATGGTAATGATGTAATTTTATAAATTTCATTTATTTCTTAATACAGTTACAAATGTACTTTCTTTTTTTGAATAACAATCATTCTTTGGAATTAAAAACCTGAATTAAAAAACCATCTTTTAATCCTAATTTCTTTGCTAATAGTCTTCCCGAGTATCCTGTTGGCTTCATAGGTTTCTTTAAATGTTGTGTTTTTCCTTCATATGCTTTACTGATTCTCTAATTAGGTCGCTCAATTTTTGGATATTGATATCATTCAAGTTTTCAAGATAAAGACAGGAAGAACCTGTTTCATAAGTTCCTAAATTGCTTAAAATAGTTTCATAATTTTTAAATCCTGCGACTATATAAACTACCAGATTTTGTTTTCTAGGACAAAACCCTGTCAAAAACCATTCTCCTTTACGACCACTTTCGTATTCATATTGATATTTTCCAAAACCTATCATATTTCCTCTCCAAAGTGTTGGGGTTTCTCCTGTGATTTCTTGCATAAGTTCAAGTAAACGAAAACAATCTATCCTTTTCTGTTCATCTTTTATAGCAATAAATTGTTTTTCGATTTTTTTTATATCACTAACCATGTATAAAAGAGTATTTGAATTTCTATTCCTGTTTTTGATCTCCAATACATCCATTGTAAAAAGGCTTAAATTCAAATAATTCTACCTTGAATGTACCCTTTATAACTGATGAGTCTTTTTGTATGATCAACTCAGCTTCTTTCATATTATTGGCTTTTAAAATCATAAAACCTAAATCTGAATACCTGCCACCTATAATAATTTTGTCTTGCTTTCTTAAATTTTGAAGATGAAGAGTGTGTTCTTTAAAATAGGCTTGTTCAGAAGTTGATATTTTTTCATTCCATTCCTTTCCTTTAGAATAAATCATAGTAAATAGCTTTTCACTTTCTTGTGAGTATCCGATACTTGAAAAGGTCAAAGCTATAATAAAAATACAAATGGCTTTTTTCATAGTCTGTATGTAGTCTTAATGTTAGTTCTTCTATTGTGACTGTTATCAAAAATAATACTAAAGAGAGCCGGAATATAGTTTTTATCTTTTTATTGTTCTCTTGAAAAAAACAAGGTTTCCATTTCTACTAAACAACTTTATAGAGTATATACCCGAAATAAGTTTTGTTAGATTAATTTGATTATTGGTGAGTGAGCCATTTAAAACTTCTTTTCCACTCATGTCAAAGACTGTATAATCGCACTCATCTATGTTTTTACTAGTTGATAGATATAAGTTTTCAAGAACCGGATTTGGATATATTGCTATTTGATAAGGATTATAGTCAGTGATGGATAATTCACAGTTTTTAGTAACTCCATTGTTTATTGATTGTACTTCACAAGCAGCAGCCATATATTCGGTAAACGATGCTGCTCCAAAAATTACTCCTGCTGCCGAAAGGTCTGCTACTTGAACAAACTCATTTGTTGTGATATCAAATTCAAATACAATACTGTTATTATCAATTCCGTAAAGCTTGTTGGTATCGCAATCTTCAAAAACATTTACAAATGAAAATAGGTTTAAAGTTGCACAACTCACATTTTTTATCTCTTCCCCATCGTATGCTTTAATATACTTTCCATTAAAGTTTGGCCAAACAAAATTACCTTTGAAAAAGGTATAATCACCAGGAGAGTTAAAGTTAAGTCCTGGAGCTATTTGTTCAATTTCAGCAGTATCTAAATTATAAGTATACAAATCTCCTGATAGCCTTGTGGCAAAATATAAATTATTGTCAGCATCACATACTAGTCCGGGATAGCCATTAGCGGCACTTGTAACGGGGAGTATAAACACCTCTGTGGTCGAACCAGTCTGAAGATCGACCTCGTTTACGGTAAATATTTGTCCCCCATTGAAATCTATTAACGCATACAAACTACCTGATGCAGAAAAAGCGATATCCAAAATTTGCCCTGCTGTATTAACAGAAACAACATTGGTAATTGAGAAATCAGTTTCTATCTTTTTTATAGTGTTTGTAGATGTTGAAATATAGAACCCTTCTTGTGCGCTCAAAAAAGTTGTCGTGATTAGTAATAAAACTAGACTTATGTATTGTTTCGCAATCATTTTTTTTAATATTTACTGTTAAATCTTTATTATCCTCTCAAAAAGAACAAGCTTATCATTTTTACTGAATAACTTTATAAAGTATACACTCGAAATAAGTTTTGTAAGATTAATTTGATTATTGTTGAGTGAGCCATTTAAAACTTCTTTTCCATTCATGTCAAAGATTGTATAACCGTACTCATCTATGTTTTTACTAGTTGAAAGGTTAAGGTATCTCCCTACGGGATTTGGATATAAAGAAATGTTGAAGGGATTGAAATCGGTAGTAGATAATTCACAGTTTTTATTCACCCCATTGTTTATTGATTGTACTTCACAAGCAGCAGCCATATACTCGGTAAAAGATGCTGCTCCAAAAATTTCCCCGACAGATGATAAATCCCCAATAGTAGTAAAATCATTGTTTTCAAAATCAAATTCATATAGCATGTCAAGATTATCAATCCCTAGTATTCTATTAGAATCACAATTTTCAAAAACATTGACAAATGAATATAGGTTTAGAACGGGGCATCCTATGTTTTTTATTTCGTTTCCGTCGAAAGACTTGATAAATTGACCGGCAAAATTTGACCAAATTAAATTTCCTTTCAAATACGTATAATCTCCAGGGGTATCAAACACACCTTCCTCTTCGAATTCGAGTAAGTCTAAATCTATATCATAACGATACCTGCCTCCTGTAGAAGTATTTGGCGCAGTGAAAAGCCTATTTTCATCATCACAAACCAATCCTGTAAATCCGAAAATGGGATTTTGAGGGAGAAATGCCAACTCAGTAAGAGCTCCTGTTTGCAAATCTATTTGATTTATACTGTAAGCGTTTCCGGTCGATAAGATTCCGTATAGATCGCCAGAAGGGGAAAGCGCGATATCTAAAATGAAACCTGTTGTTTGAACGGTTACTATATTAGTTGCATCTAATGTTTGTAAGTTGATTGACTTTATAGCATTCGTAGATGTTACTACGAATATTTCATCTTGTGCGTACAAAAGTTGTGTTAATCCTAGAGTTAATAAGAGCAGTATCTTTTTCATTTTTTTAAAATTTAAGTGTTATGCCTAAAATAATTTCGAAGGATTTTAATTGTTCCGAAATCAGAATTCTCAAATAATTATTCAAGTCTCAATTAACATATTTCTTCTTTACTTTGTAAGAATCGTAATTAACATTTTATGTCCAAATTCAATAATTTGTTACTTTTCATAGTAGAGAACTTTTATAATTAAACTATTTATCATAGTTTGATTATTTTGTAAATCTCTTCTGTTTCTTGTGTATAAAACTTCAATAAATAAATACCCGACTTAAGCAATTGAACATCAAGAACCACTGTTACAACACCATCTTTAAACTCATTATTCCTGACCAATTTCCCCAAAAGATTATAGATTTCTATTCTTTTTATAGGTGAATTAGAATTTATATAAGCTTTATCCAACGTTGGATTTGGGTAAAATTTTACAACATTTGGTTGAGAAAAATCTATAACATTCAGTGCAGCTAATTCAAGTATCTCTATTTCCCAACCTAATGCTGTATTTATGAATGTCGCATTGAATTCAAAGGTTAACGCTCCGGATTCTCCATTGACTATTGCAGAACCATTAGAAATAATAAAGTCGGCCAATGTTTTATCTCCTTCGTTAGGGCCTCCTTCAGAATTATCATACAATATGTCTCCATTGGTATTTGCACCATCATAAATCTTTAACCAATCATAATTAAATACATATAAATCTTTAAATTCAATTGAAGTTACTCTATCCAAAGTGGTTGTGGTTACACAAGAACAATTTGGGTAATCACCTTGAGTTGGATTTCCTGACACTCCTCCTCCTCCCGGACCCCCGGGGTCGAAAAAGTAATCACCTATTGCAGGTGAAAAAGTTTCTGTGGCACCTGCAGTGGGTGTGTAATTAACAAGTAGTTCTGCATTATAACCCAAATGCTGCTGATATTTGCCATTAGTATGATTAGGGCTTGAAAATCCTGAAATAGTTAGTGCAAGTGAAGCGACTATGCAAAAAATTTGATTTTTCATGAGTATTGTATTAAGTGTTAGTCTGAAATTGAAAGTATAAAATTTTGATGGTTTATGTTTGTTTATTGGGGTGGTAGTTTGGTGGCACCTGCTAAGAAAATACTAGAAATATCATATTAAATTTATAGAAGGAGCGGTTATTTACCACCGCTCCTTTCTGCATTAACTTACTAAATCTAATTTCATTTATGAAAACTAGTTTTTCAATAATTTGTAGAATTTAAATTCCTCATTGATAATTACTTTCAGAAAATAAGATCCTGTAGAAATTTGTGAGGTGTCTATTATCATCGATTCAGAATTTACCTCTTCGTAAAGTATTTCCTGTCCTAACAAATTATATAGGTATATGCGATCTATTGTTTTATTATAAGCATGAAGGTTAAGTTCATTATTCATTGGATTAGGATAATACTCAAATCTTTGGAAATTACTATCTACTACCCCTAAGGTAGAGCTGTCAATTTGAATGTCTGTTATCCCTTCAGTATTGAGTATAAAAATATAATATGGTTGACCTCCTGTAGTGCTGATAGTTGCTGAAGAACTTGACATACATTGATTTCCACTTTGAATTACCATAGATAATTCATCTTCTACCGCATTTTCGTTAGGTGCTGTAAAAAAAGTAACTGAACTATCTCCAAGCGGATTTGTAATAGTCGCAATGACTGTTCCATCAACTTCCGTAGTAAAGTTATACCAAACACCATTCGCACCATCGATATTGCATCCAATAGGGTTGCCATTTTCCAGAGTAGCATAAGGCATGGCAACATTAGAATCAGTATATGGAAAACCTATTACATCCACATCAATAGAATTAGCTATAAGATCATTTGGTGGTGGTAACGGAGCACATGACATTTGTAGTTCAAATTGTCCTCTATCTTCTTCAGAACCATGTATTAATATATAAAATGTAGTATCTCCATCACTTTGAAAATCAAGTTCTGATTTTCCGTCCATACAATTTATATTATCATCGTTAGAGGCTACACACTCTAAAGCACCACAGGTCCCTTTATAAACTGATATTTTAGTATCAAAATCCGTCCCCGAAATACATGTGGATAAGTTAATATTTGTAATCAACCCGGTATTATCTTCGTATACGTACCATACACCAATGGTAGGTTCTTCGTTTAAGCAAGTGGAAATACTGTTCAATTCCGAAGTAGCAAATAATGTGCTTCCAGTGACTTTTTCATTACAGTCTATTGGAAGTGCCCCATCACAATTATCATTAACTAAAGGTTCATTACACGAAATTGCAATTTCGAACCCTCCCGCTCCTCCATTAAAACCATCAACAGCAATCAAATACATAGTTGCACCATCTGATAAAAAAGTAATTTCAGATTGTTGCCCGCAGAAATCATCATTACTGGCCACGATATTTGTTAAATTACAATTATCGTATACGGTGACAATTGTATCATAATCTGAACTACAAAGCGAAACTGTTACAGCTTGAGGGGTACCATCTCCGGTAAATGAAAACCACTCATCGGCAGAACCGTCATTATTTGTGTCTGTATTGCCATCTAGCGTATTTCCTGTCAATGTTTGTTCACAACCTATGGTCGTTGCATTTTCACATAGATCATTATCGAGTATAAGTTCACATTCTCCAAAAACGGTAAAAACACCATCTGCACTACCTTGGCTCCAAACTCCTGCACCTCCATCTAATGCATACGGTAACCCAATTGGGGAAAGTGTTGTTGTTTCCCAACCTATTATAGTACCTGAAGTTAGTGGACGGGCTACAATCTGTAACCAATACGTAGCTCCTGTTGTACCTCCTTCCAAGGAAATAGGGAATGCAGAAAGATCAAATGTACATTCGTGTACATCAAAACCAAAATTACTACCAATAATGAGTTGAGAAACAGGAGCTAGAGCTTGGATAGAAGTTAATTCGGTGCCTGGTAGCCCTGCATTGTCATTATATATTGTTATATCTATATCTTCTATTCCTCCTTGCGAAAACATATTTACCAATAGTGTATCAATAGTAAAAGTAACTTCTGACTCTACCAGAATATCGTTGGCAACTAATACTCCTCCTGCTTCGTCTATAAATTGTCCATCTTGAAATGAGTTACTTACCTGGCTTTGACTACATGCTGCAGGTCCACCTGTTGATAGGGTTACATTCAGGGTATAATCTTCGACTTGCCCAAACCCTGCTCCAATACAAGGGTCTAGTATGTCTGTTGTTCCAAAAATCTTTTTAATGCGCATTCGAGTAGCTCCTTCTAAGGCATTTATAGGAACATTTATAGTTCCCGTTGCTTCTTGACCATCTGTTCCGGTAGAATTTGTGATAGTTTCTGTAATTTCATAGACCTCTCCGGGATCATCCAAAAGTTCGTTTTGATTCCAGTCAACAAAAACTGCGAAGCGATTCGTAAAATTCCCGGCAGTATTTCCCTGTAACGTAATTTGATAATCAATACCTTGCTCTACATTTCCTACAATCAAAGTAAAATCTTCGTGAGCAGGACTACCATTTAATGTCGTATCACTAACGTTATCTATATCTGCCACATTAACCAATGAAATTGGTTCAACAGCACCAAGGAAATCTAATGGACCACAATACGGTTCTGGGAATCCACCACCAGTAGCAGTATCAAGTATCTCTACTTCCCATCCTAAACCAGTATTGACAAAGGATGCATTAAATTCAAAAGTTATATTCCCTGAAATACCTGTAAATACAGAGGATCCATTTGAAGAAATCAAATCTGAAAAACTTATGTCACCATCATTTAAACCTCCATTCGAATTGTCGTATAGAATAATGCCACTTGTGACATTTCCATCATAAATTTTAAGCCAATCAAAGGTAAATACAAAAAAATCTTTGAACTCAATTTCGGTAACACCTTCAAGTGTAGTGGTGGTAATACAATTACAATTGGGATAGTTTCCAGGAGCATTATTGTCAACAAATGCTGTACCACCAGGTCCTCCAGGATCAAAGAAAAAATCTCCAACCGAGGGCGTAAAAGTTTGAGTAGAACCTGCTATAGGTATAAAATCAGCAAGACTCTTGAGTGTGCTATTAAATGTTTTTGGGAGCAAAAAAGTTGAATTATGAGTTGCTGTTTTTAGCTTCGTTGAAGTAGCAGGTTTTATTTCTTCAGCTATGTTATTTTTTAGCATATTTAGAATTGAAGTAGTTATTCTCGCATCAGAAATTTTATTCTGACTCACACTAACAATTGCCAATAGCACAAAAAAGAAAGAGGTAAAGCTTTTCATATATATTTTAAGATTTAGAATTAATCCAACTTAATTGTATAAGAACAATATTCTTAGCAGGATACGGTGTTTTCCAATGGTTAAATATACTATTGACTTTTAGGCGATGATCACCTGTATGGTGTGAAGTAAGTGTGATGTCTGTTGTAAAAAGGTAGTATGCCGTTTTAGGTCAATGCTAAACATTATTTAAATAAGTAGCAAGATTTTCTTCCTTAGAGAGTTTTAGCTTCTTTCGTATACGATAACGTGCCGATTTAATAGTTTCAGTAGAAAGGTAAAGTAGATTGCTTATTTCTTTAATTGTGAGCCTTAGTTTAACAAGCGAACAAATTCTTAAATCATTTTCGGTTAAATTTGGAGATTTTTGTGTAAGTCTATCATAAAATCCACTGTATAAATCGTTGAAATAAAGCTCAAATTGTTCCCAATCCTTATCATTATTCATAGAATAATTTATACCACGCTTAATTTTTTTCTTCAGTTCTTTAAGACTATTGGCATCTACGTACTCGAAGTTTATAATATTTTCTTCAAGTTTGTTGAGTAGTTCATTTTTTTGAATAACCTTAAGCGTGAAGTTTAGTAAACTTTTTTCTTTCAACTCAATTTCTTTTTTATTAAAAAGTTCCTTTTGCTTTTTCTGCTTTTTAAGAAAGTACAAAAATCCAACAATTAGTATTATTAACACTATACATATTGCAATAATAAATTTTTTGATCGTGTTCTGTTTTTCCAGTAATATATTATCTTTTTGAAGCAGTTCGATATCTATATCTTTCCTGTAATCACTTATTGTATTTTGCAGTTCGGCTAATGCCTTCCCTGCATTTTCTTTCTCTTGATTATCTATAAGTTCATTTAATTTATTCCAATAATATACTGCACTATCACTTTTTTGAAGATGTAAGAATGCATTAGCCATTCCTTGATAGGCTAATTTCTTGTTTGTATAGAATGGATTTAACGAAATTGCATTTCTATAGTTATCTAATGCCTTTTCAGGCTTATTTAGTTCTAAGTATACTTCTCCTTTTCCAATATAATTTCCTGGAGAAATGGGAAGTTTTTCCTTAATAGAATAGTTAATGACTTGATCATAAAACTTCAAAGATTCATCAAGTTCGCCTGTATTCTTTTTAAAATTTGCATAGTTAGAAAGAATTTCTTCTTTCATAACGGGATCGTTATTTAACTCAGGATTGTTAACCAAACTAATAAATATATTTTCGGCTTTTTCAATTTGCCCGGTTTCTGAAAGTAATACAGAATAATTATTCAAAATTGCAGGAAGCATGTATCGAGTATTTAACTTTTCTGACAATCGTAATGCATTTTCGAAGTTTTTTAATGCTTCTTCTTTAAGGTTTTCTTGATATAGTGATATTCCTATATTTACCAATAAAGCAATCTTACCTTCCTTATAATCTCCTTCATTGTATATTTCAAGTGCTCTTTTTAAGTAGTGTAAAGAGCTGTCAGGTATTTCTTTTGCCTGAAACAAAAGGCCTTTTAGAGTATAAAAACCACCTCTATTTTTAAAATCAACTGTATTTAAGGATTTTTTATTTATTTCATTAAGTTGTAAAAAAGCTTTATCATATTTTCGTTGTCTATAATAGATATAACTCTTTTCTATTTTTGCAATTACAAGCCCATTGCTGTAATTATTGAGTTCGCTGAACTTTTGCAATTTTTCTAGATAATGTAATGACCTTAGAGGGTTTTTTAATTCACTGTCTCTTGACAACTCTAAATAATCACGAAGCACCAAACTATCTTTTTGATTTTCTTCAACAGATACAATTTGGCATAAGCAAGTATTATAAAAGACAAAAACTAAAAAGGTAATTAAATATCTCATTCAATAAATTATTAATGTACATAAATATAGTAATATATAGAGTATATGAATAATAACTCTGGGTTTTTGTCTCTATAATTTTCTATTGATGTATAACAACCTAAAATCTCTCATGAATCAATTCATGAGAGACTAACTAAATGTATTTAAAAAGATAGAAACTAATTTAAAGTTTTATGAAAGTGAGCAACTAGGAGTTTCTTTTATATTATAGATTGATGGAAAATCTTTTAGTTTGTCCCAACTTTCCTAAGAAAAACTATTTTTTACTGACAACCAGAAGATAATAGCTACATGAGCATATTTAAGCCTTATTACGAAACATGAAGTATTATATACCTATGAAGATTGATTAGAATTAAAACTGTGTTCCACATTATGCCAGTTAGTTCTTTTTGGGCGTAAAGAAACTTGTTACTGTTTTATGATTTTTTGGCAGAACACAGTCTTTCCATTTGCAATATTAAACTTTAGGAAATAGATGCCTGATGATAGATGACTTAAATTAATTTCATAATTGTGTTTGCGTGATAAGCTATGGCTATCAACTTTAAAACCATTAATGCTATAAATTTCTACCCTCATATTTTCTATGTTTTTATTGGATTTAACTTTTAACAAATCAATAACAGGATTAGGGAAAAAGGATACACCTAAGATATTGTTATCGTTTACTGAAAGTGGATCACAGGAATCAATGAGATCAATATTTTCTAAAGTACAAGATGAGGCCAGATACTCACTTTGTGTTGCAGCACCGAAAATAGCACCAAGATTTGATAAATCTGCAACTATATTATATGATGCATTTTCTATATCATATTTATAAACCAATGAATTTTCGTCAAATCCATATACGTTATTTTCATCACAATCAATAAATAAATTTGTAAAGCCATACAACCTTGTTGGCTGACAACCAATATTAGTTAATTCACTAAAATCATATGCTTTGATGAATTCTCCTCCTGGAAATGTGCTCGGACAAAGAAGGTTACCCTTAAAGAATGTAAGATCACCGGGTGTAGATATATTAGTATTCAGGAGTAAAAATTCCTGGGTTAATACATTATAAGAATACAGTTCGCGATCTGAAAACCTTGTTAAGTAAAGTTTATTCTCTGAATCACACACCAAATCGGTATATCTGCTTCCAGTTGGTAAGCTAAAAATTTCTGTAATTTCTTCTGTTAGAAGATTTATTATATTGATTGAACTGTTTGTTCCAAAATCTAATACAGCATAAAGAGTTCCATCCGGGCCAAATGCTAAATCATTTACTTGTCCTGCAGATTGTATAGTGAATAAATTATTACTAGAAAAGTTGTTGTCTGGATCAACAGTTTTTAGCTGGTTAGCACTGTTAATAACATATATTTCATTTTGACCATTTGTTATTAATACTGTTGCTAACGCTAATAGTACCATTACATTTTTCATAATACTTCTTGTTAAAAATTAGTTTAAAACAAATGTAGAGTCAAATCAATCAATGGAAGTAAAATTATAGGTGTTAAATAGGTGTGAGTATATTTTTTTTATGTGTTTAAGTATTACGAAATGGTTATTATTAAATTAAAACATTCCAAATAACTATTTTCGATATATGGTGTTAAAAACAAAACATTATCGGTTCTACTGGTATACACTCTATGGTTCTCCTCCTTAATGATCAAAATGGTTTTGAACTTCCCATAAATTTGTGTTAAGAGTACTAAAATTATCCTGCCATACAATCTCCCAGTGTGGATCATTGGTAGGGGTTTGACTAATAAGTATACTTGAGAATAAGAAGGAGGACAAAAATAATTATGGTATATAGTTTCATTTTTTCAATTTTTTCAAAGCTCAACTAAATAGGAACGTCTTACTAGAGTGTAATATCTCATTCTTTAATTAGGAAAAACCTTTGGCTACGAGCCCTATCTGCCCGACTGAACAATGTCAGTCGTTCGGGCGGAGTGGCCAACTTCTAAACCCTTAGAGTTTATATGCTCTGAGGGTTTTCTTTTTAAAAATACTGCCCAATTCCAAAAACAAAACCATTGGTGGCATCTTGTGTAATACCATAGCCGTAATCGATTCTAAATACTGTATTGAATATGCGTTTGTGTATAAAACGTAATCCAATTCCTGGGTAGATCCTTAAGTTTTGCGTATCACTGAAATCCCCAAAATCACCTCCAGGGTTACGCCAGCTTCCTGCATCTATAAAGGTATTTCCCTGCAGGACAAACCAATTTTTTTCAAATAAAGTATGTCTGTATTCAGTATTAAGAACAATAGCTGCTGTGCCTCTGTCAATTGTATTTCCTACGCCACGAATATTTAGGTTATTGTCTACAGCGAACGGTGCAAACGGAGAATCATTATTAGTAGCAATACCAAGGCGAAGCCTATTGGCCCAGTTCCCTTTTTTTCCAACCCTTTTATAATAGATGAAATCGTTAAAACCTATTAAAAACTCCTCTATAATAGCATCTGTACTGGTTACGTATTGGAAGTTAAAACTACTTTTGAAACCATCCAGATACTGATAATAGTTATCAACCTTATTATATTCATAGAAGAGCTTGTAGAGTATTTTGTGAACTTCCAGTTGTTGGGGAACATCAGGGTCTGTAGCACCGCTTTTGTATTCATAATCTTCTACAAAATAATTGATCCCTAATTCTATTCGGTGATTAAAGTTGAACTCGTATAGTCCTAAAATTTCAAAAGATGTATTATTATACTTATAGTCAGCAGTAGTATTATTAAAAAAAACCGGTTCAAGAGTAGTTAGATTATTATGATTAAGAGCAATTCCAGTTTTATTGCTGAAAAGATAAGGAGCTCTAAAATTAATTCCGTAGGAATTATAAACGTCTCTTTGAAAAACACCTCCAAAGACGATCCCTTGTCCCAGGCCATTGAACTCATAAAGTCCCAACCTATAAGCAAATTCATCATCATTAGTGGTAAATACATTAGCAGAAGGAATAATGGTAAAATTCTCTTCTACTCCATACACTATTTTGTAATTTCCATTTTCATTGGGAAACACCTGGTAATAAGCATGAGCAATACCGGGAAGTCGTTTTAAACGTATTATATCTGCCTCTATTAAAGTAGAATCCAGTATAGCTCCTGTCCTTAATTTTGAGAGTTTTTTTATGAAGCGCTCCTTGGTTTTCTTATTTCCCTGAATCACTATTTCATCAACTGTCTGGGCTAAGCCTGACCAGCAAAAAAGAAATATAATGATGTAGATAAATTTATTCAACAGTATTCAATATATGAACTTTTAAAGATTTCATTCTAGAAAACCGCGCGTAATCCTATATTAAAGGTTTCACCCAATCCTGTATTATTCCCTCTTACAAAGTTAGTGTAAAGGGCTTCTAAATTGAGAGCGTCCGTTAATTGATATTTCGCGCCTCCGCCCACAGCTGTAAAATCTTGTTCGAACTCATTGCCCAGATCAATCCTCTGGGAATGTTGTGCAAGTGCTAATATTGTAAATTTTGAAGATGGAAAATAACTTAAGAAAACTCCGGGAGTTAAATTAAGACTATTATTAGCAAAGCTTTTTTCTTTATCTCCAAAATTTAGCTCAGAATTTAATTCGGCAAATATTTGCCAATCATCTCCAGGAAATGTATGATCGTAGAAGAAACGGTTTTGCCATGTAAATCCGTTTTGATCCAGAAAAACTCCATCTTCTACTTCATTATCTGCCAAAGGGATAAAGAAAGAACTCTGAATAGAAAAATTACTTGCCGATGCAAAAGGCACAACCTTTACCGATGGAGCTACTGAAGTAAATCCACTTCGGGCTGTTCCTCTTTCTCCGTCAAAAGAGAAGACATCAAGAGCACCTCTGTCTTCAATCACATTGCTGCGAAGTTCCAGGATCAATCCTAAGTTTATTCTCTTCGTATCGCCCACCCCTGTATAACCTTCTAAAGTAGAAGTAAAAAAAGTCTGGCGAGGTTCAGGACCATCGCTAAAAGTACTTTCGGTTTGAGTGTATAAGTTATTGAACCATTTAATATCAAACTGTCCTTTAGCAATTAACTTGGAGGGAGTCAAAGTTTGTATTACTGAACCTTGTTTCTCTTCTTCCTGCGCCATTCCTGTTGAAAAAACAAGGCATAACAAAATTATAAAAAATACTTTCTTCATCATTTTCATTTTTTTTGGTTTGTGCTTTCTTTGCCTAAAATCTGAAAATAGTATCAGGTTTAGGCCCGGAAGGCAATTATTAATTCTATTGAAATTATTTAGTGTTTAAATTCCAGTCGTAGTCGTAATAAGAAATTTTCGCATCAACCGGAATAGGGTCCTTTCGGAACTTATTTATATATTCTATCTCATTTCCGTAATGGATGAAATCTACTTTGTACCATTCAAAAATTTTGGACAATTGCACTTTCTTTCCTTTTACTTTTATAAAGTCGGGATTATTAAGTGCAAGCGTAGTTTGTTGTGACAACTGTTGTTCTAAGTTAGAAGGCTTATATGCTTCATTTATAATTGGAGGGCATCCAAGTCCGGCACAGACCAATACAAAATGAAAACGGGCTTCTTTAGGATATACCGCTCTCAATAATTTATTTTCGAGGTCGTTCAAGGTAGTTTGCTTGCCTCCTAAACTATAATTTGTTTTATCAAAAAACCCTTTGATATTAAGCGGAGATTTCGTGGGATAGTTATCAACGATCCCTTTAATGACAGCAAGATTATAAGCATTGATCCAAAATGCCTGGTAGTAGGCTGCATTTGAAGGTGATACATTCATTTCCTTAGCTACTAGCAATAAATTATTTAATGCTTCGGGCTCATCTTTAATTGCTTTATAATCTACCCTTCCATTGGAAACATAGGTTTTAAAAAATGTATCTGCTTCAGCAAAAAAAGAATCTGTAGATTGCGAAAAAGCATTATAAATGGAGAATATTAACAGACTTACAAATAAAAAAATAGTACGGTTCATTTTATCATTTTTTAATGGAGGCTAAGTCAAAAGGTTTTGAAGAAGCTTACAAAATAAAATCATAAAGTTTTCTAAATATTGAAGTTCTTCATTTAAAGATGGACAAACTTATCTATAGGGTGAGGAATTAGCTTTTAATTGATAATCAGCATTTTGTAAATTTTATTATCTTTATATAACTTCCCAAAACGTTATTGTTTCATCTTAATAAGATTGTTATGACACTCGAATGGTTTACTGTGTTTTTTTCGGTACTTACAGCAGGTATTGGGTATTATGCCCGCCATATCATTGAAAAAAGAAAAGAATTGCAAAACGAAGTTAATATAGAACGACGCAAGGTATATCAGCAGTTTGTGGATATTATCATTGACGACCTTCATTCTCAAAGTGAACCGGAAAAGCAAGATTTTAAAGCTGTTAATGATGCCATGTTCTCCTTTTACAAAAAATATATGCTGTATGCCTCTCCAGATGTAATAAACGCTATGGGAGAATACAGACAGTATAACTTCTCTCTCTTATTAGGAAAAGACACTATGAATCCAAAAACACATTATGCAAAGCTGTCTAAAGTCCTCATGGAAATGCGGGAAGATCTGGGGCTTTCAAATAAAAATCTTGGAACTCATGGAGAGCGTGCTTTTAAAACAATGCTAATGGATTACACGGAGTATTTTTCTTAATTATCTGTTTTCTATTGGAATACTTTCACTAAGTAAACGCCAGGTATAGCCCAACTCACTGGATTTATCCAGATCGAATACCGAATAATACCGAAACATATTGTTTGGGTTTGCAGGGTCAACTTTTATGGGCGTTAGTGTATCTGTTACGTGACTTTTATGAATGGCAAAACCATTAGTAACAGAATGCCAGGCAGTATCTCTATATACGTATAAGTAGTACTTGTTAAAACTTGTGTCTTTGATTTTTGCGGTTACTAAAAGCAGGTCCCGATCAAATTCATCAAAACGTAAACTCGATAAAGTAGCGCCATAACTTTCCGGGATTTGAATCTTGGGAATGATATTATCTTCAAAAGCGATTAAAGTAAGTCTTTTGTTGTAATCTATTTTATCTACAACAGCATAGAAAGGAACTTCGTTAGTTATAAAGTTTGCAGAAACTGCCCCTATAGGCATTGAAGGTTCATCAGCTAAAAGCTCTTCTTTTATTTCTTTTTCAAGTTCTTCCTTTGCAGAATCACTGATAATATCCTTTTTTGGTGTTTTTTTGGTAGAGCCGCCACAACCCATAAGTATAACCATTATGTAAAGACATACAAACCGAATCATCGGATCTTAAAGGTAATTACAGGCATGTTAGCGTGATTCACCAGGTCTTCACTAATACTTCCGTTAAAAAAGTGAGATAGTCCTTTACGGCCATGAGTACTCATACCAATAAGCTGTGCGTTGGAATCTTTTGCGAAATTGAGAATTCCCTTCTCTACGGAAGTATCGTTATAGATATTAAGAGTATAATTTTCAACACCGGTTCCAGTAACAAAGCTTGTCATTATTTTTTTAGCTTCGGCACTTGTTTTAAAATCGTTTGGAGTATTTATAAAGAGCAGATGCAATTTAGCATCGGTCGCTTCAGCAAACTTTTGAGCATCTTTAAAACTTTCACGGCATTCATCAGAAAAATCTGTTGCAAAAACGAAGTCATCAATTTTAAAATCGGAATGTTCATTTTTTATAACTAAGACGGGAATTTTAGAGGTACGTACAACTTTTTCGGTATTGCTTCCAATAAACATTTCTTTAAAACCACTGGAGCCGTGAGAACCCATTATTATAAGATCGACATCATTTTTTCCCACAGCTTCACTGATATCTTCATAAATCTCTGCGTGGCCAATAGCTTCCCTGATTTTAATTCCTTCTAAGTAAGGTTGTTTAAAAAGTTCCTCAAAATTCTTTTCTGCTAATTTTATAAAATAAAGAGATTCCGGCAAGCTTCCTGAACCGCCTGATCTGGCTAAATGTAATGGCATTTCCAGAGAATGTATCAAGTAGATTTCACTATCGTGTTTCATCGATAATTGAACGGCAACTTTTAATGCATTTTCTGCTTGCGGAGAGAAATCTGTAGGGACTAAAATTCGTTTCATAGGGTTGTTTATTTTGCTTGATTTGTTAGTATTAAAGTACAAAAATAAAACGTGAGCACCTCGCTTTTTTAATATTAAAAATTATAGTATATTTGCAGCGAATTTGATACTTAACTAGCTGAGGGGACAAAAAAGTCCCCTCTTTTTATAGCTTAAAATGATGCGGGGAAAAGTAACAAAACTTTTGGAACAGGCTCTAGAAAAAAACAAATCACTTTTTTTGATCGATTTAAGTATTTCTGAAGCAAATCAAATTAGAGTGATTCTGGATGGTGATAATGGAGTAACTGTGGAAGATTGTATCACTGTAAGTCGTGAAATTGAACACAATCTCGACAGAGAAGAACAAGATTTTTCACTGGAAGTAATGTCTGCAGGTCTATCCGAGCCTTTGGAAATTCCCAGGCAATACAAAAAAAACCTGGGGAGAAAGCTAAAAGTTAAAACGAAAACAGGGGATCTCGTAGAGGGACAACTTGCAATTGCAGATGATGAAAAAATCACTTTGCAGTGGAAGGCACGTGAACCTAAACCTGTTGGGAAAGGAAAAGTAACAGTAGAAAAAGAAGCAGTACTGCCTTATGCAGCTATTGCCAATGCAAAAGTGATGATAACATTTAATTAAAGCATGATATGGAAAATTTAGCGTTAATCGATTCTTTTTCAGAATTTAAAGACGATAAACTGATAGACAGAGTAACGCTCATGGCGATACTGGAAGACGTTTTTAGAAACGCTTTAAAAAAGAAATATGGAAGCGATGATAATTTTGATATTATTATCAATCCGGACAAAGGAGATTTGGAAATTTGGAGAAACCGTATTGTTGTTGCAGATGGCGAAGTAGAAGATGAGAACGAAGAAATTTCATTATCAGAAGCCCGTAAGATCGAGCCCGATTTCGAAATTGGTGAAGATGTGTCTGAAGAAGTAAAACTAATAGACTTAGGACGCCGCTCTATTTTAGCATTGCGACAAAATTTAATTTCTAAGATACACGAGCACGACAATACTAATATCTATAAGCAATTCAAGGAATTGGAAGGTGAAATCTATACGGCTGAGGTACACCACATTCGTCACCGCGCAGTTATTTTATTGGATGATGAAGGAAATGAGATCATTCTTCCAAAAGATAAACAAATCCCTTCAGATTTTTTCAGAAAAGGAGACAACGTAAGAGGAATCATTGAAAGTGTGGAATTGAAAGGTAACAAACCCACAATATTAATGTCGCGGGCAAACCCGTTGTTCCTGGAGAAACTATTTGAGCAGGAAATACCTGAAGTTTTTGACGGCTTGATAACTGTTAAGAAAGTAGTACGTATCCCTGGAGAAAAAGCGAAAGTAGCTGTAGATTCTTATGATGACCGAATTGACCCGGTGGGTGCCTGTGTTGGTATGAAAGGATCTCGTATTCATGGGATCGTTCGTGAATTGGGTAATGAAAATATAGATGTTATTAATTACACCAATAACCTTCAGTTATTCATTACACGTGCTTTAAGCCCTGCGAGAGTCACTTCTATAAAGATAAATGAAGAAACTAAAAGAGCAGAAGTGATCTTAAAACCGGAAGAAGTTTCTAAAGCCATTGGGCGTGGAGGACACAACATCCGTTTAGCAGGACAACTAACCGGCTACGAAATAGATGTGCTTAGAGAAGGAGCGGAAGAAGATGTGGAATTGAGGGAATTCTCCGATGAAATTGAAGCTTGGATTATTGATGAATTCCATAAAATAGGGCTTGATACTGCTAAGAGTGTATTGGAGCATGATATGAAAGATTTGGTAAAACGAATTGACCTTGAAGAAGAAACAATTCAGGAAGTAATTAATATATTGAAAGAAGAATTTGAAGAGTAGTTGAAAGTTTAACTACTTTTATATATTATATAGAGAATAAACAGGAGAAAGCATTTTTATGGCTGAAGTAAAAACGATAAGGCTTAATAAAGTATTACGCGAATTCAATATCTCATTGGATCGTGCCGTGGAATTTTTAAGTTCCAAAGGACACGAGGTGGAGGCTCGTCCAACAACTAAGATATCTGATGAAGAATACCAAATACTGTTTGAAGAATTTCAAACAGACAAAAGCAAAAAGGTAGCTTCAAAAGAAGTTGGGGAAGAAAAGCGTAAAGAAAAAGAAGAGCTGCGTTTGGCTCGGGAGCGTGAAATAGATGAAAAAGAGAAAAAGCAAGCTTCCAGAGTTATTAAAGCCGAAGTTAAATTAGATGGTCCTAAGCAAATAGGAAAGATCGACCTTGAAGGAGATAAGCCAAAGAGTGAAGCGAAAGCTGAAAAAGAAGATGAAAAGCCTGTAGCAAAAGAAACAATAGAAAAACCAAAGAAGACTTCTGCTAAAGTTGAAGAGCCCGTAGCCAAAACAAAAAAAGAAAGGGTACCAAAAGAAGAACCTAAAAAAGAATCTAAAAAAGAAGCTAAGGAAGAGACTCCGGTAGTGGAAGAGGAAGCTCCAAAAGAATCCAAAATAGTTGAGACCAACTACAAAAAATTAGACGGGCCAAATTTTACAGGTAAAAAAATTGATCTTACCCAGTTTAAAAAACCGGAAAAGAAAAAAGTTGAAAAGAAGGAAGACAAATCCTCTGCCGAAAAGAAGAGCAGAAGACGCCGTATAAGTAAAGAAGCTCCAAAAAATGGAAACTTTAGAGACAACAGAGGTGGAGGCCGTAAAGGAGGTCGCTCAAATGTGCCTAAAGAAGAGCCAAGCGAGGAAGAAGTACAAAAGCAAGTGCGAGAGACCTTAGAAAAACTACAAGGAAAATCGTCCAAAGGTAAAGGAGCAAAATACCGAAGAGAAAAGAGAGATATTCACCGCCAAAAAACAGAAGATGAACTGGCACAACAGGAAGCGGACAGCAAACTATTGAAAGTAACAGAATTTGTTACCGTAAGTGAAGTGGCTACCATGATGAGTGTTCCTGTAACCGAAGTAATCTCTGCCTGTATGTCTTTGGGAATGATGGTAACCATGAACCAGCGTTTGGATGCAGAAACACTTTCCATTGTTGCTGACGAATTTGGATACGAAGTAGAATTTGTGACTGCAGATATAGAAGAGGCGGTACAGGAAGAAGAAGATGCGCCGGAAGATCTATCAGCAAGAGCACCAATTGTAACTGTAATGGGGCATGTAGATCACGGAAAAACATCTTTACTTGACTATATAAGAGAAGAAAATGTTATTGCCGGAGAATCCGGAGGAATTACACAACATATTGGAGCCTATGGGGTGCAGTTGGAGAATGGCCAGAAAATAGCTTTCTTAGACACACCTGGTCACGAAGCGTTTACGGCAATGCGTGCAAGAGGAGCTCAGGTAACCGACCTGGCTATTATTGTAGTGGCAGCAGATGATGATATAATGCCGCAAACCAAAGAAGCTATAAGCCATGCTCAGGCAGCAGGTGTTCCTATTGTGTTCGCAATTAATAAAATTGACAAACCCACCGCAAATCCTGAAAAGATCAAAGAAGGCCTTGCCGGTATGAACCTGTTGGTAGAAGATTGGGGAGGTAAAATACAATCGCACGATATTTCGGCCAAAACAGGAGAAGGCGTAACAGAATTATTGGAAAAAGTATTGTTGGAAGCCGAATTATTAGAACTGAAAGCAAACCCAAATAGACAAGCATACGGTACAGTGGTAGAAGCATTTCTCGATAAAGGAAGAGGCTATGTATCTACTATTCTGGTACAGGGAGGAACATTGAGAATAGGAGATTATGTGTTGGCCGGCCAGAATAGTGGTAAGGTAAAGGCAATGCATGACGAACGAGGAAAAAATATTAAAGAGGCTGGACCTTCAACGCCGGTATCTATCTTAGGATTGGACGGAGCACCACAGGCTGGAGATAAGTTCAATGTGTTTGAAGATGAGCGTGAAGCAAAAGCTATTGCTACAAAACGTACACAGTTACAGCGTGAGCAATCCGTACGTACACAACGACATATTACTCTGGATGAAATTGGAAGACGTATCGCCTTGGGTGATTTTAAAGAGTTGAATATTATCTTGAAAGGTGATGTGGACGGTTCGGTAGAAGCGTTAACAGATTCATTCCAGAAACTATCCACTGAAGAAATTCAGGTAAATATTATTCATAAGGCTGTCGGGCCCGTTACTGAAAGTGATGTATTGTTAGCTTCTGCTTCCGATGCGATCATTATAGGATTTAACGTACGCCCAATGGGGAATGCACGCCAGATTGCAGATAAAGAAGAGATCGACATCCGTACCTATTCCATTATATACGACGCTATCAATGATCTGAAAGATGCGATGGAAGGAATGTTGTCTCCGGAAATGAAAGAAGAAATTACCGGAACTGCAGAAATTCGTGAAACCTTCAAGATTTCAAAGATCGGAACCATTGCAGGTTGTATGGTAATGAGCGGAAAGATTTTCAGAAATTCAGGTATCCGATTGATACGGGAAGGAGTAGTTGTGTTTACAGGTGAACTGGAATCCTTAAAACGATTTAAGGATGATGTAAAAGAGGTAGCAAAAGGATACGATTGTGGTATCCAGGTGAAGAACTACAACGACATCAAAGAAGGGGATATTATTGAAGCCTTTCAGGAAGTAGCTGTCAAGAAAAAATTAAAATAAGAGTAGATACTTAAAGAAAAAAGGCGACTCATTCGAGTCGCCTTTTTTTGTGGTGTATTTTTTAAGTTACTTCCTTCGTTCCGGCTTTAAGATAAAGGCCGAAGGAAAATTACGTTGTATTTCTATTAAGGCACGATCAGCTTCAATACGAGATACAAAGTTCCCGGCCCATACCTTATAATTTGGTGTTTCATATTCAATAGATGCTGCCCAGGCTCCGTAAGAATTCCGGTATTTTCTGATAATAGAATTAGCCCGGCTTAATTCTCCATAATACAACTGTATCGTATATCCATCGGATAATTTATTATCCTTTTCAAGAGACTTTTTTAACTCCAATAACTGTGGGATTTTCGCATCTTGCTGCACAGTAACTGTTGCCTGTTGTGCAAAGACGCATCCAGTGGAAATTGTAATTAAAATACTGAAAATTAATAGTTTAAATATATATTGAAACTTCATGTTTTGCCTTCTTTTGTGCAAATGTAAACTATAATAACTTTTGGAACTGCAAAAATATTATTTAGAATAAATATAAATTAACCTTAACACTTTATTTGCATTTCGAAAATCGACTTTAAACCGTACTTTTGTGCCGTTATTTATGGTACATTTTTTACACAAGTAACCAACAAAATGGTAACCAAATATGTGCCAAACTATTGACAATAATTTAACCATTAGTATGAAAAAGGTGAATTACCGAAATCTACCCTCTCAATTGTCACTTCTTTTGTTAGCTTGTTTGCTAACTTTTTCAACTACTATTTATGCACAAGACGAAAGTGTTGACGTTACTGCCGGAGAAGCATTGTATAAAGCAAATTGTGCCGCTTGTCACAAGTTGGACAAAAAAGCGACTGGCCCTGCTCTAAGAGGCGTAGCTCAAAAATATGATAAGGAATGGCTATACAAATGGATAAAGAATAGCCAGGAATTAGTAAAGGCCGGAGACCCAATTGCTGTAAAGATTTTTGCTGAAAACAATAACTCGGTGATGACCGCTTTCCCGGCATTGTCCGATACCGACATAGACAATATTCTGGCTTATACAAGTCAACCAAAACCGGAACCCGTTGTAGCTGAAACTCCTGTAGCCGGAGGTGGTGGAGATAGCAGTGGTGTTTCAAATGACATTATTTTAGGAGCGCTGGCTTTGGTATTCTTACTATTGGTAGTAATGTTATTCCTGGTAACAAATACACTCAAGAGAATTGCAGAGGCCAATGGTGTTGAATATGCAGAAGGAGAAAAAAGAATTCCAATCTGGAAAGCATTTGTTCAAAACCAGTTCCTGGTTTTAGTGACAAGCATATTCTTATTATTGGCTGCCGGTTATTTTGCTTACGGCTGGATGATGCAGATAGGTGTTGATGAGGGGTACGCGCCGGTACAACCTATCCATTATTCTCACAGAATACATGCAGGAGATAATCAAATAGACTGTAAATATTGCCATAGTTCGGCAAGGAAAAGTAAAACTTCAGGAATACCTTCTTTGAATGTTTGTATGAATTGTCATAAAAACATTGGAGAAGTTGCCCCGGAAACTTTGGCAGAAGGAGAAGAATATGGAGTTGATTACAATAAGGAAATTCAGAAACTATATGCAGCTGTAGGCTGGGATGAGGAAACTCAAAGTTATACCGGTGAAGAAAAACCTGTGAAATGGGTTCGTGTTCACAATCTTCCGGATTTTGCTTATTTCAATCACTCACAACACGTAACTGTTGCAGGGGTTGAATGTCAAACATGTCATGGACCTGTCGAAGAGATGGAAATTCTGGAGCAATTTTCACCGTTGACCATGGGGTGGTGTATTAACTGTCACAGAGAGACCAACGTAAACCTTGAAGGAAACGAATACTATGCGAAAATTCATGAAGAACTTTCAAAAAAATATGGAGTTGACAAATTAACGATCGCTCAAATGGGAGGATTGGAATGTGGTAAGTGTCACTATTAAAAACAAAAGAAAATTACAAGTAACAATATGGCATCAAACAAGAAATACTGGAAAAGTGTTGAAGAGCTAAAAGAAAACAGCTCTATTGTTGAGACGCTACAACAAAATGAGTTTGTAGAGCAAATCCCTACAGACGAATTTCTTGGAGACAAAGAAGCTTTAGAAGCTTCTTCAACAACACGTCGCGATTTCTTAAAATATGTTGGATTTACGACTGCTGCCGCTTCCTTGGCTGCCTGTGAAGGTCCGGTAATCAAATCTATTCCTTATGTAGTAGCTCCGGACGAAATAGTTCCGGGAGTAGCAAATTATTATGCCTCTGCGATAGCTGACGGTTTCGATTTTGCCAACGTTTTGGTAAAAACACGTGAAGGACGCCCTATTAAAATTGAGCGGAATGATCTTTCTTCAGTGGGAGGTGTAAATGCACGTGTGCAAGCATCGGTCTTATCTTTATACGATAGCAACAGGTTACCTGTTCCTCTTGTAGATGGAAATGAAGTTTCCTGGGAAGAATTTGATACTGCAGTAGCTCAAAAGATGAATGAAATGACAGGTAAGGATATTGTCCTGTTAACACAAACCTTTGCCAGCCCATCTACTTCAAAATTGATAAAAGAGTTTACAGCAAAATATCCTAATGTACGACATGTAGTTTATGATACGGTCTCCTCTTCTGAAGCATTGGATGCATTTCAAGATAAATATGGTACACGAGGCTTAGCAGATTATGATTTCTCTAAAGCTGATGTAATTGTTTCTGTAGGTGCAGATTTTCTGGGAGATTGGCAAGGTGGAGGATATGATGCCGGATACGCGCAAGGCCGTGTTCCAAAGAACGGAAAAATGTCACGTCACATTCAGTTTGAAGCAAATATGACATTGTCTGGAGCGAATGCGGATAAAAGAGTTCCTGCTACACCTTCACAACAATTAGAAATACTTAAGGCCTTAACCGGCGGGAGTGCTTCCGGATTACCGGAGCATATTACGAAAGCAGTTAACAATGCGAAAGCACAATTAAAGAAAGCCGGGAATAAAGGTGTTGTAATTACCGGATTACAAAACGTTACTGCACAAAAAATGGCACTTGACTGTAATGAAGGAAGTGTAGTGATAGATACTGCAAAACCCAGAATGACTCGTATGGGTAATACTGCTGAGGTTTTGAGTGTAATGAATGATGTAGTTTCCGGAACGGTCAAAGGATTGATTACTGTAGGTGTTGATCCGGTGTATTCTTTTCCTAACAGCGCTGCTTTTGCTGAAGCATACAAGAATTTAGATATGTCTCTTGCATTTTCTATGAAGCAAGACGCTACTGCTTCTTTAGCGCAAATGGTTGCCGCTACACCTCACTATCTAGAATCTTGGGGTGATGTTCAAATGAAGAAAGGCACATTTAGCTTAATGCAGCCTACAATTCGTCCATTATTTAATACAAGACAGTTTCAGGACTGTTTATTGAAATGGACCGGAAATTCAAAAAACTATTACGATTATATTAAAGAAACCTGGGCATCTGTTCTAGGTGGAACATCATGGAACCAGGCATTGCACGATGGTGTTCTTGTAAGTGATACCGAAGTTGAAATGGAGGAAGTTCCTTCTGCCGAAGGAAATGTTAGTTTGGAAAGCAATTCTGCTAATGGAGCACTTTCAGCAAGTATACAAAATGGTGAATTTGAACTTACATTATATACAAAAACTGCATTAGGAGATGGTTCTCAAGCCAACAACCCCTGGTTGCAGGAAATGCCGGATCCAATTACCAGAACGTCCTGGGACAACTATATTACAGTATCTGCTTCTGATGCAGCAGAAATGAGCTTAGAAAATATTAATGTCGCTAATGGTGGCCTTAACGGAAGCTATGTAAATGTAAAAATGGGTGATGTTGTAGTTGAAAATGTTCCTGTATTAATTCAGCCGGGACAAGCCAAAGGTTCTATTGGGTTGGCCTTAGGTTATGGAAAAACAGCAGCTATTCAAGAAGAAATGCAAACAGGTGTAAATGCATATGCGTTGTACCAGAATTTTTCGGCAGTACAAAATGTAACTTTGGAAAAAGTTGCCGGAACTCATGAATTTGCATGTGTACAGTTACATAATACTATGATGGGAAGGGATATCATTCGTGAAACTTCCCTTGAAATATTTAATACAAAAGATGTTGAGACATGGAATCCTGTGCCAATGGTCTCAAAAGATCACCAGGAAATACCTGTGACATCTCCGGATGCAGATCTTTGGGATTCATTTGATCGTTCAATAGGGCATCACTTTAACTTATCTATAGACCTAAATGCTTGTACCGGTTGTGGTGCATGTGTAATTGCCTGTCATGCGGAAAATAATGTTCCTGTAGTAGGTAAAGAAGAAATGCGTATGAGTCGCGATATGCACTGGTTGCGTATTGACCGATACTACTCCAGTGAAGAATCGTTTGTTGAAGACGTTACAAAAAAGGATGAAATTTCCGGATTAGGTAGTTCTTTATCTGAATATGGAGACATGGAAAATGCCTCTGCAAATCCACAAGTAGCTTTCCAACCCGTAATGTGTCAGCATTGTAATCATGCTCCTTGTGAGACAGTTTGCCCTGTTGCAGCAACATCTCACGGGCGTCAGGGTCAAAACCATATGGCATATAACCGCTGTGTAGGTACTCGTTACTGTGCTAATAACTGCCCCTACAAAGTACGTCGTTTCAATTGGTTCTTATATGCTGAAAATGATGAGTTTGATTATAATATGAATAACGACCTTGGACGAATGGTCTTAAATCCGGATGTTGTGGTTCGTTCCCGTGGAGTAATGGAAAAATGTTCTATGTGTATTCAAATGACACAAAAAACAATTCTGGATGCAAAACGTGAAGGTAGGCAAATCAAAGACGGAGAATTCAAAACTGCTTGTTCTGCGGCATGTGAGTCTGGAGCAATTGTTTTTGGAGATATTAACGATCACGATAGTTTAGTATTCGAGAAGAAAAACGATAAAAGAATGTATCACTTACTGGAAGCAGTAGGTACAAAGCCAAATGTGGTGTACCAGACCAAAGTAAGAAATACGAAAGAAGTTTAAACAAACTAAGAAATAGTAAATAAAGATATGGCGTCGCATTACGAAGCACCTATTAGAAGACCTTTAGTTACAGGAAATAAATCTTACCACGATGTTACTGTAGACGTGGCTGCTCCTGTAGAAGGTAAAGCCAATAGATCATGGTGGATTGTTTTTACAATTTCCTTGGTTGCATTATTATGGGGAATTGGTTGTATTATTTATACCATTTCCACCGGTATTGGAGTCTGGGGGTTAAATAAAACTGTGAACTGGGCTTGGGATATTACCAATTTCGTTTGGTGGGTAGGTATTGGTCACGCAGGGACCTTGATTTCTGCAGTACTTTTATTATTCCGTCAAAAATGGAGAATGGCAATTAACCGTTCGGCAGAAGCAATGACTATCTTCTCTGTAATTCAGGCAGGGCTATTTCCAATTATTCACATGGGACGCCCCTGGTTGGCATATTGGGTATTACCTATTCCTAACCAATTTGGATCCTTGTGGGTAAACTTTAACTCACCATTACTATGGGATGTATTTGCAATTTCAACCTATCTGTCTGTTTCATTAGTATTTTGGTGGACAGGACTATTACCTGATTTCGCAATGATCCGTGACCGTGCCATTACACCGTTTACAAAAAGAGTGTATAGCATTTTGTCTTTTGGGTGGAGTGGACGAGCAAAAGACTGGCAACGTTTTGAAGAAGTTTCCTTGGTTTTAGCTGGTTTGGCTACTCCTTTGGTACTCTCAGTACACACAATTGTATCCTTTGACTTTGCTACTTCGGTAATACCGGGATGGCATACCACCATCTTCCCACCTTATTTTGTTGCAGGAGCTGTGTTTTCAGGGTTTGCAATGGTAAATACCTTACTGATTATTATGCGTAAGGTTTCAAATTTGGAAGATTATATTACCGTTCAACACATCGAATTAATGAACATTATTATAATGATCACAGGTTCTATTGTTGGAGTGGCTTATATCACGGAACTTTTTATTGCCTGGTATTCGGGTGTTGAATATGAACAATATGCGTTTCTCAATCGTGCTACCGGACCTTACTGGTGGGCATATTGGGCAATGATGACATGTAATGTATTCTCACCGCAGTTTATGTGGTTTAAAAAATTACGTACCAGTATTATGTTCTCCTTCTTCATCTCAATTGTTGTAAATATTGGTATGTGGTTTGAGCGTTTCGTGATTATTGTAACTTCATTACACCGTGATTACCTTCCATCTTCCTGGACCATGTTCTCACCAACTTTTGTTGATGTGGGTATATTTATTGGAACAATTGGATTTTTCTTTGTACTGTTCCTGTTATACTCCAGAACATTTCCTGTAATTGCACAAGCAGAAGTTAAATCAATATTGAAATCTTCAGGAGACAATTATAAAAACTTACGGGCAACACACGGAGATGATGTGAAGCATTATGATGAAGGAGGAAATGTAGAAAGAAAAGTTCCAACCGGTGACGGTGATCAATCAGAAAAAATAGAAAGTTTATTGAGTAGTATAGGAACATTTGATCCAACTACACAAACAACACAGGATGATCTAAAACTAATTAGTGGTGTAGGTCCTGTAATGGAAGAAAAGTTACACCAATTAGGTATCTACACTTTTGAACAGGTAAGTAGAATGACCGATAGAGAATATGATTTATTGGACAGCATTATCGATGAGTTCCCTGGAAGAGCAAAACGTGATGATTGGGCTGGACAAGCATCAAAACTTAAAAACAACGAATAATATGGCATCGAAAGTGATTCACGCTATTTATAACGACGATGATATCTTATTGCACGCAGTAAAGCAAGTGCGTAATGAGCATTACCATATTGAAGAGGTATACACACCTTTCCCTGTTCATGGTCTTGAAAAGGCCATGGGACTTGCAGATACCCGTATTGCAATTACATCCTTTTTATACGGTTTGGTAGGACTTTCTGTGGCAATTGTTATGATGAATTATATCATGATAGAAGATTGGCCTCAGGATATTGGAGGTAAACCAAGTTTCAGTTATATTGAAAATATGCCTGCATTTGTTCCAATTATGTTTGAGATGACAGTGTTTTTTGCAGCGCATTTAATGGTAATAACCTTTTATATGCGAAGTAAGCTTTGGCCTTTCAAAAAAGCAGAGAATCCTGATGTAAGAACTACAGATGACCATTTTTTAATGGCAATTGATGCAGGACACCACGATGTTGAAAAACTTTCGAAGTTTTTGTATGACACCGGAGCATTGGAAATTAGTTTAATTGAAAATGAAGAAGACCACTAATATGAAAAATAGTATAAACATAGGTATTGCATTAATCACATCGGTACTATTGGTTTCTTGTTTTAATAATAATAAGCCTAATTATCAATATATGCCTAATATGTATGAACCGGTAGGATATGAAACCAATGGTGCATACGATGTATTTCCCGGACAGCAAGAAGCTATGTTGCCTGCAGAAGGTTCTATACCAAGAGGATGGCAGCCTTACGATTATGAAAATTCTACGGCTGGATTAGAATTGGCACGGACCGAATTGAAAAATCCTTTAGAGGTTACAGAGGCTAATTTAGCAGCCGGAAAAGAATTGTATGGGATATATTGTGCAGTTTGTCACGGTGACAAAGGAGATGGTCAGGGAATTTTGGTACAACGTGAAAAATTCCTGGGAATTCCCAGTTATGCTGATGCCGGACGAACTATTACCGAAGGAAGTACTTATCACGTACAGATGTTCGGGTTGAACTCGATGGGGTCATATGCCTCACAAACAAGTGAACTGGAGCGTTGGCAAATTACACAACACGTAATGAACTTAAAAGCTGCATTAAAAGGGGAGCCATTGTTAACAACTGTAGCAGCAGATTCTGTAAGTACCGATACACTTGTAGTAACTGAGAATATTGTTTCTGAAGACACAAATACTTCAGAAGAACAACATTAATTAAAGAATAAAGAGAATAGCTAAAGATATGTATACGCTACCAAATAAATTAAAACTGTTTGCTATCATTTTTATGGTGGTTGGAGCCATTGGTATCATTTCAGGTTTTCTTACCGCACCAGGAACCACAGCAGAAGTAAAGGAAATGATGGCAGACCATCACGGTGAAGACCACAATGGCCATAATGCTTTAAAAGAAATGCATAACAATGGTGAAGAAGTTGCTGTTGAAGCTCATGGAGAGAATGCTCACGATAGTGAAGAAGCGCATTTGGAACATACTTTACACCAAATGCAAAACAGGCCTTGGTCTGCTTTATACATTGCATGTTTCTTCTTCTTTATGATTGCGCTTGGTTGTTTGGCTTTTTATGCAATCCAATGGGCTGCACAGGCGGGCTGGTCACCGGTGCTTTTTAGAGTGATGGAGGCAATTACTTCGTATTTAGTGCCAGGAGGTATTATAATGTTTGTACTACTAGCCCTTTCGGGATTGCATATAAATCACCTTTTTGTATGGGCAGACCCGGAAGTTGTTGCACATGATAAATTACTACAAGGAAAAGCAGGTTGGTTAAATAGTACTGGATTATTAATTAGAGCTGCTATCTTTCTAGGTGGTTGGATGCTATACCGTCATTTTGCAGTTAAGTTTTCCAGAAAGAGTGATGATGCGACAGATAACAGATGGTTTAAGAAAAGCTTTAAAGTTTCAGCTGCCTTTTTAGTATTCTTTATCTATACGGAGTCTATAATGTCATGGGATTGGATTATGAGTTTCGACCCACACTGGTTTAGTACTTTATTTGGATGGTATGTATTTGCAGGGATGATGGTATGTGCTATTACTGTAATCGCAATGGTAACTATTACATTAAAGTCTCAAGGATATCTTGAATTTGTAAACGATAGTCATATTCATGATTTGGCAAAATATATGTTTGCTTTTAGTATTTTCTGGACCTATCTGTGGTTTTCGCAGTTTATGTTAATATGGTACGCAAACATACCTGAAGAAGTTACTTACTTTGTAACAAGAATTGAAGACTTTAAATTACCATTCTTTGGAATGGTTGCAATGAACTTTGTATTCCCGGTATTGTTGTTAATGAATAGTGATTACAAGCGTGTCAATTGGTTTGTAATACTTACAGGAATCGTAATTCTTGCCGGGCATTATATAGATGTATATTTAATGATAACACCTGGTACTGTGGGAACTTCTTGGTTTATAGGAGTTCCGGAAATAGGAGCTATGTCATTTTTCTTCGGGTTGTTTGTTTTTGTCGTCTTTACGGCACTAACAAAAGCACCATTGTTGATCAAAAACAACCCATTTATGAAGGAGAGCAAACATTTTCATTATTAATTAATTAGTTAGAGACAGATAACGATGACCGCATTTTTAGTTGTATTAGTAATCATTCTTTTTGGAGTTGCAGTTTGGCAGATGGGCAAGATATTTGAAATGTCTAAAACCAAACAAACCAACACTTCAGAAATAGCTACGGATAAAGACAATGACATTAACGGATGGTTAATGTTGGGGTTTGTATTATTTATCTATGTAATTCTTGCAATATGTTTTTGGAAATGGTTTGACGTACTATTGCCCGAAGCAGCCTCAGAACATGGAGTAGGTATTGATAACCTCATGCTCATTTCGATGATCATCATATTTTTTGTTGGAATCATTACACAATGGTTGTTACATTATTTTGCATTTAAATACAAGGGAGAAAAAAATAAAAAAGCGGTTTTCTATGCAGATAACGACAAACTCGAATTTATCTGGACCATTATTCCGGTGATAGTATTGGCTGGACTTATTATTTACGGCCTATTTACATGGACGGATATTATGAATATAGATACCGAAGATGACCCACTGGTAGTAGAGTTATATGCCTATCAATTTGATTGGAGGGCTCGTTACGGTGGAAATGATAATACTCTGGGGGAAGCAAATGTTCGTTTAATTGAAGGAGTCAATCAACTAGGAGTTGATGCTTCAGACCCAAATGCAAAAGATGACATCATTGTAAACGAATTGCATTTACCAGTAGGGCGAAAAGTACTATTCAAGATGCGGTCTCAAGATGTGTTACATTCAGCTTATATGCCACACTTCCGTGCACAAATGAACTGTGTTCCGGGAATGATTACCCAATTTGCTTTTACTCCAACGATTACTACTCAGGAAATGCGCATGAAGGATGAAATTGTAGATAAGGTAAAAAAGATTAATGATATACGAAGAGAAAATAGTATTGCTTTAACAGCAAAAGGCGAAGAAGCCCTGGAACCTTATGAATTCGATTACCTGTTACTTTGTAATAAAATTTGTGGAAATAACCACTACAATATGCAAATGAAGATTATAGTTGAATCTGAAGAAGAGTTTGAAGCCTGGTTAGCTCAACAAGCTACCTTAACTGAAACGCTACAATAAATAAAATAGCTTAAATAAAGATATGTCAGCACAAGTACAGAATCACGCAGAAGATCACCACGACGATCACGGGCATCATCATAAAGAGACATTTATCACTAAATATATCTTTAGTCAGGATCACAAGATGATTTCTAAACAATACCTGATTACAGGTTTGTTTATGGGAATTATAGGTATTGCTATGTCTCTTTTATTTAGATTGCAATTAGCCTGGCCTGATAAAGAATTTACCATTTATGAAGTATTCTTAGGTAAATGGGGAGAAGGTGGCGTCATGGACCCCAATATGTATTTGGCATTAGTGACCATCCATGGTACTATTATGGTATTTTTTGTATTGACAGCCGGATTAAGTGGTACATTCAGTAATCTGTTGATTCCATTACAAATTGGAGCACGGGATATGGCATCCGGATTCCTGAATATGATCTCGTACTGGTTGTTCTTCCTATCTAGTGTGGTTATGGTTTTATCACTATTTGTTGAAGCAGGACCAGCTTCTGCAGGATGGACCATCTATCCACCATTGAGTGCTTTGCCACAGGCAATTCCAGGTTCTGGAGCAGGAATGACACTATGGCTTGTTTCTATGGCTATTTTTATTGCATCTTCCTTATTAGGAGCGTTGAACTATATAGTTACGGTACTTAATTTACGTACAAAAGGGATGTCAATGACACGCCTTCCGTTAACTATTTGGGCATTTTTTGTAACAGCAATTATTGGAGTTGTATCATTCCCGGTATTACTTTCTGCAGCATTAATGTTAATAATGGATAGAAGTTTTGGAACTTCATTTTTCCTGTCAGACATATATATTGCCGGAGAGGTATTGCACAATCAAGGAGGTTCACCTGTACTATTTGAACACTTATTTTGGTTCTTAGGTCACCCTGAAGTGTATATTGTTATTCTTCCGGCAATGGGCCTTGTTTCCGAAATTATGGCTACTAATTCACGAAAACCGATCTTTGGATATCGTGCGATGATAGCATCTATTTTAGCTATTGCATTTCTTTCAACAATAGTATGGGGACACCATATGTTTGTGACAGGGATGAATCCATTTTTAGGATCTGTATTTACATTTACAACATTATTGATTGCAATTCCATCTGCGGTCAAAGCATTTAACTGGATTACGACATTATGGAAAGGAAACCTTCAAATGAATACAGCGATGTTGTTTTCTATAGGGTTTGTATCAACTTTTATTTCTGGTGGATTAACAGGTATTATTCTTGGAGATAGTGCCCTAGATATTAACGTTCATGATACTTATTTTGTAGTAGCTCACTTCCACTTGGTAATGGGTATTTCAGCATTATACGGATTATTTGCAGGGGTATACCATTGGTTCCCGAAGATGTTCGAAAGCCGGATGATGAACAAAAATCTTGGATATGTACACTTTTGGATAACAGCTATTGGGGCTTACGGAGTATTCTTCCCAATGCACTTTATTGGGATGGCAGGTCTTCCAAGACGTTATTATACAAATACCAGTTTCCCATATTTTGATGATCTAACAGATGTGAATGTAGTGATCACTATTTTTGCTATTATCACTGCTGCTGCTCAATTGGTATTCTTATACAACTTTATCCATTCAATATTTTATGGAAAGAAAGGTCCTAAGAATCCTTGGAAATCCACTACGCTGGAATGGACTGCTGAAGTAAAGCATATTCATGGAAACTGGGACGGTCCTATACCACACGTACACCGTTGGGCATATGACTATAGCAAGTTGAATAAAGACGAAAGCGATTATGTAATCTCGGGACAGGATTACGCACCACAACATATACCTTTGCAGGAAAATGAAGAAGAAATGAATCATTAACCTGTAAATAAAAATATTTTGGAGAACCCTTTCAGTAATGAAAGGGTTTTTTGTTTTACTTTTATCGTCTTAATTTTTTGTAATGGGGAGTACCATAAAAAAGATATTTATTCATTTCAGAGCTGCAGTTGCGGGAAAACAGCAGGATTTCACTTCCGGAAGTATTCGCAAAGCTGTCTTTATGTTATCAATACCTATGATACTTGAAATGATGATGGAATCCATATTTTTTTTAGTGGATGCTTATTTTGTATCAAGTCTTGGAGCCAATGCTATTGCTACGGTCGGATTAACAGAATCTATAATCACTTTGGTGTATGCCATCGCTATTGGGTTGAGTATGGGAGTTACTGCTATTGTTGCTAGACGTGTAGGGGAAGGAGATACAGAAAAAGCGTCTCAAACAACTGTACAATCCATTATTCTGGGGGTGTTACTGGCTGCCATTGTTGCCGCACTGGGGATTCTTTTCCCTAAAGAGCTCTTAACACTCATGGGTGGAAGCCCTGAACTGGTTGCTGAAGGCTATGGATATACACAAATCCTGTTAGGGGGGAATGTTACAATCATGTTACTTTTTATCATTAATGCTGCCTTTAGAGGAGCAGGAGATGCTTCTGTAGCCATGAGAGTGTTGATTATTTCTAATTTCCTGAACATAATTTTAGATCCTTTGTTCATTTTTGGATGGGGCCCTATACCGGCATTCGGTGTTAAAGGAGCAGCCATTGCGACTACTATAGGTAGAGGAACTGGGGTCGTACTACAAATTCTTATTTTGGTATATGGATGGAGTAGAATCAAAATAGGATGGAAGAATTTTGTCTTTAAGGCCGGAATGATGTTTAATCTTATAAAGGTTTCCCTGGGTGGAATAGGACAATTTATCATAGGCACATCAAGCTGGGTCTTTTTAATGCGAATTATGGCTGAATTTGGCAGTGAGGCATTGGCCGGATATACTATTGCCATTCGAGTACTTATGTTTACATTAATGCCATCCTGGGGAATGAGTAATGCTGCTGCTACTTTGGTAGGTCAAAATTTAGGAGCAAAAAAACCGGATAGAGCAGAGTTGTCCGTTTGGAGGACCGGCAAGTATAATGCAGTTTTCATGGGGATAGTCTCTGTTTTTTATCTTCTTTTTGCCGAGACTATAATTAAAATATTTACCGAAGATGCATCCATAATTGAATTTGGCGCATTGAGCCTTCGGGTGATAGCTGCAGGATATATCTTTTATGCCTATGGCATGGTAATTATCCAATCATTTAATGGAGCTGGTGATACTAAAACCCCTACTGTAATAAACTTCTTTTGTTTCTGGCTTTTTCAACTCCCTTTTGCTTATTTAACAGCAATAATTTTTGACCTTGGAGTTATAGGAGTACTAATGGCTATAACCTTTGCCGAAGTATTAATCGCAGTTATCGGAATAGTTTGGTTTAAGCGAGGAAATTGGAAACGAGTGGAAGTCTAAGCATCTCTTCAAAGAATTCAGAATACGTAATTTCACGTATTGCAATTGTTACAGTATTGATCTAAATTTGAATAAGGTTAAAGGAATATCAGTACTCGGGGAGAATACTGGTATATAAAACCGTCGTCAGATATCTGACGACGGTTTTTTTATATTATGATAAGCTTTCACTTCGTATATTTGTGTTATGAACGAACATCTGGATCCTACCGGAGAAGAGTTATCTCCTCAAGAGCTTGAAATTGAAAAAGAATTACGCCCACTTTCCTTTAATGATTTTACAGGGCAGGATCAGGCACTGGAAAATTTACAGATTTTTGTTCAAGCGGCAAACCTTCGTGATGAAGCCCTGGACCATACATTGTTTCATGGTCCACCCGGTTTAGGAAAGACTACCCTCGCACACATTTTAGCAAATGAACTGGAAGTTGGAATTAAGGTTACTTCCGGACCTGTATTAGATAAACCAGGAGATTTAGCGGGATTGCTTACCAATCTGGACGAACGGGATGTATTGTTTATAGATGAGATTCATCGTTTGAGTCCTATCGTCGAAGAATATCTCTACTCTGCGATGGAAGATTACAAAATTGATATTATGATAGAATCCGGGCCCAACGCTCGTTCTGTGCAAATTAACCTGGCACCTTTTACGTTAGTTGGAGCAACTACACGTTCAGGCTTACTAACGGCTCCCATGCGGGCACGTTTTGGAATATCTTCTAGACTACAATACTATTCAACCGAATTGCTTACTACTATCGTTCAACGTAGTGCAGGAATTTTAAAGGTTCCTATTACTATGGAAGCTGCAATTGAAATTGCAGGACGTAGCCGTGGAACACCCCGTATTGCTAACGCATTATTGCGTCGCGTTAGGGATTTTGCTCAAATAAAAGGTGACGGTAACATAGATATTAAAATTGCAAAGTTTAGTTTAGAAGCACTACATGTAGATGCTCATGGTCTGGATGAAATGGACAATAAAATACTTACTACGATCATCGATAAATTTAAAGGAGGGCCTGTAGGAATTACTACTTTAGCAACTGCTGTTTCTGAAAGTAGTGAAACCATTGAAGAAGTCTACGAACCATTTTTAATTCAGCAAGGATTTATTATGCGTACTCCTCGCGGTCGTGAAGTTACTGAAGCTGCTTATAAACACTTAGGTAAATTGAAAGGTGGTGCCCAAGGCGGACTTTTTTAAAAATAAGGATATGCCCCCTTCAAAAAAATATAACTACCCTTCAAAATTACCAATCATTAAGTTCTTTTTGAATGCAGAAACCATTCGAAAAAACCCATTGCCTTTTCACAAAGCTTTTTTTGAAACCTATGGAAATACCTTTTCAGTAAGGTTAGGGCGTAAAAAATATTTATTGCTCTCCCGTGATAAACAAGTGGTACAGCACATACTTCAAAAAAACCATAAAAACTACTACAAGTCATCCATACAAACTAAATACCTTTCTAAATATTTAGGGCATGGACTATTAACTATTAATGGGGATTATTGGCTACAACAACGTAGATTGATTCAACCTGCATTTCACAAGAAAAAAATGCAGCAATTGATTGGATTGATGCAACAAACCATTGAAACAGAATTACAAGAAATTTCTCTTGAAGAAAAAACATTGGTGTTTCCAGTGATGAATGAACTGGCTTTTAAAGTAGTAGCAACATCACTATTCAATATTTCTGTTTCTGAAGAAATATTGCAACGTCTTCAGGTAATTATTCAACAAATACAGGAATTTCTTGTTAAAGAAGTACGACTGCCGCACAAAGCTTGGTGGTTTAAATTGAGTGGACAAGTAGCAAAACACAAGGAATTAGCTGAAGAAAGCCGCAGTATTATTAAAAATGTTATTGATGAGCGGAAAAATTCAACAGCAGAACATGACGATCTGTTGGACATGCTATTGGAAACTCGATATGAAGATACCGGAGAACCTATGAGTACCAAACAACTCATCGATGAAATTTCCATTCTTTTTGTGGCAGGACATGAAACTACAGCCAATGCATTAACATTTACAACTTTTTTATTGGCAAAACATCCGGAGATTCAACAAAGAGTGTTTGAAGAAGTGAATCGGGTATCTGCCGAGACCAATAATGTCTCAGAACAAATCTCTAAACTGGAATACACCAAAGCTGTGATCGATGAATCTATGCGATTATATCCACCGGCATGGATTACCGACCGTGAAAATTTGGAAGATGATACTATTAAAGATTTCCATATAGAAAAAAACACTTTAGTAGGCGTCTCTTTTTATGAGTTACATCGTCATCCGGACTATTGGGAAAACCCCGAAATTTTTAACCCGGAACGATTTGTAGGTGATAATAAAAAGGAAAAAGCAGGAGTGTACTATCCTTTTGGAGCAGGTCCCAGAATGTGTATTGGCCTTGGTTTTGCTATATATGAAATGGTACTGGCAATTTCATATCTTGTAAAAAAATATTCATTTTCTACCTCACAGACAGATGTAAAAGTAAATCCTCTTATTACATTGAAACCAGTTGGAGTAGAAGTGATATTTTCAGAAAGAAAGCCTTGAGCTCAAAACAAAAACATACAGACCTTATCAAAGGAGAAGCCAATCGACTTGGTTTCATGTCTTGCGGTATTAGCAAAGCTGAATTTCTTTCGGCCGAGGCACCGCGCCTTGAAAAATGGCTGAAGCAAAATATGCATGGCGAAATGAGTTATATGGAAAATCATTTCGATAAGCGTTTGGACCCTACAAAATTGGTTCCCGATTCAAAAAGTGTAATTTCTCTGTCACTAAATTATTTTCCTTCTAAGACACAAAACCAAAACAGTTATAAAATTTCAAAATATGCCTACGGAACTGACTACCATTTTGTTATTAAGGACAAATTAAAACGATTACTACACTTTATTTCTGAAGAAATTGGAGATGTACATGGTAGGGCTTTTGTAGACTCTGCTCCGGTATTGGATAAAGCCTGGGCAGTAAAGAGTGGTTTAGGCTGGATGGGAAAACACACTAATGTATTGACCAAACAAGCTGGTTCTTTCTATTTTATTGCTGAATTGATTGTAGATCTCGATTTGATATATGATACACCTGTGACAGATCATTGTGGCGCTTGTACTGCTTGTATAGATGCTTGTCCAACCCAGGCAATCGTTGAACCCTATACTGTGGATGGCAGCAAATGTATTTCCTATTTTACCATTGAACTAAAAAATGAAATCCCTTCAAATGTACACGGACATTTTGATGACTGGATATTTGGATGTGATGTGTGCCAGGATGTATGCCCGTGGAACCGTTTTAGTAAAGCTCATAGTGAACCCTTATTTGATCCAGATCCACAACTAATTTACATGTCCAAAAAAGACTGGGAAGAAATTACAGAAGAGGTATTTCAGCAACTATTCAAGAAAAGTGCAGTAAAGCGCACCAAGTTTTCGGGTTTAGAACGAAACATAAACTTCCTGAAAGATTAACGGGGAATATTTCTTCATTTCCGGTATACTTTTACCTTTGTAACTACGATTAATTATCATTTATGAGTAAGGAGAGCAAACGTCGAGAGGCTTTATTATATCATGCAAAGCCCAGACCCGGAAAGATACAGGTCGTTCCCACTAAAAAATATGCAACTCAAAGAGATCTTTCTTTAGCATATTCCCCGGGAGTGGCAGAACCATGCCTGGAAATTGAGGAGAACAGTAATAATGTTTATAAATACACAAACAAAGGAAATTTAGTAGCTGTAATTTCTAATGGAACAGCCGTTTTAGGGTTAGGGAACATTGGTCCGGAAGCTTCTAAACCTGTGATGGAAGGAAAGGGGCTGCTTTTTAAAATTTTTGCAGATATTGATGTTTTTGATATTGAAGTTAATACCGAAAACATTGACGAATTTGTAGAAACCGTAAAGAATATCGCGCCTACTTTTGGAGGGATCAATCTGGAAGATATCAAAGCCCCTGAAGCTTTTGAAATTGAAAGACGTTTAAAAGAAGAATTGAATATCCCGGTGATGCATGACGACCAACACGGGACAGCGATCATTTCGGCGGCAGCTTTATTAAATGCACTGGAAATTGCAAAAAAGAAGATAGAGAACGTTTCCATAGTAATAAGCGGTGCCGGAGCTGCGGCAGTATCATGTACTCGATTGTATAAATCCTTTGGTGCTAAAGCTGAAAATATTGTGATGCTGGACAGCACAGGAGTTATTCGAAAAGACCGTAAAAATCTATCCGAAGAAAAAGCAGAATTTGCCACTTCCAGAAAAATTGATACACTGGCAGAAGCAATGAAAAACGCAGATGTATTTGTAGGTTTGTCTATTGCAGATATTGTAAGCCCGGAAATGCTCAAATCTATGCGGTCCAATCCAATAGTGTTTGCGTTGGCAAATCCAAATCCTGAGATTGAATATAAGGTAGCAGTTAAGGCAAGAGAAGATATTATCATGGCTACCGGCCGTAGTGACCATCCAAATCAGGTGAATAATGTATTAGGATTTCCTTTCATATTTAGAGGAGCATTGGACGTACGTGCTACTAAAATTAATGAAGCCATGAAAAAGGCTGCAGTAAAAGCACTTGCAAATCTCGCTAAAGAGCCTGTACCGGAACAAGTGAATATAGCTTATGGAGAAACTAAACTGAATTTTGGAAAGGATTATATAATTCCTAAACCATTTGACCCAAGATTAATTGCTGTGATTCCTCCTGCAGTAGCTAAAGCAGCTATGGAAAGTGATGTTGCCACTGAAAAAATTACAGATTGGGAGGCTTATGAAGATGAGTTATACGAACGAATGGGAAGCGACAATAAAATTGTTAGGTTTTTGATGAATCGTGCCAAAACAAATCCTAAAAGAATTGTATTTGCCGAAGCAGACCATCTGGATGTATTAAAAGCTGCTCAAATCATACACGAAGAAGGAATAGGCTTTCCAATTTTATTAGGACGAAAAGAGGTTATTATTGAACTCATGGAGCAAATCGATTTTGATGCAGATATAGAAATAATAGATCCGAAGAGTGATGAACAAACGCAGGAATTAAATAAGTATGCAGAAAAATTCTGGAAAAACCGAAAAAGAAGTGGGGTTACCCTGTACGATGCTCAAAAATTAATGCGTGAGCGTAATTATTTTGCAGCGATGATGGTAAATGAAGGCGATGCAGATACAATGATTTCGGGCTACTCACGATCGTATCCTTCTGTAATCCGTCCGGTGTTAGAAACTATTGGCAGGTTTGAGGGAGTAAGTAAAGTTGCTACCACTAACTTAATGCTTACCAAAAAAGGACCTATATTTATTTCGGACACATCTATCAATATAGATCCCACAGCAAAAGAATTAGCAAAGATTGCACAGATGACCAATTACACTATGAAAATGTTTGGTTTGAAACCTGTATTAGCAATGATCTCATATGCAAACTTTGGCTCTTCCAAAGATCCTCATGCAAGAAAAGTAAAAGAAGCAGTTGAATTACTACATAAGTCTAACCCGGATATGATACTGGATGGTGAGATGCAAACCGATTTTGCCCTTAACCCTAAAATGCTTCAGAATAATTTTCCTTTCTCAAAATTGGCCGGTAAAAAAGTGAATGCATTAATTTTTCCAAACCTGGATTCAGCAAATAGTAATTACAAGCTATTGAAGGAACTCAACAATGTAGAATCTATTGGGCCAATTATGCTGGGAATGAGAAAGCCTGTACATATACTTCAGCTGGGTGCCAGTGTGGAAGAAATTGTGAATATGGCTGCAGTTTCTGTAGTAGACGCACAACAAAAAGAAAAGCGGGAAAAAGAGCTGATGAAAACCAAAAAATAGCAAAGATATTTCATATTTTCAAGGACGAAAGCTATAAATAATTGTGCTATATTTGACCATTAACTTTTTAGTAGCGAATGATTACCCACATACAGGGCAGACTTGTTGAAAAAAATCCGACCGATGTTGTTATAGATTGTAATGGTGTAGGTTACTTAATACATATTTCGTTACATACATTTTCAAAACTTCCCCCAGGTGAAAATGTAAAATTATATACGCATTTGCAGGTACGTGAAGATGCCCATACCTTATATGGGTTTTCAGGTCCTACAGAGCGTGAAATTTTTAGGTTGTTAATTTCGGTTTCGGGGGTTGGGGCCAGTACAGCAAGAACAATGCTTTCATCATTATCTCCGCAACAAGTTACCGAAGCAATTGCTGCAGACGATGTAGCTACCATTCAATCTGTAAAAGGAATAGGTTTAAAAACCGCACAACGAGTGTTGTTAGACCTGAAAGATAAAATTTTAAAAGTATACGGCTTGGAAGATGTTTCTGCCGTTTCGAGCAATACGAATAAAAATGAAGCGTTATCTGCTTTGGAGACACTAGGCTTTGCTCGAAAACAAGCTGAAAAGGTCTGTGACAAAATTGTACAGCAAGACCCGGATGCAACAGTAGAAACGATTATAAAACAAGCTTTAAAAAATTTGTAAAAATTGGGCGCAAAAAATTACGATTACAACCATAGCTTTTTTAAGCTTTTATTAGTTTTAAGTATCATTTTTGGCAGTTATGGCACAGTATCCGCACAGGATACAACGGCAACAGGTTCTTCGATGGGACGAATAGACTTGCCAAACCCTCCTAGTATAGAAGATTTATATACCTATGACCCTATAACAGACAGGTATATATACACACAAACCTTAGGTGGGTTTAATATTTCTTATCCTATCATTCTCACTCCGGATGAATACCGTGAGTTGATCATGAGGGAGCAAATGAAAGAATACTTCAAACAAAAAATTGATGCGGCCGATGGAAGAAAAGAAGGTGCCGAAGAAGCACAGAAAAATCTACTTCCAACATTTTATGTGAACTCCAACTTTTTTGAATCTGTTTTTGGAGGAAACACCATCGAAGTAATTCCTCAGGGTAGTGTTGAAATGGATTTAGGACTTTTGTATACAAAACAAGACAATCCGGCATTTTCTCCCAACAACCGAAGTAACCTATCCTTCGATTTTGATCAACGCATTAGCTTAAGTTTATTAGGAAAAATAGGGGAAAGGTTGCAGGTTACTGCTAATTACGATACACAATCTACATTCGATTTTCAAAATCAGATAAAACTGGAATACACTCCTACCGAGGATGATATCATTCAAAAAATAGAAGTGGGGAACGTAAGTATGCCGCTAAACAGTTCATTAATACAAGGAGCACAAAGCTTGTTTGGGGTGAAAACACAGCTTCAGTTTGGAAAAACAACAATTACAGGAGTGTTTTCTGAACAAAAATCGGAAACCAGATCTGTTACGGCTGAAGGAGGAGCAACTATTACCGACTTTGAAATTTATGCTTCAGAATACGATGAGAATCGTCACTTCTTCCTGGCACATTACTTTAGGGATAATTACAACAGAGCCTTAACACAGTACCCGTTTATCAACTCTAATGTGCAAATTACAAGGGCAGAAGTTTGGATTACCAATCGTACCAATCGTACCGAAAATGTTCGAAATATTGTAGCAATTCAGGATATTGGAGAATCCGATCCTACAAACATAGGATTGAATAATCCACCCGGAGGATTTATTAATAAACCAAGAGGTTCTTTTCCGGATAACTCAAACAACGATTTTAACCCCTTCGGAATTAACAACACTGCAGAACAAAGCATATTAAATGAATCCATTCGGGATATTGCTTCTGTACAAGCCGGATTTAGTGGCGTACCGGTGAATGAAGGGGTCGATTATGTTAGCTTGGAAAATGCGAGACTTTTGACACAAAGCGAGTATCAAATGAATTCTCAGTTAGGATATATCTCTTTGAATCAACGATTGAACAACGATGAGGTATTGGCAATAGCTTTTCAATTCACTGTAAATGGACAAGTGTATCAGGTAGGTGAGTTTGCTAATGACGGAGTGGAAGCTTCGGGAGGAACTATTAATGGTGGAGATCCCGGAAATCCAGACCCAAATGCAGATCCTATTGAAGGAATTTCGCAGAATTTGGTTGTAAAGCTCTTAAAGAGCAATATTACCAGTGTATCCGAGCCTATCTGGGATTTGATGATGAAAAATATCTATCCATTGGGAGCTTATCAATTAGAGCAGGAAGATTTCAGATTAAACATTCTATATACAAGTCCTTCTCCACTCAATTATATTACAGCGGCAGAAGGAACACAACAGTTTCCTGCTACTCCACTGCCTGATGATGTTGAAGATACTGTTTTATTACGTGTATTTAATTTAGATAGATTGAACTTTAATAATGACCCACAACAAGGCGGTGATGGATTTTTTGATTTTCTTCCCGGAGTCACCGTAGATACTCAAAATGGGCGTATCATTTTTACAAGCGTTGAACCATTTGGGGAATACTTATTTAATAAGCTGGATAGTACAGGAGGTTCTGAGGACTATGATAATACTTCAACCTATAACGCCAACCAAAATAAATATGTTTTCAGGTCACTCTACAGGACTACGAAGACTGAAGCAGAACAAGAGGATAGTGATAAGAACTTTTTTCAGCTAAAAGGTAGTTACAAGTCTACCGGAGCAGACGGAATTCCTATAGGTGCTTTCAATATTCCTCAAGGGTCTGTAACAGTAACCGCTAACGGAAGAACACTGGTAGAAGGTGTGGATTATACTGTAAATTATCAATTAGGGCGCGTCCAGATCTTAGATCCTGCACTGCTTAATTCCAATACACCCATAAATATTACCACTGAGAATAATGCATTGTTTGGACAGCAAACAAAACGTTTTACAGGATTAAATGTAGAACATAAATTCAACGATAAATTTCAAATAGGTGCGACCTATTTGAACCTTAATGAACGCCCGTTAACACAAAAATCATCTTATAATGTAGAGCCAATCAACAATACTATTTTTGGTTTTAATGCAAACTACTCCACCGAAGTTCCTTTTCTAACAAGATTGGTAAATAAACTTCCTAATATTGATACAGATGTTGAATCGAATGTGTCCCTGAGAGGTGAATTTGCTTACCTGTTACCGGGTGCACCCAAAGTTTCGGACTTTGATGGCAAAACAACTGTTTATGTTGACGATTTTGAAGCATCGCAAACAGCCTTGGATGTTAGTAGCCCGTTATCATGGTTTCTATCTAGTACCCCAGTTCGTTTTGACAATAATGCAGATAATACAAATCTAGCTTACAATTATAACCGTGCAAAGTTAGACTGGTATACTATTGACCCTATTTTTTATAGTAGCCAACGCCCCGGAGGTATTTCTGATGAAGATTTGTCATCACCATTTACACGCCGTATTTTTAGAGATGAAATCTTCCCGGAACAAGATATTATTCAAGGGCAAACGCAGGCATTATTTACACTGGACCTATCATACTATCCTGGTGAGCGAGGGCCTTACAACTTCAATCCTGAAGCTAACGGAGGAAATACACTTCCTAATCCGGAAACCAGATTCGGGGGAATTATGAGGCAACTATCCACTACAGATTTTGAACGCTCTAATGTGGAATATATTCAGTTTTGGGTTATGGATCCTTATTATCATGATTCATCTATTAATGATAATGGAGAGCTCTATTTTAATTTGGGTAATATTTCAGAAGATATATTGAAAGATGGAAGAAAGCAGTATGAAAACGGATTGCCACAAGACGGAGGGACAGAAAATACAACACCTACAGTTTATGGTAAGGTTCCTACAAACCAATCACTAGTCTACACTTTTGATACACAAGGACAAGAACGAATTAATCAAGATATTGGATATGACGGTATTAATGATGCAGCAGAAGCTTTACAATTCCCGGCATTTGCAGGGTTAGCTGACCCTGCCGGTGATAACTACCAGTACTTCTTACAGGCAGAAGGAGGTATCGTAGAGAGGTATCGTTCTTATAATGGAACAGAAGGGAATTCCCCCGAAATTGTTTCTAATGATAACAGAGGGTCTACTGCGCAACCTGATGTTGAAGATATTAACCGTGATAATACTATGAACACGGTGAACAGTTACTACGAGTACAGAGTTCCAATTTCAAGGGACATGAATAGTACTAACAATGAGTTTATTACTGATGAAAAAATAATTACCGGACTTACTCTTTTGGACAATTCGACTGTTGATGTACGATGGGTTCAGTTTAAAGTGCCAATAGATCAACCGGATGAAGCTGTTAACGGAATTTCAGACTTTAGATCTATTCGTTTTATGCGTATGTTTATGACAGGTTTTAGTGAACCTACTATTTTACGCCTTGGAGCCTTGGAGTTGGTACGCGGAGATTACAGAAGATATGCAAATACGTTAGATATTACTGGGGAAGACCCGGATATGGATGATACTTTATTTGAAGTTGAAACTGTGAGCATCGAAGAAAATAGTGGTTCTTATGTATTACCTCCTGGTGTTATTCGGGAAGAATTAAATAATAATAATAACATCATTCGTCAAAATGAACAGTCGTTATTGTTAAGAGTATGTGGATTAGAAAGTGGAGATGGGCGTTCTGTATATAAGAACTTCAATGTTGATATGCGTCAATATGAAAACCTGGAAATGTTTATTCATGCGGAAGCGCTGGATAATGAAACAGTTCCGTCTGATGGAGAATTAGTTGCATTTATAAGATTAGGGACCGACCTGGACCAAAACTTTTATGAAATTGAAATACCACTAAATATCTCACCGGAATCTCTCAATCCCGAAGTAGTGTGGCCTATAGAAAATAGACTTAATTTACCACTAAGATTACTTCAGGAAGTAAAAACTCAAGTATTAGGAGATCCAAATAGTGATCTAACACAAATTACTTACTTCAATCAGGCAGATCTTGATCCGGATTCAGCAGCAGGTTCTGAAAATGATTTACGTATAGGAATAAAAGGAAACCCGAGTTTTGGAAATGTCCGTACCATTATGTTAGGACTTAAAAACCCTACAAGTAATGAACTTTGTGGGGAAGTTTGGTTCAATGAACTACGTCTTTCAGAACTTAAAAACCAAGGAGGATGGGCTGCTGTAGCTAGTATGGATGCTAATATTGCAGACTTTGCGACAGTAAGTGCTACTGCCGGGAGAAGTACAGTAGGATTTGGTTCTATAGAGCAAGGGCCAAACCAACGTAGTCGAGAAGATGTTCAGCAATATGATGTAGTGACCAATGTGAATCTGGGACAGCTGTTACCACCAAAGTGGGGCGTACAATTGCCATTTAATTATGGGCGTGCAGAAGAATTGATCACACCTCAATATGATCCCGAATTTCAAGATATAGAATTAGATACTCGTATCGATAATACAGATAATCAAGATGAAAAGGATATTATAAAAGAGCAGTCGGTCGATTATACAAAACGACAAAGTGTTAATTTCATTGGAGTTCGTAAAGACCGCACGGGAGATGGCAAACCAATGCCATATGATATTGAAAATTTCACATTCTCCTATTCTTACAATCAGGTAGACCATCACGATTTTGAAATTGAAGAGTCTCTCGACCAAAATGTGAGAGTGGGTGGAACCTATAATTATAGTTTTGCACCGGTTACTTACGAACCTTTTAAAAAGAATGACTCAATATTTAACGGAAAATACTGGCAGTTTTTAAAGGATCTAAATTTCAACGTGCTACCAACCAATATTACGGCAAGTTCTAATATCATTAGACAATACAATGAGCAAAAATTTAGAGAACTTAATTTATTGCCCGGAAATATAGGACTCCCAACGCTATACCAAAGAAATTTCCTGTTTGATTGGCAGTACTCAATTAATTATAATTTAACCAAATCACTTCGATTTAACTTTAATTCTTCCAATAATAGAATTGTGACTAATTATATTGATAATGAGGGAAATGCGGATAACTCTATTGGAATTTGGGATGGCTTTTTTGATGTTGGAGAACCTAACCAACATTTTCAATCACTTCAGGTAAATTATGATCTGCCATTTAGTAAGTTTCCGTTTTTAAGATTTATTAGAGCTACCTATTCTTATACGGGTGATTTCCAGTGGCAGGATGGTAGTGATCTGTTCAATAATATTCCTATAACACTTGCCGATGGTACCACTCAGGTATTTGATCTTGGTAATTCGATCCAAAATGCAAGTACACACCGTATCAACTCTACTTTGGATATGAATAATTTTTACAGATATATAGGGTTGACCAAAATAAAATCTGGAAGTGGCGGAGGTCCTAATGGTAAGAGTGGTGGAAGAAAAACAGGAGCCGAAGTGAAGGCAGGTGCTAAAGGAGGAAAAAATGGAACTGAAGAAGAAAAGAAAGGGAGTAAAGAAACACTTAATGAGGGGAATACTTCCGGTGGAAACAAAGGAGGAACTCCTACCAGGACCTTAACTGGTGGAGATAAGGCCGTTAATACTCTAATAGGCCTGCTTACCTCTATAAAGAAAATTCAGTTGAACTATCAGGAAAATAACGGTATTTTCTTGCCGGGTTATACACCATCCATTGGATTTATAGGAACTTTAAAGCCATCTGCCGGATTTACATTTGGTAGTCAGGCAGAAGTTAGAGATCTGGCTGCACGAAAAGGCTGGTTAACTATTTACCCCGAATTTAACGAACAATATACCGAAGTTGAAAACAGACAATTAGACGCACAGGTTAATATAGAATTGATACCGGATTTGAAAATTGATTTGAACGGAAGCAGAATTTATGCCGAAAATTATGCTGAAAACTATATTGTTGAAAATGGATTATACCGTTCGCTAACACCTAGCACATTTGGGAACTTCAATATTTCAACCATGTTAATTAAAACGGCGTTTAGCACCAGTGATGAAAATAGCTCAGCAGCTTTTGATGACTTTAGAAGTAATAGATTGATAGTTGCAAATAGATTGGCTACAGAATTTTATGGCTCTCCAAATTTCCCAAGAGATGATGATGGATACCCTGTAGGATTTGGAAAAACAAGCCAGGATGTTTTACTGCCGGCCTTCCTTTCTGCTTATAAAGGAAGTGATGCATCCAGTGAGAAAACAGGAATATTCAGAGATATTCCGCTACCCAACTGGGATCTAAAATATACAGGTTTAATGAAATTAGCTTGGTTTAAAAAACGATTCAAAAGATTCTCTATACAACATGGGTATAGAGCCGGCTATACAGTAAATCAATTTCAGACAAACTTAGATTATGACCCTAATGAACCGGAAGCAGTAGATCAAGCCGGAAACTTTAAGAGTAAGGTATTCTTAACAAATGTAAACCTTACCGAACAATTCTCACCATTGATCCGGGTTGATTTTGAAATGAAAAACTCTGTTAAGATTTTGGCAGAGTTACGAAAAGACAGAGCCTTATCGTTAAGTTTTGCCAATAATTTATTGACCGAGATTAAAGGTAACGAGGTAGTTATAGGTTTGGGTTATCGTATCAAGGATCTTAAAATAGGAACTAACTTTGGAGGCAAAAAGAAAATTTTAAAGAGTGACCTGAATTTTAAAATGGACCTGTCCCGAAGAGACAACAAAACTATTATTCGTTATTTGGATATTGAAAATAATCAAACTACTGCAGGGCAGACCATTTATGGGCTTCAGTTTTCCGCAGATTACGCATTGAGTAAGAATTTAACAGCATTGTTCTATTATGACCATACTTTCTCAGAATATGCAATCTCAACTGCTTTCCCGCAAACTACTATTAGAAGTGGGTTCACACTTCGATATAACTTTGGAAACTAAATAAAAACCATTTAAATAGAATTTATTATGAGTGTACCTTCAAACCTAAAATATACAAAAGATCATGAATGGGTGCTTATCGAAGGAGATATAGCTACTATTGGAATTACAGATTTTGCACAAGGTGAGCTGGGAGATATTGTATATGTTGAAGTAGAAACTGTAGATGAAACCTTAGATAGAGAAGAGGTTTTTGGAACAGTTGAAGCCGTAAAAACCGTTTCAGATTTATTTTTGCCGCTATCGGGGGAAATCATCGAATTTAATGAGAGTCTAGAGTCTGAGCCGGAAAAAGTAAATTCAGACCCTTATGGAGATGGCTGGATGATAAAATTGAAAATTTCAAACACTGAAGAAATAGAGGATCTATTGGATGACGCGGCTTATAAAGAAATTATCGGAGCCTAGAACCCTCTTGTCAATAGGGATAATCTACACCTTATTGATCACTGTAGCCTTCTTATCTCCGGCTACGGAAATACCGGAAGTAAACCTTCCTTTTCTGGACAAATTAGCCCATGTATTAATACATTGGGTACTGTGTTTCATTTGGTTAAGCTATACATTTTCAGCTGACCAATATCATATTTCTAATAAAATTGTATTTGTAGTTTTGTTAATATGCTTCCTTTATGGAATATCAATTGAAGCATTGCAGCACTGGTTCACGCTATCAAGAAAGTTTGATTTGTTTGATATTATAGCGAACGGAATTGGTTGCTTGATAGGGCTGTTATCATTTTGGATAGTTAGAGTTAAAACTATCCAATGAACGTATAACGTCTAAATTCACTACAAATGGAAATAAAGAAAAACCCTGATTACGACCTAAGTCGTAGAAGCTTGCTGTTCTTCCAACTGGGAATTATAACTATGCTTTTTTTAACCTGGCAGCTTCTTGAATGGAAAACTTATGATAGATCTGATCTGGAAAGTAGCCAGATAGAAGTAACTGATGCTCTTGATGAAATTATTCCTATTACAGAGCAGATCAATACACCCCCACCCCCACCGGCGCCTTCAATTACACCGGTTGTTATTTTAGAAGTTGAAAATGAATCTGAAATTGAAGAGTCTATAATTGAATCTACAGAAACAAACCAAAATGATGAGATTTTAGAAATAGAAGAAATTGCTGAAGAAGTGGTAGAAGAAGAGATTATTAATGTGCCATTTGCAGTAATTGAAAACGTTCCAGTATATCCGGGCTGTGAAAGCGCAAATAACAATAATACCAGAAAGGAATGTATGTCAAAAAAAATTGAAGAGTTTGTCAAAAAAAACTTTAATACCGAATTAGCCAGCGAGCTTGGCCTGGAAGGGCGTCAACGTATATTTGTGACGTTTAAAATAAATAAAAATGGAGATGTAGCAGATGTTCGTGCACGGGCCCCTCACATAAAACTGGAAGAAGAAGCTGTCAAGATTGTAAAATCACTTCCTCATATGACTCCCGGTGAACAGCGTGGGGTCCCGGTAGGAGTATTGTATGGATTACCTATCGTTTTTCAGGTAGAAAATTAAAAGAAAACTTACACAGGAGAAAATAACTGATTTCTTATCACGCTTTCATGTGGCATAGTAATTGAGGTAACTTAATAACAGTTTATTACTGAAAAGAAAGGTATATATGCTGGATATTTAGGTAATCGTTTTAGATTTTATTATTGGTACCCTCCAGTTTTAAAAAACAAAATGAACATTTAAATCTTAAAAACTAATTTTCGTTTTATATTACAATAGTTTTTATATATTTTAGCAATCACATTAATACTCAATTATGGAATCCAAGAAAAATCCAAAAGCAGATTTAAGCCGTAAAAGCTTATTATTTTTCCAGTTAGGAATGATTTTAATGCTCTTAATCGCTTGGCAAGCAATTGAATGGAAAACGTACGATCGAACTCTTGATACAGATACATTAGCTGTAGGCGACGAATTAGAAGAAGAAATTCCAATCACTCAGCAAATAACACCTCCACCTCCACCACCACCTCCACCGCCTGCACCTGAAGTTATAGAAGTAGTAGAAGATGAAGAAGAGGTTGAGGAGACTATAATTGAATCTACCGAAACAAATCAAGAGGAAGAGATCATGGAGATTGAAGAAATTGAAGAAGCTGTTGAAGAAGAACTGGCAGATGTTCCTTTTGCAGTAATTGAAAATGTACCTATTTATCCGGGATGTGAAGGAGCTAAAGGAAATAGTGGTAAGAAAGCATGTATGTCTGAAAAGATAGACAAATGGGTAAAAAAGAAATTTAACGGAGACCTGGCAGGTGATTTGGGATTAGAAGGGATCCAAAGAATTTTTGTTAGATTTAAAATTAACAAAAACGGAAACGTTGTGGATGTGCAAGCTCGTGCCCCACACCCTAAGTTAGAACAAGAAGCAGTAAGAGTTGTAAAGTCTCTCCCTAAAATGACTCCAGGAAAACAGCGAGGAAAACCAGTTGGAGTTCTTTATTCTTTGCCAATTAGATTCCAGGTAGAGTAAAATAATAATAAATATATATTGAAAAGCACCGAGTGATTTACTCGGTGCTTTTTTTTGGCATAAGCCTTGCACATATAAAATACTATTAATCCTTAAATACAAATGTTATGAAACCATCTGTAAACATTTTTAAAAGCAATCAACCAAAAATGCTTTCAAAGAGAGAGGATAAGAAGAGTATTAATCTCAATTGGAATTCAAGACTATACTTTCAATTGGGAGTCATTGTAAGCTTATTGGCAGTTTTTCTTATCATGGAAAGCACCATTGGGTTAACCACAACAAAATATACTGCTAAGAAAGATTTTTATCTGGTAGAGCCCAATGTTTATAACATTGTTTTAAAAGATGAATCTCCTAAACCCTTAATAGAGCCTGAAAAACAAGTAAAGAAACAAAAACGGCAAAAAATAATAGATATCATAAATCCTATCAAAAATACAACACAAACTATGGATGAAACTCCCATAGCCCCTATCGATGTATCTCCAACGATAATAACTCCTTCTGTAAGTACAAGAAGTGAAAAACCTGTTAAAACCGGACTTGATAATGTACTTAATGTGGAATTTGCTCCTGTTTTTCCAGGATGTGAATCACTTTCAAGCAATCTAGAAAAAATAGCTTGCATGTCTTCCAAAGTAAAGAGCTTTATTGCAAAAAAATTCAATGTAGATAAGTTCTCTGATTATGATTCTGGAAAAAAGCAACGTATTACGGTACAGTTTAAGATCGATGAGAACGGAACTGTAAAAGATATCCTGGCGAGAGCTCCGGATAAATTACTGGAAAAAGAAGCAATCCGGGTTGTCAATACATTACCAAGAATGGAACCAGGTAAACAAGGCGACAAAAATGTAGCGGTACTTTACACGGTACCAATTACATTATTGGTGAATTAATAAAGTTAAACCCGCCTTATTACTTTTTGAGGCGGGTTTTCTATTTTGCAACAAAGGCATTATAAAAAAACCGTATCTTTCCTTCTTCAAAATAACGCCATTGCTAATGAAGATATATGCCTCACTTCTGGTTTTATTAATCTCATATTCAATTTCTGCCCAAAACGAACTTTCTGGTTTTGAAAAATATCCCGTGTTTCCTGAATGTGCGGAAGTATCAATAGATGCTCTTGAAAACTGTTTTAACTATACACTTCAGCAATTTGTTTTTGCAAATTTTAAGACACCAGATATTGTTTTTTCAGAAAATTATAAAGGAAATGTTGTTGTTTTTTTTGAAGTAAATAAAGAAGGAGATTTTAAAGTTTTATATGTCGACGGGATTTATAATGAATTAAAAGATGAAGCCAAACGTGTCTTTAAAATACTCCCTAAAATTACTCCGGCAACCTATAATGGTAATCCTGCCTATGTGCAATTTACATTGCCAATTGGCATCCCATTGCAGGCACCATCTGGCATAGAATTTTCAGAAAGTACTACTGAAGTAAAAAGTATTTCGGAAGAAGAAACTATAAAAACCCTCAAAAACGAATACGACTCTATTAAAGCTTTTCCTTATGCGAATGAAGAGTACAAAAGCAATATTAACATTCCGCTATCACATCATAATTATAGCTTATTTGACCCAGCACTGAACCGTGTAGGGCAAAACAATCATACAGCACAAAAACCTTTTATATACAGTGAAGTAAATAAGTATTATAATTTTGAAACAGAAAACCAAAAACTACTTAAAAACAAAACTTCCTGGTTAGGTAGAAAATGGTGGAATGAGCATATGGTCACTTTTAAAGGGGAAGGCTATTGGTTTACTTTAGATCCCGGGGTCGATTTACAAGTAGGGAAAGATACCGATGCAGATATAGATACCTATAACAATACCCGTTTGGTTTACACACAAGGAGGATTGGGTAAAAACTTAAGTTTTTTTGCTGTGATCTACGAAAGCCAGGGGCGATTTGCAGACTATTTTAATCGTTATGCGGAATCAATAAAACCTGATGGAGGTAATCCTGCAATTATTCCCGGCCGGGGAATCGCTAAAAGTTTTAAAAGTGATTCGTACGATTACCCAATAGCAACAGGCCATGTTTCATTTACTCCTTCAAAGTATTTCAATATTCAGTTGGGGCATGGTAAGAACTTTATAGGAGATGGATACCGTTCTTTATTGGTGAGTGATAACGCAAGTCCATATCCGTTTTTCAAATTGAATACTACCTTTTGGAAGTTAAAATATACCAATACCTGGATGTCTTTAAGGGATGTACGTTCAGACGTGACGTTAGACGGTTCATTCCGCACTAAGTATATGGCAAATCACTATTTAAGTTATAATGTCACAAAGCGGCTTAACATTGGCCTTTTTGAATCTGTAATTTGGGAGAACGATAACGATAGAGGTTTCGACTTCAATTATATAAACCCAATTATTTTTTACCGTGCTATAGAATTTTCTACCGGTTCCCGTGGAGGAAATGCTTTAATAGGGCTTAGTGCAAAATATAAATTTACAGATAGAATAAATGCATATGCCCAATTAATTATAGATGAGTTTTCTTCCAGTGATATTCTTGGAGGGGATGGTAGTTATAAAAATAAAACAGGCTACCAATTAGGAGCTAAGTATTATGATGCTTTTGGAGTCAAAAATTTACAATTACAGGCAGAATACAACAGAGTGCGTCCATTTACTTATTCACATAATAGTGTTGTACTTAATTATGGCCACAACAATCAATCCATGGCGCATACTTTGGGTGCGAACTTTTCAGAATTTATTGCTATTGCACGTTACCAACGCAAGAGAATTTTTGCAGATGCAAAAGTAATTATTGCTAAACGGGGGCTTGAATTTAATACCGAGGAAGATACTTTCTTTTACGGGGGTAATATTTATGGTACGGAAGATGACCGTCCTTCAGATCTTGGGAATGATATTACGCAGGGAAATACTACAGACTTCTTTCATACAGAATTGCAAGTGGGATATTTAATTAATCCCGCTACTAACTTGAAAGCGTACGGAAGTGTTATTTTTAGGGACTTTAAACCTACAGTAAATACCGAAAGTGTCTTTGACAATCAGACTACCTGGGTAAATTTTGGCATTAGAACAGATCTATTTAATTGGTATAACGATTTTTAAATAAGAAGAAAAACTATCCGCTGTTTTTTTCTCTTTTTTCACGAGCCTCTTTTTGTTGCCGGAATTTTTCCCTTAATCTTTCGTTCATGTCCCTCACATCTATTACACCTTTTTCTCTTTTTACCTCGTTGTAGATAGTTTGTAGCATTTTTTCAGTACTGATAAAACCGTCACCAAAGCCCTTGTCATCATATATTTTGGTAAAGTCACGCATACTGATTATTTCATCTTCAGTTCTTAGGTTCATATAATGAGACATTACTCTTTTATAAAGTAAACCAAGCATATTTTTTGTATAGCGCAAATCTTCTTTCGAAGCGATAGATCCATGTCCGGGGATAATTTTAGTTTCATCATCTGCAAGCATTATTATTTCTTGTAGTGCTTGAATATAACCCTGTAGAGTTCCACCACTAGCCGTGTCGATATAAGGATAACTCCCCTCAAAAAACACATCTCCTGTATGAATAACATTACTTTCAGTAAAATAAACAATTACATCACCATCTGTATGAGCATTATGTACGTGGAAAACCATTATTTTTTCATCATTATAATAAAAGGTCATGTCTTTGCTAAAGGTTATTGTTGGAAGCATTTTTGGATCAACCCCTTCTGGCTTACCACCGGCCACTTTAGCATTATTCAAAGCGTTATTAATAGCTTCAGATATTCGATCTCTAACATTTTGATGAGCGATAATAGTAGTTCCTGTCTTCGCCATATTAGCGTTTCCGCCAGTGTGGTCACCATGATGATGTGTATTTACCAAAAACTGAATCGGTTTATCACTAATTTTTTTTATATCCTCCAGAATGTATTCAGTAATATCTTCAAATTGATCATCAATCATAAAGACACCATCATTTCCAAAACTTAAACCAATATTTCCTCCTTTTCCCTGAAGCATATAAATTTCATCTTTAACTTTTGTAATTTTTATGTTTGCTGTTCGTCCGCTATCTGTCTGAGCATTAGTAAATAAGAAGGAGAAACAAACTGTAATTGAAATTAAAATTTTGAAACGCATGGATGTATATTTTTATGTGGGTTCAAAATAATAAAATTACTGAAATAAAACAGTAAGATTGTTCAATATATATTGTAAAAAAAGAGAGGGTACTGTATCTTTGCCCGTGCAAATACCATTAGGTGTTTTGATTAAAAAAAAGAGCTTGTCTATCACTCAATCACAATCTGTTCCACAATCCATCATCAGGAATTTTACTGAGATTACAAAAGTTCGCTTATCCGTAAGTGTTGTTTTTTCATCGGCTGCGGGATATTTATTGGGAGCGGAGACTATTGATTTTTATACCTTATTGTTATTATGCGTTGGGGGTTATTGTATGGTGGGAGCATCTAATGTTTACAATCAAATAATTGAACGTGATCTGGATGCGTTAATGAACCGTACAAAAAACAGACCAATACCGGCAGGGAGGATGCGTGTCCCAAGCGCTTTTATACTTGCCAGTATCTTAACTATAGCTGGAATAGCTGTCTTGTATACCATCAATCCAAAAACAGCTATGTTTGGTGCAATCTCAATATTTATGTATGTGAGTTTGTACACCCCTCTAAAGACTAAGACACCCCTTTCAGTATTCGTAGGAGCCTTTCCGGGTGCTATTCCCTTTATGCTGGGATGGGTAGCAGCCACAAATGATTTTGGTATTGAACCGGGAACCTTATTTATGATCCAGTTTTTTTGGCAATTCCCACACTTTTGGGCAATTGGGTGGTTTTTGTTTGAAGATTATAAAAAGGGAGGATTTTATATGCTGCCTAATGGGAAAAGAGACAAAGGTACTGCCATTCAAATAGTCTTGTATACTATTTGGACTGTTTTGGCTTCATTGATACCCGCTGTAGGTGTAACAGGAAAATTATATATTACACCGGTTTCGGCAATAATCATTGGGTTATTGGGCCTAGGTTTTATTTATTATGCAATGCGCCTTTATAGATTAAAAACCGAAAAAGTTGCAAAACAACTCATGTTGGTAAGTGTGAGTTATATAACACTATTACAGGTAATATATGTGTTGGATAAATTTTTAAGATAATGGAGTATACAGAAAGAACCGAGGAAATAAAAATACGGCGCGCTAAAAAGATGATGCTTTGGTTTGGCATTGTAAGCCTTTCTATGAGTTTTGCCGGATTAACAAGCGCATATGTGGTGAGTAAAGAACGACCGGATTGGTTGACCGATTTTGAAATTCCACAGGCATTTTATATTAGTCTGGCCGCTATTTTAATTAGTAGCATCACTATACACTTTGCAAAAAAGATGGTGCAGAAAGAACAAAATAGAAATGGAATGTTGTTACTATTGGCAACATTTATATTGGGAATCGTATTTGTATCGCTTCAATTCTTGGGTTTTTCTCAAATTATTGAAAACGGTTATTATTTCACAGGAAGTGAAAGTACAATTACTACCTCATTCATTTATTTGGTAGTTATTATGCACTTGGCGCATATAGCTGTTGGACTTATTTCAATTTTAGTAGTAATTTATAATCATTATAAACTAAAGTATGTAAATGGCAAAACCCTTGGAATTGAACTGGCTGCGACTTTTTGGCACTTCATTGATTTTCTGTGGATTTATCTGTTTTTATTTTTCTATTTCGTGAGATAAAAATAATACCTATTTTTGTGCTTTATTAAAAACCAAATTCTTTTTATGGAAGCTACTGTTGTTAAAACAGGTACCGAAGGAAAAACCTGGGAAGGTGGAAACCGACCGCTAAATGCCAGTTACGGGAAAATGATGATGTGGTTTTTCATTGTTTCAGATGCCTTAACCTTTTCAGGATTTCTTGCCTCTTACGGCTTTTCAAGATTTAAGTTTATTGATTCCTGGCCAATTGCAGATGAAGTGTTTACACACTTTCCATTCTTGCATGGAGTAGATGCACCCATGTATTATGTAGCATTTATGACCTTCATTCTTATCTTTTCATCTGTAACGATGGTACTTGCTGTAGATGCCGGACATAAAATGCAAAAGAACAAAGTGATAATATATTTGTTCTTTACCATTATTGGAGGAGCTATTTTTGTAGGTTCACAGGCATGGGAATGGGCTACTTTTATCAAGGGTGATTATGGAGCGATTGAGACAAAAGGGGGTAAAATCATTCAGTTTCTCAATACTGAAGGAGAACGGGTTGCAATAGCAGATTTTGCAATAGAACTTCCATCTGCCAGAGAATCTCATGTAGAAGGTAATGGGGTTTGGTATGCAGCAGATGAAACTCAAACATCTTTCACTTTTGAAGAAGTAAAAGCCGGGTTTTTAGCAGATGATAATTTACTGGTAAGAACACAATATCTTGATGAAAATGGAGAGCCAACAGTATTGTCAAGAGGAGAATCTATAGCGAAAGTGGTTAATGATGGTAAAATAGTTGTTGAAGGAGCCAATTTGAAACATAATGAGTACGGGACACCATTATTTGCAGACTTCTTTTTCTTTATTACCGGATTTCATGGATTTCACGTATTCTCTGGTGTAATATTTAACATCATCATATTTTTTAATGTAATCATTGGAACTTATGAAAGAAGAGGGCATTATGAAATGGTTGAAAAAGTAGGGCTATATTGGCACTTTGTAGATTTAGTTTGGGTATTTGTATTTACATTCTTTTATCTTGTTTAAGTAGTAGTATTAAAATTTAAGAAATGGCAGACAATCATAAATTAGAAATATTTAGAGGACTTATAAAATTTAAGTCTAATGAAGCAAAGATCTGGGGTGTTTTCATCTTCCTTTCCATTGTTACCATAATTGAAGTTGCATTAGGTATTTTAAAGCCGGAATTTCTAATAGACAATCGTTTTCTGGCAATGAAATACCTCAACTGGATTTTTATTATTCTTACTTTGGTAAAAGCATATTATATTACATGGGACTTCATGCACATGCGTGATGAGAAAAAATCGCTACGCCGTTCAGTGGTTTGGACAGCTATCTTCTTAATTTGCTATTTAGTACTAATAGTATTAATAGAAGGAGACTATATTTTTGATGTATACAAGAATAATTATGTAAAATTTGACTTTTAAGTAATAAAAAGATTTTGAAAGAACCCTGTAAATCAGGGTTTTTTTGTGCCCTGAAGTATCAAAAATTAACTATCAAAGGTTGCTCAACGCCGTTTTAGGGCGTATTTTTGCAAAACAAAAGAAAGCTTAGAAAATGAAAAAATATCTAGTTCTTGGTGTTTTGTTCTTACTTCCCATTACCGCTTATATTTTCTTTGCCTCCGGGGTGAATAATTTTGCAAAACTTCCGGTACTTACATATTCTGTTACCGAACTCACAAATTTTACAACCTTAGAAGGAAGTTCAATAGAACTAAAAGATAAAATTACTGTACTGGGGTTCTTCGGAAATGAAGTAGTATCTAAACAAGCTAATTCCTTTAACCTTGTACAAAAGGTTTATAAAAAGAATCACGAATTTGAAGATTTTCAATTTGTAATATTACTTCAGGATGGTACTCAGGATGAGGCGAAAGTTTTAAAGGAAAAGCTTAGTGAAATGACAGACACAAAAAATTGGAAGTTTGCATTTGGCTCTTCAGAGAATATCGAGATCGTTTTTAATTCGTTACAAAGTAATTTGGTTTTAGCGACCGATTATAGCACACCATATGTTTTTATTGTTGATAAAGACCGGAATCTTCGCGGTAGAGATGATGATGAAGATATAGGTTTGTTATACGGTTTTGACGCTCGTGATGTTGCCGAGATCAATAATAAAATGAGTGATGATATTAAGGTGATTCTTGCAGAGTATCGTTTGGCATTAAAAAAATACAATGCAGATAGAGAAATCTAATTTAAATGAAGAAAAAAAAATATTCATACGTAGGTATATCGTTAATAATACTTGTATTTGGCATTTGGGCGGTAGATAAGATTGCAAACCATTTATCTGATCCTGGTTTAGAGACAATAGGTAAAGTCCCTGATTTTAATTTTATCGATCAAAATGAGAAGGTTATCACTAATGAAAACTACAAAGGAAAAGTTTATGTCGTGGAATTCTTTTTTACCACTTGCCCTTCTATTTGCCCGATTATGAACCAGAACATGGTCAAGGTTCAAAATGAGTTTTATGGAAATCCAAACGTAGGAGTTGCATCTTTTAGCATTGATCCTGATTACGATACGCCTAAGGTACTAAAAGAATACGCTGCCAGTTATGGAATCACAAATCCACATTGGCATTTACTAACCGGAGCCAAAGAAAAGATTCATCATCTTGCAAATACCGGCTTTAATTTATATGTAGGAGAAGCTCCCGAAGTAGAAGGAGGATTTGAGCATTCAGGATTTTTTGCACTTATTGACCAAGAGGGATATATCCGCTCCCGTATAGATGATAATGGAAACCCAATTATTTATTATGACGGTTTAGAAAGTGAAGGAATACAAATGTTAATTGAGGATATTAAAAAATTATTATAAAATGGAGCAAGACGTTTCAGGAACATCAAAGAAGTATACTGTTTGGATATGGATATTGTCAATTGTTATCCCTGTGGCTGTGGCTGTGTTATTTACTATTCGCATTCCGGGGGTAGAAAGACTTGGGTTTTTACCTCCTATTTATGCAACGATCAATGGTATTACTGCAATTTTATTGGTGCTGGCAGTCTTTCAAATTAAAAAAGGAAATCGTATTGCCCATGAACGTCTAATGAAGACCAGTATGGTCCTTTCCATTTTGTTTTTATTGATGTATGTGATGTATCATATGACTTCAGATTCAACTCCTTTTGGAGGTGAAGGTGCAATTAAATACATCTATTATTTTATTCTCATAAGTCATATCTTATTGTCAGTGGTTGTTATTCCGTTTGTATTGATTACTTATGTGAGAGCTATTTCCGGAAACTTTCGCAGTCATAAAAAGATCGCGAGAATAACATTTCCTTTATGGTTATATGTTGCCATTACTGGTGTGATCGTCTATTTAATGATTTCTCCGTATTACTAATTATTATGAAACTCAAATTAATTTTTTTCGCACTTATCTTACTTTTTACGATACTTCCTGCAGAAGCACAATGCGCTATGTGCCGTGCTGTTCTGGAAAACGAAGAAGGAGGTCAGGCAGCGAAAGGAATTAACAATGGGATCATGTATTTAATGATCTTTCCTTATCTGCTTATTGGAGGAATAGGCTATGTTATTTACAGAAGCAGGCAAAAAGCAAAAGCCGAAGAATAGAAGAACAGCATCTCTTTATAGTGTAGAAAAGATTATTTTTAACAACTTTGTAACACTTTGGGTATTCAAAAGACAAATTAGCAATTAGTAATCGTATGAAGAATTTAGTAGCCTTATTTTTTTTCCTTTTTATAGGATTTTCAATGACCGCCCAAAATAAAAAATGGACTCTTCAGGAATGTGTTGTATATGCTTTGGAAAATAATATATCGATAAAGCAATCGCAACTGGATTTGGAAACTGCAGAAATTGCCAAAAGTGATGCGTTAGGAAATTATTTACCCTCTCTGAATGCTTCGGCATCCAATTCCTGGAATACAGGTTTAACGCAAAATGTTACTACAGGTGTTCTACAAACACAAACTTCCAGAAACTCATCCTATAGTATTACAGCTGGGATAAACATTTTTAACGGTTTACGAAATTTAAGAGAATCCCAACGTGCAAAAATATCGTTATTGGCATCTCAGTACAATCTTGATAAAATGGAAGATGATATTGCCCTTTTTGTGGCAAATGGCTTTTTACAGATTCTATTTAATAAGGCGAATCTTGAAGTACTCAAGGCCCAAAATATAGTTACATTGGAGCAAATTGACCGCACCAATGAGTTGGTAGATGCAGGTGTTCTTCCAAGAGGAGATTTATTGGAAATTACTGCTACAGATGCTAGCGAAAGACAACAAATCGCAATTGCTGAAAACAATGTACAGATCTCATTGATAAGTTTAGCACAGTTATTAGCGATACAGGATTACGAAAATTTTGATATTGCAGAAGAAGAATATTCAATTATTGGAGATGAATTTCTTTTGAAAAACGTTTCTGAGATCATTGAATCTGCTAAAGAAAGTCGTTCCGAGGTTAAAATAGCACAACAGAATGTTGCTATAGCCGAAAAGGACCTTCAGATTGCCAGATCAAGTTATTTACCCTCACTAAGTGCATTTTTCAATTACAATACGCGAGAGTCCGGATCAAATAGATTTGAGGAAATTTTGGATCCCGATAACCCGCTTAAAATTACAGAAGTTGGAGTAGTCGAAGAAACAGGACAGGCTGTGATCAATACTTCTCCAAATTTTGTCTTACAAGAGCTGCCTCCTTTGCCATTTTTTGATCAGTTATATTTAAATGACGGTATTTCTTATGGGTTACAGCTTAGTGTCCCTATTTTTAATGGATTTGCTACCCGAAACAGTGTAAAGCGAAGTGCCGTTAATGTAAAACGAACCGAGTATCAGCTAGCACAAACAAAACTGGATCTGGAATCCAATGTATATCAGGCGTATGTTGATGCCAAAGGAGCTTTAAAATCATATGAAGCTGCTGAAAAAGCATTAGAATCACAAGAACTGGCATACCAATATGCAAAAGACCGTTATGATGTAGGTTTGACGAATGCTTTTGATTTCAGCCAATCAAAACTTCGTTATGACAATGCACAAATTGAAGTGAACCGTGCTAAATACGATTATATTTTTAAATTAAAGGTATTAGAACTGTATTTTGGAATACCTGCAACTGAGCTAAAATTTTAGTTATGAAGAAAAAGACACTTATCATTATTGTTTCCATAATAGTAGTACTTATTATTTTAATGCTTGTTGGCAAAAAAGCCGGATGGTTTGGCAAAAGTGGTACTTACAAAGAAGTTGAAATTACCAAAATAGAGCCTATAGATATCATAGAAACAGTTGCTGCTACCGGAAAAATACAACCTGAAGTTGAAGTGAAATTATCTTCGGAAGTGTCTGGTGAGATCATTGAACTTCCTATTAAGGAAGGACAACAGGTGAAACAGGGAGACTTGTTAGTGCGCATCAATCCGGATCTTATACAATCGGCTTTAAGTCAATCTCAGGCAGGCTTACAGAATATTAGAGCGCAATTATCACAGGCAGAAGCCAGTCTTCGAAATGCCGAACTAAATTACAATCGCAATAAAGCTTTATTTGAAAAAGGAGTGATCTCAAAATCGGATTGGGATCGTACAACAGCAGATTACGAAGTTGCAAAAGCCAATAGAGAATCTGCCTATTACAATGTGCAAAGTGCGGCTGCAAATGTAAAGCAATCCCGGGATAATTTGTCAAGAACCACAATCTACGCTCCTATGGATGGAACAATTTCAAAATTGTCTGTAGAATTGGGTGAACGCGTTGTAGGGACTGCTCAAATGGCAGGAACTGAAATTGTAAGAGTGGCAAATCTAAATAATATGGAAGTTGAAGTTGATGTGAACGAGAATGACATTGTAAAAGTTGCTTTAGGAGATTCAACAATAGTTGAAGTGGATGCCTATTTAAAACGTGAATTTAGAGGAATGGTTACAGAAATAGCTAACTCTGCAGAAAGTGCTTTGTCTGTAGATCAGGTAACTAATTTCAAAGTAAAGGTTAGAATTTTACCGGAATCTTATAAAGATCTAACAGATGGTAAACCGGATTATTATTCTCCTTTCCGCCCTGGAATGACAGCAACTGTAGATGTGATCACTAATAAAAAAGAGAAAGTTATAGGAGTACCTATAAGTGCTATTGTTATTAAAACAGATACTACCGGAGCTAAAAAAGCTTCGGTAAAAGAAACTGCAAGTACTTCGACTGAAAAATTTGAATGTGTTTTTGTAAAAAATGGAGAAGAAGCAAAATTGAGGGTTATTACAACGGGGATCCAGGATGATTCTAACATTGAAATAACCTCCGGATTGTCAGAAGAGGATGTCGTAATTACCGGTCCTTATAATACCGTAACAAAGACATTGAAAAGTGGAGATAAAATTGATGTAAGCTCTTCAGAAGAGGAAGGAAGCGATAGTAAAGAAGACTAATGGCAACAATACTATGTATTGAAACAGCAACAACAAATTGCTCTGTAGCGCTTTCGGCAAACGGAAGCGTTATTGCTTTGCAAGAGGATAATGACAGCAATTATTCTCATGCCGAAAAATTACACCCTTTTATTAAAAAAGTATTGGAAGAAGCTAATATTAAAAAAGGATCATTAGATGCTATTGCTGTAAGTAAAGGACCGGGATCTTATACCGGATTACGTATTGGTGTTTCAGCGGCAAAGGGGCTTTGCTTTGCTTTGGATATCCCATTAATATCAATAGCAACCTTAAGGTCATTAGCCCTTCAGGTACAGTCTAAAACAGATTTTGTAGTCCCAATGCTGGATGCAAGGAGGATGGAAGTTTATTCTACGGTATTTTCAAGAGAGAAAGAGATTAGAGAAACAAAAGCTGAAGTTCTTTCTCAGACCTCTTTTTCAGAGTATCTTGAAAAAGGAAAAGTTACTTTTATAGGCAGTGGAGTTGAAAAATTTAAAACTATTTGCCTTCATACAAATGCAATTTTTTTGGAAGGGAAATCTCCTTCAGCATATCAAATGGCATCTATTGCCGAACTAAAGTATAAAAAAAGCGACATCGAAGATGTCGCCTATTTTGAACCTTATTACCTAAAGAATTTTATTATAAACTAGCATCTTTAAAAGAATCAAAGTATTTAAACACTTTGATAAAATCACTTTCTTTAGTGATATCCAAATTAGCGTGTTTTATAAATTTGGATATTTCTGCCTTTTTACTTCCAAAGGTTTTAAGTCTTTTATTTTTTGAAGACGGTACAGAATGGAAATTACCTTCCTGATTCACTAAATAATAAAGAGGCTTATCTTTATAGCTGGCAAGAATGTCCTTTTCAAAGGAATTTCTGGCCTTTTTGGCAGGATAGAATTTCTTGTAAAGCTTTTTGTACAGATTAAAACTATTTCCTACCACCAATACTTGAAAATATCCGTTTTCTTCAGGAGTAGTTTCACTGGCATGATATACAAAAAGGTCATTCATTATTTTTACATAAATATCCGGTGATTTAGTGAGTACTTTAATTTCAGTATCCGGATCCTCCAGATTTTGTTTTACTTCCATTTCATCTTCAATAGCATTAAAACGGAAAAAATAATCGGAAACAATAGCTTTGTTATTTTCATAAATAGTTCCCATAAGAAAAACTTCATTATTATAAGGTGTGCCATTATAATCATCGGGCAAGAAGTTTGATGCAGAGCTGGTACGCTCGGCATACTCAACAAATATACGTGTAGATTCATTTACAGCTAAATCATATTGAGCATATAAAGAGCCAACCAGACCGAACAATACAAATGTTAAAAGTGCTTTTTTCATAATTTAAATTTTAGTTATAATAATTTATGGCTGTCTTTATATTAACAAAATTATCAAAAGTAGCGAGTTTTAACAAATAGTTTATAGTAAGGTATTATAATACTTTACCAATTTTATAAGGTCTTTTTCTTCTTTTAAGTTTACATTATTCTTTTTCAGGAAGCTCTTTACTTCTTTCCCTTTATTTTTCATCACTTTCAATATTTTTGATTTACTGTTGGGCAATTCCACAAATTTTCCGCTTTTTTCAACCAAAAAATAAGTGTCTGTTTGTGTGAATTTTGCAGGTTTTTCCCGATCATAGCTAGTTTTTGCAAAAGTGCGGGGAGTATACACTACAGTTGATTTTTTGTAAAGATCCAGGTGTTTTCCCGAAGTTACAATTTTAAAATAACTGCCTTTTTCGTCAGACCCTTCAAAAGGAATCAATACATAGACATCATTAAAAATCTTCACAAATACATTAGAATCTTTAATCAGGGCATTATATTCTGTATCATTGATCGAATTTTTAATTTCAATTTCATCAGAGTACATATTGTATCTAAGAAAAATTCCACTTTGTACTAGTTTATCACCTTGATAAATATTTCCTTGCATGAAGTCTTTAATTGCATATGGAGATCCAATGATTTGTTTATACTCTGCATCAGTTAGGTCTAAAAATGCCTTGTTCAGTTCAAGATCAATTTGTCGAACACCCAACATAGGAGTGTTGTTTTGTGAGAATAGAGGTAAACTTACCAAGGTTGTTAGGATTATTAAAATTATCTTTTTCATAGTGTTAAAAATTTATTATAGTATTAGTCATTAATATACAAAAAAATTAATGAGTAGTTTTAAATTGAACGCTTTTAAATAGTATAGTAAAAAGAATTCATGTATCTGACTCAATAATTTTTAATTGATTCAATTGCATTTTTCACTTCCTTTATAGGAAGCTTACATGTATTATTTACACATACGTAGATAAAAGTTTCACCTTCAATATAACGGCCTTCTAACAGATAACTTTTACTATCCTGAATACTTCCGGCAATAAGCTTATTTGGAATATAGTATGTGTTTATTTCATTTATTTTTTCTGAAGCATTTTTCCCTACAACTACCACTTCAAAATATTTTGATTGATAATTTGCAAGTAAATCCAGCCAGTTTGAAAACCCCGAAGGGTATTGCTCCATTTCAGGCTGTACGTTTTTAAGCATTTGTTGACTTGTTTCTGAAAACCTTGGGCTGTCAAAGTAATGTGAAAGCTTAAAAAGATTTTTTGCCATAATACTGTTAGAAGCAGGAATGACATTATCCCGGTATTCATAATTTCGGGTGACCAGTTTTGCATCTTCCTGAGAAGTAAAATAAAACATGTGTTTTTCTTCATCAAAAAAATGAATAAATGTATAATCTGCCATCTTTTTTGCTTTGTCAAGCCATTGTTCATCCATGGTCACCTCATACAGTGAAATATACCCTTCAATTACTGCACTATAATCTTCAAGATACCCATTAATAGTACTTTTTCCATCTTTATAATTGTGAAATAAGGCCCCGTTTTCCTGTAATTGTTTTGATGCTATGAACTGTGCATTTTTCAGGGCAGCATCTAAAAATTCCTTTTGCTGAAAAGCCTTATAGGCATCTACATATCCCTTGAGCATTAATCCATTCCAGGAGGTTAATGTTTTGTCATCTAAGCGAGGTTTTGGTCGCTTATTTCGATACTTAAGTAGCAGCTCTTTCCAGTTTTCTTTTTTCTGCTGAAATATTTCTGGGCTCAAATTGAATTCATCCATAATTTCAGAATCACTTTTATCTCTAATCAAAACATAGTGATCCTTTTCCCACTTTCCGTAGCTATTTATATTGTAGTATTCTTTAAAAAGCTTGAAATCGTCTTTCAGCAGTTCTTCTAATTCTTCTTTGGTGTAAATATAATAGGTGCCTTCTTCAAGTTCACCCGCATCAGTTTTACTATCGGCATCCAACGAAGAATAGAAAGCACCTTCGGAGCTTGTCATCTCACGGGCAATAAAAGTTAAGGTCTCAAGAACGACCTCCTTGTATAAGGGCTCTTTAGTAGCCAGGTAGGCATCACTATACAAACTTACCAATTGGGCATTGTCATATAGCATTTTTTCGAAATGGGGGATATGCCATTTTTCATCAACACTATATCGTGAAAATCCACCACCAATTTGATCATACACACCTCCATAAGCAATTTGATTAAGCGTAAGCTTAACAAATTCAAGTAATTCAGTGTTGTTGTTTTGTACCGCATAACGTAATAAAAAATGATAGTTATTGGGCATCATAAATTTTGGAGCCCGTTTATAGCCACCGTAGCGATGATCAAAACCTTTCTGCCAGTTTTTAATAATATCTGTTGTTGGATAGATCGAAAAATCTATGTCTTCAGTATTAAAAGTGATCAGGTCCATACTTTTAATACCCTCTTCCAGACGACTGGCATATTCTTCCAGTTTTTCAGGTTCTTCAGTATAGATTTCCTGTATTCTTTCAATTGCATTGATCCATTCCTCTTTTTTAAAATAGGTTCCTCCCCAAACGGGCCTTCCATCGGGAAGTGTTATTACATTCAAGGGCCAACCTGCACTACCGGTCATTAGCTGTACGGCATTGATATATATTTGATCAACATCCGGGCGTTCTTCCCGATCTACTTTCACCGAAATAAAGTTTGTATTCATTACGGCTGCTACAGTAGAGTCTTCAAAGCTTTCACGCTCCATCACATGGCACCAGTGACAAGCTGCATAGCCAATACTAATGATCATGAGCTTATTTTCATCTTTGGCCTTTTGTAGTGTTTCATCATTCCAGGCATTCCAATTTACCGGATTATGGGCGTGTTGGAGTAAATAGGGGCTGGTTTCGTTAATTAATGGGTTAGTATATTTGTGATTTTCCAAAATTTCTTTTTTTGAAGTATTACATGAGAAGAGTAGTATAACTGAAGTGAGATATAAAAAATAGCGCATAGTTTAAAAAATAGTAAAACAAAAATATGCTTTTGAAACATCAAAAGCGTATGTATTGCTAAATCTTCGGAAATTAATTTACTTCAAAAGTGATTTTAACATTTACCCTGAACTCTGTCACATCACTGCCATTTACGGTAGCGCTCTGTTCATTTACATATACAGAGCGAATGTTTTTTATACTTTTGGCAGCATGTTTAACAGCATTTCTTGTAGCATCTTCCCAGCTTTCATTAGAATTTGCAAGTACTTCTATAACTTTTAATACAGCCATAATTTTATATTATAAGTTTAATGCTTCAAGTTACAATTTTTAAAATCAAAAATTTTCACAAAGGCAGTTAAAAGCTGTGGGTTGGTTAACCATTAATAGCCTCTACAGTAGTAACTCGTCCTTTAAGCATCTCCTGAAGCATCGTTTCGATACCATTCTTAAGTGTAAGTGTAGAGGATGGGCAACCGCTACAGGCACCTTGCAAGATCACTCTAACAGTTTTGGTTTCTTCATTAAAAGAGTCAAAAGCAATATGTCCACCATCGCTGGCAACAGCAGGTTTTACATATTCATCAAGGATGGCCATAATTTCTTTATCAATATCTGAAAACTCTTCATTATGTTTAGTTTCAGCTTCGAAAGCCGAAGTGGAAGAAGGTTCTTTTTTTTGAAGCATCTCATCATTTAGAACAGTGCCTCCATTTTCAATATAATTTCTAATGAATTCACGTATTTCCATTGATATTTCTTGCCATTCTGCAACATTAAATTTCATTACCGAAACATAATTAGCACTAATAAAAACCTCTTTAACAAAAGGGAACGTAAATAACCCCTTAGCTAAAGGAGCATGTATAGCTTCATCAATATTTTTAAACTCAAATGTACCTGTAACTAAGGGTTTATTGGCAACAAACTTCATCACCGCAGGGTTTGGAGTACTTTCGGCATATACGGTTACAGGAATTTTTTTAGTAGTTTCTTCTTGAGTAATTACTGGCTTTCCGGAATTTAAATAATCTGTAATCGCCATTGCTACTTCATTTTCAACAGTATTCCAGTCTACTATATTATATTTTTCAATAGCAATAAAATTTTGTGAGATATAGACAGTTTTCACAAAAGGAAGATGAAAAAGCTGCTGTGCAATTGGGCTGGCTTTGGCTTCATCAATATTATTGAACTCATAGCTGTTTGCTTGAGTTAGAAATGAATTAGCTACAAATTTTACAATATTATCATTTGTAGTGGATTGAGTTGTAATACTAAACACGGACATATATATCTATTTAGGACATTGCAAAGATAAGTATTACTCGTTGATGATAAAAAGAAAGGATTCATTAAAACAGTTTTTAATTTGCTGTCAAAAAGTTATAGGTTTTCACCTTTTTATAGCACTAAGAGTAAACAAAGTGTATATTCATTATAATTACAATAGCAATAATAATGGCATATTCCCGTTGTTAGTGGATTACCTATTTAGATTAAATTCAGCCATATGAGGCTTTTTTTGTAAAAAAATAAAGAGAAAATCAATGTATTCAATATATTTGATGTTTTAACACCTACTTTATGATGAAAATTTTACCTTCCCCCGTAATACAATTTTCAGTATATGGACCCTCCCAAACTATTGTAGTTAGTGACTTTAGCACATCCCAAACAATTTTTACAGGGAGAAAAGGTGATTATTTTAACCGCAGCAATACAAGCTTTTCTTCTGAAGAAGTTATTATAAATAACCAAAAAGGTGATTGTCAATATAAAGACCTATATGGCATCATTGACCCTGCCGATAGTGCCCCTACGTCAAAAATTTATATATTTGACAGATTTGGAAAATTTTTGAAGCAATTTAACCCATTAGAATATAGTTGGGATGGAAGCTACATTAATAATCCATTATCATTGAGTGATGATCAGTCCCTGATGAAATACGCAGTGAATCATACCCAAAAAGAATTTGAAAATCACTCTACCCTAAAAAAACAGACTAAAATACTATGAAGATTAAAAAAGCCTACTTAACACTACTAATATTAGCGGCTCCATTTGCATATTCACAAGACGGTATTCCTATTTATTCAGATTATTTTGCAGATAATTATTATCTGTTACATCCGTCCATGGCAGGAGCAGCATCCAATAATCAAGTTAGATTAACTGCTCGCCAACAATGGTTCGATCAAAATGAAGCTCCTAATATGCAAACACTTAGTTTTAATGCAAGATTAGGAGATCAATCCGGAGTTGGGGCTATCATTTTCAACGATAAGAACGGATATCATTCACAAGGAGGCGGTTATTTAACATATGCGCATCATATCATGTTTTCGCGAAGTGATGCAGATTTAAATCAATTATCGTTTGGACTAAGTGCTGGGTTAATTCAATCTAAATTAGATGAAACACAATTTGACCCTAACGATTTCGATCCTATTATAGCCGGAATTATACAGAGTAGTTCTTATTTTAATGTTGATGCGGGATTATCTTACAATTTCTTGAATTTCTCAGGGCATTTCACTGTAAAGAATATCATTTTTCAGAATAGAAGTATTTATTCGGAAAAATTTGAACCCAACAATCAAAGGCGTTATTTAGTTTCTGCAGCATATGCTATTGGACAATATGGCTCTACTTGGGCTTATGAGCCTTCATTCTTATTTCAATGGCATGAAAGAACAGGAGAGCAATCGGTTGACATTAACTTTAAAGCTTATCGAGAAATGGATTTTGGAAAATTGTGGGGCGGACTTTCTTATAGACGAAGTTTTGATGGAGCAGAATTTTTAGATGGAGCTCAAATTGAAAACCAAAAATTACAACATATTACTCCTGTAGTTGGAGCAAATTATAAGAACTTCTTATTTGCATATACCTACTCGCATCAAACAGGAAGTATAAAATTTAGTGGAGGGTTTCACCAAATTACTTTAGGGTATGATTTTCTGGGAGGAAGGCCAGAGCCTTATGACTGTAATTGCCCTGCCATTAATTAGAATAAACAAAAAAGCCCCGTTAGGGACTTTTTTGTTTGTGATAAGAATTAATTCCATAAATAATTCTTCTTTAAAGCTTGTTTTTTTAAGGCTTGGATCATAGCACTTTCTAATCCGTTTGAATTTTCTTTTTTGTTAGCCGCAATATACTGTCTGCGTTTTTCATTTAATTGGGCAATCTCTTTTTGAATACGATCTCTTTCTCTTCTTTGTTTGGAAACATAGGCTTTAATTTCAGATTTTGTTTTTCCTTTTAAATTTTCAGGCAAATCCTCTTTTTTCAACTTATCATAACTGAAATCTTCCTCCTCTTCTGCATCAACGAGATCCCAAGTGCTGTTTTTATATAAGTGCGAACCTTTTGTAACTGTTCTGCTTACGGCATTTGCTTTACTGTATTCTGCAGCATTATCATCTTGTGCCCTTTGCATAGCTACTTTCCTTGAGCCTTGTCTTCCATAGGGGACATAGGTGCCGTTTAGTTTAATATTGAGTTGTAGGATGATATCATCATACGGAGAAGCAATATGTACAGTCTCCACATTGTGATTAATTGCCATATAATCACCATACGCTAATTGTGCTCCATCCTTCCAGTAAGATGAAATACCATGTTTGTAATCACCACAAAAGATAGTGTTTACTACAACATCTTTTTCTTTGGCATTAAGGGCAGCGTCCTTATAATTAACCTCTCCTTGTGTAAAAGGCTCGTTTCCGGCAATGAAGATCATTTTTAAGTCATCTGCATCATTTCCCCAATCTAATTGGTTTAAGGATGCTTGAATCACAGTTCCGCAGTATTCACTTCCACCATTAGTGGTAAGAGAGAACAGTTCCTTTGAAACGTCGTCCAGATCTTCTGTAAAACCTAAAATTTTCCGAATATAACCATCCCGCGAGTTTAAATTGTCATTACCATATTCATATAAGGCAATTTGAAGATTGGGTCTTTCGTTCTTACATTTGGCATAAGACAACTCATTTACAATTTCCCAAAGCTGTGCTTTAGCCTGATCTATGAGGCCGTCCATACTATTGCTGGTATCGAGTAGTAGAGCAACTTTAATGAAATGCTCTTTAATTAGTGGTACGTTATTTTCAGCAGCTAGAGAATTTTCAGCTATTTGTTTAGATACATCTGCTCTACAGGATAGTATTGATATAAAAGTGAATAGAAGTGTAAAAATTTGTAAAGTTTTCATTGAGTTAAATTCTATGGGTTAATACGATGTAAACCTAAGCGGAACTTAATTTTAATAAAAGCTGTTTTGAGGGAATGGTTCTTTTTGGTTAGTGAACGAGAAGTTATGTTTAGATAAATCAAATTTTAGGGTGTAAAACTGCCGTTATTCGGTTAAACACGATTTTACAAAGTGATGTAAAGTACGTATGTTTACACTTTAAAGACTATGATGAGAGCAATTACAGTTTTATTTTTTATAACAATACTATTTACTTCATGTGATTTGTATGGACAAACCAATCGTGGTACCGAAAATGTATTTACACTTAAAGGAAAAGTAATAGAAGCAGAATCCTTTGACCCTATTTCCAGGGTTAATATTGAAATTCTTGGTGGCAGCTATACGACAACAAACATTGCAGGAGAGTTCACAATTTCTGCAAAAGTAGGCGACGAACTTATTGTACGAAGCGATGATTTTATAACGGTTTATTACACTATTGTAGATAGGCAACGGATTACAATAAAAGTTGAAAAGGCCGGAGAAGAAACTCTTTCAATAAAGAATTCTACAAGAAGTAAATCCCAGGATCTGTTTAAGATCTTTATAGATTCATCTAATTATTTTCTAAAAAAAGATGCTCAAAAGAGTATAGAATATGTAACCAGAGCATTAGAGTCGGTAAGGAGTAAAAATGCTACAGTTCAACAAAATAGTATTGCTTTTAAGACTCTAGGTAATATTAATTCGTATTGGGGGCAAGGAGATTTGGCCATTGATAATTATAAGCGCAGTATTAGTTTTAGCCCAAAAAATGACACCCGTATTAAGTTAGCTAAAGCCTTTATGGAAAACAAAAACTATCAGGAGAGTATTTCAACATACAAAGAGTTGTTGAAAGAAAGACTCTCTAATTATCAACGGGTAGAGGTTTATGAAGGTTTAGGAGATACTTATAAGGCCATTGATGATCCTGTTAAAAGTGTTTTCAATTATCAAAAAGCATTGGATGCAGCCAATACACATAAGATCACTCCTAAGATCACAGATTTAAACTCCAAAATTGGTGAGGCTTATGCGCAAGGAGGTGCTATTGAAGAAGCAGAAGAATATTTTGGAAATTCACTGGGACTCGCTAAAAAAGAAAACAAAAGACGGGCAGTAGCAGAAAAAAATAAAGTAGCAGATTTTTATAATCAAAACAGGGATTTTGATAAGGAAATTCAACTTCGGGAAGAAGCATTAGATGAAATTCAGTCTTTAGATGATTCACAAGAGGAGGAAGACCTTAACAGTCCGCTAACTGCACAACGCCAAAATTATAAAATTGCCAATGCCTATGTCGGGCAGGAAAAATATGAAGAAGCCATTCCCTATCTTAATAGAAGTATAGATGAAGCAGATAAGAAAGAAGATTTATTGGTTCAGAAAGATGCTACTCGAAAACTTTCAGAAATCTATAGAGATATAGGTGATTATGGAAAAGCTGCTGAAAGTTATGAGCGATATGTAGAAGTTGTGGACGAGCTCTACATAAAAAAGGAACAGGAAATTTCACAGGCTGCTCGATTTAGCAAGGAGATTGCTTTAAAACAAAATCGAATCATTAGTCTTGAAAATGAAAGGGAACTTAGTGAAAGCAGATTCCAACTTGCTTTTGAGAACCAAGAGTTAATCGAAAAGAATAATCTTGTCCAAAAATGGATCATAGGCTCTCTTATTCTTATTGCTCTTTTGTTATTACTTGTGGCTTATACACAATACAAAAGTGTAAAACAGCAAAAGTATGCTAATAATCTGTTGGCGTTAAAATCGTTAAGAACTCAGATGAATCCACACTTTATATTCAATGCGCTTAACTCTGTTAATAGTTTTATAGCTAGTAATGACGAGCGTACTGCAAACAAATATTTAAGTGATTTTTCACAGCTAATGCGTGCGGTTTTAGAAAATAGTGATGAAGATTTTATCCCCTTGTCGAAGGAAATTGAACTACTGGAGCTGTATGTACAATTGGAGCATGCCCGCTTTCAAAATAAGTTTGATTATACAATAACGATCGATAAAAATTTAAAGATCGGAGAATTTGTAATTCCACCAATGTTGTTACAACCATATGTTGAAAATGCCGTTTGGCACGGACTTAGATATAAAGAAGAGAAAGGATTATTGGAGATCAATTTTGAGCAACAGGATATAGAAACTGCAAAGATCACCATATCGGACAACGGTATTGGCAGGAAAAAATCAAAAGAACTAAAGACCGAACATCAAAAGAAACAAAAATCCAAAGGGATGGGAAATATTCAAAAGCGAATCTCTATTTTAAATAAAATGTACAAAGATAAAGTAGATGTTACGGTTGAGAATGTTTTTGAAAATGAAGAAGGAACTCAGGTTATACTTATTCTAAAGAAAGATTAAATGAACTTACGAGCTATTATTGTTGAAGATGAAGAAAACAGCCGGGAAATCTTACGAAATTATCTGGCTAAATATTGTCCAAAAGTAGAACTATTGGGTGAAGCAGCTAATGTGGAAGAAGGACTGGTTTTAATAAGAAACAATGACCTTGATCTTGTTTTTCTGGACGTAGAAATGCCCTACGGAAATGCTTTCGACCTTTTGGATAAAGTTGGAGATCGTCAATTTGAAACAGTGTTTGTTACTGCCTACAATCATTATGCGATCGATGCATTAAATGCTCATGCATCTTACTATTTGTTGAAGCCAATTTCCATAGATAACTTAATTGAAGCTGTAGACTATGTTTCAGAAATTAAAGAAAAAGAAAACAGTTTGCAGCACACAGTATTACGTCCTGTAAATGCTCAAGTTACCGGTAAAATTACCATTCCCTTACAAAATGGTTTTGAAGTACTTAAAATGGAAGATATTTTGTATTGTCAGGCAGATGATAATTACACAAATATATTCTTAAAAGACAGTAAGAAACTGGTAAGTAAAACACTTAAATATTTTGAAGATACGCTTAATGGAAACGGCTTTGCGCGTGTACATAAATCCTATTTGGTGAATGTAAATGCTATCATCGAATATAGAAAAGGAAAGGGCGGGAGTGTTGTATTGAGCAACGGAAAACAAATTATGGTAAGCCCTTCAAGAAAAAAAGAATTGCTTGCGTACTTTGGTTAATTAAAAGTCCTTTTTTATTACTGTGATCTTTTCAGAAAAATCTTTTAAAAGCTTTTCCAGGACATTTATTTCTGCATTTGAATAGAACTGAAATGCAGGTGCTGAAACATTTTCATTTAACAAATTGTTTTTTTTCAGAATACTCCTGGTCTGTTTTGCAACAGCTTTACCCGAATCAATAATCTTTACATTCTGAGGCAGCAATTTTTGAAGCTGAGGAATAAGGTACGGATAGTGCGAACAGCCTAAGACAATATAATCTACATTCGCCACAAGCATAGGTTTTGTATACTTTTGAAGCAACTCAAATAACTCCGGACTATTTAACTTTCCTGCTTCAATAAGAGGGACCAATCCTTCACCTACAATTTCTATGACCGAAATATCTTTGGTAAACTCTCCTATTGTTTTATGAAAGAGAACGCTGCTAAGTGTTCCTTTTGTTGCTAATATGCCAATACTTTTGGAATGTGTTTGTAAAGCAGCAGGTTTAATAGCAGGTTCTATACCTATAATAGGAATGTCGTATCGCGAACGAAGCAGGTCAATAGCATTGGTTGTAGCAGTGTTACAGGCCACAACAATGATCTTACAGCCCATTTGCAGTAATGCGTCTGTATTTTTAATGCTCAAGGAGATAATCTCTTTCTGCGTTTTATACCCATAAGGAGCATTCTTACTGTCCGCAAGATAAATTGTGCTTTCAAGAGGTAATAATTGATGAATCTCCTTCCAAATAGAAGTTCCGCCAACACCCGAATCGAAAATACCAATTGGACTATCCTGTTTCATTTGTATAAAAATAAAAACTGCTCGCCAAACGGTCGAGCAGTTTTCAATAATTTTTTAAAAAAGAATAAAATATTAAATTCCTAATTCCTTTTTAACAGAAGGTAATAAATCTGTTCCGTCTGCTAATAATAAACCAGCTCCGGTAGTAGAATCTAATACATATTGAAAGCCTTGTGCCCTTGCAACTTTTTGAATTGCTGTACGTGCTTTTTCTAAAATAGGCTTAAAGATATCTACTTGTTTTTTATCAAGGTCTTGTAGTGCCTGATTTCTATATGCACCTATATTATTTTGCATTCCCTGTACTTCCTGTACACGTTTTGCGTTTTCTTCTTCAGTTTTTGTTTCAGCTTCTCCTTCGTACTGCTTGATCTTTGTGTCAAGTTCTTTAGCCATTGCTTTTATTTCAGTATCGTAGGTTGTTTTAAGCTTATCAAGCTGGCTTTGTGCAGCTTTCATCTCTGGCATAGCCTCTACTAGCGCCTGGGTGTCTATATGTGCAATCTTAGACTGTGCATTTACAAAACTTGTAGCTCCTACAAAGAGCAATACGGCTACTGCAAATAATTTGAATTTTTTCATTGTAATTGTATTAAATTATGTGTTAAGATTATTAAGGTTATACTTATTATTAAAATTTAATTTCCTCCGCCATCACCTTCTCCGTCATCTTCTCCATCACCTCCGGTAGGAGGATTATTTCTTGCCTCTAAGATCGAATCTTTTCTACGTTGTCTTTCATCAAGTAACCTTTGTCTTCTTGTTTCAAACTCCAGTTTTTTGGCAGCGCGGATAGAGTCACGAACACGTTTGCGTTCCGCCATCATTTTTTCACGTTCGTCTTTCTTTTCTTCTATTGCTTTTTCACGTTCAGTTACTTCTTTATCTTCTTCTAAAGAAAGGTCATCCCTCTTCTCTATTTCACGTTTTTCTCTTTTACTGGTAGCCTCTTTTCGCTTAGCGGCTCGATTAATACTTCGTAGCACCTGGTCACTAATGTCATTTCTTTCGGCGGCAAATAACATTACTATATCTGCAGATTTATCAAAGATGAAATCGAATTTTTTATTTTCAGCAATTTCTTGAACAATATTGAAGACCTGATCTTGAATAGGTTGAACTAATTGCCTCCGTTGAATCATTAAATCTCCATTAGGACCAAATCTATCTTGTTGGTATTTAAGCATTTCATCTTCTTCAACTTTTATCTCTTCTTCACGCTCTTCTATTAGCTCTTTAGTAAGCAATACTCGCTCATTGCTTAAGTTGAGCTTCATTTGATCTATTGATTTTTGTTTTTTCTCAATATCCTGTTTCCATCGTTGTACTTTTCCCTCTAACTGGGTTGAAGCTTCAGTATATTCAGGAACATTTTCAAGAATATATTCCATATCAATATATCCAATACGAACGCCTCTCTGTGCATTTGCTGAAAAGCTAAAGCACAAAATAATAAGTGCGAAAAAAAGTAACTTAGTTGTTTTCATAATTGCTGGTTGTTGTTTAAGAAAATATCGTGCCAAAATTAAAATTGTTGTCCAATAATAAAGTGAGTTTCCCATCCATTTTTTTGAGATCCCCCAAGGATTGGATCAAATCCATACCCAAAATCTATCCCCAATAATCCAAATGCAGGCATAAATATACGCAATCCTACGCCAGCAGACCTATTAATACTGAAAGGATTGTAATTTCTAAACCCATCATAAGAACCGCCACCTTCTGCAAATCCCAGAACATATATAGATGCCAATTGCTTTAAAGTAATTGGATATCTTAATTCTAACGAAAATTTATTGTAAATGGTATTTCCATCTGTGTTAGATAAGGATTGGTTAGGATATCCCCGTAATTGAATCACTTCTCTTCCATCTAAACTAAAGGATCCAAGTCCATCACCTCCCACAAAGAAACGCTCAAAAGGGGGAACCCCTCTATTATCATTGTAGGCTCCCAAAAATCCAAATTCTGTATTGGTGCGTAATACCAAATCGCCTGTTAGTTTTGTATACCAGGTTCCTTTGAACTTTATTTTATAATATTCTAAGAATTTAAACCGCTCTTGATCTATCTCGGCAATTCTATCTTGGGCATCAATATAATCTACATTTGTTGTTGGAATATCATCTAAGATTTCTCTTTCATCTGCCAAGGCCTTATAGTCCACACTGTTGAATGCCGAATATGGAGGAGTCAATTTTGCCGTTAAACTAAACTCTGAACCCGATTTAGGATAAATAGGGTTGGTAGCAGTGTTATTACGGCTAATACCAATAGTATATGCTAGGTTATTTGAATAACCATCACCAAAGGTAAATAACCCGGTATTGTAATTTTTTAGGTTATAGTGCTGAAAACTTATCGCTTGGGAAAGTGTAAAATAATCATCCGGCCATTTTAATCTTTTGGCAATTCCAACAGATCCGCCAGTGATTAAAAAACTACGGTCTTTATCAGCTTCTCTGGCAGCAAAGTCATAAAAATATTGTATCGTATGAGATACAGATGTGCTTAATTGTACAGGTTTTTTACCTCCTAACCAAGGTTCTACAAGTGATAAACTGTAGGTTTGATAGAAACTACTCGCTTGCGCCCTTAGGGATAGTTTTTGTCCGTCACCCATAGGGAGTGGTTTGTAAGCTTCTCCATTGAAAATATTTCTTAATGAGAAGTTATTGAAAGAGAGGCCAAGTGTTCCAACAAAACCTCCGCCGCCGTAACCACCTTGTAATTCTATCTGGCTGGAACCTTTTTCAACAACAGAATATTCCATATCTAAAGTTCCGTTGTTAGCATCTACATTCTTAAAATTAGGGCCGATCTGCTCTGCATCAAAGTATCCTAATTGCCCCAATTCACGAATTGTTCTAACTACATTACGCTTACTATATTTTTGTCCGGGACGTGTTCTTAATTCTCTGTAGATAACATGGTCATTTGTTTTGTCATTACCAACTACGGTTACATGGTCAAAATAAGCAACTTTTCCTTCAATAATTCTGATCTCAAAATCGATAGTGTCATTTCTTACTGCTACTTCAACAGGATTGATCCTAGAGAACAAATACCCGTTGTTTTGATACAGATTGGTAAGGTCATTTGCTTCCGGGTTCGTATTATCTTCAATGCGTTCTTGTAATAAAACACCATTATAGGATTCTCCTCTTTTAATACCCAGGACTTGGCGTAGTACATTATCTGTATACACACTATTCCCTATAAAACGAATATCCCCAAAATAATATTTTTTCCCTTCTTCAATATTTAATTGCAAAGCGATATTACTTTCATCCTTAACAATAAGTGTATCACTTAGAATACGTGCGTCTCTATAACCATTGGACTTATATTTAGTGATAATGGAGGTTTTATCTTCTTCAAACCCGTCTTCACTATATTTTGACCTTTTGTAAAAACGCAGAAAATTTTTACGTTTTACATTTTTCATAGCACCTCTAAGTTTTTTATCTGAAAGTGCTTGATTTCCTTCAAAATTTATAGAAGTTACTTTTACCCGTTCTCCTTTGTCAATTTTGATCGACATGTTTTTAGCTACTTCAACTCCGGTAGAATCTAAATGTGGAATGGTGCTAATGATAACCTGAGTGTTCAAGAAGCCGTTCTTACGATTCTTGTTAATGATATTATTTTTGGTAGTCGTTATAAGGTTTTTAGTGATCTTAACACCGGTGGTAAGATTATTGTCTTTAATGAGTTCTTTTATCTTTCCTTTCCGAAGCCCTTCTACAGTTACATTATTTAACTTAGGAAGCTCCACAATGTATAATTCCAGATCTACCAGATCTTCCTGTATATTGGTAACATAAAAAGCAATATCACTAAAAAGGTTTTGTTCCCAAAGTTTTTTAGTTACCGAACTTAATTTTTCACCTGGAATAAACAAACGGTCTCCTATTTTAAGACCTGTAAAAGCAATTACGGTTTGTTCGTTGAAACTCTGCGCGCCAGTTACTTCAATTTTGTTGATAGTATATTTTCTACCACTATCGAGTTCTTTTTGCTGTGCAGCAAGATTTAAAACCGAAAGTATTGTAAAAAGAAAAATACAATAAGACTTCTTGTAAATATGTAATCGTGGACTATTCTTTAAGCTGTTCACTGGTTTTTCCAAATCTTCTTTCTCTATTTTGATAATTTATAATTGCTTCAAAAAGATGGGTTCTTGTATAATCTGGCCAAAGAGTCTCCGTGAAGTACAATTCAGCATAAGCTATTTGCCAAAGAAGGAAATTACTAATACGGTGTTCTCCGCTAGTTCTTATTAGTAAATCTACATCTGGTAAATTTTGCGTGTAAAGATGATTATTTATTACCGTTTCATCAATATTTTCGGGCGAAATTAGGTTATTTTTAACTTTATGACTAATCTCTTTAATAGTTTTTGTTAATTCTTCTCTGGAACCATAGCTCAATGCAAGGGTTAATGTCATTCTACTATTACTTTCCGTCTTTTTAATGACATCAATTAATTCTCTATAAGCTTTCTTTGGCAGAGATTCAAGATTACCTATAGCATTTAGTTTGATATTATTTTCCTGAAGTGTATCTATTTCTTTTTTTAAAGATGAAACCAGAAGTTTCATAAGCAGATTTATTTCCATCTTTGGCCTGTTCCAATTTTCAGTAGAAAAGGCAAAGAGTGTTAAATAAGAAATGTTAAGTTCTGTACAGGCTTCTACAATTTCGCGGACAGCTTTGGTGCCCTTCTCATGTCCCATAGTTCTAAACAAGCCTTTTTGTTTAGCCCAACGACCATTCCCGTCCATGATCACCGCTAGATGTCTGGGTAACTTGTTTAAATCTATCTGGTCCTGTAATTTCATTTCATACTAAAAGTTACAATAGCAGGGTTTTCTTCCAAAAGTAAAAGTAAGCGTTACCCCTGTAAATACATACCAATCATCACTATTAACATTTCCAAATTTAAGACTTTCTTCATCGGCTAACCCATTTATGGGGTTACTTCCGTCAAGATCATCGGTAAAAGTATAACGAGCACCAATTTCCATTCCCAAAACCATTTTGGTGCCTACAGTAGCTTTAAACCCTACGACCATTGGTATTGCAACAGCACCGGCCTTATCGTAATCTACAATTACATCTTGTCCGTTTTTGTACAAGGCATTATATCCAAAATAGGTTAATCCGGTATATAAATAAGGTGTTGATACGGGTTGCCCACTATACATGTTAAATTCCCAAAAAGTATATTCTATCCCTAAAGAAACTTCTTTTATAGAGTTTTTAAAAGAATATCCTCGCTGTTGCCTTCTACTTTCGTTAGAGTCTGCATCATCTCCCTTGATATCAGCAATTAGGATAGAAGCCCTAAAGGCATGCCTTTGACTTCGATTCCATTTAAAAATGCCTCCAAAACCAACGGTGTTGGGGTTTATATAACTGGTTTTGCCTATATCTCCTATATAATTAACGCCACCAATCATCCCTCCAATTTCATAAGTTTGTGAGTGACCCATAAAAGTGGTTGTTATCAAAAAAAATAGGACAGTGAAATACCTCATATGCCTTAAAAGTTTGCAAATATAATAATAAACTTCGCTTCACCATATTCTAAGCGAAATAGTCTCTGTTGATTAACAAATTTTAGGGTATTTTATTGTTTAATTCCTTTTGTCTTCTCCCCACAATAGTTTTTCCCGAAGTGTTTTTATAAAACTATCATCGTACAACTGTACAAAATTAACATTAAAAGATGCCTTTTTAATAATAATAGTGGTTTCATTCTCTAAGGTAGCAATACGGGAATCTAAAGAAACTAAATATGATTTCTCCCTTCCTGAAACTTTTAATGTAATAGTACTGTCGTCTGGTAATACCAAGGGCCGTGCATTTAAATTGTGTGGGGCAATAGGTGTTATAACAATACTGTTAGTGCTTGGGTCAATAACCGGGCCGCCACAACTTAACGAATAACCTGTAGAACCGGTTGGAGTAGAAACAATAAGCCCATCACTCCAATACGAAGTAAGATATTTATCATTTACATTGGTCTCTACTTTAATCATCGAAGTAGTATTCTTACGGTTTACGGCTACTTCATTCAAAGCAAAATTTAGAGATGTAATATCATCGTTGTGCGGTTCTGTAGTTATGGTTAACAAACTTCTTTTAGAGATGGAATAATCCTTATTAAGAATTTTGTTAATGCTTTCGGTGATTTTTTCTTTCTGAATTGTAGCTAAAAAACCTAATCTTCCTGTATTGATCCCCACAATAGGAATTCCAAGGTCTCCCACAAACGTAACAGATTTCAGTATAGTGCCATCGCCACCTATACTGAAAAACAGATCATAAGAATTGTCTAATGCTGAAAAAGTTTCAACTCCCGAAAAGTTTTTAGTGATCTCCTGATGTAAATTAATAATCTTGAGAAAATTCTCTTCAATAACAATTTCTACATTCTTTTTTTGAAGAGCGTCTAAAATTAGTTGAATATATGCTTCAGACTTTTCGTGATAAAATTGTCCGTAAATACCAATTTTCATCTCCTTACATATTTAGATATTTGTCCAAATAATTGGAGCGTTCTTTTAAATCTTCCAAAAACTTATCTTCTTCGTGATTGGAAACCACAGTATAATTATATCGCCTAAAGGTCTGTACAATAACGTTCATTCCGGTATGCCCCATTTTAAGTGTAATTTGCACCACATCATTTTCAATTTTAGAAATAAAGACACCTAGTATTTTAGCATCATTGGTTTCAACGATTTGGCATATCTCACTAAATGAATAATCCTTAATTCCTTTTTCAACGACAATAATGCCTCCGGCTTCATTTAAAAACGGGGTATTGTTAAACAGGTTCATAATATCACCGAGCTCATAATACCCTATATATTTATTGTTATCTCCTAATACTGGCATGATATTACTGTTGTGAAGAGCAAAAGCTTCTAATATATCTAACCAGTTTGTATTTTTTCGAACGTAAAATGTCTCTAAAGCATATTGATATTCACTCAATGATTTGCTGCTTTCAAAACAATGAGCATCTGTTTCACTTATACAACCTACATATACGTCCTCTTTTTTTACAGGAATATGCGAATAAGTAAGTTGATTGAATACTATTTGCACTTCTTTTATTTCAGAAGAAATATCAAAAGGCTTAATGTCATTGATAATATAATTTTGGGTATTCACGCTACGAATTTTTATGCAAATTACTTAAAATAAAGATGCAAAACCGAGGATCAACTTTGTATTTTTGTCTTTTAGAATATAGCTTATGACTAAATTAAGTGTAAACATCAATAAAATTGCTACGTTACGCAATGCAAGAGGCGGAGATATGCCCAATGTAGTAGAAGTAGCCAAAGACGTACAGAAATTTGGAGCACAAGGAGTAACTATTCATCCGCGACCGGATGAAAGACATATAAAATATCAAGATGCCTACGATCTAAAACCTGTAGTTGTTACCGAATATAATATTGAAGGGAATCCTATAGAATCTTTTTTGAAGATGGTGTTAGCATTAAAGCCAACTCAGGTCACTTTGGTGCCGGATGCTGTGGATGCTATTACATCAAATGCAGGATGGGATACCATAAAACACAAAGATTATTTAGCTGAAATAATTTCGGAATGCCAACATAACGGAATACGGACATCTATTTTTGTTGACCCGGATCTAAGTATGATTGAAGGTGCTGCTTATACCGGTACAGACCGCATAGAATTATATACCGAAGAATTTGCCAAACAATTCAGTTTAGGGAATAAGGATGCCGTAAAACCTTATTCAGAATGTGCAATACTTGCTAATAAACTAGGATTAGGTATTAATGCCGGGCATGACCTTTCCTTGGAAAACATTCGTTTTTTTAAGGAAAATATTCCCAATCTGCTGGAAGTTTCTATAGGCCATGCACTCATTTGCGAAGCAATTTACTTAGGGCTGGAAACCGTCATAAAAAAATATTTGCAAAAACTGTCTTAATGCTCTTACACTCACAAATTTTTGGAGAAGGAAAACCACTTGTTATCTTACATGGATTTTTGGGAATGGGTGACAATTGGAAAACTTTAGGCAATAGATTTACCGAAAAAGGATTTCAAGTACATTTGATAGATCAACGCAATCACGGAAGAAGTTTTCATTCTGAACATTTCAGCTACTCACTCATGACCGAAGATCTGAAAAGATATTGTGAACACAATTTATTGGAAAATATTGCTTTGTTAGGGCATTCTATGGGTGGAAAAACGGCGATGCTGTTTGCAGTAGATAATCCTGAGATCGTTACAAAACTAATTGTAGCAGACATTTCGCCAAAGGAGTATCCTCAACACCATCAGGATATACTAAAAGCTCTGTCTTTGCTGGATTTTTATGAAATAAAGACAAGAGCAGCAGCAGAGAAAGTGCTTTCTCAATACATTAATGAAGTAGGAGTACGTCAGTTTTTATTAAAGAATCTATACTGGAAAAATAAAGGAGAGCTGTCACTACGAATAAACCTTCCCGTACTAACTCAAACTATTGAAGAGGTAGGGAAGCCATTACCTGATGATACAATCTTTGAAAAAGACACTTTATTTCTAAGAGGAGAGAAATCGGGATATATAGATACTATGGACGAAATTCTTATCAAAAAACACTTCCCTAAAGCAAAAATTGCTACTGTTTTAAATGCCGGCCATTGGCTGCATGCTGAAAATCCAGGTGAATTTTATCGATATGTGGTGGATTTTTTATAACATTGCACATAACTATTTTACTATGTATGCATAATAAATGGAAGCAAAGCCAATAATAATGCGTATTTTTAGAAAAGTTCACAGGAAAATAAACATTTAACCTAACTTAATTATTATGAAGAAAGTATTACTTCTTACTGTTTTTGCATTAGCAACAGCAGTAATGTATGCCGGAGGATACCGTGTAAGTTTACAAGGGCAAAAATCCTTGGCAATGGGACATACAGGTGTTGCTGTGATAAACAGTAGCGAACTTGTATTTTTTAACCCTGCCGGGTTAGTATACCTTGAAAACAAGTTGAATATATCTGCTGGGGTAAGTGGCGTGTTCTCTAATGTATCTTATCAAAATGAAGCTACAGGAGCAGCTACAATGACAGATAGTCCAACGGGAACTCCTTTGTATCTGTATGCATCTTATCAAGCTAATGATTGGTTGGCTTTTGGTTTAGGAGTGTATACTCCTTTTGGAAGTGAAGTTGCCTATGAAGATGACTGGGCAGGTTCTCACTTGGTAAATAACATTGAGCTTGCTGCAATTTTTGTTCAGCCTACGGTATCATTTAAAGTAAGTGACTACCTAAGTTTTGGAGGAGGGCCTATTTATGTGATTGGTTCTGTAAATTTCAACCGTAACTTAAATAGAACATTGACAGATCTGGATGGAAACAGGTCAGAAGTAACAATTGATGCCTCTGGGATCACTAAGTGGGGATGGACTGCTGGTGTTATGTTCAGACCAACAGAGGACCTGACAATTGGAGCAAATTATCGTTCCGAAATTATTTTAAGCGCGGAGGACGGTGATGCGGATTTCGAGAATATACCTAATTCTCCTTTAACTCCTTTTGCCGATACCACTTTTGATGCATCTTTACCGTTACCTGCAGAAATAACAGTAGGTCTTTCATATAAATTTTGTGAAAAATGGCTATTTGCGTTCGACTATAACCGTGCTTTCTGGGATGTTTATGAGTCACTGGACATTGACTGGGCAGATGAGAATATTCCTGATTCTCAAAACCTGCGTAACTATAAAAATGCTTCAACATACCGTTTTGGATTACAATATGAAGCGACAAAGATGTTTACTTTAAGGGCTGGATACTACTTTGATGAGTCCCCGGTACAAGCGGGATACTTTGCGCCTGAAACACCTCGTAATGATAGTAATGGCTACACAGCGGGTCTTACCTTTAACGTAGGTGATCATTTTCAGGTAGACGCCTCTTTCTTATACTTACGCTTTAAAGAAGTGGATGCTTCTTATGACTACTATTTTGAAAATGGGGTAGCAGCACCTTTTGGAGGACAATACAAATCGAATGCATTTGTTCCTGGCTTAGGCGTTACTTATAAAATGTAATTCAAAAAAAATCAGAAAAAATGAAAAACACAATAAAAATATTTTTAGGGATACTGGCAATTGGATTTGTAAGTTGTGAAGCAGAGTTTGATAATCGTGTTGATGAAGACGGATTTTATACAAGCGGTACGGCAAATCTGGCAACTTATGTAGCAGTAGGGAATTCACTTACTGCAGGATATGCAGACGGAGCTTTATACATTACAGGACAAAATAATTCTTACCCAAACATTATGGCAGAGCAATTTGCCAAAGCAGGTGGTGGAGATTTTACACAGCCTTTGATGGCAGACAACTTTGGAGGACTATTGTTAAGCGGAACTCAAGTAGCTGAAAACAGATTAGTATTGGCTGTAGACGATCAGGGAAATCCCGGTCCTGTAACATTGCAAGGTACACCAACTACAGAGATTACTACAAGTGCAACGGGCCCATTTAATAACATGGGAGTTCCGGGAGCAAAGAGTTTTCATTTGGTAGCTCCGGGATATGGAAATGTGGCAGGAGTCACTTCAGGGGCATCTAGCCCTTACTTTGCTCGTTTCGCAACAAGTGACAATGCTACTGTTATTGCAGATGCTGCTTCGTTGACCCCTACGTTCTTTAGCTTATGGATTGGAAATAACGATATCTTAGGATATGCGACTTCCGGTGGAGTAGGTGTAGACCAAACAGGTAATTTAGACCCATCTACATATGGAGGAAGTGATATTACGGACCCTAATGTATTTGCTTCTGCCTATAGTGCACAAGTAGATGCATTAACCGCTACCAGTACAGGAGGAGTTTTAATAAATATTCCTGATGTTACTTCAATCCCATATTTTACAACCGTACCTGTACAGGCTATTCCATTGGATGCTGCAACAGCAGGAGCAGTAAATGCTCAATTTGGATTATACAACACTCAGGTTTTACCTGGTCTTGTTGGTGCCGGAGTTATTACTTCGGATGAAGCAGCTGCCAGACAAATAAACTTTGTTGCCGGTGTAAATTATCCAATCCTTACGGATGACGATCTAACAGATATTAGTGCTATTCTTCAAGGGCCTCCATTTAACCTGGATCCTATAACCGCTGGCTTGTTAGGCCAATTACGTCAGGCTAATGATAATGACCTGGTTGTATTACCGGCATCTTCAGTATTAGGAACTATCCCGGATCCTTCAAACCCATTAGGTGTTGTTGGAGTTTCAATACCTTTGGGAGACCAATATGTTTTAACAACTGTAGAGCAAGGACGTGTGTCTACTGCTACAGCTTCATACAATGCAACGATACAAGCTTTGGCAAATGCCCATGACTTAGTATTTTTAGATGCAAGAGCTGCTTTGGCAAAAGTTGCAAGCACAGGAGTGCCTTACGATGCGGGAATGTTAACATCAACATATGTAACAGGAGGAGCCTTTTCTTTGGATGGAGTACATCCAACACCAAGAGGTTATGCATATACTGCTAACTTAATTATTGAAGCGATCAACAGAAAGTACGATGCAACCATTCCTATGGTGAACATTGGAAATTACGGAACTGTAACTGCTGCAAATAATGAATAACGAAGGCACCTTTTTAAGTATTTTAAAAAACCACTCTTAATTAAGGGTGGTTTTTTTATCTTTATAAAAATCCAAAAAAGATGAAACTTATTTTAAGGTTATTACTTACTGCACTGGCCGTTGTTATTCTGGCTTATATTTTGCCCGGCGTATCCGTAGATGGTTATGTTTCTGCAATCATTGTAGCGATTGTTCTGGCAGTGCTGCGATTGATCGTAAAACCAATTTTAGTGATACTAACACTTCCGGTAACCATTATTACTTTGGGATTGTTCTTGTTGATTATCAATGCGGTTATCATTTTAATGGCTGATTACTTCATAGATGGTTTTGCTGTTTCCAATATTTGGTGGGCACTAATTTTCAGTTTATTACTCTCCTTCCTTCAATCTATTCTGTATTCACTGCTAAAAGACAAATAGCTATCTGAAATACAGTTTGTAAATGTTTGTTGTGTTGCTTAAAAAACCATACTTTTGCAACCCGATTTTTATACGGAAAATTTTTCAGAAAAAATGAACATTACAAAAAAAGACATTGATAGTTTAAACGCTGTAGTTACAGTAGAAATCTCAAAAGAAGATTATTCGGAAAAGGTAAGTAAGGTTCTGGATAATTACCGGAAGAATGCTAATATTCCTGGCTTTAGAAAAGGACATGTACCTATGGGTATGGTTAAAAAACAATATGGTACAGCAGTTTTAGTAGAAGAAGTGAACAAATTACTGCAAGATTCCTTACATAAATTCCTAACAGAAGAAAAGCTGGATGTTTTGGGAAATCCATTACCTAAGAATGAAGTCGAGATCGATTGGAATGCAGATGATTTTTCGTTTGAGTTTGACCTGGGCTTGGCTCCAAAATTTGAAGTAGGCCTAAAGAAAAAGGCAATTACTCAATACAAAATTGTAGCAGACGATAAAATGCTGGACAATCAAATAAAAACTATCCGTAAGCAATACGGAAAACTAATTGCTAAAGATACGGTTGCCAAAGAAGATGAGATAACTGGAACCTTTACTGCTGAAGAAAAGGAAATAGAGAGTAAAACAACTTTTTCTACCGAAGCTATTAAGGGAAAGAAACAACTTTCTGCTTTAATTGGTGCAAAAGTGGGTGATACGGTAACGTTGAAGACCAAAGGAATGTTCCCGGATGATCACGACAATCAAAAATATTTGGGTGTTTCTCATGATGATGCACATGGGTTAGATATTGAGGTAAGCTTAAAAATTGAAGAAGTGAATACTCGTGAAATGGCTGAACTGAATCAGGAGCTATTCGATAAATTATTTGGAGAAGGGATCGTAACATCTGAAGTTGAACTGAAGCAAAAAATCAAGGAAGATGCCGAAAAACAATTTGAGCAGCAAAGCGACCAAAAACTATTGAACGATGTGGTAGAATCCCTGATCGAGAATACAAAATTTGAACTTCCCAATGAGTTTTTACAGCGCTGGATACAAATTTCAGGAGAGAAGCCTATGACAGAAGAGGCTGCAAAAGAAGAATATGAACGCAGCGAGAAGGGATTGCGTTATCAGTTGATAGAAGGAAAAATTAGAGCAGAAAATAATTTGCAGGTCACTTTTGATGAATTAAAGGATTATTCAAAAACTATGATCAAGGCACAAATGGCGCAATTTGGACAAGCAAACCCTTCCGAAGAAGAATTGGACAATATTGCAGCCAGAATACTTGCTAATGAAGAAGAAGTTAAGCGTATAAGCGAGCAGTTGAATACTAATAAATTGCTTCAGTTCTTTAAGGAAAATGCAAAATTAAAGACTAAAGAAATTACGTATGATAAATTCATAAAAGAAGCATACGAGTAATTCAGCAAGAAAATAGTTATATTTAGGCGTTGAATTCAAGGATTCAACGCTTTTTTATTAAAAAAAACTGGAATATTTTTATATGAACTACGAAAAAGAATTTAAAGCCTTTGCAACAAAGGATCAAGGGATTAATAGCATGTACTACGATAAAATCGTAAGTAGCATGTATCCTGTAAATCTTACCCCTAATATTATTGAAGAGCGCCAAATGAATGCGGTGGCAATGGACGTTTTTTCGAGACTGATGATGGACCGTATTATATTTCTGGGAACAGGAATTAACGATCAGGTAGCAAATATTGTACAGGCACAGTTATTATTTTTGGAAAGTACAGATGCATCTAAAGACATTCAAATTTATATTAACTCTCCGGGAGGTAGCGTATATGCAGGCTTAGGGATTTATGATACCATGCAATTTATCAAGCCGGATGTTGCAACTATTTGTACCGGTATGGCCGCTTCTATGGCAGCAGTTTTATTGTGTGCCGGTCAAAAAGGAAAACGTAGCGGTTTAACCCATTCTCGTGTAATGATACATCAGCCAATGGGAGGTGCTCAAGGGCAGGCGAGTGATATTGAAATTACCGCAAAAGAAATAATTACCTTAAAAGAAGAGTTATATAACATCATTGCAAAGCATAGCGGTCAAACTTATGATAAAGTTTACGAAGACAGTGACCGTGATTATTGGATGAAAGCAGATAAAGCACTTGAATACGGAATGATCGATGAGATTTTATCCCGAGGATAAAATCTTGGAAAAACTTAGAAACAGTTATTATGTCGAAAGAAGAATTAGAATGTTCGTTTTGTGGCCGTAAAAAAGCCGAAACCAATCTGTTGATTGCAGGTTTGGATGCTCACATTTGTGACCGCTGTATTGAACAGGCACATGGTATTGTTGTGGAAGAAGCTTTACATTCTACCAACAGCGAGCTTAGTAAAGAATTAATGCTTAAAAAACCCAAATCCATTAAAAATTTTCTGGATGATTATGTAATTGGGCAAGAGCATACCAAAAAGGTGATGTCTGTTGCTGTCTACAATCATTATAAAAGATTATTGCAACCTAAGACCGATGATGATATTGAAATTCAGAAAAGTAATATCATTATTGTTGGGCAGACCGGAACCGGTAAAACTTTAGTGGCAAAAACCATTGCACGAATGTTGAATGTTCCTTTGGCAATTGTAGATGCAACTGTTTTAACCGAAGCCGGATATGTAGGAGAAGATGTGGAAAGTATTTTAACCCGTTTATTACAGGCAGCAGATTACAATGTTGAAAAAGCCCAAAACGGGATTGTTTTTATTGATGAGATTGATAAAATTGCTCGCAAGAGTGATAACCCATCTATTACACGCGATGTGAGCGGAGAAGGAGTGCAACAAGCACTGTTAAAGCTTTTGGAAGGTACTACTGTGAATGTTCCGCCAAAAGGAGGTCGGAAACATCCCGATCAAAAATTCATTGAGGTAAATACCGAAAATATATTGTTTATTGCCGGAGGAGCTTTTGATGGTATTAATCGTCATATTTCCAAAAGGCTCAATATGCAGGCGGTAGGTTTTAGTGCTTCTAAAAAAGAAGATACCATGGAGCGGGATAATATGTTGAAATATATAATTCCGAAGGATTTAAAAGACTACGGACTGATTCCTGAAATTATTGGCAGACTTCCGGTGTTAACCTATATGAATCCATTAGATAAAGGTACCCTTAGAGCCATTTTAACAGAGCCGAAGAATGCTATTATCAAGCAATATAAAAAGTTGTTTGAAATGGACGGAATTGATTTTGTGATTACAAAAGAGGCTTTAGACTTCATTGTAGAACAAGCCATTGAATATAAGTTAGGAGCACGTGGACTTCGTTCACTCTGTGAAGCAGTATTAACCGATGCGATGTACGAACTGCCTGGAACCGATGACAAAGAACTGACCGTCACTGTAGAATACGCTCAGGAAAAATTAAATAAGTCCACTATAAAGAAGCTGAAAGCGGTTTCTTAAAAAATAAGCCAACCCTATAAATACAAAAAGCCTCAGTATGTTTAGTTACTGAGGCTTTTTATATCATCTTAACTACTAATAATTATCATGGAGTGGCCAAAATTGTTTTCTTCTTTTTATTAAGAATTTTTTGTTGCATCAATTCCGCCTTATTTTTTAAGGTATATCCCGCAACTTCACTGTTGTCATCTTTTACGTTAACTGCAGTCCCGCAAGAGGTCAATCCTGCCGTTAGAACAATGATTAGGATAAGAGTTACTATTATATATTTTATTGTTTTCATTTTGCCCCAAAAAATGATTAATACTGGTGTAAACGTATAAAGTAAGAAAAGGACTACCAAATCTTTTAGTTGAATAGAGGAAAATACTCGTTAAATGGTTTTTAAAAAATCAATTTATCGATTAAGTGTAAGATACTAAGGATGAATGATATACGTTAAGCTATGCTTTTTGTAACGTATAGAAGTATTCGTTTAGCACCTCATTTTCAGTAATTAAAGGGTTGATGCACTTCAATTTTTTTGCTAGTTGCAGGCTACTAAATTGATCTTTTAAGATAAATCCCGAAACTGATCTGTAATAGGAATGAGGAATTACGGTAAAAGGGTTCCCTTCACTTTTTAAGAATTCAGAAAAATAGGTAGTAAGTTTTTTAAAAACTTCGGTTTTGGTGATTTCATTATTATATGAAACACAAAATAACAGATCGTCTTTTTTAAGGATGTTACCGCACATTTCCATAATGAAAGCTATTTGTACTTTCGTTAAAAAGAAAAATACACCTTCAATTAGAACTACAACTTTCTTAGTTTTAAACCTTGCAACAAGTGCTTCAAGTTGTTTTTTGTTTTCTGGACCGGTAATATCTCCGGCTACATGTAAAACGTTTCTTTCCGGTAGTTTTTGTTCAGCTATAAATGTGTCTGTTTTTTGTTTTTTATAGGCATAAATGGTAGGCAGGTCTATTTCTATAGTTACGATATTTTCGGGTAATTCATAGGGATACATACTAAATCCGGCTCCTAAGTTTATAAATAATACCTCTTCATTTTTTGAAGCTATTTCTTGAAGTTGATCATGGAAATAGCGATTGCGCATACAATGCAATATTTCATCTTCGTAAGAAACATTTTCAAAAAAACTTAGAGCCCATTTCTTTACGGTAGGCCGTAACCACAACTTTGCAAAAGAATCTTTACTTAAATGTTCATGCTGTGCTCTGTAATAAGCAACCATGAAGGCGGTATCATGAACTTCAATATTCAAAACCTAAGAGTTTAAGGTTAGTAATTCTTCTAAATAATCACGTGAATTGGAAAGTCTGGGAACCTTGTGTTGCCCTCCTAACTTATCATTTTGTTTTAGCCAATCATAAAATAATCGCTCTCGGGCAAAGTGTATTGTTGGGGCATTTAAGGTAGTATTGTTATATCGCTTAGCTTCGTAATCACTATTTACCTCTTGAAGTGATTCGTCCAACAATTTTGCAAAAAAGTTAAAATCCTCGGGAGGAGTTTTAAACTCTATAATCCATTCGTGGGCACCTTTTTCTTTTCCTTTCATAAAAATGGGAGCCGCAGTATAATCCACAATTTCAGTATGAGTAAGCTTGGCTGTTTTCCGGAGGGCAGTTTCGGCATTTTCAATAATTAATTCCTCTCCAAAGGCATTGATGTGGTGTTTTGTACGTCCAGTAACTTTAATACGATACGGATGGGTTGAGGTAAATCGCACGGTGTCTCCTATTTTATAGCGCCACAAGCCTGCATTTGTTGTAATAACAATAGCATAGTTTTTCCCTTCTTCCACATCGTTCAATGGAATAATTTTTTCTTCCGGGGATCCATAGGTGTCCATTGGAATAAATTCGTAAAAAATTCCGTAGTCAAGCATTAATAAAAGCTCTTTATTAGCATTGCGATCCTGTATAGCAAAAAACCCTTCCGAAGCGTTATAGATTTCATAATACCTAAAATCTTTTTTAGGCAGTAATTTGTTGTATTGTTCAATATAGGGATCAAAACTTACACCTCCGTGAAAGTAGACTTCCAGATTGGGCCAAACTTCAAAAAGATTAGATTTATGGGTGGTTTCAATTACATTATTAAGTAAGACAAGCATCCAGGAAGGCACTCCTGCCAGGCTGGTCACATTCTCTTTTATAGTTTCATCTACTATTGCCTGCATCTTGGTTTCCCAGTCACTCATTAGAGAGACTTCGCTACTGGGTGTGCTGCTAAACTCCGCCCAAAAAGGCATATTGTCTATCAATATGGCAGAAAGGTCGCCAAAAACGGTTCCATTTTCCTGATAAAGCTCCTTACTTCCCCCCAATCGTAAACTTTTACCCAAAAACAATTGCGAATCGGGATTATTATTTAAATACATACACAATAGATCCTTACTAGCTGCATAATGACAGTCTTCCAACGAATCACTACTCACCGGAATAAATTTACTTTTTGAATTTGTTGTGCCACTGGATTTAGCAAACCATTTAATAGGAGTGGGCCAAAAGATATTGCTTTCACCTTTCCGGGCTCTTTGTATATGATCTTCGTTTTCTTCGTAAGTGGAAATAGGAACGCGGTCTGCAAACTCCCTGTAAGTTTTGATACTTCCAAAATCGTATTGCTTTCCAATTTCCGTATTCTTTGCTTTCTGAAGTAAGTTTTGAAGCAACTCTTCCTGTACTTCGATAGGATATTTTAAAAACAACTCGATCTGGTGGAACCTTTTTTTAAGGAACCACGATGCAATAGAATTTACTATGGGGATTGGCATATTTTGAGCTATCTTTATGCAATAAAAATAACAATTTTCTTTCAATGAACTACGAAGGTGTCTTAACAAAAATGCAAACCGAAAACGGGTCGCCTATTCAGTATTATCTGGTTTTTGAAAATGACTTTTTAAACGTGAATCAATTACTGGATAAAAAAATTTCAATTAATTTTTTGAGGTATCAGTGCCTTAATTGTGGCTTGGGAAAGAAGATATATCGACAAGGCTTTTGTTATGATTGCTTTTATGAGATTCCACAAGCAGCAGATTGGGTCATGCGCCCGGAACTAAGTACGGCACATTTAGACAAAGAAGACCGAGACCTTGCTTTTGAAAAAAAGGTACAACTACAACCGCATATTGTATATCTGGCGAATAGTAGTAATGTAAAAGTTGGAGTTACTCGAAAAAGTCAGGTTCCAACACGTTGGATCGATCAGGGAGCCCACGAAGCGATTGAAATAGTTGAAGTCCCCAATCGCTATTTGGCTGGGATTACTGAAGTTGCTTTAAAAGAACATGTAAGTGATAAAACCAACTGGCGAACCATGCTTAAAAATGATATAAAAGATGAAGACCTGGTAGAATGGCGCAACAAATTGAAATCTTTTATCCCGAAAGAAGCAACGGAGTTTTATATTGAAAACAATTCAGAAACCAATCTTGAGTTTCCTGTTTTACAATATCCGTTAAAGGTTAAAAGCTTAAACCTTGATAAATCTCCTTTTTACGAAGGTGTTTTAAAAGGTATCAAAGGACAGTACCTCATTTTTGAGGATAATACCGTATTCAATATTCGTGGAAGCGAAGGATACGTTGTTTCAATTTCCATACAATAAAAACTAGTTGTTGTTTTTTGTAGTATCCTGTTTTTTCTTCTTCTTACCAAAAAGACCACCAATAATATCTTCCACAACATCTGTAGCGGTTTGTTGTGTAGTTGTACCGGTAGTTGTAGTGGAATCCTTTGGTGTGTTGGCACCTCCAATAAGATCTTGCAGAATATCTGTACCCTTGTCCTTTAAATCTTGTGTTTGCTTCTCAATTAATTTTTTGGTAAGTGTTTGTACAGCAGTTTGCGTATTTAAAGAGACCTTAGGATTGGTAAATGTGCCGTTCATTCCAACAGGAATTGCAACCCTCATTTCATCTGCATCTTTAGGATCTAATTTCGCCAATAGATTTGTAACATCATTCCCCAGGTATTTTGCAGGAACGTCCATTGTGAGATTATAATCAATGCTTTTGTCCAGGCCGTGGCTGCCTCCAGCTGTTATTTTCACCCCTTCAATATCAATATTAAAAGGTTTTACCTCTATTTTTCCATTATTGAAAGTAATGGCAGTGCTAAGATCTTGCAAAGACAATTTATCCAGATTCAAAAATGAAACCTGTTCACCCAATTTAGATAATAAAGGTGCATTCTTAGGATTTACCTCTGCAGTTAGTATTTGTGCCAGTGCATTACCTGCAAGAGAACTTAATTTTGGAGTAAGATCATTATTGAGGTCGCCATTTAATTTGATGGTTGTATTAAGGTCACCATCTAATGCTTTGGCAATAGGAGCAATAAATTTTAACAAATCCAATTGACTGAAGGATTGACCAATATCGATCTTTTTTAGATCAAGATCCATAACAAAAGAAGGTGTTTCGGTTTTAGTGGAAACATTTCCCGAAAAAGCTACATCTCCACCAAAAGCTGATGAAGTTACATCACTTAAAATTGCTGTTTCATCTTTTATACTTACCGTTCCTTTAGCATTGTTCAGCACTATATTATCGTAGATTACTTTAGTAGCAGAAAAGTCCATTGTTGCATCTAAAAAATCTGGGATTTTAACTGAATTATCTGCCAAAGCCCTTTCTGAAGAACTTTCATTTTCTCCTGAAACTTCCTCTTCAGAGGTCATGAAGTCATTTACATTAAAGGTATTGGATCTCACGCTAAAGCGTCCTTTCAGGTCTTGCTTTGCCATGATCCATGGAATCAAATTTTTAATGGTCCCCGAAGCATTTATATCAGTTTGGCCGGAAGAAGCATTCATTTCTTCTAATTGAATATTTCCAGGAGTGAAAGTAACGTTTGCATTAGCAATTTTGAGTTCATCCTTAAAGGCCTCGTCACTATACGTAAAATCAGTGATGCTTGCAGATCCCAGCGTTTTGATATTTTGATATTGTTCCGTTTCTAAAGACCGCATATCAAAATTAGTAGTAATATCTGCTTTAAAAACCCCGGTTAGACTTTGTTCTAATTCTAATGGAAGGGCTTTCTCGATGTTTGCTAAATTGAGTGTTCCTTTAACTGCTAAATTTACCAATGCATTTGCTGTTATATTACGAATGTTTCCATTGGCAGTAAAAAGCGCATCATCGATCTTAAAAGTTAAACCGCCAATGTTGAGATAGGTATCTTTTAAAAGGCCGGTATCATTTTTCAATTGCGCATCTATAGAAATATTCTTTACGGCTTTTGGCAGGTCGGGATATTTGAAAGAAGCATTACTACTTGCAATTTTAACATCCATTTTTGGAATATGAGTTTCATCTATATTTCCTTTCAATTTTCCGTCAACTATAAAGTTTCCGGTAGTGGTGACTCCGTCCAATTCTTTTACATATACTTTCGGAATAACTGCCAGGAAATTTTTAAAATCGGAAGAAGGGGTTTTAAATGAGAGGTCAATTTCACTATTATTTTCATTTATTTTCAGGAAGCCGTCAAAGGTAAGTGGAAGCTCATTGATCTTTACTTCATTGTCTAAAAAAGTATATTTCTGGTTTTCCAGATCCAGTTGAAACACAGCGTCCAGCGAAACAGTATTGTTCTTTAAATAATTAACCTTTTCAATACGCAATGAAGCAAATGCATCTGTTTTAGTTTCCAGTTCAGATTGTGCCAAAGAAAAATCCCCGCTACCTTCATGGTTTAAGTTCTTCAGAACTAAGAACGTCTGCGAAGCTTCGTCCAGATAATTAATTTGAGAATCTTTTAGGCTATATTTTTTTAGGTCGAAAGTAAAACCCTCACTACTCGATTTGACTACTTCATTATTGGTAGTATCATCTTTTATAGCAATATCATAATTGGCTTGCCCGGTAGAGTCTACCAAAATATTTATGAATGCATTGTCCAGAAAGAAGGCATCAATTTTAATAGGGCTATCACCACTTTTAAAAAGTTGTGTGATTCCCATATCCAGTTTTAAAAGCTGACCGCTCGCCAGCGTATCTCCGTCAAAAGGGGCTTTATTAATAACACTAAAGTCCTTTATGGTTAAGGCCGCATCGGGAAAGCTTCTGAAAAGGCTCAGATCAAAATCTGCCCAAGCTACCGTAGCATTGACATTCTGATCAATATTCTTTAAAACGAGTTTTTCCAGAGTTCCTTTAAAAAGTAATGGAGATAATGCTAATAGAGCAATTACTATCAGTATAAAAGCCCCCAGGATTTTAACTATTTTTTTCATGCTATTTTTTTCTTTTTACAAACTGGATTCATCAGTGCTAAGTAATACTTGGGCATCTAATTCTTCTGCCATTTTTAAACCGAATCTTTTTCTGAAGGCAAAAACGGCAGCATATAGGAGAGGAGTATCTAATGCGGCCACCAATACTTTAAATAAAAATCCGCTCAACAACAATGCACCAAACAGAGACCAATCAATTTTTCCAAAGCTACACAACAAAAACAATACCGTAAAGGTGTCTACAAATTGTGATAAGAAAGTTGAAAAATTATTTCGAAGCCATAGATGCTTTCCTTTGGTGAGTCGTTTCCAGAAATGAAAGATTGAAATATCTATATACTGTGCCAATAGGTAAGCCATCATTGAAGCAAAAACCGCAACAGCTGTTGCTCCAAAGACTTTATCGAATAAAAGATTGTCAATAGGGCTCCAATCTGTAGCAGGTACAGCACTTGAAACATAGACGATCAATAGTGAAAAGAAAGAAGCGAAAATACCGGCGGTAACTACTTGATTGGCTTTTTTCTTTCCATATACTTCACTAATAATATCAGTAATTAAAAATGTAATTGGATAGGGTAGAATCCCCACAGAGATTTCAAATGTATACAACCCAAAAAAATCCCAGTAAAAAAATTTCTGAAAAATTAAATTGGATACTACTAATGAAGCGATAAATAACGCACCCAAAATCAAATAGATACGTTGCGCCAACATTTTATCTTTAAAGGTAAGTGCTGCCACTATTTTTTTTGATTACACGCAAAGATAATGGTCAGTCGTTTTCTTTTCCTTAATTTCGTCTTAAATGTTAAAATTTCAGTTTTATTAAACCATTGCAGAACATATATCTTTCGTTAGGCAGTAATATGGGCAACCGCTTTGAACATATACAACAAGCGGTTAATGCTATTTTTGAAAGTATAGGAAATATCAGTAAAATATCTTCGGTATATCAAACTCCTGCTTTGGGATTTGAAGGAGATGATTTTCTAAACTGTGTGGTTTTAGTACAGTCCACGCTTTCCCCACAACAAGTTTTAAAAACGATTCTCGGTATTGAGAAACAAATTGGGAGGGAGCGAAAAGCACAGAAAGGATATGTGTCCAGGTTAATCGATATAGACATTTTACTAGTAGACGATCTGATAAAGGAAACAAAAAATTTGACGATACCTCATCCGGAAATTCAAAACAGGAAATTTGTATTACAGCCATTAGCTGAAGTTAATTCGCAGTTGGTACACCCGAGATTTCAAAAAAAAAGCATCCAATTATTAGCGGAGACCAAGGATGAGAGTGAGATCGTTAAGCAGTCTAAGTGGTTGCGAAACCCCCAGAAAGATTACGATGTTTCCAGATATAATTACATCGCGATCGAAGGGAATATTGGTGCTGGGAAAACCAGTTTGGCAACTTGTATAGCAAACGATTTTAATGCGAAGTTAATACTTGAACGCTTTAAGGATAACCCCTTTTTGCCAAAATTCTATGAAGACCAACACAGATACGCATTTCCTCTGGAGATGTCTTTTCTGGCAGATAGATACCAGCAATTGTTAGAGGATATTAAACAGTTCGACCTGTTTAAAGACTGTGTAGTTGCAGATTACGATGCTTATAAATCGCTTATTTTTGCAAAGGTCACCTTACAGGAAGAGGAGTTTGAGTTGTATAAAAAGCTTTATCATTTAATGCATAAGGAATTACCCAAACCCGATGTCTATGTCTATTTATACCAAAAGACAGACAGGTTACTTGAAAATATTAAAAACCGTGGTCGAGATTATGAAAAAGGGATCGAAGCATCTTATCTTCAGAAAATTAATGACGGTTATCTGGAGTTTATCAAAACACAACATAACGATAACATAAAGATCATAGATATTTCGGACTTGGACTTTGTAAAGAACCGAAAAGACTTCCTTTATATTTTAAAAGAAATTGTAGGATAAACTAAAGGTTATTTAGTTTACAGAAGAGATCCCAAACAACAACGCCTACACTAACAGAAATATTTAATGAATGCTTGGTTCCATACTGTGGAATTTCAATAACAGCATTACTTTCTGAAACTACTTCCTGTTGTACACCTTTTACTTCATTGCCAAAAATAACAGCATATTTTAAGCCTTTCCGAAGAGAAAAATTTTGAAGTGGAATTGCCAACTCGGCTTGTTCTACCGCAGCTACAAAAACCCCTTCATCTTTCAATTTCCTGATAAGGGACAAGCTATTTTCAACATACTCCCAGGCAACACTATCTGTAGCTCCCAATGCTGTTTTTTGGATATCCTTATGTGGAGGTGAGGCAGTGATCCCACAGAGGTAGATTTTTTCAATTAAAAAAGCATCGGCAGTTCGAAATACAGAACCTATATTATTTAAACTTCTGATATTGTCAAGAATAATAATAAGAGGTGTTTTTTGGGAAGCCTTAAAAACATCAGGACTAATACGATCTAGCTCGCTGTTTTTTAATTTTCGGTGTTGCATATCTCTTTCTGAAAGGTCAAAGGTAAAATCTATAGCTTCAAAAAACGAATCATCGGGATGAAAATTGTTGATAAAACACAATAAATCAAGCAATATCCATCTCAAAAAATAGCAGAGATTTTTTACTTTTACTGGTTCAGTAACTAGAGAAAAATGGCGAAGAAAGTCACTCCTTTAATGAAGCAATATAATACCATCAAGGCAAAGTATCCGGATGCGTTATTGTTGTTTCGTGTAGGAGACTTTTATGAGACTTTTGGAGAAGACGCAGTTCGAGCGGCTGGAATTTTGAATATTACACTTACAGCACGTAACAATGGTGGTGATGATATAGAATTGGCCGGTTTCCCCCATCATTCTTTAAATACTTATTTGCCAAAACTGGTTATGGCCGGTTGTCGTGTGGCCATTTGTGATCAATTGGAGGATCCAAAGCAAACCAAGACTATTGTGAAGCGTGGGGTGACCGAGTTGGTAACTCCGGGAGTTGCTTTAAACGATGATATTCTACAGTCCAAGTCCAACAATTTTTTGGCTGCAATTCATTTCGGTACTTCAACAAGCTCAGCAACTAAAAATAATTTAGGAATTTCTTTTTTAGATGTTTCTACAGGGGAGTTTTTAACAGCGGAGGGCTCGGCAGAATATATTGATAAGTTACTACAAAATTTTAATCCTTCCGAAGTATTGTTCAGTAAGCAGAAACGAAAATTGTTTTCTGAAACATTTGGCGATAATTTTCATGTGTTCCACTTGGAAGACTGGGTGTTTCAAACCGATTATGCCTTAGAAACACTTCAAAAGCATTTTGAGACCAAAAACCTGAAAGGTTTTGGTGTGGCACATTTGGAGGAGGGCATTATTGCTTCAGGTGCTGCATTACATTATTTAAGTGAAACAAGACACAACAAACTACAGCATATCACCAAGATCTCCCGCATTGCTGAAGATGAGTATGTCTGGATGGATAGATTTACCATTCGAAATTTAGAGTTGTATCATTCTACCCAACAAAATGCGGTGACACTTTTGGATGTTATTGATAAGACAATTTCACCAATGGGAGGGCGTCTCTTAAAAAGGTGGATGGCACTTCCTTTAAAAAATACTGAAAAGATCTCACGCCGTCATGAAGTTGTAAGTTATCTGTTGGAAAATAATGATGTATTGGAGAAGATCCAACAACACATAAAGCGCATAGGCGATCTGGAACGATTGATCTCCAAGGTTGCTACCGGAAAGATCAACCCGCGTGAAGTGGTTCAATTAAAAAACTCATTGGAAGCTATAGTTCCGGTAAAAGCACAGGCATTGCAATCCAAAAATGAGTCGGTTAAAATTATAGGAGAACAATTACAGGATTGCGAGTTATTGAGAGAAAAAATAAAAGAAACGCTCAATGAAGAAGCTCCTGTAAATATTTTAAAAGGAAATACAATTGCTAGGGGTTTTCATGAAACTCTGGATGAACTGCGAAGTGTTTCAACCTGTGGAAAAGAATATCTCGACCAAATGTTAGAACGAGAGACAGAACGAACAGGTATTACTTCCTTAAAGATCGCTTCCAATAATGTATTTGGATACTATATTGAAGTCCGTAACACACATAAAGACAAAGTCCCGGAAGAATGGATCCGTAAACAAACTTTAGTAAGTGCAGAACGTTATATTACGGAAGAATTGAAAGAATATGAAGCAAAGATCTTAGGAGCGGAAGAGAAAATACTGGCACTTGAGCATGAATTATATGAAAAACTGGTTCAGTGGATGCTGTCCTTTATAGGAGTGGTACAACAAAATGCAGCACTTATTGCCGAGTTAGATTGTCTATGCTCATTTGCAGCGCAGGCTAAAGCTTCTAATTATACACGCCCCTTATTAGATGATAGTTTTGATCTGGATATTAAAGATGGTCGTCATCCGGTCATAGAAAAACAATTGCCTCCGGACGCTCCTTATATAGCCAATGATGTGTTTTTAGACCGGGAAAACCAACAGATCATTATGATCACCGGCCCAAATATGAGTGGTAAGTCGGCAATTTTAAGGCAAACAGCATTAATTGTGCTCTTAGCACAAATGGGAAGTTTTGTTCCTGCAAGTGCAGTACGAATGGGATGTGTGGACAAAATCTTTACACGTGTGGGCGCCAGTGATAATATCTCTATGGGCGAATCTACTTTTATGGTAGAAATGAATGAAACGGCGAGTATTTTAAATAATATTTCGGAAAGAAGCCTTGTGCTTCTGGATGAAATAGGGAGAGGGACCAGTACCTATGATGGTATTTCCATTGCCTGGGCTATTAGTGAATATTTGCACGAACATCCTTCAAAAGCAAAAACCTTGTTTGCAACACATTATCATGAATTAAATGAAATGACCGAAACATTTTCACGAATTAAAAACTATAATGTTTCGGTAAAAGAATTGAAAGATACTGTATTGTTTCTTCGGAAGTTAGTCCCGGGAGGATCACATCATAGTTTTGGAATTCACGTGGCAAAAATGGCGGGCATGCCACAAGCGGTATTACATCGTGCCAATAAAATTTTAAAACGTCTAGAAAGATCACATTCTTCAGAAGAACTCACGGAAGAGATGAAAGCACTTTCAAAAGACGAAATGCAATTGAGTTTTTTTAAATTGGATGATCCTCTTCTGGAAGAATTACGTGAAGAAATACTGGATATTGATATAGATACCCTTACCCCTGTGGAAGCTTTAATGAAGCTAAACGAGATCAAGAGAATGTTACAACGAAGTGCTTCGGTCAAGCTAAAAAAATAAGCTTTTTACAGTCTTGAATTTTTTCTAAAAAACCCTTTGTGTTTGCAGTAAATATTTTAAATTTGCGTCCGCTTTAGCAATAAAGCATCGTTCTTAACAGTCGCGAAAATAGCTCAGTTGGTAGAGCGCCACCTTGCCAAGGTGGAGGTCGCGGGTTCGAATCCCGTTTTTCGCTCAGTCATATACCAAGCTGAAGTGGTGGAATTGGTAGACACGTTGGACTTAAAATCCAATGGACAGTAATGTCCGTGCGGGTTCAAGTCCCGCCTTCAGTACAAGCGAAAGCTCCCTAAAATAGGGAGCTTTCGTGTTTTTTACCTTCTCTTCTTTATTGCTAAATTACTTTTGAAGTACCCTAAGATCTATACATGTTTAAAAATTGTAATCGAAACTAATCATACCAAACCGTTAGCAACAATATCCCAGAAACTGTAACAATCGATCAAAGATTTACTCTATAAAGTAAACCAAAACATTATAAAATGAAAAAACTGATTTGCGGAATTGCGATTTTGACCCTATTGACTTCTTGTGAACAACAAGTAGAAAAAAAACCGGAACAAAACCAAAAATCGGGAAAAACAAACCCGATAGAAGACCCAAATCTCTTTATTGGAAAACACAAAACAAAAGCTATGGTTTTGGGGGTTTTCCATTTTAGCAATCCAGGCCTGGACGCATACAAAGTAAAATATACTGTAAATATTTTAGGAGAAAAAAGGCAAAAAGAATTGGATACTCTTTTGAGTAAAATAGCAAAATACAAACCAACTAAAATCCTTGTGGAATGGAATCGAATTAAAACTGATAGTCTTGCAAATGCTAGATACCAAAATTTCCTGAAGGGCGATTTTGACATCAGCGAAAAAACTAACGAAGTCTATCAAATTGGTTTTAAACTTGCTAAAAAATTAGGGCACAATAGAATCTATTGCATAGATGCCTCAGCAAATTGGTTTGGAGCTGAATTAGATTGGGATACTTATGACCAAGAAACCTCTCTGAAATCTTTTGGGCAATATGAAAAAGCCACTCGTTATAATTACAAATCTTTTTATGAATTACACGATTCATTAAAGATGACACAATCTTTAACAGAACACTTAATTCTAATAAATAATCCAGAAGACAGATTAAAAGATCATCAAGCTTATTTAACAAACAATATTTTAGAAGGAGCAGGAGATAATTATATTGGAGCTGACGATGTTGGGCGTTGGTATAGACGGAATTTAAGAATGTTTGCAAACGCTTATGATTTAACAGACTTTGACAAAGAAGAAAGACTTTTATTAATTACTGGCTCAGGTCACGTTTGGCAATTAAGGCAACTTTTTACGGACTCGCCCGATTTTGAATATATCGAGCCGAACAATTACTTGAAGAAATAAATACTGTTGCCAACACGATACGATGTAAAAAAATAGCTAATAAGTTTGATTTTTAAGATCGGAAACAAAAACCTTTAAATCTTTTTAACTAGTAAGACTGAGATTAAACACCAAGTAGTATTATTGAAGATTGATCTATATTACTTCTGAGCTTTTTTAAACACTATACTCTTTGTATCACAGATCGTCGCTCAATATATTTTTAATTTCTTCGTCTACATCTTTTTTCAGCTCATCAGAAGCAATACTTCTTTTACTGATACGGTAAGAGATATAGATTAAAAAGAAGAGAATAGGTAAAATTGCCGGAAGTGAATACCAAAAATCAAATTCATCAATGTATTGTATTTTATAATTGATAACTCCTGAAAGTTGGAACAAGAACATGGTAAGCGGAACCAAAAGAGCATATTTCCACCAATTGTTAGATGTTAAGAACCAAATTCCAGCTAAGGAAACAAATGTAATTTTAGTAAATAAGGCATGCAGATATGCCTGCACACTTCCAAAACCTCCGGAAGTAATTGTGCCAAATGAGGTCTCCCATTCGGTGACACCGGATGGAGCATATTTATACATGTAAAATAAAAAAGGTGTTGCCGTCAAGAATAATGATAGCAACACCCCAGTGATAATGTTTTTGTTCCTATCCGTTTGGCGGAACTTCATATTCTTTTTTGTCGATTTGTTGTTCATCGGTAGTCAGTGATTCTGGTGTGCAACTTGCAGCTAAGGCAAGTATAGCTAAAATAAACATAAGTTTTTTCATAATAACTAGATTTTCGGTTAAATTCAAAGCGAAGATATGTAGTTATTATAAAATTTCTAATAGTGCATAAAAGTTAAATTTTTAGTATTTTTATCGATTTTTATTGTTTTTCATCGTTTATTTTTGTATATATTTTATTTACAAAGAAATTTCCTACAGGAAAATAACTAGCAAAAAAAAGTGCCATACCCAGGGCGAATACATGCTCTCCAAACAATTGGTCGAGTATATTATCTGGGTAAATATATGAAGTTCCCATTGCATAACCGCCAAACTCCAACAATCCCATAGCAACAAGGCCATAGGCATATTGTGTAAAAAAAGGATACTCTCTCAATAAAATTGAAATTGGGATCATATACATTATATAAGTGGGTATTATTTGCCACCAATACGTAAATTTTGCAATTTCAGCGTATTGCCCAAAAGCATTCATAAAGACTCCCCAAATAAGATATACTATTAGGTATATATATAGTCGCCTGCGTTCCACCTTTTTTAATTTTTCAATAAGTTCTTCAAATATTTTTTTCATAATTTTTGTGAATCTGACCTGTGAATTTATAAATTGTAGTTTATAGATGAAGAATTAAGTGTGTCTAAAAATAATATGAAAATAAAAAACCCGGCATTCGCCGGGTTTTTTATTTTCTTTAAATGAAGAGATTAGTTGTCGTCTCCGGTAACTGCTTCTTCAACATCATCTGCTGCCTCTTCAATGGCATCGCCGGTGTTTTCTGCTGCCTCTTCAATAGCATCGCCCGCGTCTTCCATGGCATCTTCAACAGCGTCTGCTGCATTTTCAATAGCGTTTTCGGTATCATCTGCTGCATCTTCCATTACTTCTTCAACAGAATCTGCTGCATCTTCAGCCTTTTTTTCAGTATCTCTACAAGAATATACAGATACTATTAGGCATAATGATGCGAAGGATAAGATTAATTTTTTCATTGTCTATATAGATTAGTGATTAATAGATGTTAAAAATAGGTATTTTTTTGATAGCTAGACTTTTTCATTAAAGTTTTTCACAGTTGATTACAATATTTCTAAAGCGTAAATCTCTTGATTAGGAATATATCCAAGTTTTTATTGGATTTATTCCAAAATTTTATATATTTGAGAATGGACACGAAACTTTCAATTGAAGCAAGGCGTTTTAAAAAAGTACGAGAAGAATTGCATCACACACAGCAATCTTTTGCAGAATTATTAGGGATTGGTAATACTACAGCAGATATAGAACGAGGGAAAACAAAAATTTCCGGTAAAGTGGTAATGGAGTTACTACGGCAATTTAATATCAATCCTTTGTGGCTGTTTGGAGCAAGTTTTACACAATACATAAGTATAGATAATGATGATGTTAGCCCAAAGGTAATTGCAATAGATAAAGAAGATAATGATACTATTTTACTGGTCAACCAAAAAGCTGCTGCAGGTTACCCACATAATATTCAGGATGTGGAATGGTATGAAACACTTCCGGCATTTAATATTCCATTGCCACAGTATCGAAACGCTACGTATCGAGGTTTTCAGGTAGAAGGAGATAGTATGCTGCCTAATATCCGGCCTAATGAATGGGTATTGGGAAAAGCGGTATCCGGTATTTCTGAAGCCGATGACAGCAAAATATATATTGTAGTACTTAAAGATTCTGTTCTAGTTAAAAAACTACAAAAAATTCCAAAAAACTCAGAGCAGGTTCGATTAATCTCTCTTAATAAGGACTATTTGCCTATTGATGTTGAAATTCGAGAGATTCAGGAATTGTGGATGGTCAACAGCAAGTTGAGTTTTGGTATTGATGAGCCAAGTGATAGTATGTTGTTACGTCAGTTACAACAATCAATGGAAGAGTTGAAAGGGCAGATCAATACTATAAAGGCATAAAAAAAAGTGATCCTGTTCAGGATCACTTTTTAAAATATATTATTAATTGTCATCGCCCTCGTCCGTCTCTACCTTTATCTTGGTTTCTCCATCTTCTGTTTTAATTTTTACTTCTTTGTCATCAGTCTCCATTTTAATTTTAGTTTCGTCTCCGTCTTTTTTAACTTTTATATCAGCACCATCTTCTTTCATTTCTTGAATGAGCTCTTCGCTTTCAGAAACATCTTCTTTTTTTTCTCTACAAGAAGTAAAAGAAGTTCCAATAAATAATGCAGTTAAGGCAATAATTGCTATTTTTTTCATTTTATTAGATTTTAGTTAATGTTATTAAACAAAACTACAAATTTTAACATTTAAGATTCGTAAAGTTTTATTAAATTTTTTAAAATGGATTATATAATATAATTATTTAACTTTTTGATAATGAGTTTTAAGCATATGTTTAACTTCTTAAGTAGACTTCAAAAAAATAACTCCAAAGAGTGGATGGATATTCACCGGAAGGAGTACTATGAGGTCCGTGATTTTTATATTGATTGGTTAGACCGGATGAATCAAAAACTAGCTCTGATCGATGATGATTATTTCGATACTCCCGGGAAAAAAGCAATCAACCGTATAAATAATAATTTAATGTTTCACCCAAACAGACCAATCTATAAAGATCACTTTGGTGCCGGATTGGATCAACGCAGTAAACAAGGGGATTTTTACATTGAACTGGGAGTGAACAAATCATATATAGGTGGTGGCTACTGGCATCCTTCCTCAAAAATTTTAAAAAGCATTCGAGATGCTATTGACTATAATGGCGAAGAATTAAAAAAAATCTTAAGCAAAAAAAGTTTTAAGAATACATTTGGCGGCCTCATTGAAGATGAACAGTTAAAAACTGCTCCAAGAGGGTTTTCACAAGATCATAAGCATATAGACCTGTTACGAAAGAAATCGTTTGCGGTAGTACATTATTTTACTCAGGAAGAAGTAGAACAGCCAAATTATGATATGAAAGTGATCGAAGTTTATAAGGAATTACTGCCATTCCGAAGGTATTTAAATGAAGCCGTCAGTGTGTAGCCCCATTACATGATCCATTATTTTTTTTGTAGCTCCTGTATTACTGTTTATAAAATGTCCACAGATCATTCCGGTTTTGCTTCGAAAAGATTTGTCGTCAATAAACTTATTTAAAATTTGGGAACATTCCTCAGGAGTGCTAATAGAATATAGGCCTGCTAATTTTTGTAAGCGTTCTGCCTCCGGAAAATTAGAAAAGTTTTTACCAATAATAATCGGCACTCCAAAAGTGGCAGGTTCTAAAATGTTATGAAGTCCGGTAGTTCCCATAGCACCACCTACATATGCAATATCGGCATAGCTGTAAATTTTGGCCAGTAATCCAATGGTATCTATTATAAGTACAGCATATTCGGAAAGTGATTTCCCTTCCTTTTCTGAAAATAGAACACTCTCTTTATTCAGTTTTTTTCTGAAAGCTTCAATTTTGTGCGGATCAATTTTGTGCGGTGCAATAATATATTTTACATTTTTTGAAGTAGAATTCATTGTATCTATCAATACCATTTCATCTTCCGGCCAGGTACTTCCGCAAATAATACAAATAGTGTCTTGCTTAAAATCGGCTACAAAACCCAATGTATTATCCTGCTCAATTTGATGCGAAACTCTATCAAAACGTGTATCTCCGCTTATGGTAACATTACTAAAATCAAGATGTTTTAGCAATGCTTCCGAAGTAGTATCCTGAACAAAAAAATGTTCAAAGCTATGCAGGGCTTTCCGCATAAAGCTTCCATGTGGTTTAAAGAATATTTGATTTTTTCTGAATATCCCGGAAATAAGTAACGTTGGAATATTGTTCTTTTCTAACTCCAATAAATAGTTTGGCCAAAATTCATACTTTATAAAAAACACCAAAGAAGGGTGTACCATTTCAATAAAACGTTTGGCATTACTTTGGGTATCCATGGGTAAATACACCACTGCGTCTGCAACGGATGAATCCTTTTTTATTTCATAGCCGGAGGGAGAAAAAAAGGAAACTACAATTTTATATTCCGGAAAATCTTTTTTTATGGCTTCCATTATAGGAACCCCTTGTTCAAATTCACCTAAAGAAGCACAATGAAACCAGAAGGTTTTGTCTTTGGGGCCAATTTTTTTTGAAAGAATTTCAAAGACATTTTTCCTTCCTTGAACAAACAGCTTTAGTTTTTTGCTGAAAAGCTGTGCGATCCATAAATGGAAATAAGCAACCCTGATTAAAAAATTATATAGAATTCGCATGAATGAATACTGAAACGCTAAAATACGCTTCTTTATGTAATTACATTGTTTGCCGTTTTCAATTTTTGTAGTTTTACCACAAGTTAATAATAACGATTTCTTCAGTAAAGTATATGAAAAAAATTCAAATGGTTGACCTAAAAGGTCAGTACGAACATATAAAAGACAGAGTAAATGCATCAGTGATCGATGTGATCGAATCTACTGCATTTATCAATGGACCGGAAGTACATCAATTTCAAAAGGAGTTGGAAGCTTATTTAGGAGTAAAGCATGTGATCCCTTGTGCAAACGGTACAGATGCATTGCAAATTGCTATGATGGGGCTGGGATTGCAACCCGGCGATGAAGTAATCACAGCAGATTTTACTTTTGCAGCAACAGTTGAAGTAATAGCATTATTAGGACTTACACCTGTTTTGGTTGATGTGGACCCTGTTAATTTTAATATAGATATTGAAGCTTTAAAAAAAGCAATTACTCCAAAAACAAAAGCTATAGTGCCTGTACATTTGTTTGGACTTGTAGCAGATATGGATGCTATTATGGACATTGCAAATACTCATAATTTATATGTAATTGAGGACAATGCTCAGGGGATAGGAGCCACTTACACAAGTAAAGATGGTTCAAAAAAGAAAGCCGGAGCTATAGGGCATGTAGCTTCAACATCGTTTTTTCCATCAAAAAATTTAGGTTGCTATGGAGATGGAGGGGCTATATTTACCAATGATGATGAACTGGCGCATACCATTCGTGGAATAGTAAACCATGGGATGTACGTACGTTATCATCATGATGTAGTGGGTGTTAATTCACGTCTTGATTCTATACAAGCAACTATTTTACGAGCTAAATTACCTCATTTAGATGCGTACAATGAAGCCCGGAGAAAGGCAGCTAAAAAATATACCCAAGCTTTTTCAGGTATTGAAAACATTATTACACCTACTAATTTTTGTAATACAGGAGACGATTCAACTTGTGATCCTTGCGAATGCCATGTATTTCATCAATATACACTTAGGGTTATAGATAAAGACCGTGATGCATTGGTAAAACATTTGAACGAGAATGGTATTCCTTGCGGAGTGTATTACCCTATTCCATTGCATTTACAAAAAGCATATCTGGATGAGCGTTATAACGAAGCAGATTTTGTTGTGACCAACCAATTGGTAAATGAAGTAATTTCATTACCTATGCATACAGAATTAGATGATGAACAAATCGAATTTATTACCAAAACTGTTATAAATTTCGTTACACAATAATGAAAAAAATACTTGTTACAGGGGGTTTAGGGTATATCGGTTCACATACGGTAGTCGAATTACAAAATGCAGGCTTTGAAGTAGTAATCATAGATAATCTTTCCAATTCAACAATTAATGTATTGGAAGGCATTACAAATATTACCGGGAAATCTCCCATTTTTGAAAAATTAGATCTACGAGATAAAGCAGACGTAGCAGATTTTTATATAAGGAATAAGGATATTGCAGGTGTTATTCATTTTGCGGCTAGCAAAGCAGTAGGAGAAAGTGTGGAGAATCCATTATTGTACTACGAGAATAATATCAATACACTTGTGTATTTACTTAAGGAATGTAAAGCACACCAGGTAGAGAACTTTATTTTTAGCTCTTCCTGTACGGTTTATGGAGAACCGGATACATTACCCATCACTGAAAATGCTCCTGTAAAAGCCGCAATTTCTCCTTATGGAAATACAAAACAAATCAGCGAAGAAATAATTATCGATACTTGCGCTGTTTCAGAAATGAAATCAATTGCATTGCGTTATTTTAATCCTATTGGAGCCCACCATACTGCTGAAATTGGTGAACTTCCGGTAGGAGTTCCACAAAACTTAGTGCCTTTTATAACTCAGACTGCTGCCGGATTGCGTGATGAACTTTTGGTTTTTGGAGATGATTATCCAACTTCGGATGGTAGTTGCATTCGTGATTATATTCATGTTGTGGACCTGGCGAAGGCTCATGTTGTAGCACTACAGCGATTACTTTTTGGAAAAAATGAATCAAATTTCGAAATTTTCAATTTGGGTACCGGGAAGGGTAGTTCTGTATTAGAAGTAGTTCATGCTTTTGAAAAAGTGACCCTTCAAAAATTAAATTACAGAATTGTTGACAGACGCCCCGGAGATGTAATTTCTGTATATGCAGATACAGCTAAAGCTAATAGTGTTTTAGGTTGGAAGGCTGAAAAAACTATGGAAGATGCTTTATCTTCATCGTGGAAGTGGGAGCAAAAAGTTAGAAAGTTATAATTATGAAAAAATCACTCATTATTGCGTTGTTGTTTATTTGTTTTGGAGCCAAAGCACAGGAAACCTTATTACAATGCGGAAAAATTATCGATACTAAAAACGGGAAAGTACTTACGAACAAAACAATCGTTGTTTCCGGAAAAAAGATCCTTCGGATTGAAGATGGCTTTTCTTCACCTAAAGAAAATGATAAGGTTATCGATTTAAGAACTAAAACAGTTCTTCCTGGTTTAATAGACATGCACGTACATATAGAAGGAGAAACCAATCCTAATCGCTATTTAGAAAGGTTTACTTTAAACGATGCAGATGTGGCTTACAATGCTGCCAGTATAGCCAAACGGACACTTATGGCCGGTTTTACTACGGTTCGGGATATGGGAGGTAGTGGTGTAAATGTAGCACTTAGAAATGCTATTGCTAAGGGCAAAGTACCGGGTCCGCGAATTTTTACTGCAGAAAAAGCTTTAGGAACTACAGGAGGCCATGCAGATCCTTCTAACGGAAGGAAAAAAGACCTGATGGGAGACCCGGGCCCCAAAGAAGGAGTTGTGAATAGTGCTGACGATGCTTACAAAGCCGTACGTCAACGTTATAAAAATGGTGCCGATTGGATCAAAATAACTGCAACCGGAGGTGTTTTGAGTGTTGCGAAGAATGGACAAAACCCACAATTTACTCAAGAAGAAGTGAATGCTGTAGTAGCTGCTGCAAGAGACTATGGAATGAAAGTGGCCGCACATGCACACGGAATTGAAGGTATGCAGCGAGCCATAAGAGCTGGTGTTGCTACTATTGAACACGGTTCTTTAATGGATAAGGAAACAGCTGCCTTGATGAAGGAATATGGTACGTATCTGGTGCCAACCATTTCGGCAGGGAAATACGTAGCTGAAAAAGCAAAGGTTAAAGGGTTTTATCCTGCCATTATTGTTCCGAAGGCTTTAGAAATAGGGTCTAAAATTCAGGGAATGTATGCCATGGCATATAAAGAAGGTGTTAATATAGCTTTTGGGACTGATGCAGGTGTATTTCCTCATGGAGAGAACGGAAAAGAATTTGGTTATATGGTAGAAGCCGGTATGCCTGCTATGGAAACGCTTCAATCTGCAACAATTACCAATGCAAAATTATTGGAAATGGAAAATGAATTAGGGCAACTCACTTCAGGGTTTCTGGCAGATATTGTAGCTGTAAATGAAGATCCTACGCAAAACATCCATACAATGGAAAATGTAATATTCGTAATGAAAGAGGGGGTTATTTACAAACAACCCTGATCTTTACTTTTTAGATATAAAATAAAAACCCGGACAACTGTCCGGGTTTTGTTTTAAAAAGAAGCTTTCTCAGTTTCAGCACTTCGATCAATTTTTTTCACTAACCCCTGTAAAACATTTCCAGGGCCTACTTCAATAAAATGAGTAGCTCCATCCTTTATCATATTTTGGATGCTTTGTGTCCATTTAACAGGAGCAGTTAATTGAAAGATAAGGTTCATTTTAATTTCGCCCGGATCTGTTACTGCAAAAGTACTAACGTTTTGATAGATGGGACACGCAGGTTCCGTAAATTGGGTATTCTCAATAGCAGCTGCAAGTTCTTCCCGTGCAGGTTCCATCAACGGGCTATGGAATGCACCACCTACCGGTAATAATAAAGCACGACGTGCCCCAGCTTCTTTTAAAGCTTCACATGCTTTGTTGACAGCTTCAATCTCTCCGCTAATTACCAATTGGCCAGGACAGTTGTAGTTAGCAGCTACAACAATTCCGGGAGTATTCTCACAAATAGTTTCTACAATAGAATCATCCAATCCTAAAACAGCTGCCATGGTTGAGGGTGTTAGCTCACATGCTTTTTGCATTGCCAAAGCACGCTTATATACAAGCTGTAATCCATCACTAAAAGCAATGGTTCTATTAGCCACTAAAGCTGAAATTTCTCCCAAAGAATGGCCGGCAACCATATCGGGTTGAAAAGAAGTACCCATTACTTCAGCCAGAATGGTAGAATGTAAAAAAATGGCCGGTTGTGTCACTTTGGTTTCTTTTAGTTCATCGGCAGTACCTTCGAACATAATTTTAGTAATATCGAAACCTAATACTTCATTTGCATGACTAAAAAGGTCTTTGGCTTTGGCAGAAGCCTCAAAGAGGTCCAATCCCATTCCTGTAAATTGAGCACCCTGTCCGGGAAATATATATGCTTTCATGTTTTGTTATTTAGTAGTGCAAAAATAAAACTAATTCTATGAAAATTGCCCGATAATCGACTTGGTTTGCGATAAATAACTACTGCCAAATAAATTAAGGTGTACCAGAATATAGTACAATTGCCATAAAGGAATTCGTTTTTCCCATTCTTGTAGTAATGGAAAATGCTGTGCGTAAACTAAAAAGACCTCGTTGGAAAACCCTCCAAATAACTGCATCATAGCCAGATCCATTTCACGAGGAGCAAATGCAACTGCCGGATCGATGAGAACCGGTTCGCCTTTTGCTGAAATCAGGTAATTTCCACTCCATAAATCTCCATGAACAAAGGCAGGGGCTTCGTTGGGAATAATCTCCATAATATTTTTAAAAAATGGTTCTAAACCGGAAAATTGAAAACCTTGATCGTGCGCAAGTTTAAATTGTGGCTTCAAACGTTGATTAATATAAAATTCTGAAGCTGAAAATTCCGGAGCATTATACTGCACTAAACTCCCTATATAATTGTTGTGATCCAACCCAAAAGTATGCTGTGTTGTTCTGTGAAGCTTGGCTAAATTTTCACCAAATACATCCCAAAAATTTTGTAATGGACTTCCTGTTGAAATGTATTCCAGAAGTAAATAAGAAGAATTTTCAATAGTTTCGTATGCAATTACTTGTGGGATTTTAAAGCTGTCGGTCAAACTTAAAAGTTGTAACCCTTTGGCTTCAACTTCAAACATTTCAGGAAATCTGGCTGCGTTGTTTACCTTCACTACATAATTTTGAGATGCGCTTTTCAATAAAAATACTTCATTGATATCGCCTCCTGACAATGGTTTTGCCTCAAGTAAATTGAGGTTGTGAGTTGTAGAGATTTTTTGAAGAAAGGCGTTCATCTATGGAGAATTCTTCAATAGTAATTTATTTTTTCAACCAGGTTTGGTAGGTAAAAGCGTACTTGTGTCGTTCGTCCTTTTCGTGATATACTTCTGTAATCAATTGCCATTTTTCCGAAGGAATTTCAGGAAAGTATGTGTCTGCATCAAAAGTTCCGTGAACACGTGTAAGTTCAATTTTGTCAGCAAATTCAAGCCCTATTTTATAGATTTCTCCACCACCTATAATGAAAGGTTGGGTGTCTCCTTTGGATTTTTGCAATGCTTCCTCCATACTGTGGACCACAACTGCACTGTCTTTTAGGTAGTCTGTATTACGTGTAATGACAAGATGTATCCTGTTGGGTAGTGGTTTTGGGAACGACTCGAAGGTTTTACGTCCCATAATGATATGGTGGCCTGTGGTGAGTTGCTTAAAACGTTTAAAATCGTTTGGCAAATGCCAAACCAGGTCATTGTTTTTGCCGAGTTCATTATTTTCACCGGCTGCAGCTATTATAGTAATCATTCTATTTTTGGAGGTAAAGGGTTGTGTGGATCGTTTTTTTTTACTTCCTGGGGCTGTATTTCTTCATCTACCTGTTTTTGAAGTTCGTCTATCTTTTTTTCTTGTTTCAATTTTAATTTTTCAAGCTGTCGATCTTCCCATTCTTTTCCCATAAACCTTTTCATAATAAATACATTGAATACATGAATTAAAAACAGAAATACCCAAATTAAAATTGCCCAAACAAACCAATTTTTGATAAAAAAGTCATTGCCAATACCTAAAACGGGGTTGATAATAATAAGCAAGACAGAACCTACCAGGAACACAATAAAATGCCGCATCAATCCCTTTTTCTGCCTAATTCGAGCTCGCGCATATTCATATTGTTCCCGTTGCTCGGGGTCGATTCTTTCTGTTTTTTTAGTTTTTGAAAACATAGTTGGTTACTTTTATGTCACTTGTAAAAATACCTAATTTTGATCGTTTAGCACTCCCCTTATGGAAGATTTAAGAAAAGAGTTTCCTGTTTTATCACAATACACCTACCTGAATACTGCTTCTTGTGGTCTCATGTCAAAACCCTTAATAGATTGGCGGCGTCAATATGATATAAATTTAATGAATGGAGGTAGTGTTTTTAGAGATTTGCATAGAACCCATTTGGAAAGTATCCGAAAGACAGTAGGACGGTTTTTTTCAGTTCAGGAAAATGAAATTTCGCTGATTCCTAATTTCTCTTTCGGTTATAATACCTTGTTAGAAGGTTTGCCTAAAAAGCAGAAAGTTTTATTGCTGGAAAAGGATTACCCATCTATAAACTGGCCGATTGAAGATCGTGATTTTGAAGTTTGCTATGCCAAAATTGATGAAAACCTTGAGGCAAATATTGAAGAAGCGGTCGCTAAAAATCAACCTGACGTGTTTGTGTTCAGTATGGTGCAATATTTAAACGGGATTAAAATTGATCTTGATTTTCTGAAACAGTTAAAAGCTTATCATCCCAATTTATTGCTAATAGCAGATGGCACGCAATATTTAGGTACGGAAGATTTTAATTTTTCCGAAAGCCCATTGGATGTTTTAGGTGCCAGTTGCTATAAATGGTTATTAGCGGGCTATGGCAATGGAATATTTATGGTGAAAGAAAGTGCACAGCATAAAATATTTCCTTCAACAATTGGCTTTAATTCTGCCGAAGCGGTTTATAATAAACGTGATGACATTGGTTTTATGAAACATTTTGAGCCGGGACATCAGGATACTCTTAACTACGGAAGTTTGGAGCAATCTCTTTACTCTTTAGAAAAAATTGGAATGGAAGTAATTTCAGAAAAAGTTTCGGAGATTTCTCAAAAAGCAAGGAACAAGTTTTCCGAAATGGGTTTATTGGAAAATATGGTTTTAAACAGAAACCAACACTCTACTATTTTTAACATTAAAGGGGACCCAAAATTATTTCAGAAATTAAAAGAAAACCATATCATTTGCTCCATGCGAGACAAAGGAATTAGAGTAAGTTTTCATTTTTATAATACCGAAGAAGATTTACAAAAACTAATTTCGTTTCTATAACTTATTCTTCTATTTGCACCCCTTTCCAAAAAGCAATATAACCTTCGATAGGCTTTGCAAGATTTGAAGTCTTTGGATAATACCATGCAGCATCTGTATTGACCTTTCCATCGACTTCTATTGAGTAGTAAGAAGCCTCACCTTTCCACGGGCAGTGTGTATGTGTGACACTTTCTTTAAAAAAATCTTTGAGGATGGTTTCAGGAGGGAAGTAGTGATTGTTTTCTATTATAACAGTATTATTACTTTCTGCGATAACCTTATTGTTCCAAATTGCTTTCATAGTTTTTTTCTAAAAATATAGTCTGTATAATAGGCATTACTATCTTTAAAAGACGTTTCAATTTCTAATCCGGACTCTTTTGCAAGCCATTTTATCACTTTTTCATCATATTTTTGAGAGATTTCCGTATGGATGGTTTCCCAGGGGTCAAAATGTATGGTGAGTTCCAGTGCTTCAATAGTAACTTTCATTGCTTCGGTTGCAATCAAATAACTTTTTGCAGTACCGGTTTCCGGATCATATAATTCCCAATGCTTAAATTTTTTAATTTCAAAATCTGCGTCTAGTTCACGATTAATACGCACTAACAGGTTCTTGTTGAATGCTGCAGTTATTCCGGCAGGGTCATTATATGCATCAAGAATAGTTTGTGGATTTTTTTTCTGATCAAACCCCATAAAAAGAAGATCGTCATGCGTCATGGTATTCTTTAATTTTGTAAGAAATTCGATAGCTCGTGGGTGTAATAAGTTGCCAATGTTAGACCCCAGAACCAGAATTATTTTTTTACGGGAACTTAAAGATTGAAGGCGCTCCAAAACTTCAAAATACTCCCCCTTTTCACCGCTAACGGTTACATTGGGAATTTCTTTTTCTAAAGCTTCTGAAAGATTATCGATTGCATTTTGGCTAATATCAATAGGTTTGTATACAAAATCTATTTTTTTTTCAACAAGGTGTTTTAATAATACTTTTGTTTTCTTTCCATCGCCAGCGCCAAGTTCAATAAGATCGAAACCCTCTTCATTTTTATAAAATAATTCAACTATTGCATCTTTATACAATGATAAGATCTCCAATTCGCTATTGGTGAGGTAATATTCCGGCAACTCCATAATATCCTGAAATAGCTTATCTCCGGCCTTATCATAAATATATTTGGAATACAAATATTTGGGGTACTGTGTTAGGCCTTCAAAAACATCTTTTTTAAAAGCATTGTCCAATAGTGTTGAGGTTTGTGAATTCATAAACTGATAGTCGTAATTATTTTGCCAACCTTAATCCGGTAAATTGCCAGCGCAAATTTGTCTGAAAAAAATTGCGATACGTATGCCGTGTATGCTTTACCGGTGTGGCTATTGACCCACCACGAAGTACTTTTTGGTTTACCATGAACTTACCGTTGTATTCGCCAATAGCTCCCGGAGCCTTGACATATCCCGGGTAGGGGAGGTAGGCACTTTCGGTCCATTCCCAACGACTGCCCCAATTAAAGTTATTTTGGGCTGCTTCCCATTCGAACTCTGTAGGCAGGCGACATTCTTTCCATTGGGCGAAGGCATATGCTTCAAAATAAGAAATGTGAGAAACAGGAGCTTCCTTATCTATTTTTTTAAGGCCTTGCAACGTATATTGATGCCATTCCTCATCAATTTGATACCAATACATTGGCTGGGCAATTTTATTTTGCTGAATCCAATCCCAGCCTTCGGCATGCCAAAGGTTAAAATCTTGATACCCTCCGGCACTGATAAAGTTTAAATACTCCCCGTTAGTAATTAGTTTGTTTGAGATCTGATACTCTTGGAGATATACTTTATGGTTTCCCAATTCATTATCAAAACAAAATGCTTCAGGATTATCGTGACCTATCTCGTAAATTCCTTCGGGCATGGTAACCCATTCTGTATTAGATCTTTGGATAGGGTTTTCTGAAAAGGAATCGTTGTATCTTGGAAGCAAAGGGTTGTTTCCAAGGATATATTTTATATCTGTTATCAACAATTCCTGATGTTGTTTTTCATGATGAATCCCAATAATTAGCAATTCTTCCACTTCTGGAGAGATTTCTGAAGCTAAAAAATCACTAAGTTCATCGGTTACATAATGACGGTAATCATAGACTTTTGATACACCGGGACGAGAGAGATTTCCACGGTCATTACGAACAACACGTTTACCAACATTTTCGTAATAGCTATTAAAAACAAATGCAAAATCTTCATGAAATAGCTTATAACCAGGTTTATGAGATTTCAGAATAAATTCTTCAAAAAACCATGTGGTATGTCCTAAATGCCATTTTGGAGGAGAAACATCTACAACGGGTTGTACAACATAATCTTCAATTTCCAGTGGTTTACAAATGTCTTCGGTATGCTGACGGGTTTCCAAAAAAAAGGAAACCAGGTCTTGAGTTTCGATCATAAAAAAAGAGTCGGTTTTTTTGCCAACTCCTTAAAGATACAAATCGTTTTTTATAAAGATGTTTAGAGAATGTTAAAGGCTAAATCTTATGATTTCTTTTTGCCACCTCTCTTGGGCGTGTCATTTTCAATTTTGAAATTAATGGGCAACGAATACAACACTCCAACGGCTTTTCCTTTTTGCATTCCCGGTTTCATCTTTGGAATGGACTTAACAACACGAATGGCTTCTTTTTCAAGTTTTGGATGATCTGCACGAGCGTGTACATCTACTACTTTTCCTTTTTTGTCAATCTTAAATTGTACGTAAATTTTTGACAAGCCTTCCGGTAAGCCTAGTTTTCTAATAATAGAAATTCTAAATTTTTTCTGTACGTGCTTTGTTATTTTTTGCGACATACAGTCTTTTAACTCTTTGTTACTACTTCCTTTGCATCCGGGATAAACAGGAACATTTTCTATAATAGCGAAGCCCACATCTTCACCTGTTTCCTTTTCTTTTACAGTGGTGGCTTCATCTTGTGAGAAAACAATAGAAGAAATGCATAGAAAACTAAGAATAAAAATTGTCTTGAACATTACTATTTGCCAGTTTTAAAAGTAAACGGAACAGAATATTTAATAGCTCGCGGTTTGCCTCCAAGCATACCTGGTTTTGCCATTTTCGGAATAGCAAGAATATTTCTTTTGGCTTCGGCTCTTAAAGAAGCACTCCCTCCGGTTACATTCTTCACTTCAATAAGCCCTTTTTCATTAACAATAAAGTCAACAATTACTCTTCCTTGTTCATTCTTCTTATAGGCTTCAGGAGGATATTTAAAATTCTTGGCAACGTGTTGAGACAGTTTTTTAAAGAAGCAATTTTTCTTTTCAGATATGCTGCCCTTTTCGCATCCCGGCCATATGGGAGCGATCTCTTTCATGGTTAGTTTATTTTTTTCAACATCACCCCAATCTTCTTGAGCGAATAAGGTTGTAGAAAATAAAATGCTTAAAATTAAAAATGCTTTTTTCATAAGTAGGGTATTGTTTTTACACAGCTACCGCTCCTTTAATGTGTGGATGCGGATTGTAATCGACTAGTGTGAAATCATCAAATTTGAAGCCAAATATATCTTTTACATTTGGATTTAACAACATTTTGGGCAAAGGTCTAATTTCTCGTGATAATTGAAGCTCAACTTGTTCCATATGATTACTATAGATATGGGCATCTCCAAAAGTATGTACAAAATCTCCGGGTTGGTAACCACAGACCTGAGCTATCATCAAAGTGAGTAGTGCATAAGACGCAATGTTAAAAGGGACTCCTAAGAAAATATCGGCACTTCGCTGGTAAAGTTGACAAGATAGTTTCCCATCTGCAACGTAAAATTGAAAGAAAGCATGGCAGGGCGGTAAAGCCACTTTTCCATTCGCTACGTTTTCTGCAAAAGGTTTGGATGTATCGGGTAATACACTTGGGTTCCATGCACTTACCAACATTCTGCGGCTATCAGGATTATTCTTTAAAGTTTTAATGATCTCTGAGATCTGATCAATTTCTTCGTTATTCCAATTGCGCCACTGGCGTCCATAAACAGGCCCTAAATCACCATTTTCATCAGCCCATTCGTTCCAAATACGCACTCCGTTTTCCTGAAGGTATTTTACATTAGTGTCACCATTTAAAAACCATAACAATTCATAAATGATAGATTTTAAGTGTAATTTTTTTGTGGTGATCATTGGAAAACCTTCACTTAGGTCAAAACGCATCTGGTAGCCAAAAACACTTTTAGTGCCGGTGCCGGTACGGTCCTGCTTAACATTTCCATTTTCAAGTACGTGAGTTAAAAGGTTGTGATATTGCTGCATGAATTCCTTTTCAAGATTAGGTTTCTAAAGTAAAAAAAAGCTGTAAACCGAGAGAATGAGGTCTGTAAATTATTTCAAAAGTTATTAACCAAGTATCATACCCGCAATCGTGGCAGAAATTAAAGAAGCAATAGTTCCTCCAATCAAGGCTTTCATTCCAAATCTGGATAAGGTTTTTCGTTGTCCGGGAGCCAGAGAGCCTATTCCTCCTATTTGTATTCCAATAGATGCAAAATTTGCAAAACCACATAACATATAAGTAGCCATTATTATCGATTTTTCATACTTAAAATGAATAGCACTAGATACGTCTTTTAGATCGGCCAATTGTATATAACCAACAAATTCACTTGCAGCTAGTTTTATACCTAATAGCTGCCCCATTAACATCATATCATCCCTGGCAACACCAATCAGCCACATAAGAGGTGCGAAAATATACCCTAAAATAAATTCTAATGAGAGTCCGTCGTAAGCAGTGTGACTTGCTATAATTTCATTGAGTGAGGTGAAGTGCCAATCAATATTTAATTTGCTTATGGTAAATCCATCAAAGCTTGCTACTAAATCTAAAACCCCATTAACCAATGCTATCATCGCTACAAATACCAAAAGCATGGCACCTACATTTACGGCAAGTTTTAATCCTTCGGTTGTTCCATTTGCAATAGCATCTAATAAGTTAGATCCAATTTTATCTGAAGATACTTTTACATCTGTATTAACCTTTTCGGTTTGAGGATATAAGATCTTGGAAATAACAATAGCTCCCGGTGCAGCCATTACTGAAGCAGCCAATAGGTGCTTTGCGAACTTTAAACGTAAAACAGGGTCGTCACCACCTAAAAATCCAATATAGGCAGCTAATACAGCTCCGGCAACCGTTGCCATCCCACCAATCATTACTAAGAGCATTTCAGACTTATTCATCTTTTCCAAATATGCCTTAATTAAGAGAGGAGCTTCGGTTTGCCCTAAAAATATATTTCCTGCAACGCTCAGGCTCTCAGCTCCGGAGATCTTTAATAACTTAGACAATAACCATCCCATTGCCTGTACTACTTTTTGTATGATTCCCGTATAAAATAAAACAGAAGTCAATGCTGAGAAGAAGATAATGGTAGGAAGTACCTGGAACGCAAATATAAACCCGAAGGTATCCATATCTACAACTAGCCCTTCAAATAAGAATTGACTACCGGCACGTGTGAAATCCAGAATGCTGATAAACACTTTACCAATAGCTTCAAAAATGTTTTGTATAAAAGGCACCTTTAAAACTCCAATGGCAATAAGTAATTGAACTGCCAGTCCTATGCCAACTGTTTTCCAATTAATGGCCTTTCTGTTGGCACTAAATAAAAATGCTATAAAGATCAAAGAGACCATTCCTAAGAGCCCTCTCCATAGGCTACCCATAGAAAAACCCTGTAAGGGAATGATCGTGGAATCTTCTGTTTTTTCTTCTGAAACAGTTGTAATCACTTCATTAGCTGCAATAAAAGAATAGTGTATATTATTTTCTGAAAAAACCAAAGTAGAATCGGTGATTTCCGAAACGCGATAACGGCGGATGGTATCACTGGGTTGATTGTAAAAAAGTACCAGTAAATTATTTTGAAAGATATAATCTCCCGATGCTTTTAAATTGTCTTTGGCCTCAAGCTCATATTTAAAAGTGCCGTTATTTAAGTGAAAGAAATCTTTTTCAGAATTAATGGGAAAAAGTGCTTTACCTCTATCATTTTCTATAGTTGAAAATTGCCAGTCTTTATGGATATCTTGCCCAAAAGTTACTGTTTGAACTATTAATACAATTGCCAGGAATAGAAAATTACGCATACGCTATTTTTGCCTTTTTGAAATTTCGTCTCTAATTCTGGCTGCTTTTTCATAATCTTCATTGGCTACGGCCTGATCGAGCATTTGATTTAATTCTTTTGATGAAAATTTTGTGTAATCTTCACTGGTGATTTTAACAGATTCTTTATCCTCTCCCAAAATAAGCTCTTCTATAACAGCTTCCTCTTCTTTAGAGACCTCTTCTTTTTTCTTTTTTGGAGTGGTTTTTAGGAAAATACCGGCTTTATCAAGAATGTTTTTGTAAGTAAATATAGGTGCTTTAAACCTTAAGGCCAGTGCAATAGCATCACTGGTGCGGGCATCGATGATCTCCTCAATTTTATCACGTTCACAAATAATACTGGAGTAAAATACACCATCTACCAATTTATGTATGATGACCTGCTTTACAACGATATCAAAACGATCTGAAAAATTTTTAAAAAGATCGTGTGTGAGTGGGCGAGGAGGTTTTATTTCTTTTTCAAGTGCAATGGCAATGGATTGTGCTTCAAAAGCACCAATAACGATAGGAAGTTTTCGGTCACCATCTACTTCACTCAAAATAAGTGCATAAGCACCATTTTGGGTTTGGCTGTAGGATATTCCTTTTATATTAAGTCTTACTAAACTCATAATTCAGAATAAAAAAAGCTGTTTAAACAAGGATGTTTCCTTCCCCAAACAGCCCTTTTTCTAAGGCACAAAGTAATAAAAATTATGCGTTTTGCACTTTAAACTCTTTTAATTTTTCGTTGAGTTGCGGTACTACTTCAAAAGCATCACCTACAATACCGTAATCTGCTGCTTTGAAAAAAGGAGCTTCAGGATCGTTATTAATGACCACTTTTACTTTTGATGAGTTAATACCGGCCAGATGTTGGATCGCTCCGCTTATACCTATGGCAATATACAGGTTCGAGGCCACCGGCTTCCCGGTTTGCCCCACGTGTTCGCTATGAGGCCTCCACCCCATATCACTTACAGGTTTTGAACAAGCTGTAGCAGCACCTAATGTTTCAGCTAAAGTTTCGATCATTCCCCAATTTTCAGGGCCTTTTAATCCACGACCTCCGGATACTACGATCTCTGCATCGGCAATAGTTACTTTATCGGCTGCCTTATCTACGGAAACAACTTCAATTGAAAAATCTCCATCGCTTAGTTGTGGAGCAAAACTTTCAGAGGTAGCAGTTGTATTATTTTCTTCTAATCCAAATGCATTTTTTGCCAGCCCAACAACTTTCACATTGGTATTGATTTCGGTAGTTGAAAAGGCCTTATTGGTAAATACTGTATGTTTTACTTTAAACGGAGCAGTGCTTACCGGTAGTTCGGTTACATTAGGAACATAACCTGCCTCCAGATTTACAGCTACTAAAGGAGCCATAAATTTACTGTTGGCACTTGATGTAAGAACTACTACAGCCGCATCTTCATTTTTGGCAGCCTGTGCTACTACGTCGGCATAAGCTTCGGCATTAAATTGAGCTAACTTCTCGTTGGAAACTTCCAAAACTTTAGTTGCACCGTAATTTCCCAGCTCTGAAACATTGCCACCATTTATTGTGACAGCAATAACAGATGTTCCCATCATATCTGCAATTGCTTTTGCATAGGAGACCGCTTCAAAAGCAATTTTTTTAAATTTTCCGTCTTCGGATTCTGTATATACTAAAATTGACATATTTTTTAATTTTTCTTTTAAATAACCTTGGCTTCGTTATGTAATAAATTGATTAGATCGTCCACATTATCTACCAACTTTACTGCTCCTTTTGGGGCAGGTTTTTCGAAAGATGCAGACTGTGTTTTAGTATTAGCATCTACAGGCTCTTTTACATGGAGGGGTTTGGAGCGCGCCTGCATAATACCACGCATGTTTGGAATACGAAGGTCACTTTCCTGTACCAGTCCTTTTTGACCACCTATTACTAAAGGTAAATTGGTACTTAATGTTTCTTTACCACCATCAATTTCACGAATTGCCGTCGCATTGCTTCCTTCTACTTCGAGGCTAATACACGTATTTACAAAATTGGCTCCGGTCATTTTGGCAAGCATTCCGGGAACCATTCCCCCATTGTAATCGATAGATTCGCGACCTGCAATTACGAGGTCGTAACCACCTTCTTTAACAACATTTGCTAATTGTTTTGCTACGAAATACCCATCGGTAGGGGTTGCATTAACTCTAATAGCTTCATCTGCACCTATAGCTAATGCTTTACGTAAAGTGGGTTCGGTTTCTGGTCGGCCAACATTTACCACATGTACGGCAGCACCCTGTTTTTCTTTAAACCACATAGCACGGGTAAGTCCAAATTCATCATTAGGGTTGATCACAAATTGCACCCCATTGGTGTCAAATTTTGTATCTCCGTCTGTAAAATTGATTTTGGAAGTTGTATCCGGTACGTGACTAATACACACTAATATTTTCATAAAAATTGTCTTGTAATAATTGTGAATTTATGGGCTACGAAGATACATATATATTTTATGAATTATACTATGCATGCATAACAAATTTCAATTAAAACTTCAGAAAAAATATACCTTCACATATAAATAATAGTATTTTTGTTTTTCCTGAAAAATTCTCAGGAATAGAAAAGAATCGATTTTTATGAAAACCTTACAATTTAGAGAAGCTGTTTGCGAGGCGATGAGTGAAGAAATGCGTCGCGATGAAAGTATTTACTTAATGGGTGAAGAAGTCGCCGAATACAATGGTGCCTATAAGGCCAGTAAAGGAATGTTGGATGAGTTTGGTGCCAAACGTGTGATCGATACGCCTATATCTGAGCTTGGTTTTGCAGGAATTGGCGTAGGTAGTGCAATGAACGGAAACCGTCCCATTATTGAATTTATGACCTTCAACTTCTCTTTGGTTGGAATTGATCAAATTATCAATAACGCTGCAAAAATGCGCCAAATGTCAGGTGGGCAGATCAATATTCCAATTGTGTTTCGTGGTCCTACAGCTTCGGCCGGGCAATTAGCAGCAACGCATTCCCAGGCTTTTGAAAGTTGGTATGCCAACTGTCCGGGACTTAAAGTAGTAGTTCCCAGTAATCCGGCAGATGCAAAGGGTTTGTTGAAGAGTGCAATTCGGGATGATGATCCGGTGATCTTTATGGAAAGTGAACAGATGTATGGTGATAAAGGAGATGTGCCTGAAGGAGAATATTTAATTCCTTTAGGTGTAGCTGAAATAAAAAGAAAAGGAAAAGACGTGACAATTGTTTCTTTCGGAAAAATAATAAAAGAGGCCTATAAAGCTGCCGATGCTCTTGCTGAAGAGGGTATTGAGTGCGAAGTGATCGACTTGCGTACTGTGCGTCCAATGGACCATGCTACTATTTTGGAATCGGTAAAAAAAACAAATCGGTTGGTCATTCTTGAAGAAGCGTGGCCTTTTGGCAATATTGCAACCGAAATTACATACCAGGTGCAGAGCCAGGCATTTGATTATTTAGATGCTCCTATTGTAAAAATAAATACTGCCGATACTCCGGCTCCGTATTCTCCTGTGCTTTTAGAAGAATGGCTGCCTAATAGCAATGATGTTATAAAAGCGGTTAAAAAAGTAATGTATAAGTAAGTTTAGGATGTACTTTTTTCAATAAAAAAACGTTCCCAATCTATCGATTCCCTTAATCCTGCTATGAAGCAAACATTATTTTTATTTTTTGCATTATTTACTTGTGTGCTCCTGGCACAAACTAAAGTTAGTGGTGTTATTAAAGATGCTTCGGGAGGTCCTGTTGCTTTTGCTAATGTTATTTTTAAAGACTCTAATGAAGGAACTATCTCTAATGAAGATGGACGTTTTTATTTGGAGAGCGATAATACCTATACCGGAGTAATTTTTTCATTCATAGGTTTTTCCAATAAGGAAGTAACACTTACCCAGCGTAGTAACTATAATATGGTGGTTCTTCTTGAAGAAGAAGCTGCTGCACTCAACGAAGTTGTAATCATTAGTGGAAAGCAATCAAAAAAGAACAATCCTGCTATAGATATTCTTAGAAAGATCTGGGAAAATCGCCGCGAAAATGGAGTGAAAAAATTTAAACAATATCAATACGATAAATATGAAAAGCTTGAGTTTGATTTAAACACAATAGATTCGGCCCTTATAAAAAGTAAGATATTCAGAGGGATGGAATTTGTTTTTGACCAAATAGATACATCAAAAATTACCGGGAATACCTATCTGCCAATTTTTATAAATGAAGCATCTTCTAAAGTATATGGTGACAATTTATTGAATGAAGAAAAAGATATCCTGGAAGGAAATAAAAACTCCGGATTTGAAAATAACCAAACACTTATAGCTTTTGTTAAAGACCTGTATAGTGAATATGATGTCTATGACAACTACCTTAAATTTTTTGATAAAGCCTTTACGAGTCCTTTGTCACGCACAGGGATAGATGTTTACAATTATGTTTTACTGGATAGCGCCTATAGAGATAATAAATGGTGCTACAATATAGTATACTATCCAAGGCGTAAAAATGAACTTACCTTTAAAGGAGATTTTTGGGTAAATGATACTACCTGGGCAATTAAAGAGATAAATCTTCAAGCATCTAAAAGTGCTAACCTTAACTGGGTTCGTGAAGTATATATAGAACAGGAATTTGATGTATTGAACGATTCTATTTTCTTGATTACGCGGGATTATTTTTTAAGTGATTTCAGTCTTCGGAAAAAAGAAGGAGCGAGAGGTATTTATGGAAAACGAACGACCTTATACGACAATTATGTATTTGATATTCCTAAAGATAAAAAGTTCTATAGTGAACAGGTTGACCCATATCAATTTGAGGTATATAATCGCCCGGACGATTTTTGGGATAAGCACCGAATGGAGCAGTTAAGCAAAGATGAAAAAGGTGTTTACAAGATGCTTGATACGCTCAAGACTGTTCCACGTTTTAAAACATTATATAATATAGGAGCTACACTGGCATCCGGTTATTATGAGGTCAATAATTTTGATGTTGGTCCAGTATTCTCAATTTTTGGATTTAATGAAGCTGAAGGAATGCGTATCCGTTTGGGGGGGCGTACCTATTTTAGTCAGAACGATCCTTGGCGTATAGAAGGATTTGGAGCATACGGGTTTAAGGATAAGCGATTTAAATATGGAATTTCAACCAAATGGCTATTAGACAGGAAAACACGACTTACTATTTTTGGAGGAAACCGAAAAGATGTTGAACAAACGGGAGCCAGTCTTACTAATAGTAACGATGTTCTGGGAAGGAGTTTAGCATCATCTTCATTAATATCGGTAGGTGCGAACGACAGATTAACCCGAATTAATTTGAGCACTGCGGGATTTTCTATAGAACCTGCAAAGAATTTTGTGGTTAGATTAACAGGTTCTTACAGAACCTTACGTTCTGCTACAGAAACTTTCAGTATTGACTATAATGTAAAAGAAAATGGAGTTTTTACAGGAGAAGTACGAAGTGAAATCTCACAACCGGAAATTGAACTGGCTCTTAATTATACACCTAATAAAAAGACCTCAGGCTATGGTGTGGAAAGAACTATAATTAATGATGGAAATTATCCTTCCTTTTATTTGGGCTATAGCTATGGATTAAAAGAAATAATGAGCGGTGATTTTGAATATCAAAAATTACAGGCATTGTATACACAACCATGGAATATTGGAGGACTTGGAAGGTTATATTCTACAGTTGAGGTAGGTAAAACCTTTGGCGAAGTGCCATTAAGTCTATTGAATCCAATTCCGGGAAATCAGACCTATTTTAGTATTTATAACTCTTTTACACAATTGGATTATTACGAATTTGTAAGTGACACTTATACTTCTTTGCATTTACAGCATAACTTTGGAGGACGTTTATTTTCACGTATCCCATTACTGCGGAAGCTTAATTTGCGTGAGGTTATTGGTTTTAGAGCAGTTTATGGTGAAATTTCCTCTGAAAATATTGCATTAAATGCTTCAGGGATAGAGTATCAAGCTCCGGGCGATATTTACTACGAATATAGCTTTGGAATTGGTAATATTTTTAGGATATTTCGTATAGATTTTAATTTCCGTGGTAACTACTTACAGAACCCCGATGCACGTAAATTTGGTGTAACAGGTGTTTTTGGTTTTTCGTTTTAGTTTTTTTTGTATCTTTAGCCTTCCCCTGCTAACTGGCAACTTACCTCTTTTAGTTTAACCTAAAGTACTCATCAAATGAAAACGATTAGTATTATAGTATTCTGTATGTTGACTATTTCGCTATACGCGAAGCCTAATGTCACTTTTTATCAGGAATATGCAGATAGAGGATTAGCTCTATATGCAGATAACCATGAGGTCAGCCCGGTGTATGTACAATTTGATTTTGTTTTAAGAAATCTTCAAGTAGAAGATAAATATAAAAGGTATTATGTTATACCGCCAAAAAGTGTAAAACACAAGATCACTAGCATGGTAGTGATCAATGCTCTTGATGATTATAGCTTTACTTTTACGGCAGAAACTAATTTTGGAGATCCTAACCATACAAATTATGATGCTGTTTTTCAATATTATTTGCCTTTTAAAAAAGGAGCATCTTATAAGATCATACAGGGCTATAATGGTTCTTCTTCCCATGACAATATCTATGCAATAGATTTTGAAATGCCTGTAGGCACAGAAATTCATGCGGCAAGAAGTGGTATTGTGGTAAGTGTAGAGCAAGGCAACAGTAAATCTTGTGAAACTATAGCTTGTAAAAAAAATAAAAATTATATTTTGATATATCATTCGGATGGGACTTTTGCCGAATATTCACATATAAAACAAAATGGATCTTTAGTTAAGCGAGGAGATATTGTTGAAAAAGGTAAACCTATTGGCTATAGTGGCGATGTAGGTTGGTCTTCCAGTCCTCACTTACATTTTGAAGTCTATCTCCCACAGCAATACAACAAGCGAACATTAAAGACAAATTTTTTAACTGGAGATGGTAGTGATTATAGCTTGTTAGCTGAAAATGTAAGATATACGCGTAACTACTAATTTTATAATAACTTTAATTTTTACCTAAGGCTGTCAAATTATGACAGCCTTTTTTCTTTCTTTTTATTATTTCGCACCCAGTAAAATTTTCTTACTTTTGCAGTCGCAAATTTGAAATGATTTCTAAATAACAAAAATATATAATGGAACAAAACATTATCTACGTACCAATAGTACTTTCAATTTTAGGACTACTCTTTATGCTCATTAAAATGAGTTGGGTTAAAAAGCAATCCTCGGGAAGTGAGCGCATGCAATTTATTTCAAAAAGTATTAAAGAGGGAGCTTTGGCTTTCCTGAATGCTGAATATCGATTATTAGTAATCTTTGCAGTGATCGCTGCTGTATTACTCTATATAGTATCTACACTGGTGCCATCTACCAGTTGGATGATCGTACCGGCATTTATTTTTGGTGCTGTCTTTTCTGCTTTAGCAGGAAACATAGGGATGCGTATAGCAACCGAAGCAAACGCACGTACAGCCGAAGCTGCTAAAACAAGTTTACCTCAAGCTTTAAAAGTCTCTTTTGGAGGCGGTACTGTAATGGGCCTTGGTGTTGCCGGTTTGGCAGTATTGGGACTGAGTTTGTTTTTCATGTTCTTTGTGGGTCAGTTTGTTACAGAAGGCGGAAATTTCTATGATCAAATGACCATAGTTTTGGAAGCCCTTGCCGGGTTCTCTTTAGGAGCTGAATCTATTGCATTGTTTGCTCGTGTGGGAGGTGGTATTTATACAAAAGCTGCAGACGTAGGAGCCGATTTAGTTGGTAAAGTTGAAGCAGGTATTCCGGAAGACGATCCTCGTAACCCTGCGACTATTGCAGATAATGTGGGAGATAATGTAGGAGATGTTGCGGGTATGGGAGCTGACTTGTTTGGTTCGTATGTTGCAACAGTACTGGCTTCTATGGTACTGGGGAATTATCTGGTAAGAGATATGTCTTCAATGTCACAATTTACAGATGCATTTAATAATATGGGGCCTATTTTACTTCCGTTGGTAATTGCCGGTGTGGGTGTCTTAGCTTCGATCATTGGAACTTTCCTTGTAAAAATAAAAAATAACGATGCAAAAGAATCTCAGGTTCAAAAGGCATTGGATATGGGTAACTGGACTGCAATCATCTTAACGTTGATCGCCAGCTACTTTTTAATTGATTGGATGTTACCGGAGACCATGACGATGAACTTCTTTGGAGAAGGTACTAAAGAAATCTCTTCTATCAATGTATTTTATGCAGCCTGTATCGGGTTGGCAGTTGGAGCACTAATCTCTGCCGTAACAGCGTATTATACAAGTTTAGGAAAAAAGCCGGTCATGGATATTGTGAAGAATTCATCTACAGGGGCCGCTACTAATATTATTGCTGGTTTGGCTGTAGGGATGAAATCTACATTTCTATCCGTTCTATTATTTGCTGCCGCTATCTATGGTTCGTATGAATTGGCTGGATTCTACGGAGTTGCTTTAGCAGCTTCTGCAATGATGGCAACAACTGCTATGCAATTAGCGATCGATGCATTTGGACCTATTGCAGATAATGCCGGTGGTGTTGCAGAAATGAGCGAACTGGAACCACATGTTCGTGAACGTACCGATATTTTAGATTCAGTAGGTAATACAACTGCTGCTGTTGGGAAAGGATTTGCAATTGCATCTGCAGCGTTAACAGCATTAGCCTTATTTGCTGCCTATGTTACTTTTACAGGTATTGACGGGATCAACATCTTTAAAGCAGATGTATTAGCAATGCTATTTGTAGGGGGTATGATCCCTGTAGTTTTCTCGGCAATGGCTATGAAATCTGTTGGTAAAGCAGCAATGGAAATGGTACAGGAAGTACGTCGCCAATTTAAAGAAATTCCAGGTATTATGGAAGGTACCGGTACTCCGGAATATGCGAAATGTGTTGATATTTCTACCAAAGCCGCATTAAAAGAAATGATATTACCTGGTTTGTTAACAATTATCACACCAATAGTTATTGGACTACTATTTGGTGCTGAGCCTCTTGGAGGTTACATGGCCGGAGTTTGTGTGAGTGGAGTTATGTGGGCTATTTTCCAGAATAATGCAGGAGGAGCATGGGATAATGCTAAAAAATCATTTGAAGCAGGTGTGGAGATCGATGGTGAGATGACCTATAAAGGTAGTGATGCACATAAAGCAGCAGTTACAGGAGATACTGTAGGTGATCCATTTAAAGATACTTCAGGACCTTCTATGAATATTTTGATTAAGCTAACATGTTTAGTTGGATTAGTGATCGCTCCAATTTTAGGTGGTCATGGATTACATAGTGATGAAGCTATGAATAATACTTCCGAGGAAATGATCTTTATAGACGAAGATGGTAACAAAATGGTTTTGACAGACAAGCAAGCTGCTCAGGTGGAAGAAGCGGGTAAAACTGAAGTTTCTAAAGAAATGAAAGTTGAAATGTCTGTAGAAGGTGATATCACCACTGCAAATGTGACTATAGAAACCACTAAAGATGGAGAAACTACTTCCGAAATCAAAACCTTTTCGGGAACCGAGGAAGAAGTAAACACGCAAGTAGAAGCTCTAAAAGATGCGATACATGTGAAAGGAGATAAAGTAATTGAAGAAGTTGAAGTTATTGAAGAGAAAAAACAGTAATCTTTTAACAGTGTAAAATAAAAAAGCCCGAGTAATTTACTCGGGCTTTTTTATACCATATTATTTTAAAACAAACCATGTAGTTCGGCATCGATTTTAGTAATTACTTTGCCCAGATGTTCCGGGTCATCAACAAAATCAAGATTATCCACGTCAAGTATAATAATATTGCCTTTGTTGTATTTATGAATCCAGGCTTCATATCGTTCATTCAATCTGCTTAAATAATCAATACTTATTGAATTTTCATATTCACGGCCGCGCTTATGAATCTGATTCACCAGATTAGGAATGCTACTACGTAAATAGATAAGTAAATCGGGTCCCTCAGTAACACTTTCCATTAGGTCAAAAAGGGAACGGTAATTTTCATAATCGCGATTGGTCATGAGCCCCATGGCGTGAAGATTGGGTGCAAAAATATAAGCATCCTCATAGATCGTACGATCCTGAATGATATCCTTCCCACTTTCACGAATATCCAAAATTTGACGAAAACGACTATTTAAAAAATACACCTGGAGATTAAATGACCAACGCTCCATCTGATTGTAAAAATCATCGAGATAAGGATTGTCTTCAACATCTTCAAAATGAGCTTTCCATTTATAGTGTTTTGCCAGTAATCTTGTTAAAGTAGTCTTTCCGGAGCCTATGTTTCCTGCAATCGCAACATGCATAAATCTACTGCTTTGGTTGAGTTAGTGAAAATGTGAGAATATTTATTCCGTTATAAATATACAGCAAATCTTGCGTAAAGTGCAAGTCTTTTATTGTGTTTTCGGGAAGTAGGATTTTTATGGGTTCAACGGAATTTTCAGAAATAAAAAACAACTCACTTTCTTTAAGGCCTATTAATTTTTCATTTTGCAAAATGATTTTTTCAAAGCCACTTACATTCCTTTCGGAAAGCATACTTCCATAGAGGTTAAATTTTCGCAGTTTGTTTTCGGTAAGTATAAAACAATAATTAAAATTACTGGCTTGCGATATTAATTTCCCGGGAAAAGGCTGTGAAACAGTTGTTTTGCGATTGGTGCGATAATTAAATAGCTCCAGTTGTTGCGAGTCTATATTAAAAACCCATAGACTATTGTTCCCGGCGTTAGTTGCAGTTCTTATATTTATAAAATCAGTGAGCGTGTTAAAGCTAATACGTTCCATCTCATTGAGTTTATTATCTAAAAGAATGACCGTATTCACGTCTTCATAAAACAGAACAATTTTTAAAGGATTTATAATATCTGCTGAAGTGATTTCACCTAACAAATAATCATTAAATACAAAGGTTCCTTCAGGACCTTGTTTGTGAAATATACCGTCCTTTATAAAATAATAGTTCGTATAGCTGTCAATACCCACAAAAGTATCTGCTGATAGTGGAACTGACAAAGTAGGCTTCAATTCCTGCCCTATCGTAACTTGAACAAAAATCAATGAAATGATAAACAATTGTTTCATAAGTATGGACAAGGTACAAAATGCCCGGAAGTATTTAGCAAATTAATTTATACCCGTACCCACGAATATTGATAATTTTAACGATAGGATCCTTTTTGAGTTTTTTTCGAAGCTTTGTAATAAACACATCCATGCTACGTGCATTAAAAAAATCATCATCCCCCCACAGCTTTTTTAATATTACAGACCGGTCTAATACCTGATTTCTGTTGTTACTTAAATGATATAATAAATGTGCCTCCCGGTGTGTAAGTGAAACAGGATCCTCCGTTTTAAATTGAAGACTCTGTTTCTTAAATTCAAATACATAATCCCCAATTATTATTTGTTTTTGCTCTAAAGGAGTTATTTTGGATCTAAGTAAATTTTGTATCCTCACGATAAGCTCTTCCATGCTAAAAGGCTTTTTAAGGTAGTCGTTACCACCTAAGGTAAAACCATCTATAACATCCTGGGTTTGTGATTTTGCAGTTAGAAAAATAATAGGAATATGCTTATCCTGCATTCTAATTTCCTTTGCCAAAGAAAATCCGTCTTTTTTTGGCATCATCACATCCAGAACCAAAAGCTCAGGACTTTCTTTATAATAGCCTTCCAGAGCTTCTTTACCATTAGTGTAATGAACAATGGAGAACCCTCTGGTCTCAAGACTCTCTTTTATAATTTGTCCTAAAGATGGCTCGTCCTCAGCAAGAAGTATTTTTATCTTAGCGCTCATAAGGGAGGACAATTTTAAAGGTAGTAAGTCTATTAAGCTGGAGAGAAATACTGCCTGTATGTTTTTCAATTATTTTTTTGGAATAGTACAACCCTATACCAAAGCCTTTAACATCGTGAGTATTACCTTTTGGGACTCTGTAAAACTTTTCGAATATTTGTTTTTTATGAACTTCACTAAGACTTTTCCCGGTATCACTAATAGTAATTTCTATTTCAGACTCTGCTTTTTTAATAGCTACTGAAATAGCCTCACCTCCATATTTTATAGCATTATCAATTATATTATTAATGGCATTTTCAAAATGAAAAATATCTATAGAATATATGATTTCTTCATTGGAAGCAGTAAAATCAATGGTTTTATCCAGTGCTGAAAATTCTTCTTTATGTGAAGCAATTCGCAGCAGCTCTACCAGGTTGTGGTTTTCAAAATTCAAAGAAAGCTTTTCACTGTCGAGAGTGGCAGTTTCCAATAATTTTTCAACCATTCCGTTTAATTTTTCGACCTGCTCTCTCGAAATTTTCGCATAACGCTGTGTCTTTTCAATATTATTTTCATTATTAAAAACCTGAATACCCTCCATTGCAGCACCTATAGTTGCTATTGGTGTTTTAAACTCATGAGTAATATTGTTTATAAGATCATTCTTTACTTCGGCAAGTTGCTTTTGTTCTTTAATTATTTTTAACAGATACAGCAAACAGAAAATGATACTCCCTACGAGTAAAAAAGAAAGAAGAATACCAACTAAGTTCTTTTTAAGCACAGGAAGTGTAATATTTCCAAAATGAATTGTTAGCGCGGACTCGTGTGAAAAAAAAGGAGAAACCGTCGTTGTTTTTAGAGTGGACCTGTCAATAATATTTGATCGTAATTCCTGCTCATTTTGATAGAAATTTTGGTAGGACAAACCATAATCTATGTCTATATTTTTTCTGAACAACTCTACGGAGACCAGACTATCGATGATTGCTAAAGAAAGTGAATCTTCAGAAAATGAAACAACTATTTTGGAAGTAAGTTTCTCTAATGATTTGGCAATGATTCCCGTTTCGGTTATTAACTTATTTCTCAAATCCAGAGGAATACTATCATTAATTTCAATGCTAATACTGTCTCTTTTTTTACTCTTGGAAATGGATAGCTTTCTTAAGGAGGTATCTATAAGGTTATGTTTGCGGCCCATTATATTGTCAATAGTGTCGAATTCAATCCGGGGACTTTTAAGAATAAATTCCCTTGTAATATTCTCCATTATGACAGAGTCTGATACGGTAGAGTCAGCAATAAAACTAAATGTTTTCTCTTTGGCCAAGCTTGTGTAATAACCGTCTACTGCTTTATCCAAACTTGCCTGAACATCATTGATAAGTTGTTGCTTCCCTATTTCATAGTTTTTATAATTCCAATACACCTGAATACATAAGGTAGCTAGAATCACTCCACTAATAAAATATAACAACCATCTGTACTTTATTTCATTCATATGTCAAAAATAGCTACTTAATACCCTGTTACCCAAATGCATTAACACTAGTTAACACTGCTTAACTTTAAAAATAACCGGTACTTCACATATTTGTATGGTAAAATAAAAACACACTATTATGAAAACTTTTATCAGCCTTACATTATTATGCTCTTTACTGGTGACTTCTTTAATGACTGCACAAAATGTAAAGGGCGTCGCAACCTACAAATCACAACGAAAAATGAATGTTGAACTTGACAGCACTCAGATGAACGATGAGATGCGAAATCAGTTAATGGCAATGCTCAAGAAACAGTTCGAGAATGAATATACACTCCAATTCAATAAAGATGAATCTATTTATAAGGAAGTTGAAAATTTAGAAAAGCCAACTGCTTCAGGAGGTGCAGTTGTAGAAGTTTTTGTTGCTACGGCAGGTGGAAGCGATATCTTATACAAAAATACAAAGGATAACAGGTATGTGAATCAAAACGACCTGTTTGGCAAACAATTTTTAATCTTGGACGCTATTGAAGAAGTAGAATGGAAACTCGGGAAGGAAACAAAGAATATTGGAGAATATACATGTTTCAAAGCAACTTATACACGTATGGCCGAAGTTATGTCGGTGTCTACCGGAGATGATGATGAAACTGAAACCGAACCGGTAGAAGAAGAACTAACCATAACAGCATGGTATACTCCACAGATTCCTGTGAAACACGGCCCAGGAAATTATGGAGGGCTACCCGGGCTCATACTGGAAGTAAGTGATGGCAGGGAAACTATCTTGTGCAGTAAACTTGTTTTAAACCCTAAAGACGGTGTAGTTATAAAAGAACCCACCAAAGGCAAAAAAGTGAATCAAGAAGAATTTGATGTCATTATGGAAAAGAAAATGAAAGAAATGGATGAACGCTTTCAATCTAATAGGCGAGAAGATGGTAATAACATTGAGATTAGAATAGGCGGTTAGTACGTCTTATTATTACCGGTCCCTTTTATAGTTGTCATATAGTAAATCCTGTTTTGTTGGATGAAAATTAACAAAACAGGCAAGGCAGCGCGTGAAGACTTTTGGGAAAAGGGATATACAAGGAGAAACATTTTAAGGATATTTTTTAAAAAAGCTATGACAAAAATAATTTGGGCAGTTCTGCTGCTTTTCACGGTATCTCTGCCGGCACAGAGCATTAAAGTTAGAGGATCTATAAAAGACAGCATTGGGACACCTTTAGAATTTGCCAATGTTATAGCAACCATACAAGAGACCGGAGCTATTGAATCCTATGGCATAACCAATGCAGACGGGCGTTTTCAATTGAACCTTCCGGTAAATAACACCTATATTTTAAAAGCCAGTTTTTTGGGATATGAAACAAAAGAACAGATCCTTACTGTTCCTGAAAACTCGCAGGATATACAACAAGATTTTGTTCTGAAAGAGATGGAAAACCAATTGGATGGTGTGGAGTTAGTATATGAAATGCCGGTAACAGTTAAAGGGGACACCATAACCTACAATGCAGATTCTTTCACTACAGGAAACGAACGAAAGTTAGGTGATGTTATGAAAAAACTTCCAGGTGTGGAGATAAATGATGAAGGTGAAATTGAAGTAGAAGGAAAAACTGTTAGCAAAGTGATGGTGGAGGGAAAAGATTTTTTTGACAGTGATTCAAAATTAGCAACCAAAAATATTCCCGCTGATGCAGTAGATAAAGTTGAGGTGTTACGTAATTACAATGAAGTAGACCAAATGCGGGGTTTAGGGAACGACCAGGATAATATAGCTATAAATATAAAGCTCAGAGAAGGTAAAAAGAACTTTTGGTTTGGCGAAGTTACAGCTGGTGGAGGTATTGTTGGTAATGATAAAGCTGGCTACCTAACCCATCCAAAGCTCTTTTACTATAGTCCAAAATACAGTATTAACCTTATAACAGACTTTAACAATATTGGAGAGGTACCGTTTACGTTTCGGGATTATTTCAACTTTACCGGGGGTTTCAGGAATTTTAACAGGGCAGGAGAAACAAGTTTTAATATACGCGACAGTGACCTGGGTTTTGCAGTTGCACAAAACAATCGTGCCAACGAGATAGATACAAAATTTCTAGCAGGTAATTTTAGTTGGAGGATAAATCCAAAACTGGACGTGAGTGGCTTTACGATTCTTTCAGATAATAAAACCAATATAGTAAACAATACGATCCGGCAGTACATTGCTTCCGGTGCAACTGAGAATACCAATGCGGTGAACGATCAACGCAGCCGGTTAGGAATGTTGAAATTAAGTAGCATATATAAGCCAAATTCAAACTTCCAATTGGATTACGATATGCTTTTAAAAACTTCAAAGCAGACAGAAGACGATACAACTGTATCTATAGTAGATAGTAATACAAATAATATTTCTGAAACATTAGAGAACAACCCGTATTCTGTCAATCAAAACATCAATGCTTACTACACTTTGAATGATAAAAATATTTTTGCAGGACGGGTACAGCATTTATACCAAAATGAAGATCCTTTTTATAAAGCAATTCAGGACTCGGTTCCGTTTCGGGGTGTTTTCACTACAATTGATCCCACAGACACCGCTAATGAAACATTTGATCCTTTATTGCCTGCAACCCTTTACAATATTAATCAGGATAAGAATGTAAAAACCAACAAACTGGATGCAAAGATTGACTACTATTATGTGATCAATAAAAAAAGTAATTTCAATTTCACATTGGGGAGTACTTTGAGCAATCAAAGATTTAAATCAGGGATCTTTCAGATTTTGGATAATGGTAATCAAAATAATTTTACAGAAAGCGAATTCAATAACAATGTGGAGTTTAATTTTACGGATGTTTTCCTGGGAATGCATTATAAATTGAAATCGGGTAAATTTACATTTACACCTGGGATAACGTTACATAATTACGATGTAAAGAATGAGCAGTTGGGAATAACTACAACTCAGAACGATTGGATGGTGCTACCGGATTTTAATGCAATTTTAGAGCTGAAAAAAAGTGAAAGCCTTCGGTTTAATTATAGTATTTCTTCGCAATATACCGATATAAATGATTATGCCGAGGCCTATGTGTTTAACAGTTACAATAGTCTGTTTAGAGGAAATCGTTTTCTGGAAAACGCTCTGTCACATACTTATGACCTAACCTATTTCAATTTTAATATGTTCAGTTATACAAATATAAGTGGGTCATTAAACTATTCAAGGCGTATCAATGGTTATAAAAGCAATTCAAGCATTGAGGAGATCAATCAAGTGGGAAGTCTTTTTAATATGGATAGTAACTTTCCGGATGAGAGTTTTTCTGCCAATGGACGTTTCAGTAAAACAATTAAAAAGATCCAGTTCAGTCTAAGCGGAAATGTGTCTTTGAATACATCAAATAATATTATAAATGATGAAATTCAGGAAAGTCAAAGCTTTACACAAAATTACAGTGGGAGTGTACGGAGTAATTTTAGAGATTGGCCCAATTTTGAAGTAGGATATCGTTTAGCAGTAAACAATTACGATAATGGAGGCTTAAAACAAAACTATTATACACACCAGCCTTTTATTAACGCAGAGGTCAATTTCCTAAAAGATTTTACATTGGTTGCAAAATGGGATCATTACAATTATAGTGACAACACCAATACAATTGAGAATACCTATTCTTTTGTAAATGCTAACCTGTATTATCAAAAAGGAGACAGCCCTTGGGAGCTACAGTTACAAGCTACTAATTTATTGGATACTAATCTTATCAATACAGATAGTTTCAATGAACAATTCAATACTACATCACAGTATTTGGTGCTACCCAGAATTTTGATGTTGACCGTAAAATACGACTTGTAATTTTTTCGTAACTTTCATAAAACTTCGAGAGATGCGTAAAGTCCTATTCGGAATTGTCATTGCCGTACTCATTGTCTTTGGATTGCGATATTGTGAGCATCAGAAAGAAGAACGGGAACGGTTAGAGGCCAATACATCATTAATACAAAAACAGCTTGAAAATGTGGGTAAGTTGATTGTTACCGAAGGGAACTATGCACAGGTATTTACTTACGAAGATTCTAAACAATTTTATATGGATCTCTTTTCATCAAATAAAAAAGCGTTGGTTGTTGTAAATGCAAAGGCAAGTATCGCTTATGATTTAAGTCAGATCAAAACTGAAGTTGACGAAGCCAATAAAACAGTGACCATTACAAATATCCCGCAACCCGAGCTATCCATTAATCCAAATATTAAGTACTATGATGTACAGCAGGATTATTTTAATCCGTTTGAAGCTTCAGATTACAACAAGATAAAGGATACTATTGAAACTTCGCTTCGCAAAAAGATAGAAGCTTCAGAGCTGGTAACCAATGCACAGAATAGATTGATTTCCGAATTACAAAAGATCTATATTTTAACCAATTCGATAGGATGGACGCTCTATTATGATGGTACTTTGATAGCAGATGAATCGGGCTTGAAAAGCGTAAAGCAGTAATTGTTCCTAATAAAAAATACTTCCAATGAACTTCGCTTGATTTTAACAAAAGAAAGCTATTTTCTTCAAAATACATTAAAACATTGATTTTCAATTAATTATAAAAAAATAAATCTTTTTTTTATAAATTCAGTAATCCATTTCCTACAATTAATTTGCTAATTCTTAAGGATTTATTCATTTTTTTTCAAAAAAAATGAATTATTTATAAATGACTAAAAATCAGATAATTAAATAAATTATAATATTAAAAAAATCGATTAAATGCATGATTTTTTCGATGATATGCAAAATTTAAAAACAATTTTTTATAAAAAAAAATACTTTTACCGCATTAACCCAAATCAAATTTATTATGAAAAGAATAACATTTATGTTATCGTTTTTATTTGCCTTGTGCGTAAGCATATCTTTCGGGCAAATTACAGCGACACAGAATTTTGACTTCACCAGCCTAAATGGTGGAGTTGATGGTCAAGATTCGGTAACCAGTAATATTAACACTGGTGGAGGTACTATTACCAATTTTAAAGCAAGGATCACGAGTAATAATTATAATTACAATCCTCATATTTTGAGAGTGATTGCTCCCGATGGGACTACCTATAACTTAGGTCCTGCTTATGACGCTTCGGTTATTCCTGGTCTTCAATTCGATTCAGGAGTTATTAGTGAAACCGGAGGAAACTGGAGAATCGATGTATTTGAAATTGGTTCCGCATCTGGAACCCTATGTCGTGTGGAGTTTGAATATACTTATATTGATAATCCTCCAACGGCAGTTTGTACTAATTTCACAGCACAATTAGATGCTACCGGAAATGTTTCCATTACCGGAGCCAATGTAGATGGTGGATCTACGGATACCGAAGGCCCCGTGAGCCTATCTGTAAGTCCTTCTAGTTTTACTTGTGCCAATATTGGAGCAAATACGGTAACGCTTACAGTAACTGATGGTGCTGGACAGATCGATACCTGTACCGCTACAGTGACCGTGGAAGACAATGTAGCGCCAACAGCACTATGCCAGGATATTACCGTACAATTAGATGCAACAGGAAATACTACTATTACAGCAGCAGATGTAGATAACGGATCAAATGATGCCTGTGGGATCGCTTCACTGGCGGTTTCACCAAGTACATTTGATTGTACTGATGTAGGTGCTAATACAGTAACCCTTACTGTAACAGATAATAACGGAAACACTTCTACCTGTACTTCTACAGTAACTGTGGAAGACAATGTGGCTCCAACAGCACTATGCCAGGATATTACCGTACAATTAGATGCAACAGGAAATGCTACTATTACAGGAGCAGATGTAGATAACGGATCGAATGATGCCTGTGGAATTGCCTCTTTGGCTGTATCACCTAGTACATTTGACTGTACCGATGTAGGTGCTAATACAGTAACCCTAACAGTGACCGACAACAACGGAAATACATCTACCTGTACTTCTACAGTTACTGTGGAAGACAATGTAGCACCAACAGCACTATGCCAGGATATTACCGTACAACTCGATGTAACAGGAAATGCTACTATTACAGGAGCAGATGTAGATAACGGATCGAATGATGCCTGTGGAATTGCTTCACTGGCGGTATCGCCAAGTACATTTGATTGTACTGATGTAGGTGCTAATACAGTAACCCTTACTGTGACCGATAACAACGGAAATACTTCTACCTGTACTGCAACAGTAACTGTGGAAGACAATGTGGCACCAACAGCACTATGCCAGGATATCACCGTACA